>UWSI01000005.1 GCA_900541895.1 uncultured Actinomyces sp. | reverse complement strand
CCGCAGGAATTCCTGCGGACCACACCCCTATGTTTAAAAATAAGGTTTATCGTCCGGGCCAGGACTGCATCTTGTTGAGCATCTCAACCTTGTAACGGTCCCAGAGTTTTCCGCCCCACCTGACCGCAATCGCCATAAGGCCTGCGCTCCACGCAGCTGAGAATACAAAGGCTCCAATAAATGCGATCGTGTGACCGGCGGTGAAATACAGAGCCAACCACCCGGGAAGTGCACCAAGAAGCCCACCGAGTGTTGTAGCCGAGATAGCCCACATCGCAACCATGCCCGATCCAGTTCCTCGGGTACTAAGGGGAGACGCCCCCGGCTGTTGGACTTGATAGACCCAGCGGCTTCCAATGATCATTGCCGTTGAAGAAGAAGCAGCCAAAAGAAGCAAGCACAGGCCCAAAACCCAGGCGGTGTCGGCAAAAGTATTACCCAAAATGGTGCACGCAATGCTATCTGCGATGAGGATAACCGGAGTGATCACCACCAAGGATCCGAGCAGGCGTCCCAAGCGGTCTTGAGCGCCACGAACTCCAGATGCGATAGGGATCCACGCTGCAGTGGAGTCATATTGCATATTTGCCCCGACTGTCGCCCCGATGACTAAAGGAGCCAGGTACAGGAAGAAATTGAAGGAGAAAGGCACCTCACTGCGGCTTTCACTGTCCATCAGGAAACTCATGAGAACTGCCATGAAGGGGAAGAAAATGCTGGACGCAAGAGAGGTCGACAGGCGCGAATCATGAAGCCAGTAGTAAGCGGTCTTCGTTGCCATGGAAGCGCTCTGAGGTGAGAGACCAAGTGCTTCCCAGCGCTGTACGTATTTGAGTCCCAGTGCACGTGAATCTTGGCGCTGCTGCTCGCGTTCTTTGGACGCGCGCTCTTCATCAACGTGATAGCGTCCCTCTTTGATCGCCTGCTGAGCTTGCGCAGACACTGGGCGGGAAACCCCGTGCATCGCTGGTTCCAGAACCCTCAGCCACAGGAACCAAGCCGCGCCGGCAGTAAGGGCAGCAATCGCGAAACGGATCCCGGCCGTCAGGTAGTCACTCTCGCTCACAGATGCGACGACTCCGAAGAAGGAACCAAAAGGTGTTGTGTACACGACTGGAAGCGCAGCCAGCACCGCATCATATGAGAAATGCTCGGCAAGGAGTTGGAACCAGATCCCCATCGGTGCAAAGACAGAAATGAACACCATGGTCCCAATGAAGCCCGCTAAGTTCTTTCGCGTTGAATCTTTTTGAATCTGGTTTCCCGCCCACGTCGTGATTGCCTTTGCCCACACGATTGCGGTCACAAGTGTGAGCACCCCGGCAATGAGTGATCCTGCAGCCATGGCCCAAAGCCCCCGGAAGAGATAAAACCAGGCGGGAAGAATGATGAAGAGTCCAGAGAAAATTGCTCCGATGCTCACGCATGAAGCGGCTATAAGTGCGCGCGCGAGCTGATGCGTAGGTGCGACAAAGGGAGAAAGTCGGCGCGGCTCAAGGGAGTTATCCATCGATGCCATGATCACTGGGCAGATGATCCAGCCCACGAAAATCACAGGTCCGGGCAGCATGACAAAGACCCATGGAGCCTCAGTCACTATGGTTGCAATCTTGGCAATACCAAAGTAGGCAAAGCCCGTGAAACCCAAACCGTACACAATGCCGATGATCGAGAAAATCAAAACGGCTGTCTGACTGCGCACCGTATTCCACATGATGCGCAATTTCATGCGAATCAGTTGGCCAGCCATGACAGTCCTTCGCTGGTGTGAACGCCGCCAACCAGCTGGGCAAAACGCTCGTCAAGGGACATTCCCGCTGCAACCTCTTCGGTTGCGCCGGAGGCCAGTACTTGTCCGTGATTAATCACCGCGACGTGCGTGCACAGCTGTTGGACTGTTGCCATGACGTGACTGGAGAGAATGACCGTTCCCCCTCGGGAAGTGAAGTCTTGCAAGATCTGGCGGATATTTGCCGCCGAAACCGGGTCAACGGCCTCGAAGGGTTCGTCAAGAACCAACAGAGAGGGAGCGTGAATGAGTGCTGCCGCCAGAGAAATCTTCTTCGTCATACCAGCTGAGTAGTCCGAAATGAGTTTCTTTCCAGCATCGGTCAGGTCCAGGGTATCCAGAAGCTGGTGAGCTCGCTGGCGGGCAGTTTCTCGATCCAACCCGCGAAGCATTCCAACATGCACCAAGAAGTCTGGGCCTGAGAGACGGTCAAGTAAACGCATACCGTCAGGCATGACGCCGAGCTGTGCGCGAGCCGCTTGATCGTCTTTCCATACATCAATTCCATTGACGTAGGCGGTTCCCTGATCGGGGGTAAGCAGGCCGGTTGCCATGTTGAGGGTAGTTGTCTTACCCGCGCCGTTGGGGCCGACGAAGCCGTAGAAGGAGCCCTTGGGGATATCGAGGGTGAGGTTTGCGACGGCAACCAAGTTTCCGAAAATTTTTACGAGGCCGCGACTTGCAAGTGCAGGAGGCTCGACTTCCACAGGAGCTTGCGTCGTTGGAGGCTGTGCCGGGGGAGGAGTAGGTATAGACATGTTCCTACAGTAGTGAATATCTCCTCAGCTGTGGAGAACGTTGCAGAAAATGGACGCTCATTTCCCTTTATCTGGGGGCGAGCTGAGGATTCTCCAAAGTGATACTGAGATTTTGTGAAAATGTTCCTTCTGCCTTCTGAGAAGGACTAACCTTTCGAGTGGTCGGGGGTAACAGGTCTAGAGTGTGCCTGCTCTGTCCTCGCAGACGATGCCCGCTGTTTTCTGCATTCGGATTCGTTCGCCTTGAGAGGAAGATGCACATGCTGCATGCGAAGAATCGGACACTGGTGACCACTCTTGCGACACTCTCGCTCATGGGGATACCCATTGTGGCTTACGCTGACCCGGCAGGAGGTGAAACAGCAAGAAATGATGCACAAACGGCATCTCCCGCGCCCGAGGCAGTAACTACAGCCCCAGAGGAGGCGGCTTCTGTTCCCAGCGCCGAGGCCTCGCAAGCCCAGGGCGAGGACCGCGCGGCGCCGACGCTGGTGAGCATCGGCGATATCCAAACCCCAGGTGATGGAGATGACTCTCACCTGATTAATCAAACCGTTGAAACCAAAGGCATTGTGACCGCGGCCTATCCCAAGGCAGAGAACGCAAACCTTAAAGGCCTCGAAGGCTTCACCATCCAAACCCCAGGAACAGGCGGAACCTGGGATCCCGCGCGAAGCACCTCCGATGGCCTCTTCGTCTTTATGGGGAAATCCTCTGCCTCAATGCCTTCGATTGGCGACTGCGTTGTCGTCAAAGGAAAGGTTGCTGAATATTCGGGTGTCAAGAATGCAACCGCTTCAACCCAGAGCTTGACTCAACTGCTTCCGGAAAAGATCACAGCAGTGAGCGGATGCGATCCCGTTAAACCCACGGAACTGAGCGGTGTGCCGACTCAAAAGCAGATGGAAGCGCTTGAATCCATGCTGGTTCTGCCCAAGGACACCTGGACAATTACGGATAACTACAAGACGAACCGCTTCGGGACGCTCTCGCTGACCCCTGGAAGCGAGGTTTTGCGTACTGCGACCGACGTTGTTGCCCCCGGTGCCGCTGCTCAAGCCTACGAGGCCGAAAACGCTGCGAAGACCATCGACCTAGACGATGCCTCGACGACAGACCTGACGAATTTCAAGCAGAACGGGCACAAAGAGCGCTACGCCTACTTGGCCAATGGAGCACCTGCGCGCGTGGGCTACCACGTCACCTTCACGAAACCCGTTGTCTTGGAATCGCGCTTTGGAAGCTTTGTTTTCCAGCCCACGCAGATGACCGCTGGTTACCCTGATCGTTCTCCGGTCACCATCACGGGGGAGCGTCCAGCTGCTCCAACAGTGGGCGGAGATACGAAGGTTGCAACCTTCAACGTCCTCAACTACTTCTCTGATCTGGGTGAAAACGAACCCGGGTGCAAGGGGTACGAGGATCGCGATCACAAGTTCATAACCGATAAGAACTGCAAGCTTCGCGGAGCCTGGTCCTCGCAGGCTTTTTCGAACCAGCAAACCAAGATTGTTCAGGCGATTAACACGATCGATGCCGACGTCGTGGCATTGGAAGAAATCGAAAACCCCGTCGCATCGGGTGTCAGCAGCGATCGTGATGGTGCGCTCAAGAGCTTGGTCAATGCACTCAACGCAGCTGCCGGATCCGAGGTCTGGGCCTATGTCCCCAGCCCTTCAACCGTTCCTGCGAACGAAGATGTCATCCGTATTGCCTTCATCTACAAGAAGGCAAGGATTACCCCGGTTGGTAACTCAGTCATTTTTGATGACCCCGCATACACAGGCCTTGCTCGCCAGCCGCTCGCTCAAGAATTCAAGCCGATCACTGATACAAACCACGAGGGCAAGAATTTCGTCGTTATTGCCAACCACTTTAAGTCGAAGGGGTCCGCGCCGAAGAACTTGTCCGCTGCAGAAGCTGCCGCGAATACCGACAATGGTGACGGGCAGGGTAATTCCAATGGAGTCCGCGTTAAGCAAGCCCGGGCACTTGCCACTTTTGCTCAGCGTTTTGATGGAACCCCAACTCTGCTTGTCGGTGACTTCAACGCCTATTCCAAGGAAGATCCGCTCAAGGTTCTCACTGATGCTGGTTGGACCCATGAGTCGGGTCACGGCGACTCTTCCTATGTCTATGGTGGTCGTTCGGGATCGATGGACCACGTCTTTGCTAACTCTGCAGCACACCCGCTGATCACTGGAGTGAAGTCGTGGGCCGTGAACGCGCAAGAGAGCATTGCCTTCGAATACTCGCGTGCCAACTACAACGCCTACTTGGCTTTCGAGGCCGATAACCCCTACCGCGCCTCGGACCACAATCCTGAAATCATCGGTTTGAATCTCATCACTCCGATTAACAATCCGCGTGTTGCACCCACCAGTGAACCTTCGGGACAGGCCTCCGTCTCCCCGAGCGCTCCCACGCAACCTTCCCCGCAATCCGCAGTGACTCCGAAGCACTCCACTTTGGCCTCGACCGGTGTCATGGGAAGTATTCCGCTGATTGCGGGAGCTTTAGCCTTGGCAGCAATCGGTTGTGTGCTGCGCCGTAAGACACTCTGACCCTCACCAACCATCACGAGAGGAACACACAATATGTTCACCACTTCACGACGAGTGGCGATTGCAACCGGTGCGGCGCTCGCGCTCTTTGCAACACCGCTGACTGCGCTCGCGGAGCCTGCCAGTGACGCCACCCCCACGGCGCAAGCGAGTACCGAGGCTCCTGCCGCCACCCCCACTGCCGAGGCCTCGGCAGGCGAAGCGACTCCTGCTCCGGCCCCCGCTGCCGCAGCGGAGCGCGGAGCATCCGATATCGTCACCTTGGACCTGTACAACCTCACCGATGTACACGGACACATTGAGCCGCAAAAGGACCGCAAGACCAAGAAGATCAGCGAAGCAGGTCTTCCGGCGATGAATTGCTACCTCAAGAAAGCAAAGGCAACGAACCCGAACTCAAGCTTCACCCTGTTGGGCGACAATATTGGCGCCTCCCCCTATACCTCTGGTGCACTGAAGGATAACCCGACCATCGAGGCACTCAATACGATGCATGCCTTGGCATCGACCATGGGCAACCACGAGCTGGATATGGGCCAGACTGTCTTCAAGCAGCGCGTTGATGGATCGAACCCCTCTGAGTTTGTTCAGACGAACTTCCCCTACTTGGCTGCAAATGTTGACGGAATGGGAACCTGGGGTTCGGGTACTCCGTACTTGGGAGAATACAAGCTGTGGACCTCTCCCTCGGGAGTGACGGTTGCATTTATTGGTGCAATCGCTGGGGACGTGCCCTATAAGCTCAGCCCCGGAACCACTGCGGGTCTGACCTTCAACGATCCGGTCGCCAAGATCAACACCCTGGCTAAGCAGCTCAAGCAGGACGGGACCGCGCAGATCGTCATCGCCATGCTTGATGATGACGTGAAGAATAACTACCCGAAGATGGGCCCCGATGTCGACGGTCTCATGGGTGGCGACACGCACGTTCCTTACGAGTTCGACCATGTCGATTCAGCGGTCACGCTCACCTCCGCAAATCCGCTTCTCGCGGGCGTTGCATCGGGTTCCTACACGGATAACCTGGGCCTGATCCAGATCTCCTACGACACGGCGACCGGAAAGGTCGTTAAGGCCGATACCAAGCTGATCCCTGCTGCAACCGTTTATGAGTGCGGTGAAGACCCTGAGACGAAGGCAGTTGTTACCCGCGCGCAGCAGGCCTCGGCAGCCGCCGGTGCCGAAGTTGTGGCACGGGGCTACACCGAGAGCTTCCACCGTGGCATCTTCGTGGCCCCCGATGGAAGCATCGAAAAGGGCGGTAACCGCGGTATTGAGTCGACCTTGGGCAACCTGGCCGCTGACGCAATGCGCGAAACGATCCACACCCCCGATGGCAACCCCGTCGATATCGGCATGATCAATGCTGGCGGTATGCGTGCAGATCTTGAACCCGGTAGCGATGGCACCATCACCTACAAGCAGAGCTACGACGTCATGCCCTTCTCGAACGAGCTGGGATACGTGACCATCAAGGGTTCTGACGTGAAGGACGCTCTGGAAGAACAGTGGAAGACGAACCTGAACTCTCAGAACTCGCGCCCGCTGCTCAAGCTTGGTCTGTCGAAGAATGTCCAGTACACCTACGATGCCTCTAAGCCTTACGGTGAGCGCATTACCTCGCTGCTCGTCAATGGTGCGCCCATTGATATGAACAAGGAATACACAGTTGGATCGGTGACCTTCCTCCTTGCAGGAGGCGATACCTTCCCGGCGCTCACCCGTGGAACGAAGACGGTTTTGGGTAACCTCGACCGAGATAAGTTCAACGAATACCTGGGCGCGCACAACGGCATTAAGGCTGCGACCCTCAAGCAGGCAATTGGCGTGACGCTCCCGAGCGATCCGGTGACTCCCGATCAGGAATTCACGGTGCCTTTGCGTGGGCTGTCCTTCTCCGAGGGCCCCGGAAAGACCCAGAATGTCAAGGTCTCCTTCGGATCTGTTGTCGCCAGCGCAAGTGTTGATAACTCGCTGCGTGAATTGCATGCTTCTGACGAAGCCTCGATCATCACGACTGATGGTGCAGGTCAGGCAACTTTGAAGGCCTCGCTGCCGATGTCGGTATGCGCCGCCAAACCCGAAGGGGGAGTGCTCACGCTGCCCGTCACTGTTGAGACCGATTTTGGAACCGTCGTTCCCGAGGCCGCAGGTTTGACTGTGTCGGTTGCTTGCCCAGTCGTTCAGCAGCCTGCATCGACGAACACCGCGGTGAACCCGAAGGCTCCGAAGGGCAAGAAGCTGGCGAAGACCGGTTCTGTAGCTGGAATTGCAGTCTTGGCCGCTCTTGCGCTGGGTGGTGCAGGGGTTGCTCTGCGTCGCAAGAAGAACTGAAATGGATGCTGTACTCATGAGGATCTCACTCTGATTGAGCACTGAATTCGCACGTGGGTGGCATGGCCGTATAGCTGTGCCACCCACCGTGTTTGTCAGCTGTGTCAATTTGAGAATGCTTATCTTTGAGGCTTCGAAGCTTTGAGGTTTTTGTGCAAGTGTGCCCATATGTTGAGAGGGTAACTGTGATTCAGAAATGAATAATTACTGCAATTATGCGGAAAAGATGAGTTTTATAGATTCGTTATCGAGCTGTATCCAATCCGCCTTGACACGCCTAATTGTGACGGGTGAAACTCGTTAGTGGGCGTCAACGCAGCACACTTATGCGTTCTCGCAAGCGGTGATGCATGTGCCCATTCTGGGTCTCATCGCATCCTCGCGTCTATCCAGTTCTGGATGTACACAACCTATGTGGAGGAAATACAGCATGAAGACCCTCACCAAATTTGTTGCGGTTGCCGGTGTCGCAACTCTCGCGCTGACCGCGTGCTCATCCGGCCAGAAGGCCTCGTCAGAATCTAGCTCCGACGCAGCATCGAAGGGTGCAAGCTTCAAGGCTTGCGCTGTTTCGGACGCAGGCGGTTGGGACGACAAGTCCTTCAATGAGTCCGCATACAACGGTCTGAAGAGCGCACAGTCCAAGCTCGGTATTCAGATCAACACGGCAGAGTCCTCCTCCTCGGCAGACTTCGTGCCCAACACTGAATCCATGGTTTCAGATGGCTGCAACCTGATCATCGGCGTTGGCTTCAACCTCGAGAAGGCGCTCCACGCCTCTGCAAATGAGAATAAGGATGTTCACTACGCGCTGGTTGACTCCTCTTTCTCGGATGATTCCCACAAGACCGTCACCGTCGAGAACGCACGCCCACTGCTCTTCAACACCGCTGAAGCCGCCTACCTTGCGGGTTATGCCGCCGCAGGCATGACCAAGACCGGCAAGGTTGCTACCTTCGGTGGCGTCCAGATTCCTTCGGTTACCGTCTTCATGGACGGCTTCGCTGATGGTGTCGCAGCCTACAACAAGGCCAAGGGCACCAATGTCCAGGTCCTCGGCTGGGACAAGGCAAGTCAGAACGGCTCCTTCACACAGTCCTTCGATGACCAGGCACTGGGCAAGCAGCAGGCACAGCAGTTCATCGACCAGGGTGCTGACATCATCATGCCCGTTGCCGGCCCCGTGGGCCTGGGTGCAGCAGCAGCTGCGCAGGCTGATGGCAAGACCTACATCATTGGTGTTGACTCCGACTGGTACGAATCTGCCCCCGACTACAAGTCGATCGTTCTGACCTCGGTCATGAAGGAAATTGGTGCTTCGGTTGAGCAGGCCATCACGGACTCCGTGAACGGCAAGTTCGCTGCAACCCCCTACGTGGGCACCCTGGCGAACGGTGGCGTTTCCATCGCTCCCTTCCACGATTTCGACTCCAAGGTTCCCTCGGATCTCAAGGAGGAGCTGACCAAGCTCACCGATCAGATCAAGAAGGGCGAGCTGAAGGTTGAGTCCGCAAACTCCCCGAAGTGACGCGGGAGTTTTAGGCTGGGGCGCGGTGGTTTTCGACCATCGCGCCCCACTTTTTTCGGCTATCCTGAAACGGGAGCTCGATCACGCAGAAGGGGCGCAGTAGAGTGAAATTGGAGCTGAAGGGGATCACCAAACGTTTCGGTCCTCTGGTCGCAAATAACGACATCAACCTGACAATTGAAGAAGGCCACATTCACGCACTTCTTGGCGAAAATGGAGCGGGTAAATCGACGTTGATGAACGTGCTCTACGGCCTTCACCAGCCCGATGAAGGAGAAATCCTCATCGATGGAAAGCCTGTTCACTTCGGCGGACCCGGTGACGCTGTTGCAGCTGGCATTGGTATGGTTCACCAGCACTTCATGCTGATCCCGGTGTTCACTGTTGCAGAATCGATCGCACTGGGTTTTGAACCGACCAAGGCAAGCGGCTTGATTGATCTTGCTCAGGCGCGTAAGACCGTGAAAGAGGTTTCAGCGCGTTTTGGTTTCGATCTTGATCCCGATGCGCTCATTGAAGATCTTTCCGTCGGTGCCCAGCAGCGAGTTGAAATTGTTAAAGCGCTGTCGCGCCAGGCGAAGGTCCTGATTCTTGATGAGCCAACGGCAGTGCTCACGCCTCAAGAAACAGATGAACTCATGGCGATCATGCGTCAGCTTGCCGACGCGGGAACCTCGATTGTCTTCATCACTCACAAGCTTCGCGAAGTTCGAGCCGTTGCAGACGAAATTACCGTGATTCGACGCGGTACCGTTGTCGGCGAAGCCTCTCCGCAAGATTCTGAATCAGAATTGGCGAATAAGATGGTGGGCCGCTCCGTTATGATGCGCGTCCAAAAAACTCCCGCAGCGCCCAGCGGTGGGGGACTTGAATTCAAGGCGGTCTCCATGCTTTCGCCCCAGGGAGTTCCGCTTCTTGATCATGTCTCTTTCGCCGTAGAGCGAGGCGAAATCGTCGCCGTCGCGGGCGTGCAGGGTAATGGCCAGACCGAATTGGCGCAAAGCGTTTTGGGTCTGTGTACCCCAGATTCTGGTGAAATTCTTCTGGAAGGCGAAGATATTTCCCACGCGGGTCCTCGTAAGTCTTTGGACGCCGGTGTTGGCTTCATTCCCGAAGACCGATCGACCGATGGCATTATTTCTACTTTCTCCATCGCCGAGAACCTAATTTTGGACCAGTACAAGGATTCCTCCTTCGCATCGGGCCCAATGCTTAAGCTGGGAGCTATTGCGCAGAACGCGCGCGATAAAGAGCAGGAATTTGATATTCGTTTGACCTCAATCAACGACCCGATTTCCTCGCTTTCGGGTGGAAATCAGCAGAAGGTTGTCGTCGCGCGTGAGATGTCGAAGGATCTTAATCTGCTTGTCGCGAACCAGCCCACCCGCGGTGTGGATGTTGGTTCTATCGAATTCATTCACAAGCGCATTGTTGAGGTGCGCGACCAGAACATTCCCGTCCTTCTGATCTCATCGGAATTGGATGAAGTGATCTCGCTTGCCGACCGTATCGTCGTGATGTACCGAGGCCGCGTGATGGGAATCGTCCCCGCGGACACTTCGCGTGATGTTCTTGGTTTGATGATGGCTGGTGTTCCCTATGACGAGGCCGTCGAGGGCGTGCACGAACACGTTGAGGTTTCGGATTCACACGTGGAGGAGAAGTGATGACCGCGGTAAAGCGTCCTTCGAAGGCACTGATTGTGTGCCGTCATATCCTGGGATCGCGATGGTTCGTTTCCATCCTTGCGGTTCTCATCGCCTTCGCTATCGGTGCCATTCTGATCGCGATGACCGGTGCATCGGTACTCGATGCCTACTACGCGATGTTCCGCGGAGCGATCTTCGACCCATCCGCTCGGAGTTTCCAGCGTCAGATCAAACCCTTGACAGAGTCCCTGTTCTTCTCCATCCCCTTGGTATTGGGGGGATTGGGCCTTGCCTTGGGCTTCCGCGCAGGCCTGTTCAACATCGGTGGCAAAGGCCAGATCATCTTTGGTGCCCTTGCCGCTGTCTGGGTTGGTTTTGCAATGAACCTGCCGCCCGTCGTTCACACTCTTGTTGCTCTTCTTGCCGCGATGGTTGCCGGCGCGCTCTATGCGGGAATTGCCGGTGTACTTAAGGCAAAGACCGGAGCGAACGAAGTCATTGTCACCATCATGCTGAACTCGATTGCGACCTTGGCGCTGGGCTACATCCTCTCGAAGAAATCGTGGCAGGTTCCCGGTTCTAATCAGCCTCAAACCCCGAAGGTCGCGGATTCAGCTGCCTTTACCCGCATCCTGGATGCCCCCTTCAAGATTCACGTTGGTCTTTTTGTCGCACTCCTTGCCGTCATTGTTTTCTGGTGGCTCATTGAGCGCTCGACCCTTGGCTTTGAAATCCGCGCAGTTGGTGCCAATCCCGAGGCCGCACGTACCGCTGGCATTTCAGTCGGAAAGATCACCGCAATTACCATGGTGATCTCCGGCGCTTTCCTGGGACTTGCAGGCGCAAACGAAGCCTTGGGTACTGTTGGCTACGTTTCAAGGGATATCGCTGGTTCTATCGGTTTCGACGCCATCACGGTTGCTCTTCTGGGCCGGAACAAGCCGCTGGGCACTCTGGGTGCGGGTATCCTCTTCGGAGCCTTTAAAGCCGGTGGCTATACCATGCAGGCCAAGGGCGTTCCGATCGATATGATCTTGATCCTCCAGTCAGTGATCGTCTTGCTGATCGCAGCTCCCATGCTGGTCCGCTGGCTCTTCCATCTGCCAAAGGAAACTAAGAAGAGCGTGCGCGTCGAGCTCGCTGAACTGAGCGGTGAGCATTCTGAAGAGGATGGGAAGACCCCGGCCATGGCCTCGGCAGTGAAGGAAGACGCAGCATTCAAGGGTGGCGATGCCGCCATTGATGGTGCCTCCGCCGATACGGAAGGAGAGGCACGATGAGCCAGACACGCGCAATGAATGATGTTCAGCTGAAGCGTTCGTGGAAGATGCCGGTTGTCTACGTTCTGGCAGCCCTTCTGCAGATTCTTTTCGTCGTCAAGGTCAGTGGCGATGTCACTATCAGGCTCAATGACAAGTCCCAGAGCATCAATATTGAGGACATCGTGACCCCCGGTCGTCCTCTCCTTCTGGTACTGACGCTACTTACTCTTGTGGTGACGGCTTGGTCGATCTACTCGGTGTGGGCGCGCCGTCAGAATCCGCGTTGGCTTGACGTCACCATGATGATTGTCGCTGGGATTGCAACGGTCTTCGGCTTCTTGGTCTACGCGGGTTCGGGGTCGGCCGGTGTCGTAACACTGACCTCCACCCTCTACTCCACAGTGGCAATCTCGACGCCTCTGATCTTCGGTTCCCTTTCGGGCGTCGTCTCCGAACGCATTGGCGTTGTCAATATCGCCATTGAAGGTGACCTGCTCTTGGGTGCTTTCGCTGGCGTCATGGCAGCGTCCTTCTTCCAGACCTCGTGGGCAGGTTTGATCGCTGCGCCGATCGCGGGTGCCTTCCTTGGCTGCCTCTTGGCACTCTTCTCGGTCAAGTACGGTGTGGATCAGATCATCGTCGGTGTGGTTTTGAACGTCTTGGCAGCGGGCCTGACAACTTTCTTCTACGGAACGTGGATGACGAAGAAGCCCGAACTGTTCAACACGAACAGATTCTCGCTTTCTGACATCAAGATCCCGATCCTGGGGGAGATCCCGATTCTTGGTCCCGTGCTTTTCAACCACAACATCTTGGTGTACCTGATGTACGCCACGGTGATTTTCTTGGCGGTTTACCTTTACCGCTCACGTTGGGGCCTGCGCCTTCGCGCCTGTGGTGAGCACCCACGCGCTGCAGATACTGTGGGCATCAACGTCAATCGCACGCGAACCCTCAATGCAATCCTCGCTTCTGGTTTTGCTGGATTGGGCGGTGCATTTTTCACCATCGGTTCGGGTCTCTCCTTCACCGACAATATCTCCGCAGGTAACGGCTACATCGCCCTTGCGGCAATGATTTTGGGTAAGTGGCACCCGATCGGTGCGATGGGTGCAGCGCTGATGTTCGGCTTCGCTCAGGCGCTCGCCCGCTTGCTGCCCAACCTTGAGCAGTCCATTCCTTCGGATTTGATTTCGATGATTCCTTACATCGTGACCATCATTGCGGTCGCTGGATTCGTTGGAAAGTCGCGTCCGCCGGCAGCCGAAAACGTTCCTTACACGAAGTGATCGACGGCTAGGTAGATGAAGGACCCAAACATGGATATCAATTGGGAAGAGCTCAAGGATCTTGCAATCTCCGCAATGGAGCAGGCTTACTGCCCCTATAGCGGTTTCCCCGTCGGTGCAGCAGGACTGACAACCGATGGGCACACCTACTCGGGCTGCAATGTGGAAAATGCCGGTTATGGCATCACCCTTTGCGCCGAATGCGGCATGGTGTCGCAGATGGTGCGCTCGGGCGGAGGTCGCCTCGCAGCGGTAGTCGCAGTGAATGGAAACTGCGAACCCGTGGCTCCCTGCGGACGCTGCCGCCAGCTTATTTTTGAGCACGGTGGGAATGACTGCTTGGTTCTGATGCCCGATGGCGTCATGTCCATGAAGCAAGTGCTCCCCGGAGCTTTTGGTCCGCACGACCTGACTGAAGTCGCCTCCGCGCGATTCGTAGAAGACTAATCACTGTGGCGGGCGTATGTGTCATCAAGTGGCATGTACGTCCGCCACACACATAGCCCGACAACAACACCCAGGAAGGACATCATGAAACAGTTTGATGCCGTCGACGTCATCCGCGTGAAGCGCGATGGCGGGAAACTGTCCACTGAAGAAATCCAGTGGACCATTGATGCCTACACGCGCGGGGTCATGAAAGACGAACAAATGGCAGCCCTTGCCATGGCCGTCTTCCTGCGTGGAATGGATCGGGAAGAAATCGTTACCTGGACCCAGGCCATGATCGATTCCGGCGAGCGTATGGATTTTGCGCGTATTTCCCGCGTAACCGCTGATAAGCACTCAACCGGTGGCGTGGGCGATAAGATCACCCTTCCTCTTGCGCCACTGGTTGCGTGTTTTGGTGTTGCCGTTCCGCAGCTTTCAGGCCGAGGCCTTGGGCACACAGGCGGAACCTTGGACAAACTCGAGGCCATCCCCGGCTGGCGTGCCGCGCTGTCCAATGAAGAGATCTACCATCAGTTGGGCGAAGGCTGCGGCGCTGTTATTTGCGCGGCGGGTGCGGGACTTGCCCCCGCAGATAAGAAGCTCTACGCACTGCGCGATATCACGTCAACCGTCGATTGCATTCCGCTGATTGCCTCGTCGATCATGTCGAAGAAGATTGCCGAAGGCACCGATTCGCTGGTCTTGGACGTCAAGGTTGGCAGCGGCGCATTCATGAAGGACATCGACAATGCCCGCGAGCTTGCCCGCACCATGGTTGATCTTGGACGAGATGCCGGTGTGAAGACCCAAGCGCTACTCACCGATATGTCCACCCCGCTGGGACTCAAGGTCGGTAATGCGCTCGAGGTCGAAGAATCCGTTGAGGTTCTGGCCGGCGGCGGTCCCGCAGATGTCGTGGAATTAACCGTTGAGCTTGCCCGAACCATGCTTTCCATGGCCGGTAAGAGCGATGTCGACGTTGAGGCTGCTCTCAAGGACGGTCGTGCGATGGATACCTGGCGCGCAATGATCCGTGAACAGGGCGGAGACCCCGACGCCACGCTGCCGACCTCAACGCTGACCCACACTGTCACTGCCGAGGCCGATGGCTTCGTTTCCGAAATGGATGCACTTAGCGTGGGCGTGGCCTCGTGGAGGTTGGGTGCGGGCCGTGCAGTCAAGGATGATCCGGTACAGGCTGGTGCGGGTATTGAAATCCACGCCAAGCCCGGTGATCAGGTCAAGGCGGGCCAGCCGCTCTTCACCTTGCGCACCGACGACGAATGGCGCATTCCCCGCGCCCTTGAAGCGCTGGACGGGGGAGTGGCGATTAGCGAAACCGCACCCGCTCCTCGTCACATCATTTTGGACCGCGTGGGCTAAGACTTTCGCCAGACCAAGCAAGCGACACCACCACACACGTATTGGAGTAAACAACCATGAAATCGACACCGCATATCAACCCGACCGCCCCCATTGCGCCGACCATCTTGCTGCCCGGAGACCCGCTTCGCGCTCAGTTCATTGCCGAAACCTACCTTGAAGATGCGCAGCAATTTAACGCGGTGCGTAACATGCTGGGCTTTACCGGTACCTACCAGGGCACCCCGGTATCTGTTATGGGCTCGGGTATGGGTATTCCTTCGATCTCGCTGTACGCGTGGGAACTCATCCACGTCTTTGGTTGTACAAAGCTCATCCGTGTGGGTACGTGTGGCGCGCTGCAGCCGGGAATCAACCTTTACGATGTCGTCATCGCTCAGGGAGCGTGCACGAACTCGAACTTCATCGATCAGTACAACATCCCTGGAACCTATGCCCCCATCGGTTCCTACCGCCTGATCGAGGCTGTGCGCGAGAATGCGAAGGAAAAGGGAGTGACCACCCACGTGGGTAACGTCCTCTCGTCGGACACTTTCTACAATGCTGATCCAACCTTTAACGAGCGTTGGCAGAAGATGGGCATCATGGCCATTGAAATGGAAACCGCGGGCCTGTACGCAACTGCCGCCGAGGCCGGGGTTGAGGCTCTGGGTATCTTTACCGTCTCAGACTCGCTGGTGACCGGTGAGGAAACCACTGCACACGAACGTCAGACCGCGTTCACCCAGATGATGGAAATTGCACTTCCTCTGGCGCAGATCTGAGGACCTGGAGAAGGAAAAGTATGAAGAAGTCTGAAGTTGCACACCTGATTGACCACACGATCCTCAAACCCGAGGCAACTCACGCCGATGTCGCGCGGATCGTTGAGGAAGGCGCACGTTTTGGTACCTATTCCGTGTGTGTGTCCCCATCGATGCTCCCGCTTGAGGTTCCCGAAGGACTGAAGGTTGCTTGCGTCGTGGGCTTTCCCTCGGGGGCAGTGAAGCCGAATGTCAAGGCATACGAAGCCAAGCAGGCTATCGCCGATGGTGCCGACGAGATCGATATGGTCATCAACATTGCCCTGGCAAAAGAAGGCAAGTTCGATCAGGTCGAAGACGAAATCCGAGCTGTTCGTGCGCAGATCCCCGCGGGTAAGGTCCTGAAGGTCATCATCGAATCGGCGGCCTTGACCGATGAAGAAATCGTTGCCGTGTGCCGCGCGGCCGTTGCTGCGGGTGCTGATTTCGTCAAGACCTCGACCGGTTTCCACCCCGCGGGAGGGGCCTCGGTCCACGCAGTGAAGCTCATGCGCGAGACCGTCGGCGAGGGCATCGGGGTGAAGGCCTCGGGCGGTATCCGCAATGCAGAGACCGCTGTCGCCATGATCAATGCCGGAGCAAACCGTTTGGGTGTGTCGGCAACCGCAGCAATTCTTGAAGGCCTTGAGGACTGAATATGAACCTTATTGAACGTGCCCAACAGTGGGTTGATCACGATCCGGATCCGACAACCGCAGCCGATCTCGCCTCCGTCGTTGAGGCAGCGCGCGCAGGCGATGAGAGCGCACTTACCGAATTGGGCCGTGCCATGAACGGCCCCCTGCAGTTCGGTACTGCCGGCCTGCGCGGTGAAATTGGCCCGGGTGAATCGCGAATGAATCTCTCGGTTGTCATCCGTGCAACTGCTGGGTTGTGCGCGGTTCTCCTTAAGCACGCAACGCGCGCTCCGCGAGTTGTGATCGGCTGCGATGCCCGCTACGGTTCGGTTGACTTCGCTCACGCAGCTGCGCGCGTGGCCTCGGCAGCAGGATGCGAAGTGCTCTTGCTTCCGCTGATGAACCCCACCCCGCTCACTGCATTTTCAGTGCGTGAGCTGGATGCCGATGCGGGCATCATGGTCACCGCATCGCACAACCCGCCTCGCGACAATGGCTACAAGGTCTACCTGGGTGGAACCGTCGTGACCGGTGCCGGTCAGGGCGTCCAGATCGTTTCTCCCTTCGATGCCGAGATCGCTTCTGCGATTGCTTCGGCTCCTTTCGCTGATCAAATCGCCCAGAATGATGAACTGATTGTCAATGTGGATCCTCGCGAGGACTACATTGCCCGCGCTGCCTCTTTGGCCTCGGGAAGCGCTGAAAGCAAGGCCGACTTGGGGATTACTCTGACGGGAATGCACGGCGTTGGCGCTGCACTCACCAAGAAGGTCCTCGAAGAAGCCGGCTTCACCAATGTCACTCTGGTTGCCGAACAGGCCGATCCGGATCCCGATTTCCCGACCGTTTCCTTCCCGAACCCGGAAGAGCCTGGGGCATTGGACCTGGCAATCGCGCACGCTGCCGCCCACGGATCGGACCTGATCATTGCTGTTGATCCCGATGCTGACCGCTGTGCACTCGCTGTTCCCGACAGCGAATCTGCGACCGGCTGGCGGCAGCTCTCCGGTGATGAGATCGGATCGTTGCTGGGTGAATTCCGTGCTCAGAGCGCACCTTCTGATGCGGTTTTTGCAAACTCCATTGTCTCCTCGCGACTCTTGGGCAAGATTGCTCAGGGACATGGCTTGAAGTACCAGCACACGTTGACGGGCTTTAAGTGGATTGCCCGCGTTCCTGGCCTCTACTTCGGCTACGAGGAAGCAATCGGTTTCTGCCCCGATCCTTCGCGCGTGCGCGATAAGGACGGTATTGCAACATCCGTTGTCGCGGCCTCCCTTTTCGCGCAGCTCAAGACTCAGGGCCGCAGCGCGAAGGACGAATTGGAACGCATGGCGCGCCTATATGGCCTGCACGTGACCGCTCCCTTAACCTTCCGTGTCGATCGACTGGAGCTTATCGCTGAAGGAATGCAGCGCCTGCGCGCCCAGCCGCCGACAACTCTTGTCGGTGCTGAGGTTGAAGGCGTCGTGGACCTGTCGAAGGGGTGGGATGGCCTTCCCGGAACAGACGCACTTATGGTCACCACCACCGCTGGAGACCGTGTGATCGCACGTCCTTCGGGCACTGAACCTAAGCTCAAGTGCTACTTGGAGGTCATTCTTCCCGTCGAGGAAGGTGCTGAGGTGCCTTGGGAGGCCGCTCGCGCTCGCCTAGAAAGTATCAAGGCTGAGTTTGGCGCTGCGATTGGGATCTGAATAAGTTCCGAGACTGCAGCTACAGTGCAGGACCCACAGTAGCTCCGGCGTCAAAGACCTTTGGTGGGTGTCGCCTACGGGCGGTGCCCACCAGTCTTATTCGCTTCCTTGCGACGGTGCTGTCTGGGATTTGCTGTTCCACTAGATCGCTCTATTTCCACTTGTGCGTGGTTGACTCGCGACAAACAAGCGAGGCTGGCAGGATAAAGGTGTGAGCGAAGAACGCACCTTATCAGATACGCAGCCGCAAGATTTTCACGATCATCTGCTTTTGCAAGCCTTCGCGTGGGATCTCCCTGCTGATCAAAGCCTGTGGAGAAGCATTGCTGCCGCAGCGCAAGACCTTGCGGATCTGGGAATTGAAGGTGTCTGGCTTCCGCCCGCCTACAAGGGCTATTTGGGGCGCGAAGATGTCGGCTACGGCGTCTACGACATGTATGACTTGGGTGAGTTCGACCAAAAGGGAAGCGTCGGGACAAAGTACGGGACGAAGGAAGAGTATCTGAGCGCCATCGATGCCCTTCACGCAGCGGGCATCCACGTGATTGCCGATATTGTCTTTAACCACCGCCTGGGTGGGGATGAGACCGAAGAAGTTCGAGCACGAAGGGTTGATCCGGGGAACCGAATGCAGGTGATCTCCGACGAAGAAACAATCCGTGCGTGGACCCGCTTCACTTTCCCAGGCCGGGCAGGAACTTACTCCGATTTCCAATGGGATTGGCAGTGTTTCAACGGTATCGATTGGGACGAAAACACGAAGAGTAACGCTGTCTGGCTTTTTGATGGTAAGGAATGGGACCCGACTGCCGGTGAGGAGCTGGGCAACTACGACTACCTCATGGGCTGCGATGTTGATGTCTCTTCGCCGCAGGTCAATGAGGAATTGGATCGTTGGGGCCGCTGGTACATCGAAACTACGGGCGTCGACGCCCTGCGCTTGGATGCTGTTAAACACATCGGTTCAGATTTCTTTGCACGCTGGCTGCCAAATTTACGTGAAGCGACCGGCAAACTTCTTCCCGCTGTAGGGGAGTATTGGAGCTACGACGTGGGGCAGCTGTGCTCCTACCTTGACCGAGTCCCCGACGTTGCGCTCTTTGACGTCCCATTGCATTTTCACTTCCACGAGGCCTCTATCTCGGATGGAAATTTTGATCTTTCGCAGCTTTTTGCCAATACCCTGGTTGGGACTCGTCCAGAACTGGCCGTCACTTTCGTAGAAAACCACGACACGCAACCGGGACAGTCACTCGAGTCCACCGTTGCGCCCTGGTTCAAGCTCTCTGCTTACGCTTTGATTCTTTTGCGCGACAGCGGGGTTCCCTGCGTTTTCTGGGGAGATCTTTTGGGCAACGGTGACTCTCTACCCGCTGTGAGTGAATTACCCTTCCTCATGCGTGTACGGAAGGCTGCCGCCCAAGGCTCGCAGTTCGATGCATTTGATAATCCCGATGTCGTGGGTTTTTCTCGTCAGGGAATTGAAGGAAACCCCTCGACTGGCTGCGCCGTCATCCTTTCAGACCGCCTTGCCGGCGAGAAGCGCTTATTCCTTGGGAACTGGCGCGCGGGTGAGACCTGGGTGTGCGCTATTGGCGAGCACCCGGCCGTCGTTATCGAAGAAGACGGGTGGGCAACTTTCCCGGTTTCCGACGGTGGCCTTTCCGTTTACCTTCCCGAGGCCGCGCGCCTGTAACGGGGCAGCTGCTACTTGGCCTCGTCCGCGGAAGTCATCAGGATGGGGGAGGGGCGCAGGTTGCGCATACCGTTCCAGACAAGGTTCACGACGTGCGAGGCGACTTCTTCCTTGCTCATTCGACGCTCGTCAAGCCACCACTGGCCCACCTGTGCAATCAGGCCGACAAGCATTTGCGCATAGAGGGGCGCCCACTTGGGATCCATATGCGCATGAGAAAACTGCTCAGCTAAGAGGTGCTCAACCTTAATGGCCACATCTCCAAGCAGTGAAGAGTAAGAGCCGGACGTCGAATTCTGTGGGGCATCACGCACCAGGATTCGGAAACCATCCGTATGAGATTCGATGTAGCTCAACAGGGCGAGTGCTGAATCCTCAAGGATCATTCGCGGGCGCTTATGGGAATCCAGAGCGGCTTCCAATGCGCTCATGAGTGCCTGGACTTCTCGGTCCACAATGACGGCGTAGAGGCCTTCTTTTCCCCCGAAATGCTCATAGATAACGGGTTTTGAGATCTTTGCGTGAGCGGCAATTTCCTCGACACTGGTGCCGTCAAATCCTTTTGAGGCGAAAGTCGCACGTCCCACAGCAACCAGTTGCTCGCGACGCGCAAAAGCGCTCATTCTCATCCGCTTCTCGGCCATGTCTTAACCGTACACTCACACCGTGTCATAGGTTCTAGATGGCATAACACGGTGTGTTTATGGCACAATCTATGTGTCCTTCCGCCTTGGTGTAACGGCAGCACAGAGGTTTTTGGTGCCTTTAGTCTAGGTTCGAATCCTAGGGGCGGAGCTCAAAATGAGCGCGCGTGAAAGGGCGACATGACTACTCCCACTGCAGTGATTGTTCTGGCCGCCGGCGCCGGAACTCGAATGAAGTCTTCCCTTCCCAAGGTTGTTCATCCAGTTGTTGGGCGTTCAATGATTGGTCACGCGCTGCACGCAGCTGCGGGGACTTGCCCCGATCATCTTGTTGCGGTTGTCCGTCACCAGCGTGAACTCGTCGCTGCTGAAATCCTGCGCAATAACCCCGATGTGATCATTGCAGACCAGGATGATATTCCCGGAACCGGTCGTGCGGTGCAATGTGCACTCGACGAACTTTTGCGCCGAGGTCATAGTCTTTCGGGCACGATCTTGGTGACCTACGGCGATGTCCCCATGCTTGATGCAGATACCCTGAATGCTCTTGTTCGTTCTCACGATGAGCGCGGCGCAACAGTCTCAGTGCTGACGACAATTGTCAATGATCCCACCGGATATGGGCGGATCATCCGTGATGATGCCAGCGGTGATGTTTGCCGGATTGTCGAACAAAAAGATGCATCCGAAGCAGAGCGTCAGATCCGTGAAATTAATGCCGGGATCTACGCATTTGATGGTGAATTCCTACGTGATGCGTTGATGCACGTTGGGACCAATAACAATCAGGGTGAGGTTTACCTTACGGATGTCCTTGCTCAGGCATACCAGGCGGACCGCGTAACAAACGGTGTTGTACTTGACGATCAATGGATGGCGCAGGGCTGCAACGACCGGGTCCAGCTTGCTGAATTGGCCGCAGAAATGAACCGTAGGATCTGTGTGGAACATATGCGTGCAGGCGTTTCCATTGTGGATCCCTCAAGCACGTGGATCGAATGTGATGTTCGCATTGATGCGGATACGACGATCTATCCCAATACTGTTCTGCGCGGTCGTACCCAGATCGCCACGGGCTGTGAAATTGGCCCGGGAACAACGCTGACGAATGCGCAGGTCGGGCCGGGGTGCCGAGTACCTGCCGCCTGGGTCAGTAACACACGCCTAGAAGGCGATACGATAGTAACGCCTTTTACTTCGATCGAACGGTGAATAAGGTTACTGCTCGACGAAAAAAGTCCGCATAAACGGGAGGGACATACCGCATGACGGGGCTGGTAACCAGCGGTGAAAAGCGTCTGGTTCTTGTATCGGGTCGAGCACACATTGAACTCGCCCAGCAGGTTGGCGAAGAGTTGGGTTGCGGAGTTTCTCCGACGACCGCGTATGACTTTGCCAGTGGGGAAACCTACGTTCGTTTTAACGAATCAGTACGTGGTGCGGATGTCTTCGTCCTGCAATCGCATACCGGTGAAGTGAATAAGTGGCTGATGGAACAGCTCTTGATGATCGATGCAGCGAAGCGAGCATCGGCCAAGCGCATTACCGCAGTCGCCCCCTATTACCCCTACGCGCGCCAGGATAAGAAACACCTGGGGCGCGAACCTATTTCTGCCCGGCTTATTGCTGATCTGTACAAGACGGCAGGAGCGGATCGCATCATGAGCGTTGACCTGCACGCTTCACAGGAACAGGGCTTCTTCGACGGTCCGGTTGACCACCTCTGGGCAATGCCCGTCCTGGTTGAGTACGTGCGCTCACACGTTGATCTTTCCAATGTCTGCATGGTCTCGCCCGATGCCGGTCGCATTCGTGTCGCAGAGAAATGGTCAGCAAAGTTGGGTGGATGCCCTCTAGCCTTTGTTCACAAGACTCGTGATACCACCCGTCCCAATGTCGCTGTTGCTAACCGTGTCGTTGGTGATGTTGCGGGTAAGCAGTGTGTTCTGGTCGATGACATGATCGATACCGCCGGTACCATTTCCGAAGCCGTTAAGGTTGTGATGAACGCGGGTGCCTCGTCTGTTATCGTTGCTGCAACCCACGGCATTTTGTCCGATCCTGCAGCTCAGCGTCTTTCCGAATGCGGTGCCCAGGAAGTGATCGTTACTGACACCCTGCCCATTGCACCTGAGAAGCGCTTCGATAATCTGACAATCCTGCCGATTGCTCCGCTGCTTGCACGTGCAATCCGCGAGGTTTTCGACGATGGATCGGTCACATCTCTCTTTGATGGGGTCGCCTGAGGCCTCAAAACGCGCTATTCTGGCTAGGTTGCTCCGGCGAGGGCGCGAAAGCGCCGTTATCGACAGGGCTTTCTGTAGGGTTATCCTTCAGATTCCTAGCGCCGGTGCGTGGAATGAACTATTTGAAGGAGGCTCTCATGAGCAACCCCACGCTGGTCGCACAGACCCGTTCTGAATTTGGTAAGGGTGCAGCACGTCGCGCACGTCGCGCAGGCCTGGTTCCCGGTGTCCTTTACGGTCACGGTGGCGAGCCCGTTCACGTTGATCTCCCCGCTCACGAGCTCTTCCTGGCTGTCCGTGGCCAGAAGAACGCTCTGCTTGAGCTGGTCATCGAGGGTAAGAAGCAGCTTGCTCTGGTGAAGGAAGTTCAGCGTCACCCCGTCTCCCGCGATCTGCTCCACGCAGACTTCCTGGCCGTCAAGGCCGGTGAACTGGTTGACGTTGAGGTTCCCGTCTCGATCATCGGTGAGTCCGCAGCCGGCACCCAGCACACTCAGGAAGAGTTCGCACTGCTGGTTAAGGCCCCCGCCACCGCTATCCCCGAGTCCATCGAGGTTGACATCACCGGTGTCGAGGCCGGCACTGCCGTTCGCGTCGCCGATGTGACCTTCCCCAAGGGCGTTGTCTCCGAGCTCGATCCCGAGACCGTCGTTGTCACGGTTTCTGAAGAGGTCGTCGAGGTCGAGGAAGAGGAAGCACCTGCCGAGGCTGCTGCAGAATCTGCTGAGTGATCTCACTTCGCTTAAGGGAGGCTTGCCGTTTGGCAAGCCTCCCTTTTTATTACACTGAGAACTATGAATCGACTTCACGTCATTATTCCCGCCGGGGGAGTGGGCTCTAGGCTGTGGCCACTGTCGCGTAAGGATCGGCCGAAATTTCTGCTTGACCTTCGCATGAGCGGAAAGAGCTTGCTCCAAGAGACCATTAACCGTCTGGCTCCAATTGCCGCTTCTTTCACGATTGTCACGGGGCGTGCACATGAACAAGCCGTTCGTGCTCAGATCCCCCAGGGACTTGATGTCACTGTTCTTGTCGAGCCTCAAGGACGCGATTCGATGCCCGCTATTGGTTTGGCGGCTTATGTTATTCGCCAGCGCTTTGGTGACGAGGCTCCGATTGCTTCCTTCGCGGCCGACCACGCGATTACCCATCCTCAGGTTCTTCTTGAGTGCATAGAACGTGCGCTGGAAGTAGCTCAGAAGGGCTACGTTGTCACGATTGGCCTCAAGCCGCTGACCCCTTCAACGGCCTATGGCTACATCGCCCCGGGAGAAACCTTTGAGAAGGAGTCTCCCGAAAAGGGATCTATCGTGCGTTCTTTCGTTGAGAAACCGGATGAAGAGACCGCGAAGCGTTACTGCGAACAGGGCTACCTGTGGAACGCTGGAATGTTCATCATGACCGCAGGGACTCTTGCTCGTGCACTTACGCGTTTTCACCCCGATATGGATACGCATCTAAGCGCGATTGGAAGCCAATGGGGAAGCGATAGCTTTGCCCAGACGCTCAGCGAAGAATGGCCCGCACTGACGAAGATTGCCATCGATCACGCCATCGCCGAACCGCTTGCCTCTGAGGGGGGAGTGGCTGTTGTTCCTGCAACGGATATGGGCTGGACCGATGTAGGCGATTTTGATGCGCTTGCGCAGATTAGCTCTGAAGGTCAGGCCCTTCGGATTGAGTCGCCTGGTTCATTCGTCCGATCGTTGACCGGCCAAAAGATTGTTGTGGTTGGAGCGCCGAATATGGCTGTCATCGCTACAGAGGACGCAATCTTGGTTGTTGACCGTAATCGCGCGCAGGACGTGAAACACGTGGTTGACCAGTTGACGCAGAGCGGAGAGGAAGAACTCCTTTAGGATGAAGACCATGACTCGACACGCGCGTGCACACCTATGCGCAGCAACAAGCGTTTTTCTGCTTCTCCTTGCTGGCTGCTCCTCAGCCCCTTCCTCACATGCTCAAACTCAACTGTGCGGAATTTCTGACGCAGCTGGGTGGGAGAGCGCGACCTCGCAGACTCCGGCGAAACGGGCAATTTCGCAGGCGGCCTCGGAAATCGGAGGGGAGGCAAAATTTGCCACCGGCGAAGGTGAATTGGACGGCCTTCTCAAGGGCGGATGCACCATTGTTGTCTCCGAAGGCCAGGGAATGACCCAGGCCATCACTCAGGCGGCAAAGAAAAACTCATCAGTTCGCTTTATTACCGTTAATTCTGGTTTTGAATCAGCAAATAAGACTGTTGAGCTCAGTAATGGCAAGGCTGTTGTCTCGCGCGCAACCCAGGGCGCCTATATGGCTGGCTATGCTTCCGCCGGTTTGACGACGACCGGAACCATTGCCGGATTTGGTGGGATTGAAACCAGCGAACGCGAAGCATTGATGGATGCCTTTGCGCAGGGAGTCGACGCCTACAACCTTTCGTATGGGACATCGATCCGCTTTGAAGGATGGGATACCACCCGCATGCGCGGAACCTTCACCGGAAACGATGATCCGGCAAGCATTAAGGACGCAGCGTCCAAGGCGCTTGCTGCGGGTGCAGATATCTTGGTTCCCTTCGCAGACGCTGGGAACCAAGGTGCGCTCCACGCACTTGAGGCAGCTGGAAATAACTCGGCCCAGCGCGTGGTATGGATGGGGGATGATCTTCCCAGCGATCTTCCCCAGGTTATTACAGCGGTCACTACGACCACGAAGGACCATGCGACCGAGGCTATTACTTCCGCACGAGGAAGCGATTTCTCAACGAATGCGGTCATCGATTCTCTTGATAATAACGGCGTGACGCTGGCTCCTTTCGCTGCTCATGAGGCACTCATGACCCCCGAGCTCAAAGACTCCTTGGCGTCGATGCGCCAGCAGCTGCTTACTGGCAGTCTTGTGATCACGACCCAATTTGATCCCCTCTTGATTTCTCCCCATAAGTGAAGGAACCCATGGAACACACACACCAGAATTCCTCCTATCGTCGAGGCCCGGTAATCCTTCGTGGAGGAAAGATCCCCCGCGAAACATCCGATACCGGCCTGCTGCGCCCCCAGTCCTCTGCGGATTGGCTGCACGAGGACCCCTGGAGGGTGCTTCGTATCCAGTCGGAGTTCGTCGAAGGTTTTGGAGCGCTTGCCGAGTTGGGGCCGGCAGTGTCGGTTTTCGGCTCGGCTCGCACCCCTGCCGGAAGCGAAGATTGGGAGCGTGCGCGCGCCATTGGCTCCCTATTGGTTCAGGCGGGCTTTGCCGTGATTACCGGTGGGGGACCGGGAATTATGGAAGCGGCCAATAAGGGCGCGTGGGAAGCGGGAGGAACCTCCGTCGGCTTGGGAATCGAGCTTCCTCACGAGCAGGGAATGAATGAATGGGTCAATGTTGGAATTAATTTCCGTTATTTCTTTGCCCGCAAGACCATGTTCATGAAGTATTCTTCGGGCTTTATCGCTATGCCGGGTGGTTTTGGCACCATGGATGAGCTGTTTGAGGCGGCAACCTTGGTGCAAACCGGTAAGGTACATTCCTTCCCGATCATTTTGGTTGGGCGCGACTATTGGGGTGGATTAGTTCAATGGATTAATTCGACCATGAAGGAATCGGGAATGCTTTCAAGTAATGACCCTCAACTTTTGCACGTGGTCGATAGTCCCGAAGAAGCTGTGGAAATAGTAATTGGACACAAATAATTCAATACCTTACTAAATTACGCCATTCTCGGTAGAATAAATGTGTTTTTAGCGGTATTTAATACCCGGCGTTCAGAAGGGAAACGAACATGGCAGCTATGAAGCCGCGAACCGGAGATGGCCCCCTCGAGGCAGAAAAAGAGGGTCGTGGGATTGTCATGCGTATCCCCAGCGAAGGCGGTGGCCGTCTGGTCATCGAACTCAGCGCTGACGAAGCACAGGAACTGGCTCAGGCCTTAGCTAACGCCCTGTGAGGCACTCAGGGCTTCCTCAAGAGTCAGACTCCCGACATAGAGAGCCTTGCCAACAATCACTCCATCCAGATAACCTTCACGCCTCAAGGTGTGGATATCCTCGACATGACGGATTCCTCCTGAGGCAACCAGAAGCGTAGGTGTTTTCGCCCGTAGATCTCTGAGTAGGTCTACGGGCGGACCCATAAGTGCCCCGTCTCGTTGGCGCTCGGTGACGATGTAGCGCTGCACACCCGCAAGATCTAGAGCGCGGCAGACTTCCCAGAGGTTCCCCGCGTCTCCATCAACGCCTCGTGGACGAATTCGATCGCCCTCTACGTCAATGCAGATGTTGAGGTGCCCGGCAAACTCAGCGATCAAAGTGCGGACCCGATCGATATCAACCAAGGCTTGAGAAGCCAGATTGACGCGATCAGCACCTGCCTGAAGCGCTGCTTCGATATCCTCCCCGCTGCGTACACCACCAGACCACTCGATGCGGCATTCAGAGGTGTGCCTGCCTGGGCCGGATGCTCCAGATCCGTCCAGCTCAGAAATTACCTCAGAAAGCACATCTGAGTTGCTTCCTCGCTCAAAGGCCGCATCAATATCGACCAGATGAATCCAGCGAGCACCCTGAGCGATGAAGGAACGCGCAACCTCGCAGGGATCAGCACTGGCCTGGTCCTCACCTCCGTCAGCTCTACGGTGCGTGAGGGCCCGGCCATTGGCGATATCAAGTGCGGGAAGAATATCCACGACTCAGTTGTTTCCGTGATTGAGGGTCGCTTGGTACATCGGTGCGAAGAACTCGCCCAGCCGCACAAGAGTTTCGTTCAGCGCTTCTCGAGTGCCGTTCTTTTCCTCTTTCGCGATTTGGGCCGCGTGCTCGGCGATGATGCGCACGATCGCTGAACCCGAAATCGCGCCATCTGCTCCCGCTTGGAGTGCAGCACGCACGTGTTCGGGTCGCGAAATTCCAAACCCCAAGAGAACGGGAGCGGCCGCTTCTTCGCGAAGCTTTGCAACCGCCTCGTGCAAGCCCACGGTCGAGGCCTCGTGATCTGCGCCCGTCACGCCCACGCGAGAGACCGCGTAGACGTAGCCGCGTGCAGAGTGCGCGACGTCGCTCAGGGTGCGAGGCGAGGCCGATGGGGGAGCGATGTACACGCTGTCGATGCCCGACTTGAGTGCTGCTTCTCCAAATGGATGCCCCTCGCGGATCGGGAGATCTGGAATGAGTACCGAATCGACTCCCGCCTGCGCGCAGAGCTCATAGAAACGATCAACCCCAATGGAGAAGGGCACATTCGCGTAGACCAGCAGGCCGATGGGGAGATCGGGGTGTGAGTCGCGAATGCGAGAAATGATCCGGAAGCACTCATCGATAGCAGTACCGGCCTGAAGGGCCCGCAGGTGTGCTTCCTGAATAACAACGCCGTCTGCGACCGGATCTGAGAAGGGAATCCCAAGCTCCAGAGCATCTGCGCCATCGGTGATGAGCGCCTCGATGATGGCCTCGCAAGATGAAGGAGTGGGGTCACCCAGCATAACGAAGGGGACGATTGCCCCGCGTTCCTGTGCGGCGCAGCGCTCAAACATTGATGCGTAGCGAGTCATCGTTCCTCCTTAGATGAACCCAGATCATAGGAATGAGTCCTATGGGTTCCAGAACCGGCGCGTTCTTGTGCAACAAGCTCAGCGGCGCGGGCAACGGCTCCGTCCCTAGAGAAGGAGCCTCCCAAGCGCTCGCGGACTTGGTCAAGGTCCTTGTCACCTCGGCCGGATAGACACACAAGCAGTGTGGGGACGTGTCCCTCGCGTGTCTCGAGCCCCTCGGTGTGGCCCGTATCCTTGAGCTCGCGCGCCATCTTGAGGGCGTAAGCCAAGGCGTGAGAGGACTCCATTGCCGGAATAATTCCCTCATGACGTGAGAGGTCGATGAAGGCGTTGACGGCCTCGTCATCGGTAATTCCCACGTAGTGAGCGCGGCCGCTCGCAGCTAAGTAGGCGTGCTGTGGACCGACACCGGGGTAGTCCAAGCCGGCGGAAATTGAATAGGACTCTTCGACTTGTCCCTCGTCAGTGCGCATGAGGTAAGAGCGCGCACCGTGAAGAACGCCGACCTTACCCTCATGAATCGCCGCGCCGTGGTGTCCGGAATTCAGCCCCTCACCCGCAGGTTCAACACCGTAGAGTGCAACAGATGGGTCGTCAATAAAGTCAGCGAACATACCGATTGCATTCGAGCCTCCACCCACGCATGCAATAACCGCGTCGGGGAGTGCACCGGTTTGCGCGAGGATCTGAGCACGGGCTTCGGTTGAAATAATGCGGTGGAATTCGCGAACCATGGTGGGGAAGGGGTGCGGACCGGCCGCGGTTCCCAACAGATAGTGCGAGGTCTTAAAGGTCGCTGTCCAGTCGCGCAGGGCCTCGTTAACGGCGTCCTTGAGGGTCCCACTGCCCGCGGTCACGGGGACAACAGTTGCACCCATGAGCTCCATGCGCTCGACGTTTGGGGCCTGTCGAACAACATCGACCGCGCCCATGTAGATCGTGCATTCCAATCCCAAGAGCGCGCACACCATTGCGGTTGCGGTCCCGTGTTGGCCGGCTCCGGTTTCAGCGATGATGCGCGTCTTACCCATGCGCTTAGCCAGCAGAGCCTGTCCCAGAACCTGATTACCCTTGTGTGCGCCACCGTGGACCAGATCTTCACGCTTGAGGAAGATCCGAGCACCGCCACCGGGAAGGTTGCGCAGCTCTGTGACGGGGGTGGGGCGTCCCAGGAACTGATGGAGCAGAGTGTTGATCTCCTCGATGAAGGTTGGGTCGTCAATTGCCTGGACGAAGGCTTCTTCAAGCTGGTCCAGTGCGGGGATCAGAAGCTCGGGAACGTATTGTCCGCCGAATTGTCCGAAGTAGGGAGAAAGTTTCGTTGGGCGCTCGGGAGTTTCTTCGTCGTTTGTGCCCTCTGTCTTTGCGCCGAGGCGCTCACTGGAGTAGGGCCTCCACGAGGTGTGCAGTGCAACTTCTTCGAGGAAATCATGGCCGGCACTGGGCTGGCCTCCTGTGATCTGCCAAGCTGCCTGCGCGGGATCATCCGATCCCGAGAGCGAGGAGCCAACCAACAGTGCATCAACGTAAGGGGCAAGAGTCAGCACATCATCGCGCGAATGAACGCCAGACTCGCCAACGATCACTGCTCCCTGTGGAGCAAGGGGAGCCAGCTTCTGCGTGCGGGTGATGTCGATCTGAAGCGTGCGCAGATCGCGATTGTTGATGCCAATAATGCGTGCGCCCAAGCGCTGGGCGCGGCGCATATCCTCTTCGCTGTCAACTTCGGTGAGGACGTCCAATCCCAGGCGATGTGCCGCCAAGGAAAGTTCTGTGTAGTCCTCATCGTCCAAAACGGACAGCATCAGTAGGATCGCATCTGCCCCGTGCGAGCGAGCAGCCGTGATCTGAATGGGATCGATGATGAAGTCCTTGCACAAGACAGGCTGGTTAACCTCGTCTCTGACCTCATCGAGATCAGTGAAATTACCGTTAAAACGGTCGGGCTCTGTTAACACACTGATCGCTGCGGCGTAGCGTGAGTAGGCACGAGCCAAGAGACGTGGAGAATATGCCCCCTCGATAATTGTGCCCAAAGTTGGTGAAGCGGACTTGCACTCCATGATGATTGCCGGGCCGCTGGGATGAGGCTGGAAGCCTTCCTTTTCGTCGTAACGACGCGTGCGTAGTGCGTCCTCAAAAGAGCGTGTCGAGCGAGGAAGCGTCAGGGGATCGATGTGTCCGTAGGCCTCGTGCAGTTCGGGAAGACGCGTACGACGCTGAGCGACGATCGAATCAAGGACGGTCCCGGTTTCGCGCAATCGCGTGGAAATGGGAGAGAAAGACGGCTGGTTCACTGATTCTCCTGCTCTTTCAATTCGCGTGCGGTTGAAACGATGGTGTCAAGGTGGGAGGCAACGGCGCCGCTGGAGAGTTGCGACAGTGCCAATTCAGTTCCCTGGTTCAAAGATTCCGCCTTGCCAGCCAGATAGAGCATCGCACCGCTTGTCGCAGCGATGGCCTCTCGTTGGGCTGGCGCACCCTTTCCGGCGAAGATCTCAGAGATCAGACGCAGGTTTTCTTCTGCATCCCCACCGACCAACTCTGAGAGTGGAGCAGGAGTAATTCCCAGCTCCTCAGGGGTCAGGGTAAATGAAGCAATACCCTCTGGGGTGATCTCGCGGACCTCGGTGGGGCCATGGACAGCAAATTCGTCCGTACCGCTACCGTGAACCACCAGTGCATGCTTCAGGCCCAAGGACGCCAAGGCCTTCGCAACGACATCGAGGAGTTCAGGTTTACCAACCCCCAGTACCTGGTAGGACAGCGGTGCAGGGTTCACCAGGGGACCGATGAGATTGAAGATTGTCGGGTTCTTCAAAGCGCCGCGCACGGGTGCAACATAGCGCATCGCCGGGTGGTACTTCTGTGCGAATAAGAAGCAGAAACCGGTGCGTTCCAGGAGCGCCGCTGAAGAGGCGGGGGAGAGGTCTAGGGGGATACCTGCAGCCTCAACAAGGTCTGCGGCTCCCGCCTTCGAGGACACCGCTCGGTTACCATGCTTGGCAACCTTGAGTCCCATGGACGCCGCAACGAAAGCCGAGGCCGTCGAGATATTGATTGTTCCGACACCGTCACCGCCCGTTCCAACGACGTCAATGACGTCTGGGGCCGTTGTCGTGAAGTGTTGTGCTGCTGAGCGGAAAGCTTCCGCAGCACCCGCAATTTCACTGGGCTGTTCACCGCGCGCATGAAGCGCTCCAAGGAAAGCTGCGATTTCAATTTCGCTGAGTTCCCCGCGTGACATCTCCTCGAAAACGGAACGTGCCTGTTCCTGGTCTAATACGTGACCGTTCAATGCGCGGCGCAGAAAGGACTCACTCATGTTCATTCCTTGAATTAGTAGCGGTGGATAGGGTTAGGTCAGTCAGTAGAGCACGCAAAAGAAGCGGCCCAGCCGGGGTTAGGATCGATTCTGGGTGGAATTGCAGACCGATACACGGTGCACTGCGGTGACGCGCAGCCATGACAATCCCATCACGGGTGTGTGCTAAGGAAACCAAAGCATCGGGAAGGCTACGCGTGCCCAGAGAATGGTAACGAGCGACGGAAATATATCCGTGCTCAGCATCGTCACCGGGACGAGGTGCCTCTGCAATTGCGGAGAAAGCAGGATCTTCAATACCGGCCTCGGTAAGCTCAATGCGGTCGGTGCGCCCATGGGTTGCCCCTACGGGGCCGACGATGCCCCCACAGGCCTCGACCATTGCTTGGAAGCCCAGGCAAATCCCCAATGTTGGGATATTCTCGCGGAGGGCCACCTCAAGGATGTCCATCATGTTTCCTGCGCCTCGGGGGTGTCCCGGACCGGGGGAAAGAATCAATAGTGGGCGTTCTCCCGCGGCGCGCTCGGCTTCGGTCGGAACAAGTGCCTTGAGGAGCGTTGCTGTTGGGGTCGTATTGCGGAAGACCTGCACTGCGGCCTCGCGGGCGGTTAAATCCACCAAGTTATAGACGAAAGAATCGCGGTTATCCAGGAAAATCACGCGCATCTTAGAACTCGCTTTCTTCCGCATTTGAGGAAATAGTTAACGGCCGAGCGGTTGAGGCGGCCAAAGCGCGCAAAACAGCGCTTGCCTTGTGGACGGTTTCTTCAGCCTCGCGAGCGGGGACAGAATCTGCAACGACTCCGGCTCCGGCCTGCACGATTGCCTGTCCGTCCTTGACGAATGCCGAACGGATGACGATGCAGGTATCAAGTTCTCCGTCGCCTCGAAGGTAACCAACAGCACCACCGTATGAACCGCGGCGTTTGCCTTCGTAGTTGCGAATGAGCTCTGCCGCACGAAGCTTTGGAGCGCCCGTCAGTGTACCCATGGTCATCGAGGCGCGGAAAGCGTCCAAGGGGTGCAGATCTTCTGCCAGAGTGCCGCTGACCTCAGATACCAGGTGCATGACTCGGGAATAACGGTCGACGCGCAAGAGCTGTTCAACGCGACGAGTTCCTCGTTGTGAAACGCGCGCGACATCGTTGCGTGCCAAGTCGACGAGCATAACGTGTTCGGCAACTTCCTTCGCATCCGAACGCAATTCAAGTTCCAAGCGGATGTCTAGTTCGTGATCGATGTTGCCGTCGGGGGCAAATCCTCGAGGGCGTGTCCCCGCGATCGGACGAATTGCAACCGTTCCGTCCTTTGCTGAATGAAGGAGCGAGGATTCCGGAGATGCTCCGAAAAGCTCGAAGTCGTCCGCGCCGATATAGAACATGTAAGGACTGGGATTCTCATCTCGCAAAAAGCGGTAGCTTCTCAGTGCATTCGGGCAATCCGCGATAAAACCGCGCGAGGGAACGACCTGGTAGATGTCGCCAGCAGCGATGTGCTCTTGCATGGTCGTAACCAGAGCCTCAAAGTCATCATCAGAGATGGTCGGGCGTGCAATAAGAGGCTGCGATGAAGGATCGATCTTCATTTCCGAGGCCGTGGGAGTCTCGGTCGACAGCGGGGCGTGGTCGATAGCCTGGGCAAGCGCATCGATTTGCCGCTCAAGAGAATCACGGTCGAGTGAGGCTCCGACAATGTTGGCGCTTTGCGAAGGATGGTCGACGACCAAGATGATTCGCGCAAGGAAGAACAGGTAATCAGGGCAGGAATTAAATCCCTGTTCGATATCGGGTAGGGATTCGTATGTTGCGAGGTAATCGAAAGAAACGGTTCCGGCGACCAAAGGCAGGTGCGGGTGATCGATGGGAGTATCGGTAAGAACTCGCAACGGCTCCATGGTTGCGCGCTCTTTCAAACGTGTTTCCTCATCGGCCTCGTCTTCGCGGAGGGAAGGGAGCTCAAAGAGAGCATGCGTGTCCTTCCGCTCGCGTAGAGCGTTCGGGAGAGCCTCGCAGACCTGATTGAGCGCGCTTTGGCCATCAACCGGATTGGTTGAGGTGACGCGTACGAAGTCTCCATCGCATTGAATCGACGCGGAAGTATCAAGAACCGCAATGGTGGTGAGGTGCTGCTTCGAAGCGATATCGGCGCTATCCAACAGGACAACTCGTGTGGGGTGGCCCGAGGCCGATTGGGGGACCAATCCCTTCTCGCACAGGTACGCCAAAAGCTTGCCGCCGTCTGGGTGGTAGCGCACCTCGCGCGAGATCACGTGGGGTGTGTCTGCGTGTGTCATTGTGTTCCTATCCCTTGCCCTCGGCGGGCCAACGCAACGAAAAAGGCCCGCCACATGAGCGAGCCTTGATCATTTCCAGGTACGTCAAAGGAGGCCCGCCCTTAGGGGAGCCACCACCACATCTGTGATGCTGAAGTACCAAACATGTTTTTCATACTAATGCGGGGTGCTCGGGGGCGCCAACGGTACCAGTAAGTGAGACATACGAAGTGAGTCGGATAGGGGAATCATCAAGAGCGGTGCCCGTAGATCGCGAGAACGAGATCTACGGGCACCAGAAGAAGGGAAGAAGAAGCGGCCTGGCTCAGCGTCGTTTGACTGCAGCAAGAAGGCCATCGCCAACGGGGAGCATCGCGGGAATGAACTCCTCAGAAGATCCCAGAACCTTTGCAATCTCGCGCATCATGACGGTTTGCTCATCGCGCTGCGCGGGATCAGCAACCTGGTCATGCCAGAGAGCGTGGACAATCACGATCAGTCCGCCGGGGCGGAGGACACGGAGCGCATGATCCAAATAATCGGGGATTTCAGCGTTGGGTGCATCGATCACCATCATGTCGTAACCGCGGGCAGCCATACGGGGTAGAACATCCAGCGCGCGACCGGCAATGAGGCGGGTGCGTTGGGAGGGAATCCCAGCTGCCGTAAAGGCGCGGCGTGCGTGCTTGTGAAATTCGACCTCTTGATCGATAGTGGTCAAAACTCCATCCGGAGACATACCTTGGAGCAGCCAGAGACCAGAAACGCCGGCACCCGTACCAATCTCCAGAACCGCTTTCGCGCCGCAGGTTGCAGCCAGAAGACGAAGGGCGGCGCCAACTCCGGTTGAGACAGGATCAGCACCCAAATCGGTGGCAGCCTCGCGAGCTTGCGCAAGAAGCTCGTTTTCTTCGACGAATTCTTCTGCGAAAACCCAACTCAAGGCTTTATCTGACGCCATCTTTTCCTCCGCACTCGTGTACCTATGTCTCATAGGTTACGCACAACCCTTGTCAACTTTATGACTACGCGCCATGGTGGCGGCGATTCCTTGAATTAAATGGTTTTGTTCAGGGGAGCGACACCCAGCGGGCGTCCCGCAAGTCCGCGCGAGGCGTGAGCAAGCTTTCCAGCGAGCTCTTGGAGGACCTGCGCAGCGGGACCTTCGTGTGTTGAAACAGGATCGCCAGCGTCGCCGCCTTCGCGTAGTGAAATGTCCAGCGGAACCTGTCCCAGAAGCGGAACCGAATAGCCGAGCTGAGCGCTCAAACGATCAGATACAGACTGGCCGCCACCGTGACCGAAGATCTCCAACTTGGAGCCGTCAGGCTGGGGGAGGTAGGACATGTTCTCGATGACACCGATGACCTTTTGATCAGTCTGGGTTGCAATGGAACCGGCGCGCTCAGCGACCTCGGCCGCAGCAATCTGCGGAGTTGTCACAACAAGAATTTCAGCATTGGGCAGGAGCTGTGCGATTGAAATTGCAACATCACCGGTGCCGGGAGGCATATCGATGAGTAGAATATCAAGGTCGCCCCAGAAAACATCTGCAAGGAATTGCTGAAGTGCGCGGTGGAGCATGGGGCCACGCCAAATGACGGGCTGGCCATCGGGGACGAACATGCCAATCGAAACGACCTTGACTCCTTCGGCTCCCAAAGGCGGAATAATCATTCCGTCAATGACCTGAGGATCATGGCTCACTCCCAGCATTCGAGGAATTGAGAAACCGTAGATGTCGGCATCCATCACGCCGACCTTGAGGCCTTGGCGAGCCAATGCAGCGGCAAGGTTTGCGGTCATTGAGGACTTGCCGACGCCGCCCTTTCCTGAGGTGACGGCAATGACGCGTGTCAGAGAATCGGGGCGTGCAAACAGAATTTCGCGCTCGGGGCGACCGCCGTTGAGCTTTTCGCGAAGAGCCTTTTTCTGCTCATCGTTCATGACATCCATGGTGACCTTGACATCCGTCACGCCATCAAGGGCGCTGAGAGCCTTATTCACGTCCTCTGAGATCGTTGTGCGCAGAGGGCACCCCGCTGTCGTCAGCAAGATCGTGACCGAAACCGTTGAGCCATCGATATTGATGGCATCGACCATATTGAGATCAGTAATTGGACGACGAATTTCGGGGTCGATAACAGTCGACAGGGCATCAAGAACGTTCTGCGAGGTCAAAGTCATGGTGTTAATCCTATGACCCAGCAACGGTTTGCGCAGACTGGTTTAGCTGTCGGCGTGAAGCGGAGTAGACAGATCCGCAGAATCTTCTGCTTGGTCCGTATTTGCCTGAGCGCTGAGCTGAGCAAATCGTTCGTCACGCTCTTCAAGCTCCTCGCGCAGATCGTTGAGCATATCGCGAAGTTCCGATCGGACGAAGTCGCGTGTTGCAACATCTTGCAGTGCAATGCGAAGAGCAGCAATTTCGCGGGTCAGATACTCGGTATCGGCAAGATTGCGTTCCGCGCGCTGACGGTCTTGTTCTGCTTGAACGCGGTCACGATCATCTTGGCGGTTCTGTGCAAGAAGGATCAGAGGCGCCGAATACGAAGCCTGGGTTGAGAAGGCGAGGTTCAGCAGAATAAAGGGATAGGGATCCCAGGCGTACTGTTCCGAAACCTTGTAAAGAAGGACATTCGCGACAATCCATGAGACGACGAAAATCGTCATGTAGAGAATAAACTTCGGCGAGCCCATGAAGCGGGCCGTGGCCTCGGCAAACTGGCCAAAACCATCGCCGGAGGAACGGCGGCGGAAAAGCTTAAACTTCCGCTCGGTGGGGGTATCAAGACGATCAGCCATCAATACTCCTTGCCATTACTCGGTCGGTCACATCATCATCCCAGTCGCGCCAGTCACGTGGCAGCAGCTCGTCCAAAACGTCATCAACGGAAACGGCGCCCAGAAGGTGTCCATCCTCATCGACAACGGGAAGAACTGTCAGGTTGTATGTCGCCAGCAGACGCGTCACAGTCGCGACGTGAGCGTCGGGGGAGAGCCTGTCGAGGTCGGTGTCCATGATGGTCCCCAAAAGTGTATTCGGGGGTTCGCGAAGTGCGCGCTGGAAATGGACAGCGCCCAAGTATTGGCCCGTCGGTGTTTCCAATGGGGGACGTGCGATGAATGTCGCTGCGGCCAAAGAAACCGGAAGATCGGAGCGCCGAATAGAAGCGAGCATCTGAGCGACAGTTGCATCGGGGGCTAAGATGACCGGTTCGGTAGTCATCAAGGAACCGGCTGTTGATTCTTTGTAGGCCATCAGTCGGCGAACGTCTGCAGCTTCATCGGGTTCCATCAAGGACAGCAGAGACTGTGCTGTTTCAACGGGAAGCTCAGACATGAGGTCGGCTGCATCGTCGGGCTGCATCGCGTCCAAAACGTCCGCAGCGCGCTTGGATTCCAGCTGAGAAACGATCGAGACACGGTCGTCTTCACCCAGCTCTTCCAGCACATCTGCAAGACGTGAGTCGGGGAGCTCCGTTGCGACGGCCAATTGTCGTTCTGCAGGAAGGTCGTGAAGGAAGTCTGCGAGGTCGGCAGCCTTCATGTCTTCCGTGTGTTGAATCAGGGCGGTAGCAGCTTGGTTCGAATCGGTCTTAAGCAGTGAAGAGACCTCATCGACGCGAACTGTCATGGTTGTTCCGCCGCGTTTGAAGCCCAAAGTTGTTGTGCGGACGCGCTGGACGTGCAGGGTGGAGATGATCCAGTCGCGAGGCCGGCGCTGCTGCATAGCGACGTCAAGGATCTTCACAGCGCCGCTTCCGTCATTCATTGTGACTTCACGATCGAAAAGCTCAGTGATGACAAGCGTTTCAACGGGGCGCTGGTTGAAGGAACGAATATTGAGCAGGCCGGTGGTGATGACGGAACCGGATTCAATCGCCGTCACGCGGGTGAAGGGCAGAAACACGCGTTTTCGAGGGCTGACCTCGACGACGAAGCCAATCACATTGGCGGTCGAATTCAGGCGAAATGTCACGACAACGTCGTGAATCACACCAACTTTCTCGCCCAATGGGTCAAAGACGGAGGTACCGGCAAGTTTGCCGATGTAGATTCGGCGTCCGGTTGTGCCGACGTTTATAGGTGCACTGCTCACTTGGCCAGTTTATCCCCAGAGCGAACTTCTTACCCGCCCACGCCAAGCAAGTTCTCGCTACGATGGCAGAATACGAAAGGGAAAAGTATGAGCGTACCTGTGAGCGGAACCCGGCGGACCCGTGGGGGCGGAAGCCTTCCTGACGGCACCGAAGTTGCCTCCTATGCTTCTTACGATCAGGCTTTGGCAGCGCTTGAGGTCTTGTCAAACAATGACTTTGAGGTTGAGAACGTCAGCGTGGTTGGTACCGACCTCTATTCGGTTGAGCGAATTATCGGGCGCGTGACCTGGGCTCGAGCGGTTTCCCAGGCAGTGATGAATGGTGCGCTGTGGGGTGCCATGATCGGTATCGTGCTCTCTGTCAATCAGGGAAACACGATGGTCTGGGTAGGTGCCTGCATGTTGGCGGGTGCCCTGATCACAGCCTGTCTAAGCACTGCAATGTTCTTGATCCGCCGCCGTCGAGGGGACTTTTATTCTCAGTCCCAGGTAGTCGCCGGTCGCTATGCGGTGATCATTTCGAAGGCTGCTGGTAGTGATCGCATTCGCGAAGCTTTCGATCTCCTGCAGAAGACCGAAGGTAATCAGATGCGTCCGCGTCGAGTTCGCACTGTTCGCGAAAGCACTGGTCCAACTGAGTATGGCTCACGTCCCGATGAGAAGCCTCGTTTTGGAGTGCGTTTGTCGCAACTGCCAGAAACTGACGCCAGCGCTACCGGCGCGGAGCATCGCGACGACGAAAGCTCGCAAACGGATCCTCAGAACTGACGTATATACGCGCGAAGTGGCCTCGTCCCGGCTGGGACGAGGCCACTTGTGCATTCAGGCTTATGCGCGCCCTTGAGCGCTGGCAATCCACGCCTCAACATCGGCAATGGTGCGCGGGATGTCTTCCGAGATTCGGGTGACGCTGCCATCAGCGTTCACTAAAACATCATCCTCAATGCGCACACCGATTCCGCGGAATTCCTCGGGGATTGCCATGTCATCGGCGCGGAAGTACAAACCGGGTTCGATGGTGAAGCACATTCCGGGCTCCAACAGCGCATCCTGGTACATTTCGCGACGCGCCTGAGCGCAGTCGTGAACATCCAGACCCAGGTGGTGGCTTGTGCCGTGAGGCATCCAGCGGCGGTGCTGCTGACCATTGGGAGAAAGCGATTCCTCTGCACTGACGGGCAGCAGGCCCCATTCTTCAAGGCGTGCGGCAATAACCTTCATAGCGGCATCGTGCACATCGCGGAAGCGGGTTCCGGGTTGATTGGCACGCTCAAGAGCGGCCTCGCAGGCATCCAAAACTGCCTGGTACACCTTCGCCTGAGTGGGGGAGAAGGTTCCATTGACGGGCAGAGTACGGGTGATATCTGCGGTGTAGAGCGAATCAACCTCAACGCCGGCATCAACCAAAACCAGGTCGCCATCGTTAACTGGACCGTCGTTGTCGATCCAGTGCAGAGTATTCGCGTGGTTGCCCGAGGCGGCGATGGTGTCGTAGCCCAAGCCGTTTCCTTCTTCGCGGGCTACCGCACCAAAGGCGCCCTCAATGACGCGTTCGCCGCGGCGGTGACCAACGGCTCGAGGAAGTGAACGAAGGATATCTTCAAATCCAGCCTTTGTGATCTCGACTGCGCGACGCAATTCAGAGATCTCAAATTCGTCCTTGCACAGGCGGATTTCTGAGAGGCGCTCTTCTAAAGCGTCATCAGTTTCGGCCGCGTCGCCACCAAAAGGCAGGCCTGCCTGCATGCGCACCTCGTTGACCATGGCTTCCACGGCCTCGTCGACGTTGCGAACCACGCGTAAACGGACGATTCCTGCGTCCTTGGCCAGAGCATCGCGAAGGGTATCGATGTGTTCGCAACGCAGACCGGTTTCGGTTGCAACTTCCTCGAGGGAAGGGCGGGCACCCACCCAGAACTCACCGTAGCGTGAGTCAGAGTAGAACTCTTGGGAAGAACGGGAGGTGCGAGGCTTGAAATACAGCACCGCCTCGTGACCGCCTTCTGGAAGGGGTTCAAGGACAATGACCGAATCGGGTTCGCGCTCTTGCCCAAGACCGGACAGGTGAGCGAAAGCCGAGTATGCGCGGAAACGGTAGGTGCAGTCGTTTGAGCGAACTTTGTAGGTCCCTGCGGGGATAACCAGTCGTTCACCGGTGAAAGGTTCTCCGGCTGCAGTTGCGCGAGCGGGAAGGTAGTCGGCAACGGCCGATCGAGTAATACCCGGATCGGGACGTGGCCCCCAATGGGAGCCCATGAATTCTCGGAATGCATCTGAGGATGGGCGGCGCGAGCGATTATTCACGCGCTCAGCCAAAGAATCGGGTGCTTCCTCCGCGGAGGTTGTTTCAGTCGTAGTCATAGAGTCATGGTCTCACTTTCCCCGTGCGGCGTGCTACGCGGACCGTATTCTAAATACATGACGAGGATCGATCTTCATACACACAGTGCGTACTCGGACGGTACCGATACTCCCGCCGAACTCATGGAGAAAGCGCGTCAGGCGCATGTGGATGTCGTGGGGCTGACTGACCACGACACCTACGCTGGCTGGGACGAGGCCGCAGCCTGCGTTGAGCGAACTGGGGTGTCCTTAGTGCGCGGGGTCGAGTTGTCCTGCGCGCGTGAGGGGATCACTGTTCATCTTCTGGGATACCTTCCCGATCCCGCGAACGAGGCCCTGCTCGCAGTGCAGCGTCGTGCAACTGAGTCGCGTCTCACGCGTGCGCAAAAAATTGTTGAACGCCTCGCAGAGGATTACCCAATCACGTGGGAGCAGGTGCGCGCTCTTGCTCCTGAGGATGGACCGGTTGGGCGTCCGCATATTGCTGATGCCCTGGTTGAAATAGGCGCTTTTCCTGATCGCAGTGCCGTTTTTACGCAGACTCTGCATCCTTCCAGTAAGTATTACGTCATGCACTGGGCGCCTGACCCCGTCGATGCTGTAGAGCTGGTTCGAGCCGCCGGGGGAATCCCTGTGCTGGCTCATCCGCACGCGCGGGCTCGCCAAAGGCTTCTGCCAGAGGAAGTCATTGATATGATGAAGGACGCGGGCCTGTTCGGGATTGAGCGCGATCATCGTGATCATGCCGAAGAGGATCGAGCCGATGTGGAGCGGATCGCACGCCGTTTGAAGCTGGAAGTATTTGGTTCCTCCGACTATCACGGCTTAGGAAAGCCGAATCAACTTGGTGAAAACCTAACGGATCAGTCGGTGCTGAACAAACTTGAAGAGGAAGCGTTTTTAGAGGTCCTGCACCCATGAGTATCGGTTCTGTTGTGGACATTACGGTCTTGTTGACGACTTTTGCGACTTTGATCGTCATTTTGGACCCTATGGGCTTGATGCCTGTCTTCTTGGGCTTGACCTCCAAGCTGTCACGCACGACTCAGCGTAAAGCGGCTTTTCAGGCCTCGCTGGTGTCTTTCGGAGTCATCCTTGCTTTCGCGTTCCTTGGGCAGCAGATTTTGCGCGCACTCCATATTTCAATGGAATCTTTGAAACTTTCCGGTGGCGTACTGCTGTTCTTGGTTGCAATGGAATTGTTGACCTCCAGCGACATGGAGCAGCCGGATACCGGTGATGACGCAGTGAACGTTGCATTGGTTCCGCTGGGGATTCCACTGCTCGCGGGCCCGGGTGCGATTGTTGCTGTGATGGTCTCGATGGCACAGGCTCACACAGTTGGTTCCATTGTTGGCGTTGTTGGTGCAGTGGTTGCAACCCACGTGGTGATTTGGCTGTCAATGCGTTTTGCTTTGGAGCTCTCACGGTTCCTGGGAACGGGTGGCATTATGTTGCTCACGAAGATTTCCGGTGTGCTTTTGGCCGCTATTGCAACAGAACTGGTCATGGGGGGCGTTTTCGACTTTATTAAGAACGCTGGAATCGTTCACTAGTCAGGTTGGCAGTCCGTCGTCTTTTTTATCTCGCCCCGCTTTGCGGGGCTACAGTAGGCTTATTCCAGTGCTACCGGTAGTGCTGAGTCAATCGCAAGGAGAGATTTTATGAGCCTGTCCCTAGAGGAACAGCTGAAGTCCCAGGTACGCGCCGTGTCCGGGCGTCCAGAACGCGTCTCGACTGAAATGGAAGCGTGGCAGGGCCTTTCGGCGGCAATCATTGATCATATTGCTGATCGCTGGCATGCAACTGAGCGCAGCTACTCAGTGGGTCGTATGGAACACTACTTCTCCGCAGAGTTCCTCATGGGACGCGCGTTGCTCAATAACCTTTCCAACCTTGGAATGGTTGACGAGGCGCGCGAGGCTTTGGCTGCACTCGGCAAGGATCTGTCCGTGGTTCTGGAAGAAGAACCCGATGCCGCTTTGGGTAATGGTGGTCTTGGCCGTCTGGCAGCGTGCTTCCTTGATTCTTGCGCAACCTTGGATCTTCCCGTTGCCGGTTATGGCATCTTGTACCGCTACGGGCTTTTCAAGCAGCTCTTCGACAACGGTTTCCAGACCGAGCACCCTGATCCCTGGATGGAAGAGGGCTACCCCTTCGTCATTCGTCGCGAAGAAGAACAGCGCATTGTTCGTTACGCGGATCTGACCGTTCGCGCGATTCCTTATGACATGCCGATTACCGGTTATGGCACCCAGAACGTCAATACTTTGCGTCTGTGGAAGGCCGAGCCCATGGAAGAGTTCGACTACGACGCCTTCAATTCGCAGCGCTTTACCGATGCGATTGTCGACCGCGAGCGCACCATGGATATCTCCCGTGTTCTTTACCCGAATGACACGACCTTTGAAGGTAAGGTTCTGCGTGTTCGCCAGCAGTACTTCTTCTGCTCTGCGTCGCTGCAGGCCATTGTTGATAACTACGTTGCTGAGCACGGTTCGGACCTGCGCGGTTTTGCAGAGTACAACGCCATCCAGCTCAATGACACTCACCCTGTTCTTGCGATTCCTGAGCTCATGCGCATCCTGATGGATGAGCATGGCCTGGGTTGGGAAGATGCGTGGGATGTTGTCTCGCGTACCTTTGCTTACACAAACCACACAGTTTTGGCTGAGGCGCTTGAGACCTGGGATATCCACATCTTTGATCGCCTCTTCCCGCGCATTTCCGAAATCGTCCGAGAGATCGACCGTCGCTTCCGCATTGACATGTCCGAGCGTGGTGTTGATGGCGCGACTATTGACTACATGGCTCCCGTCGCCGGTAACACGGTCCGCATGGCCTGGATCGCCTGCTACGCCTCGTACTCGATCAATGGTGTGGCCGCGCTGCACACTGAAATTATTAAGCGTGAGACGCTCAAAGAGTGGTACGCGATTTGGCCTGAGCGCTTCAACAATAAGACCAATGGCGTGACTCCGCGTCGTTGGCTCAAGCAGTGCAACCCCCGCTTGGCAACCCTTCTGGATGAAGTGACCGGCTCGGATCGCTGGGTGACCGACCTTGATGCGCTTTCTGAGTATACGGGTGCGGGTAACTCGGAGCTTTATTCTCGTCTGGCTCAGATTAAGCATGCGAATAAGGTTGACTTTGCTGCATGGATCAAGGACCGCGAGGGCGTCGAGATCGACCCAGATGCAATTTACGACGTCCAGATCAAGCGTCTGCACGAGTACAAGCGTCAGCTGCTCAATGCGTTCTACGTCTTGGATCTGTACTTCCGTATGAAGGACAATCCGGCTTTGGATGTCCCCAAGCGAGTGTTCATCTTTGGTGCGAAGGCCGCTCCCGGCTACATTCGTGCGAAGGCGATTATTAAGCTGATTAACACCATTGCCGATCTGGTCAACAATGATCCGGATATCAATGGCCGTATCAAGGTTGTTTTCGTTCACAACTACAATGTTTCGCCCGCCGAGCACATCATTCCCGCCGCGGATATTTCTGAGCAGATTTCGATGGCCGGTAAGGAGGCTTCCGGTACCTCGAACATGAAGTTCATGATGAACGGTGCGCTGACCTTGGGAACCTTGGATGGTGCGAACGTTGAGATTCTCGAGGCCGTGGGTGAGGAGAACGCTTATATCTTCGGCGCGACCGATGATGAGCTTCCCGAACTTCGTCGCCACTACGATCCTCGTTGGCACTATGAGAACGTGCCTGGTCTCAAGCGCGTGATTGATGCTTTGACCGATGGCACCTTGGATGACTCCAACTCCGGTTGGTTCCATGATCTGCGTTGGTCGCTTCTGGAATCGGGATACGAGCCCGCTGACGTCTACTACGTCTTGGGCGACTTCGCCTCTTACCGTGAGACGAAGGACCGTATGGCACAGGATTACCGCGATCAGGAAGCTTGGTCGCGCAAGGCCTGGATCAATATCACGGGTTCCGGTCGTTTCTCCTCTGATCGAACCATCAGTGACTACGCTCGCGAGGTCTGGCACATCAACGCCGAACCGATTGCGTGAATGCGTAAAATGCGGCCTTTCAAAGGCTGAATGCATGGCTTAATGCCGTAACGCCCCGTTGGGATTTCCCAACGGGGCGTTTGCTGTTGTTCGTCTTCTGAGCAAACTGTATTACTGTGTTGACACAGTTTCGATAGTGTGGCACTGTATTAGTGTATTAATACAGATAGACAGGAGGGACACATCGATGCGCATCGATGACACCCGTCCAATCTGGATCCAATTAGCTGATTCGTTTCGCGGTCGTATTACCGACGGTACGTGGAAACCTGGCGAAAAGATCCCCTCCGTGCGTGATCTCGCGATCGAGGCAGGCACCAATCCCAATACCGTTCAGCGAGCTCTGAGTGCACTTGACGAAGAAGGGTTGACGGTCCCGAAGCGGACCGCAGGACGCTTTGTTGCAACTGATGAGAGCGCTCTGCATGCTCTGCGGACGAACGACGCGCATCTCGCGGTAGATGCTTACATTCGCGCATGTCGTTCACTGGGAATCGATCTGGAAGGTGCTCAGGCTCTGATTGATCAACGTTGGGATACCACGGAGAAGTAGCCAAGGAGGAAAACTCATGACCACACAAACTGAGCGGTCGAGGTGTGCGGGGCAGGGCCTCGTTCACGTCGAGCACCTCACGAAGCGTTACCGGAAAACACCGGCTCTACGGGACTATTCGCTGTCACTGGATGCCGGGCACATCGTCGGTCTGATGGGCCCCAATGGATGCGGCAAGACCACGCTGCTCAAGATTCTCGCCGGAGTCCTCTCTGACTATGAGGGAACCGTGAGCATCGACGGGCACGCGCCCGGCGTTGCCACCAAAGAGATCGTTTCCTACTTGCCCGACGCAGACTTCCTCAACGCCGAGTGGACCGCGGCCGATGCTATCCGCGTCTACTCCACGTTCTTCGCTGACTTCGACGCCGAAAAGGCTGCCTCGATGGTTGACTTTTTCGGATTGCCCACCGACCGACGCCTCGAGGAGATGAGCAAGGGCATGGGGGAGAAGCTTCAAATCAGCCTCGTCATGTCCCGGCGTGCCCGCGTGTTTCTGCTCGACGAACCCATTAGTGGCGTCGACCCTGCCACGCGCGATGTGATCCTCGAGGGCATCCTGCGCGAGTTCGATCCCACGTCCCTGCTCATCATGTCCACCCACCTCATCTCCGACATCGAGCACTTCGTCGACTATGCGCTCTTCATGAAGGACGGACAGGTCCTTCTACAAGGAGACGCCGACGACCTGCGGGCCACCCACGGCGATTCCCTCGACGCCATCTTCCGGAAGGAGTACCGCTGATGTTCACCAAGCTGCTTGCCTACGAGATCCGCTCGCGTTACCGCACGGACGCCCGCTCCTTCGGGGCGTTCATCGTTACTATTGCCGTCGCGTCGGGAATCGTCGCCGCCGCATAGCCGGGGATCAGCGGCTCCACCGCTGTCCTCGCCTACGCCCTGTGTGCGCTCACGCCGGTCGCCTGCGCGATCGCGGCGATGGCCGACTACTGGAAGACCCTGTACGGTCAGCGCGGCTACTTCACGATGAGCCTGCCGATCTCCGGAAGGGTGATCTTCTGGGCGAAGAACACGCGCATCGCGATCGAGTGCCTCCTGGCTCTGTCTCTGGCCGTCGGTGGAATTATCGCCGTCGCTTCGGCTGCCGCGTGGAGCGACGGCATTAGCCTCGCCGAGTACACGGCCGGGCCTCGTTCCCTCGTCGCCGGAGTTCCGACCTCCACCGTCGTCATCATGATTGTGGTGCAGGTGATCCTGTCGCTGTCCTGGATCGTGCAGGGCAGCGCCGTCATGTCCATCGGTGCTCAAGGGTGCTTCAACCACCTCGGATTTGGTGCCCCCATCATCGGTTTCGTCCTCGTGTACGTTGCCGACCAGGTGCTGTCCATGGTCGCTACGTTCTTCCTCCCGCTGTCTGTCACGACTGATGGACACTTCAGCACCGAGATCATGTGGACCTCGTACCGCGCGACGATGGGTACCGATGGCCAACCGAACGTCATCGGCATCGCCTCCTACATCCTTGTGCCCCTTTTTGCGCTATTCCTAGCAGTGTGGGCTTCGCGCTCGATTGAAAAGCGAACCTCCTTGCGTTAATAAGAGCTGGTCAATAAGCGGTATGCCGCCCGGGACGCATTAACGTGCATCCCGGGCGCAGCTGTATTCTTTGAGAGTTATCTGCTTGTGTGACAGGGAAACTCATGCTCTTCGCGACTTTTATTTCATCTTTCGTTCAGTTGGGAATTTCTCTGCTGATTCCAGTGATTTGGTGGGCGGTGACAACTAAACGTCGCCTGGAATTTGCGACCTGGATTGGTCTTTATGTTCCGATGTGGAAAGTCGGTCCTGTTCAGCGTGTTTCGCAGAAGCAACTGGGCATCGCCTTAGCGTGCTGGGTCGCTGTATCGCTGGCATCTCTGCGGATTGCAAGTCCGGTATGGGGCGCTCTGGCGACCTCGCGATTTATCGGCGCCGGACTTCTTGCAGTCGTCCCGATCCTTCTCTATGCCTTTATTCAGACCGGCTTGGCTGAGGAACTATTCTTCCGTGGTTTCTTAGCTAAGCGTTTATGTGCGTCCTTTGGTTTTTCCCGCGGAAACGCCATTCAAGCCATCGTGTTTGGTCTTCTTCACGTGCTGTTGTTTATCAACTATCTCCCCGTATCAAGCCTTGTTGCCATCACTGTTCTTTCTGGAATCAACGGCTGGGTTATGGGGTGGTTGAACGAACAGGCGGCCGGAGGTTCTGTGGTTCCCAGTTGGATGCTGCACTCTTTAGCAAATCTCCTGGTCGCTCTGGGGAGTGCGTTTAATCTTCTGTAGTTTTGAAGTGGACTACTCCGGGAATCCAATACCCTCAAAGGGCAGGTTTAATAAAAACGTATAAACTATGTTTTATTAGAAGCTGTTGCTCAGGCGCTTGATTCAGTCGCCGAGCCCCACGAAAGGGATCTCATGATCGAGCCTAATTCCAACCTGCCCGAATTCGAACTTCGTGATGTTTCCGCTGAAAAAGCACAGGAGCCTGCTCAGTCCGGTGGTTGCGGCTGCGGTTGTGATCATGGAGCTCAACTTCCGCGCTTGGATGCACGTCCCTTCCCGCCTCGCCTGCGTCACCCCGCAATCCTAGGTGCCGTTTCTTCTTTGAACGTCGGCGAGGCCATGGAGCTGGTTGCGCCTCACGTGCCCACGCCGCTTCTCAACCAGATCGACATGACTCTTGAAGGCGATTTTTCCTACGAACTGGTCGCCGTCAGCGATGAAGGTGCGATCGTTAAGATCACCCGCGTTGGCTGATCAGGAGATATAGACTGCTCACCTTGAGAGATTGAATAACTCTTACTGCGCTAAGTGTGTGCCCCGTACCGATTGGTACGGGGCACACACTTAGACGCTCTGCCTGCTTATGGGTGTCACTCTTCGCTACCCTTACGGCGGCGCACCCGCTTTCGCGGTGCGGGGGAGTGCTCACCTCGGCCTCGGCCCTTGGTTCCGCGATCGGAACGTCCCTGCTTTCCGGAATTCAACGTCTGATCTCCGTCCTTGCGGGTACGACGTCGGGTGCGGGTCCGTTCGCCAGAAGTTGAACGTTCTCCGCGTCCTCCCGAGCGGCCAGAGGAACGACCACCCCGGCCTCGGCCTCGGCCACCACGCGAGGAACCGCCCAAGTCCTCAATCTTTTCGGCGCTAAGCCCCTCGCGCGTACGCTGTGCGCGCGGAAGACGTCCTGTAACGTCCTCGGGAATATCCAAATCCGTGTACAGGTGCGGCGAGGTGTGGTAAGTCTCCAGAGGCTCTGGAACTCCCAAGCCCAGCGCCTTCGAAATCAACGACCAACGCGGGACATCGTCCCAATCGACGAAGGTCACAGCTGTACCGGAATTCCCCGCGCGACCGGTACGGCCAATGCGGTGAATGTAGACCTTCTCGTCTTCGGGGCACTGGTAGTTGATGACGTGAGTGACATCGTCAACGTCGATGCCTCGCGCGGCAACATCTGTTGCGACCAAAACATCGACCTTGCCATTGCGGAAGGCACGCAGGGCCTGCTCACGCGCCCCCTGACCGAGGTCGCCGTGAAGGGCAGCAACCGCGAAACCGCGCTCACTGAGTTCGTCGGCAACGCGCGCGGCCGCACGCTTGGTACGACAGAAAATCACAGCGCGACCGCGGCCTCGTGCCTGCAAGATGCGCGCAACGATCTCGGTCTTGTTCATGGCGTGAGCGCGGTAAATCACCTGCTGGACCGTGTTGACGGTCTGACCCTGATCGTCGGGATCCTGCGCGCGGATGTGGGTCGGCTGGGTCATGAACTTGCGAGCCAGCGTGATCACAGGTCCGGGCATGGTCGCCGAGAAAAGCATCATGTGGCGGTCCGCGGGAATGCGTGAGAGCAAGGTTTCCACGTCGGGGAGGAAACCGAGGTCAAGCATCTCGTCGGCCTCGTCAAGGACAACATTTTCCACGCCGTTCAGGTGCAGAACGCCTTGGCGGAGCAAATCGATCAAACGCCCCGGGGTGCCGACAACGATATCCGCGCCTCGCTTGAGTGCTTCAATCTGCGGTTCAAAAGCAACGCCGCCGTAGATGTCAACAATGCGCGTTGAGAGCTTAGAAGCCGCTGCACGCAGATCATCGGCCACCTGCTTGGTGAGCTCGCGGGTTGGCAAAATAATGAGTGCCTGCGGCATATTCGGGTTGAGAAGGTCTTCGTAGCCTTCTTCATCCGGAGCAATGACATCTTCCAGTACGGGGATGCCGAATCCCAGAGTCTTACCGGTACCGGTCTTGGCCTGGCCAATAATGTCGTGGCGATCCAGTGCGACGGGAAGAGTCAGTGCCTGGATTGGGAAGGGGTGGGTGATGCCTCGTTCTTCAAGCGCATCAACAATGGGGTCACTGACCCCGAAATCAGCGAAAGACTTCGCTTCGAAAGTTTCATTTCCCGAGTTCGTAATATCGGGGGTGGTTTCATCTTCTTGGGTCGAAGGGGCTTTGATTGAGCCCAAACGTACGACGCCAGCAGAGTAGTCAGACGGTGAAGTCACGATCAACCTGTTCTGGGAAAAACCCGTTGGAAATTGCAGCCGATCGCGGTTCTTCTTCAAGGGGCGTAGGTGCCCGGGCAAAATATCTCACGTGCGATCGGTCAGCACTGTCATTTGTATTCTACGAGGTTGACGCGGATCGCTCGAGGAGGAACCCGTCACGTTTATCTGATGTAGTGTTAGTGCATGGAACGCACCTATGAATCTGTGCCGGATCGCGACGCTGACGTTGTCGGTCTGATCGCGTATTCGATTTTGGCCGCAATGACACGCTTGGCAAAGGACAGTGACCAGGCGCCGACTTTCGAGGCGAAGGTCGAGCATGCGCGTATGGCCACTCGAGTTTTTGATACCTACACCCAGGTTGAAACGTGGTGTCAGCATCGCGGTGTTGACTTAGCTGTGAAGGCTCAAGCTTTTGATGGACTCTATGACGATCTGGATGCGCGTACTCGACCGACGACCTGGTACGAGCGCACGGTCAAAACCTATGTGACCTTGGGAATCTTGGGTGGCCTGCTGCGTGAGATTGCGTCGCGTAAAAACCTTTTCGCGGGGGCGAAGTGGGATCTTGAGCAGGGGGAGTGGGAGCGTCAGAATTTGGCTCCGATTTTCGAGGCCGATGAGCAGCTTGCTGCGCGCCTGTCTTTGTGGGCGAGAAGGGTTGCTGGAGAGGTTTTGGGATTGGTGCGCTCAACCCTGTTCATGCACCCTGAGTTATCAGATTCTCCCGAAGATGCAGATGCTATTGCTCAGGCGTTGAGTGTTGAGCATGCAGAGCGTATGAAAGGAATCCACCTGCGCGGTTAGACGCAGGTGGATCAATGTCAGCTCATTCGGCTTACTTCTAGTGAATTGCAAAGCCGACGCGGTGCGTCTGCGGGGCAGTCACGCGCACGTAGGAAATCGCCTGGGCGGGAACGAGTGTTTTCTCTCCCTTGGTGTCCGTAAGGATCAGGGGAGTCTGCTCGCGTAGGGAATTGGTGACTTGGGCGAAGAGTTCGTCTTCGCTGAGGTCCAGCTCGAGGTCGAGTTCGCGCGGGCTGGCGTTGATACCGATCGTGATGTTCACTGCGACTCCCAGATGTTGTGGATCGAATGGTCTTCTGTGTCCCCATAGTACGTGCAGACGGGGGAGCGGGCCTGCTATTTCTGCGAGGGCGTAATTGTGGAGGCAGTTGAAGCGTCGTCGCGGTTTAGTCTCTAAGTGGTTAGCATGTAGGGTTGTGTTGAAAATAGTGCGAGAAGCGGTAGCTATCGGGTTGTGTTGACGAGTTGTTTTGTGTTCTGGCGGTAAAGCTTAAAGTTGAATCTACTCGAAAGGTGAACGATGTCTTTTCCTCCTTATCCTCAGGAAATGCCCGTTGAGGGGGTTTATTCGACTGTTCCTCCTCAAGGACAATTTGGAGTAGCAACTGTAGTTAAACCCTTATCTCCCCTTGCTATCACCGCACTCGTGTTGGGAATTATTTCTCTTCTCCTGTCCTGGATTCCGATTCTTCACAATCTAATTTTCATTCTGGCCCTTATTGCTACAGTCGTGGCGATTCTTGCTGTCGTTCAGACACGCCCGGATATGACTCACCGTGGCTCCGGTATAGCAATCACCTCACTGGTGATTTCGATTCTTGCCATTGTTGTTGTTTTTGGAAGCCAAGCTATGTATCCGAAGGCTAATGGTAAGGCCTTCGGGGCACCTTTTGTATCGTCTCGAGCTTCCAAAGGTGCGGCTACCTCGGATGTTGTTCAGCTGGAGAACGGTAAAGTCACGATTGAGGTGAAGAAGGTCGAGGAGTCGGTAGATGACCAGGAAGGTGAGCCAACGGTCGCTGTGACATTAAAGATCACAAATAATGACACAAGTAGTTTGAATCCTTTTGCATACTATGTTGAGGTATCCCAAAACAAGGCTGCGCTCGATAGTGCAGTTTATTCCGATAATCTAATGCCTGAAGGATACGAGCCTTTCGCGGACTTGGAAGAGCTCCCAGCTGGTAAAAGCATGACCCTTGTGAAAGGGTATGTTCTTCGCGATGCAGCTGCTCCAGTTACGCTGATGATTGACAGCACTGTCCCTTCAACGAAGGCATTCAAAAAGGAATATTCACTTCAGTAAAGGGTTAATCTCCCACCTTGAGTAGGACTGCCAGAATGTGCCCCCGAAGCCTCCGCTTCGGGGGCACATTTTTCTCAATTTCGATGTGAAGCCAAAAGTTGGCTCCAAATGCCGGTGGCCTCTGTCAGAATCACTATATGAACAACACACCGGTGCGTATCACGGTTGGCTCTGAATTCTCAGGGCTACCGGAACTCAGCGACCATCAGCGCTTGCTGCTTAAGCAGATTACTGAAGGTGATGCTGTACTTCGCGGTGCGCCCGGAAGCGGGAAGACGACTCTTCTTCTTGCTGCTGTTGCTGAACTTGTACGCAACGACCATTCGTTTTTAGTTCTCACTCCGGATCGTTTGCGTGCCGATCAATTAATGCCTGCGGTACAAGCGCTTGCTCCCAATGCAGTGCGCCCGGTTCGAACCCCCATTGGGTGGGCCTATTCAATCGTGTCGCAGTGGCGAAATACGCGTGATCAACCGCTGGGTGATGTTGAGCTCCTGACGGGCGCAAACATGGATCGCATGGTCTCTCAACTGTTAGAAGAAACTGCGATTCAGTGGCCCGAAGAGCTTTCAGACACCATCCGTTCACTTCCGGCATTTCGGATGGAACTACGTGATCTCATTGATACTGCTGCAGAGTCTGGGACCACTGCTGAGCATCTCGAGCAGCTCGGTCGCATCCGTGGAATGAAGCAGTGGGTGAGCCTTGCACCCCTGCTCAGGAAATGGAACGACCTTCCGCAGCTGGGGGTGGAGTTCCGAGGAACCATGTTGGCGCACGGGGCTGGATTGGGAAGGCAAGCTGCCCAGCTCCTTGCCCAATGGGATGATCGTGCGCAGTCCGTCGGAGTGCGGATTTTTGCCCCGATTCCACAGTATCTTCTGATCGATGACCTACAGGACTGCACCCCCTCGCTGCTGAAGCTACTTCATGTCGCGCATCAATTGGGAAGTCGTATCATTGCTTTCTCGAATCCGGATCTCTCAGTAACCTCATACAAGCGTGGTTATGCCCATATGGATCTCGATCTGGCCAGAATCCTCGATATCCAAATTGAAGATTGCGGGGCTGGCTACGTCGGTACTCCTCAGCTTCATGCGTTGACCCTTTCGCTTGCCTCACGCATTACACAAAGCGGACCCGCCGGAAGAAGAAATGCCGCATTTGCTGGTGACTCTGAAAGACGACTCGGTGAGCAAGGGATATTCATCCACAACTGTGCCAGCCTTGCACAGATGGGGGCGGCTCTGGGATATCAGCTGCGCTCCCATTATCTGCGTGACAACATTCCTTGGTCTCAGCAGATAGTGATTGTTCGCTCGCAATCTCTCATTCAGCAGGCCAGAAGGGCTCTCAAACGTAGCAAAATTCCCCTGGCTGGAGGGCAACAAGCCTTTAATTTTGCATCCAATTCAATGACCAGTGCGTTGCTGAAAACCTTAATTCCGAATGACGACAATGGCGTGGGAGTGATCGATCGCTGGCTACGTTCAGATCTGATCTCGATCGATGCTCTGCATGTGAGTTCGCTCCTTCACAACTATGTGTGGGCGCATAGCGATCAGAAGCTGGCACAGGGGCGCGTTCAGCACCTCAGTACAGAGACGATCTCTCGTATTCTTCAGGACCCTTCTCTTGTCTCACAGAACGTGGAAAAGGAACTGCGCAAGCTTCTTAAGGCCTCGACGCTATGGAAAGAAGTAGAAACCCTCAGCCCTCAAAAAGCGCTCTGGGAAGCATGGGCGACGGCAGATGTAGCGGAGGAACTGAGCAAACGGGCATTAGCGCACGACTCGGATTCAGATTATTTTGACGATGTCTTAGATTCGGTGATTGCGCTGTTTAGAGTCGCGGATATCTGGCAACAAAGAAATCCGCAGAGAACCGCCGCAGAGTTTGCGCGTGAGCTCCTCGAATCCGATGTAGTGACCGACACCATCGCTGCAACCGCATATCGCCACGAAGGGATCCAGGTTCTCACTCCAGAACAGGCGATTGGGCGGCATTGGGACGTCGTTGCAATTTATGGGCTTCAGGATGGCAGCTGGCCTGATCTCCGGCTTCGACAGCGTCTGCTGCGCGCCGATCTTCTTGGGGAGATCACACGTAGTACGGACCCTGCACAAGAGGTCATTGATGACCCTCGAATCCAACGTCGGGCAGTTTTAGACGATGAACTTCGGCGCCTTCTTGCTGCCGTTTCACGAACGAATCTGGCACTGCACATCGGAGTTGTTTCCAATGAAGATCAAGCACCATCGCAATTTGTTGAACTCGTTGCACAAGGAGCGGGGATCGAGATCCCCGAAGACGGTTTTCCCATTGAAGACGTCCCACCCGCGTTAGACCTTTCTGGTCATATCTCCAGACTGAGGTATCTTGCCGCGCAGGAGAATGGCTCCCAAACACCCGAGCTTGCTACCCGTCTGCTTGCAATTCTTGCCAGATGCGGAGTCGCCAGCGCAATTCCCAGCAATTGGATTGGAGCCGGAGGGATCAGCTCCGATAGCCCGATCTATGACCAACAGCGTGTCGCCGTGAGCCCCTCCAGTTTTGATAGCGCACGTCAATGTATTCTTCGCTGGTTCTTTGCTTCCAATAGCGGCACGTCGATGCCGACGCAGAGTGCAGCAGATGGAACGTTAATCCACAGCCTGGCCGAGCGCTTCCCATGCGGGCCTCGCAGTGCTGTTATGGATGCACTCGAAGAAGAGATTCGCGCAATGGGTGTGGATGAAGGACAAGCCGCAAGCAAAATCCACATGGACCACCTTCGAGAGATGGCATCTGCACTCGGCGAATATCTTGAGCAATCTAGTCAAATGGGGAACTGTGCAGATCCGAACGGAAATGTTCAAGTTGAAGTGCCATTCGATGTTCCAATCTCTTCAGTTCACATCCGCGGAAGAATTGACCGAATGGAATTGGAAGGCCAAGGCGTTCGGATTATTGACTTCAAGACCGGGAAGAAGGGAAATAAAACCGGCGCGAAAAAGGACCCGGACCACCCGCAGCTCGCTCTCTATCAACTCGCAGTCGAACAACTGGGTTATGAAGTTTTAGGAGCAGAGCTCAAATATCTTGGTTACGGTGATGTCCGGACCATCTCGCAAGACCCCTTAGACCCGGAAACAAGGGCGGATTGGATCAGCCAGCTTGATGAGATCGGGCAGAAAATGAAAGGCCCATCTTTTATTGCGACGCCCTCTGATGAAGCATGCCAATACTGCGAGTTCGCCCGTTCCTGCCCAGCTCGTGAGCAAGGAAAGAGGAGTGTGGAATGAGCATCGATAGTACACAGCTCAGTGTTGATGAAATTCTGCGTTTGGCCACCCCTAGAAGTCGCCAGTATTTCCCCCCAACGGATGAGCAGCGTGCCGTAATTGAAGCACCTCTTGAGCCCCTGCTTGTCGTTGCGGGAGCGGGCGCAGGGAAGACAACTACCATGTCACAGCGTGTGCTCTACATGGTTGCCCATCATGGAATCGAGCCGGAGCGAATTCTTGGCTTGACCTTTACACGAAAAGCAGCGGGGGAGCTGGGCCTCAAAATACGACAAGACCTCGGGGTCTTGGCATCAAATCTTGGCCGTAGCTTCCAGGGCGATCCAACGGCATTGACCTATAACTCTTTCGCCGCTCGAATCCTTGGCGAGTACGGCGCAACAATTGGGGTAGATCCCGATTCGCGCTTGATTGGACAGGCGCAGCAGGTTCAGATTCTTACCGAGATCGTCCAAAACTGGAGGGGAGAATATCCCGAAGAAGATGGACGATACAAACCGACATCATCAATTGTTGCCGCGGTACTTGCATTAAGCGGTCATATCGCGGAACAAAATATGACTCTTGAGCAGGGAACAAAAGCCCTCCGTGCATTTAGCGAAGAGCTGGAAGAAATCGCTCAATCTGCAGGAAAAGATCCAACTGGTTCCCTCAAATCCATGATTACCGTCAATGCCAATAGGATTTTGCTCCTTGATATGGCACGGGTATTCGAAGACTACAAACGCAGTCACGGTCTGATTGATTTTTCAGATCAGCTTCTTCTTGCAACACGAATCGTTACGGAGAATGCTGCAGTTGTCCGTCAGGTGCGCTCCGACTATCAAGCTGTCCTTCTCGACGAATTCCAAGATACATCGGTCATCCAGATGGCCTTCCTCTCCACTCTATTTGCAGATCATCCAACGACCGCAGTCGGTGATCCCAGCCAAGCAATTTACGGTTGGAGAGGTGCTTCGGCATCCGCGCTCAGTAACTTCTTGACCGCATTTTCAAGCCGGCATGAGGCAAACCAACTCACCCTATCTACCGCGTGGAGAAACGACCACGCGATCCTTCAGGCAGCAAATGCGGTTGCTCGTCCGCTGCGAGGCCTTCCCAGAATCGGGCAAGAAAACGGCTCAGGAAGCACCTCCATTAAGGTTCCCCAGGTCAAACCTCCAGTTCTTGGGCCAAGGCCTCAAGCAGGAGAAGGGAAAGTCAGCGCAAGCTATCCGCTGACCTACCAGGAAGAACTTGAGCATGTCGTCGAATTTATCCGACAGCATCGCATCCAAGACGAAAAAGGGAAGTGGAACACCTGCGCTGTGTTGTGTCGTAGGCGTGCAGATTTTCCTGCGATTGAACGTGCACTCAAAGACGCAAATATCCCGGTTCAAGTTGTCGGTTTAGGAGGCCTCTTAGACCAGCCCTCGGTCAGTGATGTTCGAGCCGCCCTTGAGCTCGCTTCAGATCCGACGAATGCCCCAGCCCTTATGCGCCTTGTCACCGCGATGGATATTGGCGCGGCGGACCTTCTGGTTCTTCACCAATATGCAAAATACCGGGCTCGACAGGGAACGCAGGCTGAAGAGGAACATCCGGATGTTTTCCTTATGGATGCCATCGATCAGCTTCCGCCTGTGGGATGGCATGCGCCTTCAGGAGGCCCGTCATTTACCGTCGTCGCACATGAACGACTTTCGCTTCTTGCACGCCGACTTGAAATTATTCGTCAAGGAACCGGTAGGCCACTCGATGAACAAATCGAGCGTGCAATGTCCATCCTTGGGCTCAGAGAAGCCATCATGTCCGACCCCCTGGGTGACGGGGGAATGGAAATGCTCGATGCATTCGTTGATATCGCGGCTGACTACGAAGCGCAGGTCGCAGGGGCTGATCTCTCCGGATTCCTGACATGGCTGGCGGTCGCAGAGGAAGAAGAAAAAGGACTCCCAATCCCTACCAGCGCCACTCGGGCCGATGCCGTCCAATTGCTGACGATTCACTCTGCAAAGGGTTTGGAATGGGATTCGGTCGTGGTCTTTGGCCTACAAGATTCGCGCTTCCCTAACCACAGTGCCTCTCCAAGAGACTGGAAGCAGGATCCTCCGGGGGCAAAAGAATGGTTTAACTCGCTTTCAGAGTTGCCCTACCCCGTGCGCAGAGATTATTCGGATCTTCCCCAGATCGTCCCTGAAGAGTACGGGCAAACCGGAATAGCAGAATATTTTGATCTGCTCGCATCTGAAGCAACAAGTTCGCGGACCACAGCGATGAGCATCTTCAACAACCATATGCAGGGAAAGTCCGGCAAGGAAACAAATAAAGAGAGCATCCACTATCGCCAAGGAATTCACCACGAATGCGAAGAACGGCGTTTGGCTTATGTCGCATGGACTCGAGCGCGACACGATCTACTCCTGTGTGGTTCTTGGTTTGACTCAGGAAGCCTGAAACCGCGCGATCCATCCCGCTATCTCATGGAAACAGTGAACGCACTCGATCTAGACGCTCAACAGGTCGCCGCGCGACCTGACGAAGACTGGGAATCTGAACAGCTTATCGAGGTCGATACTCGACTGCGACAGTATCCAATCCTTCCAGGACGTTCACGCCAGCTGGTCATTGAAAGCGCTGCACGCGTTCAAGCACTCATAGATCAGAGTGAAGGTGACCCAGATGTCTTGGATGCCAGCGACAATCCCTTGGTTCACGACACCCAGCTACTGCTTGAAGAACGAGAAAAGACTCTTCATTCGGCGCTTGATATTCGCATTGATCGCGTTCGTGCCACCGGGATCTCAGACTTGATTGGGAAGGCAGATACGTGGATTAACAATATCCGTAGGCCTTTGCCCGTTGAACCCCAATCAAGTTCCGTGCTCGGCACGATCTTCCACAAATGGGTTGAAAAAGAACTTCACCTCAGTACCGGTGAACTGTGGGATGAACCCGTGGAAGGCAGCGAAGCACTGGAAGCTTCTGATCAACAATTGCTTGCTCAGATGCAAGAAAACTTCCATTTGCTAGACCTAGAACAGCTTGAACCCATTGCGATCGAAGAGCCCTTTGCGCTTACCCTCGCGGGAATATCTATTCAAGGAAGAATCGACGCGGTATTTAAAGATGCCAACGGCACATACATCGTCATTGACTGGAAGACATCGCACCTTCCTGGGAAGAACACGCCGCTTTCGACGTGGGAATACTACGCGCGTCAGCTTCAGCTCTACCGCATCGCCTGGGCGCAGCGCGAAGGTCTCTCTCCCAGTGAAGTGCAAGCGCGAGTGTGTTTCCTCAGGGGTCCTATTAGCTACAGCATCGAAGACATCGTGACTCAAACCGGTGCGCCCGTCGATCAGCTTGAATCCCAGCTCACCCATGCACTCACCGAACTCCAGAAGAAAAATCCCAGCTAGCACTGACGGACAGTGAAGGAAGGATGGCTGCACGTTGAAGGTGTTTACCTCGCGTCGCTAAGTACCGCGTAGAAAAGTAGAAAAACTGAGAAATAATACAGTGCCTGATCTACTCGTGAGTAGGCAGGATCGCACTCATATCGATGTGCTCAGTCGGTGCTTCAGCCGCTTGCTTAGAATCACCCTCAGAATCAGCTTGTGACGTGTGGGCACTCAGCCTGATCGGACCGGAGTGAGGACGAGCATGACCTTCGCCCTTGCCGGTGGAGGCAGTGCTTCGAGCTGCGTCGGTAGCGAGCGGGCTCTCGGGAGTCGACTCAGATGTCCGAAGGGCTGTGTCCTCGCTCTGTGAAGAAGACTCTTTTTCTGCAGTCGAAGAATCGTTTGGAGTCTTCACAGGCTCTTCTGTGCGCTTCGGAGTGCTCTCTCCGACACTTGCCGAGAGCTCTGCCAACATGGCTCGGGCCTCGTCGACAATATCGGAATCCCCGCTGTGTAGACCGTGAACCAACCAACGCACCACGGCCAATTCGGAAAGAAGCTCAGCGCGCGCCAGAAGGTGCAAGTCCTTCTCGGAACGAGTCTGCTGGTAGGCCTCGTGGAAGCGCTCTAAAAACTCATCCGAAGCACGCGCAAATACCCACGCAATATCGACGGCAGGGTCGCCAACGTGTGCGGATGAAAAACCTGTCAATGCACAGACCCGACCGTGGTCGACGTGAATCGAAGTTTCGGAAAGGTCGCCGTGAATGGGGGAGGGGAGGAAACGCCACAGAGACAAATTCTCCAGCGACTCTTCCCAGCGATCCCACAAGTTTGCGGGAATGACGACTTCCTGCGCGGCCTCGTCCAAAACCGCTTGGTGACGGTCACGGCACTCGATTGCCGAATAAGCCGGAAGATTGACGCCGGTATAGATCAGCTCGGGAAGATTGTGTAGTGCGGCCAATGCATTTCCCAAAGATGCAGGAAGCAGGTGTGGGTCGTCGAAATCCGAGGTTTCCATGACGTGTCCACCCAGATCGCGGTGGACCATGACTCGATCACCCTCTGGGGTGCGGGTGAAACCAGCGGGACGCGGAACCTCAAAGGGGATCTTCGAGAAATCGTGAGCCTTCCCCAAACGCTCCAGAACCGCGTTCTGCGCTTCCATGTCCAGTCCGCCAACAGTGTCGTGTGGGCAGACAACCATCCAGCGGTCACCTGAAGTGTCAATGAGTCCGGTGACTGAAAGGACCTCATCGCTGAACTGCGGGGGACGCAGTCCGGCTACTTCGAGCCGCGGAACCGCAACTGTTGCAAGGGCAGCAAGTTCATAGGGAGTCTTAGATCGAGTCACGTTTAGACCTTAATGTGCTGGGAGAAAACAGCGGGGCAGGCGCATCGAGAGAAGGCAAAATTGTCGCCATGTACACCGAATATGTGAGCGTTTGCGGTGAGTTTTGCGTGCCTGTGATCAGAGCGCATGCAATGCGGAGTCCATATGTTGGAAAAGAAAAGGTAAATAAACCGGAATGTGCCATGATCAAGACATGAGTGAAAAGTTCGATACATCTCAGCTTCCCCGCGAGCTCGCATCGGTCTTCGATGAACTGGTAGCGCGCGACCCCCACCAAGGTGAGTTCCACCAGGCAGTCTTCGAGGTTCTCTCGACACTGACTCCTCTGGTTGAGCGTAAGCCCGAATATCAGGATCTGGCGATTTTTGAGCGAATTGTCGAGCCTGAACGCCAACTCATGTTCCGTGTTCCCTGGAGTGATGATCAGGGGCACATTCATGTGAATCGTGGCTTCCGCGTTCAATTCAATTCCGCGCTCGGCCCCTACAAGGGTGGCCTGCGTTTCCATCCCTCGGTGAACTTGTCGATCATCAAGTTCCTTGGATTTGAACAGATTTTCAAGAACTCTCTGACCGGCCTGCCCATGGGAGGTGCGAAGGGCGGTGCAAACTTCAACCCCAAGGGTAAGTCTGACGCCGAAATCATGCGTTTTTGCCAGTCATTCATGACTGAGCTTCAGCGTCATATTGGTCCCAACGTCGATGTTCCTGCCGGTGATATTGGTGTGGGTGGCCGCGAAATCGGTTATCTTTTCGGACAGTACCGTCGCATTCGCAATAGCTTTGATGCCGGTGTTCTCACGGGTAAGGGCCTGACCTGGGGCGGCTCCTTTGCTCGTACCGAGGCCACCGGTTATGGCTTGGTCTACTTTGCGCAGGAAATGCTTCGTGCTCGTGGTGATTCTTTCGAAGGCAAGCGCGTTGTTGTTTCCGGTTCAGGAAATGTGGCAATTTACGCGACCGAGAAGGCTCAGCAGCTGGGCGCGAAGGTCGTTGCAGTGTCCGATTCTTCCGGTTTTGTTATTGATGAAGAGGGAATCGATGTCGATCTGCTGAAGGATGTCAAGGAAGTTCGTCGCGGTCGCGTCAGCGACTATGCCGCCGAGCGTCCCAGCGCGCACTTCTTCTCAGAAGGCTCGATTTGGGAGGTTCCCTGTGACGTTGCTCTTCCGTGCGCTACCCAGAACGAGCTCGGTCTTGAAGGTGTTGAGGCCCTGATTCATAACGGCGTGCAGATGGTTGCGGAAGGCGCGAACATGCCCACCACTCCCGAGGCCATTGATGAGCTGCGCCGCGCCGGTGTCCTTTACGCACCCGGTAAGGCTTCGAATGCCGGTGGTGTGGCTACCTCGGGACTCGAGATGCAGCAGAACTCGGGTCGCACCCAGTGGCCCTTCGAAGAGACCGACGCAAAGCTTCACCAAATCATGGTTGGCATTCACGAGAACTGCCTTGCAACCGCTGACGAATACGGTGTTCCCGGCGATTACGTTGCAGGTGCAAACCTCGCCGGCTTCATCAAAGTTGCCGATGCGATGGTTGCTCAGGGCCTGATCTAATTCGAAGACTCGCAGCAGGGGGTCCTTCACGTCAATGGCGTGAAGGACCCCCTTTTAGATACATCATTCGCCTTTCGTGACCGGGTGGGGATATCGTTGAGAGTGCAATGGAAAGGTGAGCAGGACAATGCAATTAGTTGCCATAGTTGCTATCGCAGTCTCGTGGCTCCTTGCCGCTCTTGCGGTTGTCTTTGCTCTTCGGATGCGTCGCGACATTCAGCGCCTGCGTGCAGAAAAAGAACAACTACGCAAACTTCACCAGGACTACATGGCCGGCCCAGCGGTTCTCTCCCATGAATTACGCACTCCATTAACTGTTGTCAGGGGAGCGGCAGAACTTCTTGCTGATGGCTCGGCTGGACCTATGAATGATGTGCAAATGAAGTTTGCGAAGACCATTGCCGAAAATGCGCACCAGGTTGTCGAAATGGCCGATGATCTTCTGGCCGAAGTACGCCTGGAATCCGATTTATTCAATCTTCGTCTTCAACGCGTTGAAATGCGCGAACTAGTGCGTCGGCATGTCGCGCAGATGCGTCGTTTCCATTCCTCGCCTATCCGTTTGGAAAACCATGGCGCCCCCATCTATATGTCATTGGATCCGCGCTTGATGGGGCAGGCGATCGCCAATGTTATTAATAATGCAGCCCGTCATGCGGGCGATGATGTTTCGATTGTCGTGACAGTACAAGCTTTTGACGAAGATGTCACCATTTCTATCGTTGATGATGGTCGCGGAATGACCCAGGAAGAAAAAGAGCGTCTTTTCATCCCATTCGATACCGGAGGATCGCTACGACCTGGAACGGGCTTAGGGATGATGCTGACGCAAAAGATTTTGAAACTTCACGGTGGCACGATCTTGGTTGATACGGTTTCCTCCAAAGGAACAACCTTCTATCTGACTATTCCGCGTACCATACGAAGCGGCGATCAATCACTCCTGCCTGAGGGGGCCCAATGAGTGCGAAGGCTTTAGTTGTTGATGATGAGCCCCAGATCCTCATGATTATCAAATTTGCCCTTGAAACCGCGGGAATAACTGTAGAAACTGCAAGCGATGGGGCGAAGGCTTGGGAGAAATTCACTGCTCACTACTACGACCTGGTCATTCTTGACCTGATGATTCCCGTGATCTCAGGGATTTCGCTTGCTCAAAGAATTCGAGCGATGAGTGATGTTCCGATCATCATGATTACGGCGCTTTCTGAAGAATCCGACCGCATCAAGGGACTCGAAAGCGGTGCGGACGACTACATTACGAAACCTTTTAGCCCAAAGGAAATGACTCTTCGCGCTCAGGCTCTTTTGCGCCGAAGTAAGAAGGACCCCAACGATGTTGTGTCCAACGGTCCTTTACGCATCGATCGACGTGACCGGAAAGTCTACGTCGACGGTGTGCAGGTGGAGTTGTCCTCGACAGAACGACGGTTCTTGGATTTCCTTGCTTCGCATATTGGGGAGCCTGTGAGCTACCGCGAGCTTCTCAACTCTGTGTGGGAAACGCAGGATAGCTCTGGCGGGAAAGACATGATCAAGATGACCGCTTATCGTTTGCGAGGCGCTCTTGGGGATCGTGGGGGAGAGCTGATCCAATCGGTTCGCTCGGTTGGATACACAATGCCAGATCTTCGGTAACAGATCAGTTACCGCTCGTTACTAAGGGTGTGCTTTTCGTGTTCTGTTTCACGTAAGAATGAAGCCAAGAGCGCACGAGCATAGTGACAGCCCCGTGCAAACCCTCGATTCAAAGGAGAATCCGATGAAGAAGAGCTTCATCTCCCTTGCAGCATTCAGCGCGGCGGGTGCACTAGCACTTTCCGGGTGTGTTGTGAATGACTCAGCATCCTCAGGTAGTAGCGAAAGCGGATCTTCGGATTCCATTACAGTTGCTTGCGGCGCAATGGAAGACCTCTGCCAGAAGTGGACAGAGACCTTCTCTCAACAGACCGGAATTAAGGCAACCTACGTTCGCCTTTCCTCCGGTGAGACCGTCGCTCGTCTGGACTCCGCGAAGGACAACCCAGAGTTTGATGTCTGGCATGGTGGCCCGGTTGACGGCTATGGTGCAGCTGCAGGTAAGGGCCTGATCGAGGCCTATGATTCGCCCACCGCTAAGGAAATCCCGGATAAGTACAAGGACCCGAAGCACTACTGGACCGGTGTCTACGTCGGTGTTCTGGGATTCTGCTCGAACCAGAAGGTTCTTGAAGAAAAGGGTCTCCAGGTTCCTCAGTCCTGGGATGACCTTCTCAAGCCTGAACTCAAGGGCCAGGTTTCCACGGCACACCCCTCGACCTCGGGTACTGCGTTCACGACACTGTGGACCCAGGTTGTTCTTCGCGGTAGCGAGGATGCCGGTCTCGACTACATGAAGAAGATGCACGCAAATGTCCTGCAGTACACCAAGTCCGGTACTGCCCCCGGTCAGATCGCAGGGCGCGGCGAGGTCGCAGTGGGCCTGGTCTTCTCTCACGACTGCGTCAAGTACCGCGATGAGGGTATGAAGGACCTCGTTGTTTCCTTCCCCAAGGAAGGTACCGGCTACGAGATCGGTGGCGTCGCTTTGGTGAAGAACTCGAAGCACTCCGAGGCCGCCAAGAAGTACATCGACTGGGCAATCTCAGCTGACGCTCAGAACCTTGGCCAGACCGTTGGATCGAACCAGATTCTGACCAACCCGAATGCAAAGACCAACGACAAGATGGCCAAGCTCGATGAGATCAACCTGATCGATTACGACTTCGCTGCAGCAGCGGCCGCAAAGCCCGAGCTGACCAAGCGTTTCGATGAAGAGGTTGCCGCAAAGCCGCGCCAGTAGTGGTGCATAGGGAGGGGATGGTTCTTTCCATGTCCCTGTTCCATCCCCTCCCTCTTTCTTCGCGTGTCCACTGAAGGACATGCGCATCAACAGGGACTTTTCCGCGTTACGCGGGTACTTGGAGAGATCGGATAACCAATGTCAGTGGAGACAGTTGCGCCACCACGCACCCAAGGGGCGCAAACCCCGCAGGCGCAAGCCGTGGCCTCGGGAAAGAAAAAACGAACGAAGGTGCGTCGCGACCCTGTGACGGTTGCGATCGTCGCGATCATTACAGCAGTTCTCTTCCTTCTGGTCTTGCTGCCGCTGGTTACGATCCTGGCGCGAGCCTTCTCAACTGATGGCCTGAAGGTTTTGACCTCCTTCGCCAGTTCGACAACGAACCGAACGATTGCACTGAACACGATCGTTTTGGGCCTGGTTGTTGGCTTGATCGGCACTCTTGCTGGTTTCTTCTTCGCCTACGTGCAGGCGCGAGTCGATATCCCAGGTAAGAAGATCCTCCACCTGATCTGCATGATCCCGATCGTCTCGCCGCCTTTCGCTGTGGCAACATCGGTCATCACCCTGTTCGGTCGTAACGGCTTGATCTCGACGCAGGTTCTGGGACAACAGTGGAATATTTATGGCCTCTCAGGCCTGACACTGGTTTTGTCTCTTTCCTTCTTCCCTGTCGCATACATGAATATGCTCGGAATGCTTAAGAACCTTGACCCGGCGATGGAAGAGGCCGCCGCTTCCTTGGGCGCGTCATCGTGGACTATCTTCCGTACCGTCACGCTTCCGATGCTCGTCCCCGGTTTTGCCGCTTCCTTCCTTCTTCTTTTCGTCGAGGCCATTGCTGACCTGGCGAACCCGCTGGTCATCGGCGGCGACTTCACCGTTCTGGCCTCGCGCGCGTACATCGCTGTTAACGGCGAATACAACACGGCTGCGGGCTCGGCATACTCATTGATCCTTCTGGTTCCTGCGCTACTTGTCTTCCTTCTACAGCGCTACTGGTCAGGACGCTCCTCAACGGTTACCGTGACGGGCAAGCCGACCGGCAAGGTCCGTATGGTTCGCTCAATGAAGGCGCGCATCCCACTGGGAATTGCAACCTTGCTGCTGGCAGCTTTCGTTGTCACTATCTACGCAACGGTTATTGTCGGAGCCTTCGTCTCGATCTTGGGCGTGGACAACACCTTCACGCTGAAGAACTTCAAGTACGTGCTCTCGGGCATTGGCAATGATGCCATCATCGACACGACCATCTTGGCTCTGATCGCAACGCCCATTGCTGGCGTCTTGGGCATGGTTGTTGCATGGCTGGTGGTCGTGCGTCTGAAGGCCTCGGCCGGCTTCATGGACTTCCTGGGCATGCTCGGCCTGTCTGTTCCCGGTACGGTTCTGGGTATTGGTTACCTCATCACCTATAACAAGCCGATCATTGTCGGCGGAAAACTCATGCTGATGCCCGCGCTCGCGGGTGGCTCCGCCGTCTTTGGTGGTGCCCTGGCGATCATTATGGTTTACGTTGCGCGTTCGATGCCCTCGGGCCAGCGTTCCGGTATTGCTTCTCTCCACCAGGTCGACCATTCGATTGACGAGGCCTCAACCTCCTTGGGTGCATCGGGCTTGCACACCTTTATGAAGGTGACGCTTCCTCTGATTCGTCCGGCATTCATCGCTGGCTTGACTTATGCATTTGCGCGATCCATGACGACGCTGTCGCCCATCATTTTCATCACGACTCCTAAGACGAAGATCATGACCTCTCAGATTCTTGCTGAGGTTGATGCGGGCCGTTTCGGTAACGCTTTTGCCTTCTGCACGATCTTGATCGTCATCGTGATGGCTGTTATCGGCCTAACAAATGTTCTTGTTCGAGATAAATCTGTCACCGCCACCAATGGCGCGGGCATGTAATTGTTGACAAAGGAAAGACCCATGTCGAATACGAATGACACAAATGCTCCCGGCCGCCTGTCCCTGGTGGAGCTGACCAAGACCTTCTCGAACACCGCTTCCGAGGTCACCGCGGTTGATCACATCAACCTGGATATTCACCCCGGTGAATTCATTACCCTTCTGGGACCCTCGGGTTGTGGTAAGACCACAACCCTGCGTATGATCGCGGGCTTCGAAGATGCGACTTCGGGTCAGGTCATGCTCGATGGCGAAAACATGGTGGTTATTCCGCCGAACAAGCGCCCGATGTCCATGGTGTTCCAGTCCTACGCATTGTTCCCGCACCTGAGTGTGCGTGAAAACGTTGCCTACGGCCTTCATCTGCGTAAGAAAAGCGCAGCGGAAATTAAGGAAGAGGTTGATATCGCACTTGCGGCAATGAACCTGACCGCGATGGCGGATCGCGCTCCTTCCCAGCTTTCCGGTGGCCAGCAGCAGCGTGTTGCATTGGCCCGAGCGATGGTTGTGCGTCCGAAGGTTCTACTCTTCGATGAGCCTTTGTCGAACTTGGATGCAAAGCTGCGTGTGAAGATGCGCGTGGAGATCCGTCGGATGCAAAAGCGTCTGGGGATTTCCTCCGTGTACGTCACGCACGATCAGTCCGAAGCAATGGCAATGTCTGACCGCATTGTCGTGATGAATGCGGGACGAATCGAACAGGCGGATACCCCCGAAGAGATCTACCTGCACCCGGCCAGCGTTTTTGTTGCTGACTTCGTTGGTCGCGCGAACTTCGTTCCCGCAAAGGCCAGTGAAGTCGGCGAGGACGGCAAGGTTCAGATTGAGGCTCTGGGCCAGCAGCTCAATGTCCACGCTGCAGAGAGCGCAAAGGAAGCCGTTCGCTCGGGCGATGACCTGGTTGTTCTGGTTCGTCCTGAATCCATGCGTATTTCCGCAACCGATGAAAAGCCTGCGACACTGACCGGTTCGCTGGGTCAAGTTGTTACCTCGATCTTCTACGGCGAAACCGTTGAGTACGAGATTGAAACTGAGTGTGGCTCGCTGGTGTGTGTGGTCTCCGATCCGCGTGCAGAGGACCTTCTCGAAGAAGGGCAGTATGTGCGCCTCGGAATCGAGGCCGAAAAGGCGTGGCTCTTGCCTTCTGGCCAGCTGGCCTCCTGAACTGCTAGACGCATTCTCCTGAATGCAGGCGGAAGCGCCGTAGAGGCGTTCATACAATGAAATAACGGCACGGCCCGGGGCCGGGTGAGGGGAGTGATTATCCCTCACCCGGCCCCGGCCTCGTCAATAATTAGATGAATCGGCTACCCTTTAGACGTGGCCATTGAGTTTTCTGAAGAGATCCAGTCCTTGCGTACGACGATGGAAAATATTTCCGCCGTTGTGCAGCCCGAGCGTCTTCGCGCCCAAATTGCGGAGCTGTCGCAGAAGGCAGCTGCTCCTGACCTGTGGGATGACCCCGCGCATGCGCAGGAAGTGACTTCACAGCTGTCGCACCGTCAGAGCGAGCTCGATCGTGTTCTGGCAATGGAAGAACGCATTGACGACCTCGAGGCGATTGTTGACATGGCCCACGAGACCGCTGAGAGCGATCCTGCGGACGCGGAAGATATTTTTGCCGAGGCTGAATCTGACCTCGCCTCATTGAAGGACGACATGTCCGCCCTTGAGATCCGCACTCTTCTTGACGGTGAATATGACGAGCGCAACGCAGTCATCACCATCCGAAGCGGCGCTGGCGGCGTGGATGCTGCAGATTTCGCTGAGATCCTGCTGCGCATGTACCTGCGCTGGGCAGAACGCCACGGGTATCCGACGAAGGTTATGGATACTTCCTACGCAGAAGAAGCTGGCTTAAAGTCCGCAACCTTTGAGGTCCAAGCTCCTTACGCCTACGGAACTCTTTCGGTCGAGGCCGGCACCCACCGCCTCGTGCGTATCAGCCCCTTCGATAACCAGGGACGCCGCCAGACTTCTTTCGCGGCCGTTGAGGTTATTCCTCTGATCGAGTCGACGGACCATATTGAAATTCCCGAGTCTGAACTGAAGGTCGATGTCTTCCGTTCCTCCGGTCCCGGTGGTCAGTCGGTGAATACGACAGACTCCGCCGTTCGAATGACTCACATCCCGACGGGTATTGTCGTTTCGATGCAGGACGAAAAGTCACAGATTCAAAACCGTGCGGCAGCTCTTCGAGTTCTGCAGTCTCGCCTTCTTGTGCTCCGCCACGAGGAAGAGCAGGCGAAGAAGAAGGAGCTCGCGGGTGATGTGAAGGCCTCGTGGGGTGACCAGATGCGCTCCTACGTCTTGCAGCCCTACCAGATGGTGAAGGACCTGCGTACCGAATACGAATCCGGCAATCCTCAAAACGTCTTCGATGGTGATATCGACGGCTTTATCAACGCCGGAATTCGTTGGCGTAAGAACCAACAGAATCAAGACTGATGCGAAAAGCCCGGGCCTAGCCCGGGCTTTTGCGCGTGTCGCCTAAGTTTTGAGGCCCGAGCTGCATAGGGTAAAAGGGACCATAACCCCAATCAGAGACGGCTCATGATTCGATTTGATCACGTCACCATGGTGTATCAGCCTGGTGCGCGTCCGGCATTAGATGATGTTTCCCTTGAAGTGAAGCGCGGAGAGTTCGTCTTCCTCGTGGGAAAGTCCGGTTCCGGTAAGTCCACCTTCCTTCAACTCACCATGAGGGAAATTCGTGCGACGTCAGGAAAGGTGTGGGTCCTCGGCCATGACGTGGGTAAACTCTCGCGTTGGTCGGTTCCTAAGCTACGACGCCAGGTCGGCACCGTGTTCCAGGATTTCCGTTTGCTGCCTTCAAAGACCGTATATGAGAACGTTGCTCTGGCGATGGAGGTCATCGGTAAGCCTCGCCATGCTATTGAAACCCAGGTTCCCGATGTTCTGGAACTGGTCGGTTTGGCCGGTAAAGAAAAGCGCCTTCCCCATGAGCTTTCCGGTGGTGAAGAACAGCGTGTGGCAATTGCACGCGCGATGGTGAACCGTCCCGAGTTGCTTCTTGCAGATGAGCCGACCGGTAACTTGGACCCGGATACCTCGCTTGGAATCATGCGTTTGCTGGATCGTATTAACCGCAATGGGACCACGGTTGTTATGGCAACGCACGACGCTGCAATCGTGAACCAGATGCGTATGCGCGTCATTGAATTGCACGATGGAACGGTTGCTCGTGATCAGAACAGCGGCGTGTATGGGGCGGTGAAGTAATGAAGTTACGTTTTATTCTTTCGGAAGTTGGCAAGGGTCTGTCGCGAAATCGCGCGATGTCTGTTGCCGTGGTGATCGTCACCTTCGTATCCCTGCTGTTTGTGGGTATTGCAGGCCTTTCGCAGATGCAGGTCTCGCGAATGAAGAGTCAGTGGTACGACAAGATCGAGGTATCGATCTACATGTGTGCCAACAATGACCAGACTCCGAGCTGCAACAACCAAGAGGCAACGGAAACACAGATTGCGGCGGTGCGCGATAAGCTCCGTTCGGCGGAGCTGGCTCCCTACGTTAAGGACGTCTACGAAGAATCAAAGGCTGAGGCCTTTAAGAACTTCGTGAAGATCTACGGTAATTCTCCGCTGGGTCAGTGGACGACCGAGGACATGATGCAGGTTTCTTTCCGCGTCAAGCTGGTCAATCCCGAGCAATTCGGCATTATTCGAGACGAATTCACCGGTTCAGCGGGTGTATCCGTTGTGAAGGATCAGCGTGAGATTGTTGAGCCCCTATTCCAGGTTTTGGGTAAGGCCCGAGGCCTGTCGCTGGGCTTGGCGGGCGTCATGATCGTCGCCGCGGTCTTGCTTATTACGACCACTATTCGTCTGTCCGCGATGAGCCGTGAACGCGAAACCTCCATCATGCGACTGGTTGGTGCCTCAAACCTGTTTATTCAAGCTCCCTTCATGATTGAGGGCGCGATTGCTGCGGTGGTCGGTGCTCTCTTGGCAGTGGGAACCCTGTTTGTCGGTGTTCACGTCCTGGTGAATCAGTGGCTTGCGCAGGCTTTCCGTTGGACGAACTTTATTGGCATGCGTGAGGTGTGGATCATGTCGCCGATCCTCATCGTTGCTGCGGTGCTCCTTGCACTGTCGGCATCCGCATTCTCACTGGCGAAGTACACGAAGATCTGATCCTATGGCAAAGACGCGTTCTCACGGTTTTTCAACGGGAGTTACCAGTGCGGTGGCCTTGCTTGTTGTTGCAGCGCCCCTAGCTCTGGTACCACCCGCTTTTGCGGATGAAGACCGTGACCGCGTTGCCCAGGCTCAGCGCGAGTCCGCGCAGCACGTGCAAGAGCTTCGCAACAACCTTGAGGGTTTGGATGCTTCGCTCGCCCAGGTTTACTTAGACCTTGAAACTGCGAATGCACAGATCCCTGTTGCTCAGGCTGAGCTTGACACTGCTAATGAACGCTACGAGGGTGCCAAGCGTGAGCATGATGTTGCACAGGCACAACTGGATGCAGCTCAGGCAGAAGTTGCTCGTCTCAACACTGCGATGGAGAAAGCACGCAAACAGCAAGAGGAATCTCAAAAAGCTGTGGGCGCATTGGCGCGCGAGATGTATCAGTCTGGGGGAGTGAGCTCGCCCCTTCTGATCGCGCTGTCGTCTTCGGGAACCGAGGAAATTGCTGATCGTGCAGCCGCGGCGGATGCAATGACACGCGCTCAAGATAGTGCGCTCAGTCAAGCAATGGATATGCAGGCAGCGACACGTAACCAGCAGAGTAGGCAAGACGCCGTCACTTCGCGAATTTCCTCTCTAGAGGAGAAAGCACGTAAGGCCTCGGAAGAAGCTGAGAGCGCAAAGAACACTGCGGAAACAAAACTGCGCGAACTTGACGAACTGAAGAAGACCTCGGAAGAAAAACGCGCCCAGTGGGATGCGCAGAAGGCTCAGGCTGAAGAACAACTTGGCCAGTGGCAGCGCGAATACCAAGATGCGACCTCGAAGCTCGCTGCGATCGATGAAGAGAACCGCCGCCAGAATAGGCGCTATACCTCCTCCTCGAACTTTTCGAGCCCCCTTCCGGTTCCGCTGGTCGTGACGTCACCATTCGGGTGGCGCGTCCACCCTGTCCTTGGAATCTCTCGCTATCACAATGGAACAGACTTTGCGGCAAACTGCGGTACTGAAATTTATCCGGTTGCCGAAGGCGTTGTCACCGCTGTCACCGTTGAAACCGCTGGCGGGAACGTTGTCTACGTGAACCACGGGATGATGAATGGCGCGTCCATGTCGACCGCGTATGTTCATATGCAGTCCACCAATGTTTATGTTGGTCAGCACGTTGGACGCGATACGGTTCTGGGCTGGGTTGGTGCTACCGGATACGCCACCGGCTGCCACCTGCACCTGTCCGTCATGCGCAATGGTGCTGATGTTGAACCTCTGGATTACTTGTAGGACAATAGTTCTCCTGTAATTTCTCACTGAGGGGGTGCTTATGCCGAAGGAATGGAAGAAGCCAAAGCCTACCGAATCCGAGAAGCGTAAGGCCGCCTCGGACGCGAAGAAAACAATTGCGCGCAATAAGAAGGCTCGCCACGACTATCTCATTGAAGATACGTGGGAGGCCGGCATGGTCCTTTCGGGTACCGAAGTGAAAGCCCTGCGTATGGGCCGCGCGTCGCTTGTTGATGCGTGGGTAGAGATTAAGAACGGCGAGGCCTGGCTGTACGGGGCGAATATCCCCATGTATGCCCAGGGTTCGTGGACCAACCACGCTCCGACGCGAAAGAGGAAGCTACTGCTGCATAGCAGTCAGATTTCCACTTTGGCCGATAAGTCGTCTGCCAAGGGATACACCATCGTTCCCCTTGAGCTGTACTTCATTGGCGGCCGCGCAAAGGTTGAGATCGCCCTTGCTCGCGGTAAACAAGAGTGGGATAAACGTCAGGCCCTGCGTGAAAAACAGGACCAGCGTGAGGCAGAGCGCGCGATGCGTCGCTATGTCAAACAAGCACGTCGCTGATCTCGGCGACGCGCTGACGAGGAAGTGCTGTGTGCCCCCCTATTTGGGAGGGTACGCAGCCTGTTCTTTTTGAGGAGCGTTGATGAAGCCTGTTGTGCGATCGCTCAAGCGAGATATACGGCGGATGGTAACCGTACCTGCCGCGTGGATTGTCATTGTCGGTCTTCTCTTCGTACCCGCACTGTATGCCTGGTTTAACATCGTCGGATTTTGGGATCCCTATTCCAATACCGGCAAGATCAGGGTTGCGGTGGCCAATGAAGATCAGGGTGCGACGAAAGACATCATCGGTTTTATTAACGTCGGGGCCACGGTAGAAAATCAACTACGCGCGAATGACCAGCTGGGTTGGTATTTCGTTTCTGCCGATCAAGCACAAAAAGATGTTGAGCGGGGCCACGCGTATGCAGCGATCGTCATCCCCTCAGACTTTTCTCAAAAACTAACGGGCATTGTTGACGGCACCTATTCAAAGCCAAACGTGCAGTACTACGTGAATGAGCGCAACAACGCCATTGCTCCAAAAATCACAGGAGCTGGCGCATCTTCCTTAGACCAACAGATCAACTCGACTTTTGTCTCGACCGTTGCGCAGACCCTTTCTGCAAAGATCTCTTCAACAGGGCGCTCCATTTCTGGCATTTTGCAGGGTAACCGTTCTGATCTTAAAGATAAGATCACCGCAGCTCGCGACCAGCTGGGGGAAGCTGAACAGACACTTAAAGGAATGGACGGCAGGATCGATGCGGCCAAGGAAAAGATTTCTGGTGCACGCAATTCGTTGAATTCGGCCGATTCGAGCCTGTCTGATCTCAACAGCGCGCTGTCTCAGGCAGATCAGTTAGTCAATGACACGCGCTCCACTTTGTCGACTTTCAGCACCAATATGTCTGGTGCGCTCGATGGGCTGGCGAATCACGCTACTGATGCCACTGCGAAGGCATCGGCCGCAGGAGGAGCATTCAACGGGGGAGTGCAAGGCGCAACGACAACGATTAATGGGCTCCTGACAGAAGGGCAGTCCATCAACCAGACCAATGGGGACATCCTGCGCCAACTTCAAAACTTAGGAATCGCGCAACTACCCACGGCCTCGCAAGCTTTGCAGGACTTGAGCACGCAAAATTCTCAGGTTGGACAAACTCTGGCGAACTTGTCGACTCTTAACGGCAGCCTTGCGACGACCTCGAATTCGATCACCCAAGCGCTCGCGACACTCCAAAACTCCAGCCAAGCACTGAGCAATTCCGCTGCTCAAGCGCGCTCGGGTATCGGAGATCAACTTCCCGCGATTTCCAATGCGCTGGACCAAATGTCGAGCGCCTCAGCGAATCTTCGTTCCGCAATTGCCGTGCTTCAAGGTCAACGAGAACAGATGAATGGCCTGCTTGATCAGCTCACTGCGCTTCTTGATTCCACGAAGACCACTCTTGCGCAGTCAGCGACAAACGTCAGCGCATTGATGAATGATCTTGGAAGCGCACAGGGAGATATCTCTGCGATTTCTTCCTCGAATGCGATTCAATCTCTTTCAGGCTCCATGAATCTTAATCCTGAAAAGATCGCTGAATTTATGGCCGCACCGACCTCGATCCACACCCAGGCCGTCTTCCCAGTTGCCACATATGGCTCCGCAATGGCGCCGCTCTTTACGAACCTTGCGTTGTGGATCGGTGCATTTTCTCTCGTCGTTATTTTGAAGCTCGAGGTCGATGACGAGGAAGTCGGTCCCATGAGCTCGGTCCAGCGTTATATGTCGCGCTGGATGCTTCTGGCGCTCTTTGCTCTTGGTCAGGCAGTGGTTGTATCCATTGGAGATCTCATCATTGGGATCCAAACTGTCTCCAAGCTTGCTTTTGTTGGGACAGCGATGATCAGTTCACTGGCCTACCTCTCGATTATTTATATGTTGGCGACTTGCTTCCAACACATTGGTAAAGGCCTCTGTGTCGTCATTGTCATGCTGCAGATCCCGGGCTCTGCTGGCCTGTATCCCATCGAAATGATGCCCTCCTTCTTCCGTTTCCTCTATCCGCTTTTCCCCTTCACCTATGGCATTAATGCGATGCGCGAAACGGTCGGTGGCTTCTATGGCCACGCGTATCTTCGAGCAATTGGGGTGCTGGCGATTCACGTCGCGATCTCTTTCACCATCGGACTTGCTTTGCGTCCGTATCTTGTGAACCTTAACACGATGGTGACCCGTGATCTGTCGCGGTCTGGATTGTTTATTAGCGAGGCCACTCGCCTTCCCTCCTCGCGTTTCCGTCTTTCCCAGATCGTCTCTGTCCTTGCCGACCACGATTCGTATTCACGTTCCGTGTCGCGTCGCGTGCGCACCTTTGAACGTCGTTACCCGCGGATGCGTCGTGCAGCGCTGGTTCTGGGGATTGTCGTTCCGGCTCTCCTTGCGGTTTTATCTGTTACGAGTGCGACCGAAGTGCCGATTATGTTGGGATTGTGGATTGTGTGGATCCTCGCGATTATCGCATTCTTGATTGCTGTCGAGTTTGTTCGAGAGTCTCTTGAACGTCAGCAGTTGCTTACGAATATGAATGACTCCGATGTACGCTCGCTTTTGCAACGGAGGGCTCACGGTGCAGCAGCACTCTTCGCCTCGGCAGTGAAGAAGAGCGCTTCTGTGCGCGACGAAGAAGCGGCGGAAGAAGGGGGCGAGAAATGAAAGCGGTATGGGAAATCTTCCGCGCTGATCTTTCGCGAGCACATCGAAGCGTGATCAGTATGGTCGTTATTCTTGGGCTGGTTGTTCTTCCGTCATTCTTTGCGTGGTTCAACATATCCGCGTCATGGGACCCTTTTGCCAACACAAAAAACCTGCGGATCGCGATTGCCAATACCGACAAGGGGTATAAGTCTGATCTGATTCCCCTTGAGGTCAATATCGGTAACCGTGTTGTGTCAGCTTTACGGACGAATGAGCAATTCAATTGGGTGATTGATAGCGAAGAACAAGCAATTGAGAAGACGCGATCGGGGGAGTACTACGCGGCGGTTGTTATCCCTTCAGACTTCTCTCAAGAGATGCTGACTTTCTTCTCCAGTGACGCGCATTCGACGCCCCTGACCTACTACATCAATGAAAAGAAGAATGGCTTGGCGCCAAAAATCACCGGCCAAGGCGCAGAGCGCGTTTCTGCGCAAATCAACCAGATATTTGCGCAGACTGTTGCCGAAATTGCAGTGGATACGGCTTCTTCGCTTTCAGATTCGCTCTCTGATCCCACAAATGTTCGCGGTATCCAGGCGTTGAACTCTCGCCTGGAGTCGACCTCACAGCGCCTGAACGCTGCGGCAACCAGCGCAGATGCCTATGCCGGACTCATCGCCTCCTCCGTGCAGCTGGTAGATTCTACGCAGACCATGATTGCCAATGCCTCGAAGGCCCGAGATCCGCTGGAGAGCGCGGCAAATAACGCCTCGGCTTCCGTTGATCAGATCAGTGCTGGGGCTTCGCAAGCTGCCTTTGCCCTTTCCTCAGCCGTGAGTGCGTCTGCTCATTCCCTCGAGGTGCTTTCTGCATCCATTGATGATGTGTATTCCCGAGGCGGCAGTAGCGTCGCTTCGGCGGTGGCGACCTTGCGTTCCCAGGCCTCGTCGGTGGGCAATCAATCGACGCAGTACCTGCATGTGAAGGAAACGCTGGCAAATCTGCCGGGAACACCTATTTCTCAAGATGTTCTGGATCGCCTGCAAGCTTCTGCTGACCGTCTGAGCGCGCTGCAGAATGCGATGAATAAGCTTGCTGATGACATGGAAAAGAACGTCGCAGACGCTGGCTCCAATCGCCAAGATGTCAAGAACCTCGTTGGACAAGCGCACTCGGCTATCTCCAATTTGAAGAGCGATGTTGATTCCTCCCTGCGTCCGCAATTAGAACAGCTTTCGGGAACCATCAATTCAGCAACCTCGTCGATGGAAAATCTGCGCGCTCAGCTGTCTGCAGCTAGCTCCAGTGTCAATGATGGCTCGAATGGAGTTCGCGAGGGGCTATCGAAACTTCAATTGACGTTTAGTGGAATTGGAAACCAACTTCGCGAAGCCGCGCTAAAGATCGCAGAGGTTCACAACAAGTTGAATGATGCTTTGCAAAGTGGGAACCTTGCGCAGGTCCGCACCATCATTGGCTCAGATCCCCAGGCTCTGGCCGTTGCTCTTGCGGCTCCCGTGGGCGTCACTACCATTGCGGTGTATCCGGTCGAGAATTTTGGTTCTCAGATGGCGCCCTTCTATACGGCGCTCGCACTGTGGGTGGGGTCGGTGCTCATGATCATCACCATTCGCAGTGATGTAACCACAGAAAATGTTGTTGAGGGATTGGATTCTTCCCATCCAGCTGTCGAGTATTTCAAGAGGCGTCGCGTAGGTCTGTGGGAAGGCTTCCTTGGGCGCTACATGATTTTCGGGCTGCTTGCTCTGACCCAGGCCACCATTATGTGCTTGGGCTTGCTGTTCTTTGTGAAGATCCAGCACGTTCATCCCTGGCTATTGATCGTTACGGGGTGGGCGATTGCTTTGGTGTTTTCTTTCCTGCTCTACACCTTCATCGCTACTTTCGGTAATGCGGGGAAAGCCCTAGGCGTACTATTCCTGGTCTTACAGATCACGGGTGCCGGAGGATCCTTCCCCTTGGATATTCTGCCGAGTTTCTTCCGCTCGATTTCACCGTACTTGCCGGCAACACATGGGATCACGGCGCTGCGTGCCTCGATCGCGGGGTACTCGGGCAGTGAGTACCTTGATGCAATGTTGTTGCTGAGTGTTTTTGTAGTCGTTGCAGCGCTGCTTGGTTTTGGATTGCGTCCTTTGCTTATCAAGAGGACGCGACTCTTGGTTGAGAAGCTAGAGTCCACAAAGCTTATGTAGAGCCTCCCGGGATTTTTCTTCGCCGGGCCAAGGCATCGCGGCTACCTGCGTGTGGGGGAGGGGGTGGACAACCGCACATATCGTGGCTTGCGTGCGGCGCGGCCTCGGGAATCTCTTGCCAGCTCAGCTGCAGGGACGTATGATTTCAAGTCCGGTGTTTGTGCTGCTGCGGTGGCAGGGTGCCGGTGAGTGAAGAACTCAATAGGGGATGATCGGTTTCGACAGCGGTCGTCGATCGAGGGGAAGCGAGCCGAGGAGGCATGCTCTACTCGTTAACGATGTGTGCAAACCAATAGGTGCCGAACAGAATCGCACCGACTACGTTCTCGCCGCCTGATTGCCGCGTGAACCTTTAGTCCGTCAGCCCGGAAGTTGCTTCCGGTCCGGTGTCTGGCGTCGTCTAGGAAGCCACTGGGTGCCGTTCGTGTTGGTAGGACGGCTCCGACGCTCAATCAACTGAGCCTATCTGGTAGCAGGTCTGCATGATGCTAGGGGCTGAGAAATAATTCGCAGACTGCGCTCGGAGAAGACCTCGGGGTCGGCTGTTGGACGGGGGTTCGATTCCCCCCATCTCCACTGGTACCGTTTTCGGATCCTCAGAAAATCAGGGTTTTTCGTTGGAATACCAACGTTTTAGCCGGAAGCCTCGAAGGACACTAGAGGACATTAGAGGACATTTGAGGACACAAAAACGGTACCAAAACGGTACCAAAAACGGTACCATGATGGCACCACAGTGGTGCCGTAAAAGAGGGCACCCGGACCATGGGGGTAATTATGCCTGCCGAGCTGCCCAGGGGCATCGTCATGCACCGAGGACTCTACCGCGTGAGGATCAGCGTGGGAGGGAAACGTCACCTAGTGGGAGACTACACCAACCTCACAGATGCTAAAGCCGCCCTCACCCTCGCGAAGGCTGACGTGGTGCGGGGTGCCTACAAGTCGCCCGAAGAAGTGAAAGCAGAGCGGGAGGCGGAGCGGGCCAGGGAAGCCGCTATCCTGGCTGCCGCGAAAGCTCTTGAAGAAAAAGAACTCACCGTCTCCGCCTGGGCGGAGAAGTGGTTAGGCCAGCTGATCGAGACGGGCCGAAGCGACGGAACGCTGCGTACCTACCGTTCCACGCTTTCCCGCCATATCCTCCCGGCCCTGGGCAAGAAGAAGCTGGGCGAGGTCTCCCAGGATGACGTAGACCGCCTGCTCCGCTCCCGTAAAACTCCAGCCGTGCGGACCAACGTTTCGCGAGTCCTTCGCTCCCTATATCTAGCAGCGGTGGACCAGGGCGAAGGCGGGCTGACCGCCGTCCCCTTCCGCCTCCACGTGCCTAAACCACAGGTTGCACGCGGCCTCGACTCTTCCAAAGTGGCCACGCCTGAGCAGGTGCGCGCCCTGGCTGAAGCTCTGCCCGAGCAGTTCTCCCTGGCTGCCTACCTCGCGGCCATCATGTCCCTGCGCCTCGGCGAGGTGCTCGGGCTGCAGCGAGGCGACTTCGAGGGCCTCGACAGTCCAGGGCTCGCAGTGCTGCATATCCGCAGGCAGTGGAACTCTAAGGCGTATGGGGGCGGGGCCTCCTACTCTGCCCCGAAGGCAGGCAGCGAGGGTGTGCTGGCCGTTCCGGAGGAACTCGCAGCCCAGGTGCGCGCTCACCTGGATAGCTGGGTGGGCCGGAAAAAGGCTTCTCCGCTCTTCCCGTCGGTGCACAATCCAGATCGCCCGATGTCGCAGACACGGTTTGATG
>UWSI01000004.1 GCA_900541895.1 uncultured Actinomyces sp. | reverse complement strand
TCTCTACCCGACCCGGTCTCTGCCCTGCCCGGTCTCTGCCCGGTCTCTACCCGGTCTCTACCCGACCCGGTCTCTGCCCTGCCCGGTCTCTGCCCGGTCTCTACCCGGTTACTACCCGACCCGACCCGACCCGACCCGAGAGAATTCGCTTTGATACCCCTCACGGTCGGACTCGAGTCCGGACTTAGTTCGGACTCGGTTCGGACTCGGTTCGGACTCACAGCCGGTGGTGGCAGAGTCCCTCTGTCTTCGCGTGAGGGATCCACGGACGCGAGATGATCGATCTCGCCGGGATCAACCTCCACGGCTGAGGGAGCACTGCTCAGCGTGGCGTGAGGATCCACGGACGCGAGATGATCAGTCTCGCCGGGATCGACTCTGCGCCTCGCTTGTGCGCGCTCTGTGTCTTCCGGATCAACGCTCGAAGCTTCTCCCGGGACGGCGCAGGTCGTCTGCGCGTCTGAGGAAATAGGCTTCGGCGGTTCCAAGGAAGACTGGACCTCATAGCCGTTGCGGTTAAGGAATTCTGCCGACCACTGACTGTAGTAAGGAGCGGCGGGGACCTCTCGGAGAGGATGGGCTTCGTCGAATTCTGCTCGCGCGTCCTGCCTGCTGCTATTGCACTGATGGCAGGCGACGACGAGCTTGTCGACGGTTGCCGATCCGACTGACGTCGGGTCGACGTGGTCGAGAGTGCCTGAGCTGAATCCAATCGGGCCTGTCCATCGGACAGGGACCCCGCAGTAACGGCACAGATCACCGTCGCGGTAGATCACAGCGCTCTTGAGCTTCGGATCTCGATTCTCGCGGCTGCGATTCCGACGAGCCTCCACCTCCGCTTTAGACAGGAGGTGAATGAAATCTTCAGATGTGAAGATCTTGATCTTCCGCTGTCCGTCGATCTCTACCCACCCGAGCAGCCCGAGGGCCTCACAGACCCGCAGGAGCAGATCGGCACGATCGGGCGACGTGAGACTATAGGCCACGCCCCTGCCCACGATTCCGTCTGTCAGCTGCTTCGCAGAGTAGGTAGCCAGGCCCATGAGGAAGCCAAAGATCTCGAGGCGATTCGTCTGCGACGCTTCCTCTACCTCATACACATCGATAAGACGCGGATGAGACATCGAATCGTCGCTTACACGTACCCATGACATCTGGCTTCCTCCTCTCTTTTCTGGATCTTCCTGCTAGTCGCTGCATCGGCATTCGCCTGTGGTTGGATTGATCAGGCCCCCGCACGATTCACAGATCTTTGGAGCGCGCGGGTCTTGCTTGACTTCCATCTGCCTCACCTCCCTCCTCCGTTCATGCAGTACATTCGCCCTGGCACGAGCTTCGCTTTGGGCACCGGGCCGAGGCGCTTTTCCAAAGCTTCCTGGAAGCACCGGGGATGCCGGACGATTCCAGCACCGACTTTTTCACCGCACTCAGGGCAGGTCCTCTCGGTCTTACTAGTCATCGGTGCCTGCCTCGGTGATGATCAGCTCGACAGCGTGAGCGCCGACAGGGAGATCACGGTCGACTCCCGCCCACCTGTGATCAGGGCCGATCACGTGAGTGTGATCGTCGTCGATGAGCACGCCTGCGTCGCGCAGCCCGTCGACCATTGCTTTAGTTGTGTCAGCTGCGTTATTGGGGTCGAAGCGGCGCGCCGAGCGCGCGTAAATCTTCGCAGTGATACGTACACGACCGTCGAAAGAGAAGACCGCTAACTTGCGCGCCTCGATCGCTGTGCGCCTGCGCAACGCGCGCACGCGCTTCGCCCGAGCCATCGGATGAAGACGCAAATTTGCTGTAATCCACTGAGATTTAGGGACTACTAGGTAAAGGGTCTCAATCATTTGTCTGCGCTCCTTCGCGCTTAGAAGGGAGGCTCGGAGGGCATGAGAGTGTCTGCCCACGGATCCGATCCGGTAGACGATTCCTTCCCCGCAGGAGCACGCGCGGTAGCGAAGGCCGATCCAGCTGCGGGCTGGCCCTGTTGGCCTTGACCGCCTGTGCGTGTGACCTGTGCCCGCGCGTGACGCAGCGAGACGCCCACCTCGTCGGCTTGCAGCTCGACGACAGTGCGTCGATCGCCCTCACGGGTCTCGAAAGACCGCTGCACGAGCCGTCCACGGATCACAGTCCGCATGCCCTTGCGAAGGCTCTCGGCGATGTTTTCAGCCATTTCGCGCCACGCTGTGCAGCGCATGAACAGGGTCTCCCCGTCCTTCCATTCGCCCGACTGCCGATCAAACGATCGAGGCGTCGACGCGATCGTGAAAGACGCAACCGGGCTTCCGCTCTGCGTCCAACGCAGCTCCGGATCAGCGGTCAAATTACCAACGATTGTGATGACGGTTTCTCCGCTCATCGGGTTTCCCCCTCCTCAAGGCGAGAGATTGCTGCAGCGAGGCGCTTCGCGACGTTGGCGAATCCCATCGTGATCTGTAGGTCGTAGTACTCATCGACGTCGAGGTCTTCACCCGCTCGGTGCTTGGCACGCTCGCACTCTTGGTCGAGGTCGATTTCCTCGATCCCGAGATTCTCTGCGAGCTCGCGCTCGATGCGCGCTCCCTTAGAGTCTTCCCAGCCCTCGAGCATGTAGATGTAATCGCAGTCGAGCAGTAGCTTCAGATCCGCCTTCATGTAATCCGCCCACGATGCATCGTCGGCGAGCTGCACCTCGCTCGGATCGACTGCCTCGTACCCGCACAGCTCCAGCGCGCTGCGCGCGCACGAGAAAGCGAAACGATTCCCGAAATCGATCCCCGTGATAGGCCCTGAGATGTAAACTTTTCCGCGGCTCATCAAAGTGTCCCCTTTCTTGCTTCTTTCCTTGCTTCCCGAAGCTGCTTACGCAGCGGGCCTCGCTGGACAGCTGTCAGACCTCCGAAAATCCCCGCAGTCTGCGCAGTACCGCGCGCCTCATACCTAAGCTGGTCCTCGAGGCACTCGCGACTTACCGGGCAATTCCTGCATGCTTGCATTGCTGTGATCGGTTCGTACATCGGCCCCTCGAAAAAAAATGTCCGTCGGTAGGCCAAGACGCCTGCACAGCGCATTTTCTCGCCACTCCCCGGTGCTCTTCTGCTCGCTCATGCTGAGACCTCCTCCTCGTCAACGAGAGAGTGGAAAAGCTCGCTAGAGATGTGAATCCCCTCATCGCTGAGCCTCATCAGCTCATCTGCACGCCACTGGCGATGACCGTGAATACGACGCCACAGGCTCATCTCGGCCATCCCGAGACGCTTCGCAGCGGCTCGCGTGCTAAGCCTCTGGCGCTTCATCCAATCGCGGACGAGGCCGGAAAGAGCCTGATTCGGGTTCATCGTTGGACTCCTAGATATCTGTCTCTGCAAAGTGCGCTCGCATCATGAGCGACGCCTGCACCGCACTGGCGATAGCCACGATCGCCCACCAGGGGGAGATTCCGTTTTTGTGGTCGGGTGCCCAGAGTGCGAGTGAGATGACGAGGGAGGTGGCGAGTAGCGTGATCGCGGAGGCGAAGCGGAGCTGCTGCCAGTTGTGGGAGAGCTGTGGTTTCATGAGGTCACATCTCCAGATCTACGTGAGAGGCCATGAGGAGGATGGCGCCGCTGTCTTTGTCTTGGATCGCGTAGTCGTCGCTAAGCTCGGGAGTGCCGAGGTCGACGGTCTCGCAGTTGGGGATTGGGAGGGTCATGCTGCACTTCCTCTCAGGGACTGCGCTGTGGCGAGAGGCTTACCGATTCGCTCGATCTGCTCGACGGGGATCAGGATGTGCTTGCCGATCTTCCGGCAATCCCGGATCTGCCCGGAAGCGATGTAGACGCGCAATGCTCGTGGGCTGAGGCCGGTGGCTTCGGCTGCTTCTTTGATGGTTGCGAATTTCTTCATCATTTTTCGGGGTCTCCCTTGGTGTTGTCGCTGCGTGTGGTTAGTCCGTTTGCTGCGCGGGTCGTGAGGTCTTGCAGCTCTGCGACGAGAGCGAGCTGTGCTTCGAGAAGCTGCTTCTGTGTGGAGTGGATAAGAGTTGAGGGCAGTGTCATCACCGCGACGGGGGAACCCAGCAGGCCGATGGTGACTGTCACGTGCTGGATACACATTGCGAGGGACGCCTCGACGAGATCGCGTGGGTTGTCGGTCTCGATGATCTTGGCGACTTCGTCGCGAAGATCTGACGCATGCGTATTGATCACCTTGCTCACGCCCATCACGCCCCCTCGTTTTTGCCAGTGAGCATGACTTCTTCGGAGTTAGGCTCCTCCCCGGTAGGCTGAGACCCACCACAGTCACCAGGCGGCGTAGCTGAATCGCCGTCACCTACCGGGGAGGAAGAATTGAAGGAATGGCTGATCTCAGGCATACCCGCCTGGATACAAGCACTCGTACCTGTTTTTGCCGGAGTAGGTTCTGCCGTTATCTGGCTGAGGAAGCGCCGCACGATCAAGACGGATGCTAAAGACGCCCACGAGATCGCCGCAAAAGCCGATACCACGTTAGCGGCTAACGATATCCGTGACGGTGACGCGGCGGATACCAGGGCTACAGAAGACCTAAGTATCCACGCCATCGACGAGATCGCCAGCCCCAGGATTGACATTCGAGCCACCCAAGAAGGCGGTGCGCTATTTGTTTTACGGAACCATGCATCCGAAGCGTGCGTGGTGGAAGCCGTCACCTTCGCTAACCCCGACCTACTTTTAGGTGTCGAACCTGACCTCCCCGTCCCTCTCGCCCCTAGCGCTTCGCTTCGCGTGTATTTGGCGGGGGCCTGGGGGTTCCCCAGAGATGAAGTGAGGCTGCGTGTACGAGGAGTGTCATCTCCTGTCGTAGTGCCGCTAAAGTGACTAGACCCTCGCATTCTGGAGATAAAGCGTTCACCATCGAAGATACGCATCACTCCACCTCGCCCTCAGAAGCCGCGAGCGCAGATTCTTCTGCTCTTACGCGGGCTCGGTATAACAGCTCCCACTCGGGGACACCTATGACCTCACCTAGAGACGTGATTTCAGACGCCGAAAAATCCACATGCCCGTTCAGCTTCCTGGAGAAGGTTTGCCGACCAATTCCGATTCGACTGGCGACTTCAGCTATGGAAAACCCGCGATCCGCCATTGCCTCGCGGATGATTTCACCGATGGTTTCCACCGTTTTCTCACTTTCTTCCATGTCCCGTATTGGGGACAGAAGCAAGTATGTCCCCAATACGGGACAAATGCAAGCGTTGGAAACTAGACGTGTCGCTAAATAAGGACATAAGATTCAGGACATGGGACAAAAACCGCTGGAAATAGGCACTTTTGAGGCCCAATTCGCAAAACTTATTACCGCAAAGAACCGCGCACGCGGCGGTACTGTCCGATCTTTAGCGGACACATCAGGAGTCTCGCGATCTCGTCTCGACCGCATACTGCGCGGTGAGACATCGATTACAGTCACGGACATCGAGCGTATTTCGTCTGCACTCGGGCTGGAAAGCTGGAAGGTCTTTTTTGCAATACAGACAGGTCGCCCCTACGAAGAGGCGGATGCTGCGCTCGCGGAGCGCTTGGCGGGGCGTCGGTTGGCTGCCGAGGCTGAGGCGCGCGCAGCTGCAGACTCAGATGTGAGCGTCCCTTTGCCTGACGATTGGGAGGTCTCTCTCGCAGCGCGTCGCGTAGAGAATTCTCCAGAGGCACGGGAAGACGCCTTTCTTAACAGTCTTGGCGAGGAGCCTCAGGAGTAGTTTGTATCGTGTGGGTGGTATCACGTTTGTTGTTCAGGAATCTTTCTGGAAATGGCCTTATCTGAGCTTATCCTCAACGTGTGCTGAAACGATTCAATGAAGAGGAGTGGAGGAACGCGCTTGAGGCGGGCGCGAAGAATCTACAAGGTCCCGTAGATCCCTATCTGCTCGCCGAGACTATAGGTACCCCTGTGTCCTATACGAGAGACCTTACTGGAGCACTGGGAGCGACCGACGGAAGGCATATCTGGATCAGAGCCGGATTACGGCCCTCTGTTGAAAGATCGACGCTCGCTCACGAGCTAGCTCACATCCTTCTTGGACATACATCCTGCCAAGACACACGCGGAGAGCTGCGCGCTAACCGACTGGCCGCACGTCTACTCCTTGACCCCGACACTGTCAGCCGCGAGCGCGAGCACTGCTCATCTTTGACCGAGCTGGCCGAAAGCTTAGGCACAGATGCCGATTTGACATCTTGGGGTCTCGAAGCCTGCGACCGCACCGTTGCAAGCTAGTCTGTTTTATCTTGCAACGGCATCAGGCGATAACCTGCAGTGCCTCTTGAGTCGGGCGGAACGAGTTGGATAAGTGCCGGCTTCGAACAGCGTTCCCCTACAGCCTTCACTCTAAGGACACACCTGCACGGGTCACGCGTCCGCGAGCGCTGCGAGGCTATTCCTGGGTTCCCAGGGCGGTTACGGTTATTTGTTTTTTCCGCTGTGGAACATAGAGATAAGCACTGGGAAGATCTTCCCAGTGGTGGATGATGTAAGGGATGAGTGTAAGGACGCATTCTGCTTGGTAGGCAGGTGCTGTCCCCTTTGGGGGATCATCGGGAAGAGGGAAGCCTGCCCAATGGATTCCATGATCAATAAGAGCTTGCGTCTCCTCTTTATTTAAGAGCTGCCGCCGATCCTGCGTGATGAGAACATTTACGCCACGCTGCGCGAGCTCAGGGATGAGTTCTGTATCTTTTGCCCCATTAAGCCGCAACGCGCCCACGCTTGTTATTCTATGCTGCCGCTTATATATCTGATCGAGAGCTTTCGCGATAACAGGGCTGATGTTTTCATCAACGCAAAAGTAGCGGGAGTCGGTGTTGTTGGGCATTGCTCAGGCGATGGCCTCGATTTGCCTGTTGAATTCGATAGCGCTTTCAACAGCCGACGCAGTGAGGTCTGGATAGTATTCAAGGACATAATCCACATCCGGGTCTTCTACGCCCGCGAAATCAGCGATGGTGTCGTACCCGATACGTGTCCCCTCGATCGCGGGCCACCCCCCAATGCGTGCAGGATTGACGCAAATATGAGGAGCGGGAGTGGTGAAAGCCGGTACCTCTTGCTTCCGGAAGTTGGTGAAAGCCTTGTTCATTTCTTCAAAAGTGAACAGGGTGCGCGCGCCAGGAGATCTCACCAGGTCGATTGCTTCAGCGTCTGGTCCTTGTACGAAAATGGTCTTTCCGTCAGTGCCGAAGGAGTACTCAGAGGGGTGTTCGACCATGTGCAGAACGTTCAGAGTGCCAAACGCTTTGTGGATTTTTTGTAGCGAGGTTTCAGAGCGTAGAAAAGCAATGGAGCGCAGAGCTACCAGATCGCGGAAAGAGTATATGGGGGGACGCTTGGCTCTGATTTCGGGCACAAGAAGACCAGACCTGCTCCATGAGCGGAGCTGGTTAGGGGTTACGCCTGTTAACTTGGAAGTGAGGTTTAGTGGGAACATCTTCATCCTCCACAAAGCTCAACTATGCCTACACATCTATAGTATATCGCTTTTAGGGGTATTTCGAGGATTTTTCCTCCCTTTTGCATGGAAGATGTCACTCTCACCCAAAGACTTTTTTGCATGCCTAGCGGCTCCCCGCGAGTGACAAAAGAAGAGGGCCCCGGCCAGTATGGACGCTGGTCGGGACCTTTTCTTACAGCTCGACGGGGAGGCTGTCTGCGAGCCTCCTCGCCCTGTCCTCCGCTGCATGCTGGTACCTCATCGCGACCTCGACATCGCTGTGTCCGCCTCGCTCCATAATCTCGGCGAGCGTCGCTCCCTGCTGGGCGTAGAGAGTGAGGCCTGTATGTCGGAGGTCGTGGAAGCGGAAAGAAGGCAATCCAGCCGCTGCCCTCGCTGCTGCCCACGCTTTATTGTGATTCGTTTGTGAGATTGGCTTGCCCGGCTCGATCGGCGAGGGGAAGATCGGAGCGTCTTTATCGTCGGCGACGTAGATTTCGAGATGATCACGGATGACTGGGACTAGGGCCGTAGGAATCGTCACCTCGCGGGCAGCGCCGCTTTTGGGCGTCGTGTATCCCGGAGGGACGGCTTTTTGATTCCACTGTCTCTCGATTCGGAGCCTCGGGGACCCAGATTCCAGCCCGATAATGTCTCTGCGCTGGAGGCCGAGGGCTTCGCCCTGGCGTAGAGAGCACCACGCCGCGAGCAGGACGGATAGCCGGAGCGGGCCGGGCATTGCTGCGGCTAGGGCTGCGACCTGATGCGGCGACGCGATCTTTCCGACGTCTAGGCTACTGCCTTTAATCTTCGGAGCGGAGACTCGTACCGGAGACGCAGTGATGATTCCCCGCTCTACCGCGTAATTGAAGAGGCGCCTCATGCAGGCGACGATTTTGGCGCGCGTGCGCGCACTGGCCGCGCGATCGGCGACGCGCTGGACGTCTCGAGACGCTACCTCGCGCGCTGGCAGACTGCCGATTCTAGGCAGGACATGCACCGACAGCACGCTCCTATATTCCCGGAGCGTCGCAGGCTTCCGCTGCCCAGAATCTACCTGCCTCTCAAAATCGGCGAGCCAGTCTTCTGCAACTTCTTCGACGGTCGTCTGGGCGCGAGACGCCTCCTCGGCCTCGCGCTTCGCTTCCGCGCGCCTCGCCGATGGAGGCACGAAGATCCCCCTAGCGACGTCGGCGCGCGCGATCGCGAGAGCAGCTTTCGCATCCATCAAAGTATCGAAGCGCCCAAGACGGTATCGCTTCCCCGACTCGTGAACGGTCGCTCGATACTTTCCGCGAGTCTCATCCCATTCGATACCGGGGGGCAGTTTCTTTGGCATGGCCGATCCTCAAAAATGGTGGGGGCGTATTGGGGGCGTTTTTACCGCCCCCAAGCGTACCAATCGGTATATATCGGTTTCAATACCCACAGCCCAAAAACGTTGCAAACAAAGGGAAATCCCCGGGATCTCAACGGATCCCGGGGACGTATCGCGGAGGATGGGGGATTCGAACCCCCGAGGGCTTGCACCCAACACGCTTTCCAAGCGTGCGCCATAGGCCACTAGGCGAATCCTCCGGAGCGTGAAACACGCACCCCGTAATGCTAGCGGAATTCGTCGAAATCACGAAATTTTCACGCCAGCTTTCAGCGTGGAATCCCTCACGAAGAGCGCCAGAATAATGCCATCCAGACCAGGAACCAGATCAGAATCCCTACAACTCCGGCGATAATTGCCGCAATCGACGCCCTGCGTCCCACACCGTTCATACTCGTCGAACCAACAAGTCCAATGATTCCCATAATCACGGCTGCAATCGCGGGAAAGAAGAATATTGAGAGCGCGCTTACCCACGCCGCACTATTTGCAATCGAATTGACCTGCGGTTTGGGAGACGTGTAACCGGGGCTTGCAAACACATCAAGCAGCGAGGTGTCGTCACTGCCCGGGAATACCATGCTCTGCGGCTGTTCGGACTTTGGAGGCTCTAAGTGTGGAGTTGGCCCATAGGGGTCCAGGACGGTCGAGGCCGTCGCTGGATTGGCAGCATTGCTCGCGCTTGTTCCACTACCGCCGGGAGCATAGGGATTGAGTGCCATGAATACCCTCCGATACTCCTGCGACCTACACATTTTGATTCTTTCCTCAAGCATGCCATATCTCATGCCTTCACGGTCAATACCGCGGCATTACGCCACAACCGGGCGAAGTAAAACAGTCCTGTGAGGCGCCACATAGCGGGCATTTTCACACAACACTCAGGTTTCGGTCTATACTGATGTTCCGACCGGTTTCGGCCCAGACCTTTTAACTGATCGGAGATTTAGCAGCATGTCTGTTGCACAATCAGGATTCTTCCGCTGGAAACTTCATGGCGATGGCACCAGTATTGCTCCCGGGGACGTAGTTCTTCCCGGCGAACGTCTTTCTTGGCCTCGAACAATTGGAATTGGCGCACAACACGTCGTTGCAATGTTCGGGGCGACTTTTTTGGTTCCTTTGCTCACCGGGTTCCCACCGTCAACAACATTGTTCTTCTCGGCAATTGGAACGCTCCTCTTCTTCCTTGTCACTGCAGGACGGCTCCCAAGTTATTTGGGGTCGTCCTTCGCTTTAATTTCGCCAATCTTGGCAGTCTCCGGAACTAAGGAACTTGGCCAGAGCTTCGCACTGGGTGGCATCATCGCCACCGGTGCAACCCTGGCTCTTGTCGGCATCATCGTTCACTTCGCAGGTGTGCGCTGGATTGATGCGATCATGCCCCCGACCGTTACAGGCGCAATCGTTGCCCTCATCGGTCTGAACCTTGCACCCGCCGCATGGAACTGGGTAAAGACCGGCCCCATCACCGCAGTCGTCACAATCATCTCAATCTGCTTGATCACGGTTTTGTTCAAGGGCATCATCGGCCGCCTCTCCATCCTCTTTGGTGTCCTGATTGGCTACGTTGCTGCAGTCTTCCAGCACGAGGTCAAGTTCGATGCAGTTCGCGAGGCCGCTTGGTTCGGTCTTCCGCAATTCCACACCCCCTCCTTCTCCGTCTCCACCCTGGGCCTCTTCATCCCCGTGGTCTTCGTCCTCATCGCCGAAAACGTCGGTCACGTGAAGTCGGTTTCCGCAATGACCGGTGAAAACCTCGACGACCTGACGGGTCGCGCGCTCTTCGCTGATGGCCTTTCCACCATGCTCGCAGGTGCGGGCGGCGGTTCTGGCACGACGACCTACGCCGAAAACATCGGCGTTATGGCAGCAACCCGTGTCTACTCGACGGCTGCCTACCTGGTCGCAGCGTGCTGCGCATTCCTGCTCTCGCTCATGCCGAAGTTCGGTGCGCTCATCGCAACGATTCCCTCCGGTGTCCTCGGTGGCGCCGGTACCGTCCTCTACGGCATGATCGGCATGCTCGGCGTTCGTATCTGGGTCCAGAACCGCGTTGATTTTTCCAACCCGGTCAACCTCAACACTGCTGCTATCGCTCTGATTGTTGCAATCGCAGACTTCACCTGGAACGTCAGCGGCATGACCTTCGGCGGCATCGCCCTGGGCACCGCCGCTGCGATCATCGTCTACCACGGCATGCGCGGTATTTCGAAGCTGCGTGGAACCAACCTTGAGCAGGCTTCGCCCGCTTCGGCTCCGGCAGGATCCGAACTCGAGAGCGAACCCTACGCCTCAAGGCATCGCTCCACTCAAGCCTGATCGTTTCTGATCGCTAAGGCCGGGGTGTCCGAAAGGACACCCCGGCCTTGGCATTTACCTCATTTCCGCCTAATACCAACGATTTCCTACTGAGCACAGCTCACTTACTGAACCGGATGTCCGTTACAGTTATGTGCTAACATCTGCTCATGCGCTCTGAATCGACACGGACTCGATGGGCATTTCTTCTTGTGATTTCACTGGGGCTGTTCATCGTTGCAGCCGATAACTCCATCCTCTACGTCGCTCTTCCCACCCTTCGATCTGAACTCCACACGACCCATCAGCAAGGCTTGTGGATCATCAACGCCTACCCTCTGGTTCTGGCCGGCCTTCTATTGGGAACCGGAACCCTGGGAGACAAGATCGGACACCGACGCATGTTCGAAGTCGGGCTCGTCATCTTCGGCCTTGCATCCAGTGCTGCAGCATTCGCGCCAAATGTCGCGATCCTCATCGCTGCACGAGGATTCCTTGGCGCAGGCGCTGCAGTCCTCATGCCTTCAACCCTTGCGCTCATCCGCCAGACCTTCCTTGAACCCCGCGAGCGCAACACCGCCATTGGTATCTGGGGATCCGTAGCCACCGTCGGTTCAGCCGTCGGCCCACTCTTGGGCGGCTTCCTTCTCACTCACACGTGGTGGGGAGCGGTGTTCCTGATCAACATTCCCATTGTCATCATCGCCTTGGTCAGCACTTACCTTCTTGCACCTGACAATTACCCCAACCCCAAACGCAGCTGGGACTTCATGTCCTCTCTCTACGCAATGATCACCATGGTCGGCCTGGTTCTCACAATTGAAAATCTTGCTCACACACCTATTGACACAACCCTTGTCGCGACCGGCATCGTCCTATTCATCATCGGTATGCTGCTCTTCAGCCATCGCCAGCGTTACCTAGACGTTCCTCTTCTGACCCTTGATGTCTTTCGCAGCCGCCTCTTCACAGCGGGATTCCTCGGCGCATTCCTCGGCATGTTTGTGGTCTCTGGAATGGAAATACTGACAACCCAGCGTTATCAACTCTCAGCAGGTTTTACTCCGCTCCAAGCTGGCCTTGTCACAGGCGTCGTTGCTGTAGCAGCATTCCCGGGCGCTATCTTGGGCGGCCGCTACGTCGATCGCCTGGGATTTAGAACCGTCATTTCAGGCGGCTATGTCATTGCAAGTATCGCCGGAATCATTGCGATCATCACTATCAAGGAAAACCTCTTCCTCATATTCATGATCGCGCTCGCACTCCTAGGTACGGGAACTGGCCTGGCTATGAGCGTCACCTCAACTGCAATCATCGGTTCAGCCCCAGCCCGCCGGACCGGCATGGCCTCGGCAATCGAATCGGTTTCCTACGAGTTTGGAACGATGCTTTCGGTGGCGGTCTTGGGTTCACTGATGTCGCTGTTTTACACTCTCAATGCGGCTCCCGAAGTCGCACACAGCATGGACGCTACTGCCCATGACCCAGTTCTTGCACCCATGGCCGCAAGCGCCATCGATACCGCCTATACATGGACACTATCCATTGCGATCGCAGTTGCCCTGAGCGCTGCAATCGCAACAGCCGTACTTCTCAAAGACAATCCGAAGGAGACCAAGTATGCGCACGAGTAAAAAATCGCAGCTCATCCAGGCCGCCTTGGAGATCATCGATAAGAAGAGCCTGGACGCACTGACCTACGACTCCCTCGCGAAGGCCTCGGGAATGTCGAAATCCGGCCTTCTCTACCACTTCCCCTCCCGCACTGCGCTACTTTTGGCGCTCAACGAGCACTTGGCCTCGTCATGGAGGGCAAGCCTTCTCGAGGCCGCAGGAGCCCCTCCCGAGGAACTATCCGCCCGCGAACGCCTACGAGCCGTCGTCGAAGTACTCTCGCAAAGCGCGACCCGCGCAGACCTTCTTTTGGCGCTCGATACTCATACGCGCGAAGAGGGCGCCGAGGTGTGGGATGAGATCTTAGGCCCCTGGTTGCTTCCTCGCGAAGAAATTTTGGCCGATCCAGATATCTACCTGCTGTACATCATTGCCGACGGCCTGTGGGTACACGACCACATCAATTCCTACGATCTGACCACACAGGAACGCCGTGCACTGATCACGGCTGCGTTGGCATATTTGGATTCGCTACCCGACGTTTCGCAGGCACATTTCTAAATCTCACCCGCGCGGGGTGGATCTCAGCTATTTCCGCAGCGCCAAGCAGGTGCTGGGACCCTTAAGGTCATCATGATTTTCCTGAACACGCTGCAGATCCTCAGCGGTCAGGGCACCGTTGTAGAGCGAGCCCAAAAGGACCGTCACTCCCGGTTCGGTGTTATCGGTCAAGGTCACTCGCGATGAGGGGAAGAAACGCGCGACGGTGTATGCGGCATCAACAGATTGGGGACCTGCTTGAATCTGAGCAGAACCCGCATATTCAGGCGAGGAATTCGAAGGATCTGCCACCTGGAAGCCCACGCTCTTGAGCATGTCTGACGCATCGCGTGCAACACCCGAGCGTGACGTCGTATTGAAAACCTGCACCTTGATTGAGGACGTAGCCAGAGGCTGAGTTTCCTCGCTAGGGCAGGGAATATCCCCTGTCGAGGCGTACTGAACTTTTGCGGAAAAGCCATTAAGGAAGGGGATGGGAAGAATTCCCGAGAGCACCAAAAGGCTGAGGACACTGAGTCCAGCCATCACCGAAACGACGATCGAGAAGACCGAATTCTGCTTAAGCTGGCGTTCGCGGCGATAGAGTTCGCGGCGGGACAGTTGGGGTTGTGGTGCACTCACAGGACTAACCTACTTCACGAATGGCACTTTGCGCACGAATTACGCCGAATTTCAGTAGAGCACCATTGTCAGAATCAGGGCAATAACAGAAATCAAGGGAAGTGTTCCCTGCTTAATGGCTGCGCTTCGCTTATCCGGAAACCAGAAGATAGCAGTTGCCGGGAGTGCAGCTTCAAGCACTCCCGGCAACGCTGCGGCACCGCACACTCAACCCCACTTCAGAGCGCATAGCGGCCGCTCACACACCCAGCACCCCCCAAACACAGAGTCGCCGAGCACGTTGTTTCACGCAGGCCTGAATTCAAAGGATTCAAACCCCAGCTTCTTGATGTCCTCAGCCATCGCCTCGACTTCCATATCCCACGCGCGGTCCCCCGCATTGAAACCTTCTGCAGTACCCATGGCGCGAGCCTGCTGAAGTGCGAAATGCGTTGCACCCAAGTCCTTGACGCACGAGGCAACCTCGCGCGCATCGGAAGGGCCATCCGGATACACCGTCAGGCGAACCTCGTAGGCAACACCCGAATCCAGCACCTCTCCCAGGCTCTCCCAGGCTTTTGGACCCGCGTTTGGGCGCCCGGCCACGGCCTCGTACGCGGGACCTGACATTGCTTTAATGTCAATGCCCACCCAATCAACTAGGTCGGAACGCAAAATCTCACGCAGACGCGAAGGATAAGGACCCGCGGTGTGCAAACCAACCTCGAAGCCCAAATCGCGCACGCGCTGCATGGCCGGCAGAAGGGCCAGCTGGCGCGTGGCCTCGCCACCGGAGAAGACCACCCCGTCCAGCAGACCAACGCGGCGGCCCAGCAGATCCTCGATTTTCTCCCAGGACACAACTCCGGGAATCTTCGGATCGATGATCGCCTGATTGTGGCAGTACGGGCATGCCCAGGGGCATCCCTGGGCGAATACCGTCGCCACAAATTTTCCCGGCCAGTCAACGCTGGACATAGGGCTCAGACCCGCGATCTGCAGGTCCGAGGCCCTCAAAGTCGCAAGGCTCATCGCTGATCCACCGGCGGGAAGGCACTGACCAGTTCACCGTGATCCGAAGCCGCAGCCTCGGAGAACATGGTGCGCTCGTTGTACTCACCCTTCTTACCGATGTTGAAGGATTTCACGGGGCGGAAGTAGCCCATGACTCGAGTCCAGACCTCGCATTCTTGCGGTTCGCGGTCGGGGTGAGCCTCGGCGCACTTCTCGCAGGTCCAGTGCTCGCCCACAAGGTAGCCGTGCACAGGGCAAATCGAGAAGGTCGGGGTGATGGTGATGTAAGGGACCTTGAATGCAGTCAGTGAACGACGCACCATCTCCTTGCAGGCCGCACCCGAGCTCATACGCTCACCCATGTAGAGGTGCAAAACCGTGCCACCCGTGTACTTACCCTGCAAAACTTCCTGATCTTCCAACGCCTGGAACGGATCATCGGTGTAACCAACGGGAAGCTGCGAGGAGTTCGTGTAGTAGGGCTGCTCATCGGCACCGGCCTGGAGGATGCCCGGGTAGTGGAGGCGGTCGGCCTTCGCGAAGCGGTAGGTCGTGCCTTCGGCTGGGGTTGCCTCGAGGTTGTACATGTGGCCGGTCGCCTCTTGGAGTTCAACCATGCGCTCACGGATGTGATCGAGGATCGAGCAGCACATCTCAAAACCGAAGGTATCGGTGATGTCGTACTGGTCTCCCGTGAAGTTTCGAACCATCTCGTTCATGCCGTTGACGCCAATGGTTGAGAAGTGGTTGTTCAAGTGTCCCAAGTAGCGCTTTGAGTAGGGGAACAAGCCGCGATCCATGTGGAACTGAATGGTTTCACGCTTGGCTTCCAGGGTCTGCGAACCCAGGTCAATCAAGTGGTCCAATTCCTTGACGAGGCCGTCCATGTCACCCGCGAAACGGTAGCCTAGGCGCGCCATATTGATTGTGACGACGCCGATGGAACCGGTTAGTTCTGCTGAACCGAAAAGTCCGTTTCCGCGCTTGAGTAGCTCGCGAAGATCCAGCTGCAGGCGGCAGCACATCGAGCGGATCATGTGGGGATCCAAGTCGGAATTAATGAAGTTCTGGAAGTAGGGAAGGCCGTACTTTGCGGTCATCTCGAAAAGCGCGTCAACATTTTCGCCCTCCCAATCAAAATCGGGAGTCATATTGTATGTCGGGATCGGGAAAGTGAAGACACGGCCATCTGCGTCTCCCCCCGTCATGACCTCAATGAAGGCGCGATTAATGAGGTTCATTTCCTCTTGGAGCTCGCCATAGGTAAAGTCCACAACTTCGTCGCCAATGAGGGGGTGCTCATCGGCCAGATCATCCGGGCAGGTCCAGTCGAAAGTGAGATTCGTGAAGGGGCACTGGCTGCCCCAGCGCGAGGGAACATTGAGGTTGTAGATCAGTTCCTGCATGCTCTGGACGATCTGCTCGTAGGTCATGTTGTCCAGGCGAACGAAGGGGGCCATGTAGGTATCAAAGGAGGAGAAGGCCTGCGCTCCTGCCCATTCGTTTTGCAAAGTTCCCAGGAAGTTCACGATCTGTCCGCACGCCGAAGAGAAGTGCTTCGGGGGGGCCGAGGCGATGGCCCCGCTGACCCCGTTGAAACCTTCTTGGATCAGTCGCTTGAGCGACCATCCCGCACAGTAACCCGCAAACATATCGAGATCGTGGATGTGGATATCACCGCTGCGGTGTGCTGCTCCCGCTTCGGGGGAGTAAACGCGCTCCAGCCAGTAGTTGGCAATCATCTTGCCGGCAGAGTTCAGAATCAGGCCACCCAGCGAGTAGCCCTGATTAGCATTTGCATTGACGCGCCAATCGGAGCGGTCAAGGTATTCCTCGACGGTCGAGATCGCATCGATGTCATAGCGTGTTGTGGGAGATGTAGTCACGGTTTTCCTTTCCGAGCTTCAACACTGACATCGTGGTGGGGGCACAATATCTAGTGTGTGAGACGAACGCGTCCCATAATATCTAGTGGTTGCGGAAAAGGTATAGCTACGACATGCGGCGTGTTGTCATTCCACAAAAATGCGCAAATTACGAAAGTGGGTGAACGCATTGCGCGAGTGTCTGAATAGCTTGCGAATAAGTTAAATGAAACTAAAGCGAGCGCGCTTTCGACTCAAAAACGGCGCTATTTCGCCGAAAGTCGGTCAACCTCGTGAATAACAAAACCTGCAACAGCGACAACGGCAAAAGATGAAATCCCGGCAAGAATATGCGCACGACGCGGAAGAGCATCCAAAAATTCTGCGTAGGTGATTCCGCCCGAACCCATTTGTGCCAGATCATTGGGAGTGAGTGCCCACACAGAATAGACAACTCCCAAAACTGTGATGAGTGCGCTGGCCATTGCAATGACAGCCATAGCTTTCTGGACGGGCACGCCGTGGCGAACGCGTGTCTCTAGCGGACACAAGATCAGTGCCCAAAAACCGCAGATTGCCATAGCAACAAGAACATCGGCGGGGCGGTGCCAGCCAAAAACCATGACGGAAATACCCACCAAGGATGTCCAGATATATCCGATCCACGCTGCGGGGCCTCGGAACCATTCGGGGGCAATCATCACCAATGCCAGAGCAAGGGACATTGCAACTGTCGTATGTCCCGAAGGAAGCGAATTCAAAATGGCTGCCGACACGTGGAAATCCGGGCGATCAATAAGCAGCTTCGCAACCTGAGTCGTCGTATTAGCCGCAACAATCATACCCAGAGCGCGACCAGCCAGCGTTGGACGACGACGTAGCCACGCAATCAAAACGATCAGACCACCAACAGCGACCATCGCAGGAACCGAAATAATGTGCGTCACGGTACTTCCCACAGCACCTAAGGACTCTGCCCAGCGCATGGCAGCTTCCATCGACAAGGTGTCAATCGCCTGGCCTGTAACAGTAAACACGGCGACCCAAGCGACAAGGATGCTGAAGAGCACACACCCTCCCGCAGCAAAAAGTCGACGCACGAGGCGAGGACGGTAGCCGGGAGCCACAGTCCTTGGGGCGCTCCGAGCAGCGCCCGCACCGGCACGTGAGCTACCACCACCCGGGCTTGATTGGCGAATGTTTGGTCGCCGTCCAGGGGCAGAAGAAGGTGTTTGAGAAGTGGAACTCCCCAAGTCCTGGGGGCCAGAGGATCGCCTTGACGAGGCCGAGGCTGCAATCGCTTTCGGAACCTCTGCAGCAGCCTCTGAAGGAGCGTAGGCCTCGGATTCTTCGGGATTAAAGGAAGGATCAGGATAACCGGGAATGCGGTCGCTCATTTCATCCCCCTTCCCTCGTGCGACAACCAGCTAGGTGGCAACTGTCTCGTTCCGCGTTCTTCGAAGGTCTTATTTTAGTCACCCATCTAGGGCATTTTCTATTGGAACACTTGGTTTTCCCTCGGTTGATCAGGGTGATATTTTGTCACATTCTCAAGCTTCTATCTCGAGCCGCACTCCGGTCATTCGGTTACAGTGGAGGAGTCAACGGGCGTGAGTCACTGCGGCTCAATGCCACTACCGACTCGGATCAGGGGTGCTACGTGTCGATTTCTCCGGTCAACACCGACCGCATTCGCGCCGTCTTGCACGGTCACGATCTGAATTTTGGTGAGTCTTCAGACGAAGAGCTCGCTGTTCCGACACGAAATGCGATCTATTTCTGGAACACCTCAAACCCCCACATTCTCCAATTACGTGCGCACTGGCGCGGAATTGCCAACGATGATGCCGAATTTGCGTCGCTCATGGAAGAAGTTCGGCGCTGCAATGCAACCCGCACAGGCCCGAAGGCGTACTTGGCACCTTTCGAAGACGGTCAACGCTACGGGCTGATTGCCGAATGCGACATCGTTGCAACAAACGGTCTTTCGGAGGCCCAGCTCGATACCTTCTTCGAAACTTCAATGTCGATGATCATGGGTTTCTTCTCCGATCTTGAAGAAACCCTTCCCGAATTCGTCACGTGGAGTGATGAAGATTCGGATCGAGAATCATCGAGCGAGGCGAACACCATCTCACTCCACCAGGGAGATCGATCATGAGCACGCTTCCGGGTCCCTATCCCGTACCCAAGGATTCGATCACGCCGTATAAGGTGACTTTCGATCGCTTAATGCGCACTCTTTCTGAGCTCCAGTTCCAGGCTGATGTTTTGGCGGATAACCGCGCTGCTGGTGCCGTTTTTGACGGAGTGCCTTTCCTGCTCAGTATGGATTCTTCCGAGCGCTTCCTGTCGATTCGTGCGGTCTGGGATACCGACTTCGAGGCCGAAAAGGCCGGCCATCCGCTTTTCGCCGCAGCTGATTCATGGAACCGTGAGAAGTATTTCCCAACGGTTTATTGGATGTTGGATCCCGCCGGTTCTCTTCAGGTGTGTGCCGATTTCGCCGTTGACACTTCTGCCGGCCTATCGGATCAGCAGCTCACCGACCACCTGGGCGCAGGTATTTCAACCGGAATTGACGCGATCCGTTACATGCAAGAGGCCGCAACCCAGACCTTGGGATGGGTCGCTCCAGAGGCAACTCCCTACTCTGCTTCGCCCGAGGCCTCGGCCTACGCTGAGTCCTTCGCGCAGCCCCAGTCGGGTAGCCCTGCCTCCACTGATGCCGAGGCCGAGGGACGCTCCGCTCATAGTGGTGCCGCTTTTGGGCTCTGATGGATTCACGCTCTGAGGACCTGCTCGAGATCATCCGCTCCCGAGGCACGCAGGGTCAGTTTGTCGATTATCGCTGCCTTTCTGCCCAAGATGCACAAACTTCACCGTGGCCCGAGTGGATTCCTACCCCTGTCGTGTCAGCGTGGCACCAAAGCGGTGTTGATGAACCGTGGCTTCACCAAGTGCAAGCCCTTGAGTCAATCCATTCCGGACGCGATGTTGTCGTTGCTACCGGTACGGGATCAGGCAAGTCTCTGGTCGCATGGACGCCGATTCTTTCAGACCTGGTTCAGGCCGATGACTCCAACAGAATCTCCGATATTCACCGGCGTCCAAGCTGCCTTTACCTCTCACCAACCAAAGCGCTTGCAGCAGACCAGCTTCATTCGCTGAACCATCTTGTTGATGGCCTCGAACATGACGTCGCCCTTGCACTTGCCGATGGGGATACTCCTCGCGAAGCCAAGGAATGGGCTCGCGCAAACGCCGATATCGTCCTAACGAACCCGGACTACCTGCACTACGTCATGCTCCCCCGTCATGAGCGCTGGACTCGCTTTTTCGCATCGCTACGCTACGTGATTGTTGACGAAATGCACCAGTGGCGAGGCGTCAGCGGTAGCCATATTGCTCTGGTTTTACGCCGACTTTTAAGAATTGCGCGCCACCTTGGTGCAGACGTCCAGGTCATTATGATGTCCGCGACTCTGGCCGATCCACAATCCGTTGCTCAGACAATGATTGGGCGCAAAAACATCGACGCGATCACAGACGATACTTCCGGACGCGGAACTCACCACATCTTTATGTGGGAGGGCCGCGAGGTTCCCCGCGAAGAAGATGTATCAATTGATGCCTTCCTTTCTGCTCTCCGTGCCGCCGAGGCCGGCGAAGAAACGGTTCTTGAAGCTCCAACTCAGCGTCTTTCCGCCCAAACAGAGGCTTCGCTTTTGTGCGCAGAGCTTATTCGCGCCGATGCTCGCCTGCTGACCTTTGTTCGTTCACGCGGTGGTGCCGAGGCCGTCGCCGCCCAGACCCGCGACAAACTTCGCGATGCTCCAGAACTAGCATCGGCCGTCGCTGCGTATAGGGGTGGTTTCCTTCCCGAAGAACGACGCGCCTTAGAATCTGCACTGCGTTCGGGTCAATTGCGAGCACTTGCAACGACCTCCGCCTTAGAAATGGGTATCGACATCTCTGGGCTTGATGTCACCATCACGGCTGGATGGCCTGGGACTCGCGCATCATTTTGGCAGCAGGTTGGGCGCTCCGGACGTGCTGGAGCAGATGGTATTTCTGTTCTTATTGCTGGCGACAACCCCCTTGATTCTTTCCTTGTTCATCACAGCGATGAGATTTTTTCCCCTGTCGAGGCAGCGGTATTAGATCCTCAAAACCCCTGGGTCTTGCGCGATCACCTGTGTGCTGCGGCTGCCGAACTCCCTCTTCCCAACGATGAGGCAATCGCGGTTTTCGGAAGTGGAGCTCCCGCTCTTTTAGCTGAGCTTGGTCAGGAAGGGCTACTGGTTAACCGAAGTGGGGGCTGGCGTTGGAATGTCAGCTCTTCTGATGGCCCATGGGAGAAAATCCAGATCCGCGGCAGCGGTGGCGATGTTCAAATTGTCGATACCCGAAGCGGAAGCATCATCGGTTCTGTCCCCCAAGATTCCGCGGATTCGCAGGTGTTTCCGGATGCGATCTACGTGCACCAGGGACGAACCTTCCACGTCCTCTCTCTCGAAGAAGGACCCACACGTATCGCCTACGTCGAAGAAGTCCGCACACCGCTCAGGACCAGGGCCCAAGATGCGACTTCATTGCGGGTTATCAGTATTGATGAAGAATGGGTCAGCCCAGATTCTCTTGTTCACTGGTATCGAGGGACCGTTGATGTCACCCGTCAGGTCACCGATTTCGACCTCCTTCGACTTCCAGGGCTGGAATACATCTCAAATACTCAACTAGATATGCCGGAGCGCACTTTACGCACTCAAGCCTGTTGGTACACCTTGACTCCAGCGACAATGGCAGCGATCGGGATCGATAAAGGTGATGTCTTAGGAGCGCTCCACGCAGCAGAGCATGCTTCGATCGCACTTCTTCCCCTACTGGCAAATTGCGACCGTTGGGATTTAGGTGGGCTTTCGACAAATCTCCATACGGATACCGATTTACCAACTGTTTTTGTTCACGATGCTTATCCGGGTGGAGCGGGCTATTCGCATTACGGTTTCGCCCACGCACGTGTTTGGATGGAGCGCACCTATCAGGCTGTTTCTGAGTGCCAATGCCACGATGGATGCCCCCGGTGTGTCCAGTCTCCGAAGTGCGGAAACGGGAATGAGCCGCTCTCCAAGTCCGGTGCAGAGCGCCTTTTGGGCTTCCTTGTCGAGCATTCGCCTTTCGAAGAAATTCCCAGAAAACTTTCAGATACAAAATAGTATCCATACAGTATCACTTCCTATATTTAAGTCATCGAGAGTTGGACCCCACTTAAGTGGGGATGCCACACCGAAAGACTTTTCGGGAAACTCGCACTGTGTTGATGGGATGCTTGAGGGGCCAGCCGGGGGGCAGGCCCCTCAAGTGCATCTAAAGCACTTTCATTATCAACTCCCGCTCGAGCCGAGCGGAAGACACTCCATCCCCACCCACTGCTCACACGCACCGTGACGATCGTGTCGACACTTTCGCAGTGACATGAGCTCAGCATTGCTCCGTTTTCTTGAGCAACCTCATTTGCTGCACGACAGGCTTTTTCCTCAACCGATTCCCACTGAGCTGTTGCGGAAACATCTGCTCCCGCCAGAGCACTGAGATCCGCAATATTCTGGGCTCTATTCCCCGCCACAAGAAGAGCAATGTATACCAGTGCACTGCAGGCAAGAACGGAAAGGACAGCCAGAACTCCAACCACCATGATTGTCCCGGAGCCTTCATCCGAACCCCTCTTTTTACCCATCCTCAATCGCCACCTACCACAGTACTTTCGCGCAACATCTGATATCTGCACTGCGAGTTCAAGCCGATCATTCCCGCAGGGCCTCTATAGGGAGCTTGTGCTTTGCCGTAAATCCACTTCTCGTCTGCGGAGAACTCAAAGTGGGCCCCTGATATCCGAGTGGACATCACACGCGCAGTTTCCTGCCCGTTTCCTCCGCGAGCGCTTTCACGGACGCCCGCCGAAAGCGCAGTACACAAATTCTGGGTGGTCATGGCAGCAGCAAAGACTGAAAGGACAAGTGCAATCATGATGACTATCGAGAAGGTCCCCAGAGCAATTTCAACGCTGACCATGCCGTCATCCGAGTGCTTTTCGGATGACGGCATGGAGCGGTCGTATCTCAGTCTCATGAAATACTCAATGCAGAGCTAATGAGATGTTCAAGGGCAGATTGCACGACACCGGACTTTAAAACCACTAAGAGCAAACCGGCGAATCCCGCCGTTGCCAATGCCCCAATCGCATATTCGACCGTTGTCGATCCTTCTTCTGGATCTGTCATCATTTCACTCTTGGGATCACGATCGTCGTGAAGTATTTCTTCCGTCAACATGGGCCTTTCCTTTCTCTTCGTTCCCATGTCTTGAGAGTGCGCCGAGAATCTTTCCTCAGTCTCTGCAGCCGTGAAAATTGTGGATGAATCGTCGGCACACAGAAACTGTGGATAACATTCGCGGGACTTCTCAGAAGCTATTTCGTGCCATCGTCAGAAGTACCGGCGCAACCCCTAGGAAGATAAAAGCTGGCAACATCAGTAGCCCCAAGGGCACAACCAATTTCACTCCCAATTCCTCTGCTCTGGCACGCGCATCAGTAAGTCTTTGATCCCTGCTCGCTTCCGCTAAAGCATGCAGCTGATGATCAACTGATGCTCCACGCACCCATGCTTCTCGTAGAACCTCGGCAATGCTTGTTATCCCCTCACCGCATCCCTCCCAAGCGCGATCCCACCGCACGCCAAGAGTCAAACAACTGGCGGCTCTCACCAGCTCTTCGATTTCCGCTGAACGTCCAATGCACTCCAAAGCTCGAGGAATGGAGACTCCAGAATCCAATGCAGCGATTACCAGCTCACAGATAATTGCGAGATCTTCCTGAGCGCTCTCCTCCCACTGACGTGACGATCGGCGTATCAGACGAAGCGAGACCCATCGCCCCGCTCCCAAAAATGACAGTCCGATTACTGCACACATCGAACCCACTCCCCCATCAACAAGCACAGGAAATGGGTTAATCCCCATGATGAATACCGCGAGCAGTGCCAGCAGTGGCAGTAAGTTGAGGATCTTCGCGGATAGGGCGGGGCCAGCACCAGCGACTCGTCGTGCCTTTTGAATGCGCTCAATATCATCAAAGTTTTGTGCCAAAGCATCCAAAACCGCCGACAAAGGAGCACCTAATTCGTGGGAAACTGCGCAGGCTGCAGTAACCATACGAGCATGCTCTCCAGCCTGTTTGAGAACAGTGGAAGCAACCCCATAGGGAACTCCTTCTTCTCCTTCACCCACCTGTAGCCATGCATCACTCGCGGACAAGCCAGCACGAACCAAAGCACTGACTTTTCTCAGAGATTGAGCCGCTTCGGTAAGGGTGGGATGTGAAGTACTCCCCCGCCAAGGCCGAGTGTGCACCCGTTGCAGATTCGACCAGAATCGCTGCTGCCCACCCGTCAATGGATGCGGATCCCACATCAGAACACGCCGAAATGTCCTGCTGCGCATCAGGGGTCCTCAGTAAGCATTGCGCGCAGTCCTTCCCACGCTGGTCCGGGGGTGCCGCGGCCTCGGCAATCACATCGATAGGCACAGCTGCACGCAAGTGCCCCATTTTCCATCCCAAAAATCCCGATCTGTGTCAGCTGGCGGGCGCCGCGCTTTGGACCGTGAGCAACACGCTCCATGTGGACAACCACCTGAAACGCTGCCTTTGCCTGCAGATCCGTTGCCCGAGCATCCATTCCCGCGAGAGCTCCCAATGCGGCAAGTCGGGCGGGAACTTCTGCGGGAGTATTCGCATGAATCGTGGCAAAACTTCCGCGGTGCCCGGTATTCAAGGCAGTCATAATGTCACGAACTTCGATACCTCTACATTCCCCTAAAACGATGCGGTCCGGCCTCATACGCATGGCAGCTCGGACCAGTTCCGAAAGAGTCACTTCCCCACGTCCCTGAGCATTAGCCTGTCTGGCTTGAAGGTGAACAACATGGGGATGCCGAGGATTTAATTCGCTCATTTCTTCGATACAGATCAGCCTCTGAGAGTCGGGCAACGCGCCCAAAAGTGCTGCAAGCAGAGTGGTTTTTCCACTTCCCGTAGCACCAGAAATAAGGATGTTGCATCGCATATCAAGCGCGCGCATCAACACCTGAAATGAGGTGCTATCAATGCTCCCCATCTCACGCATCTGCCCAATGCTGAGACCATTTCTGGCAGGAATCCTCAGAGAAATCAGAGTTCCCCCACCAGAAAGTGGTGGGATAACCGCGTGAAGACGAATCCCCATGGGCAAGACTCCATCAACAATCGGAGCCGCATCATCTAAACGCTTTCCGCAAATTCCTGCCATCGTGACAGCTAATTCACGCACTTCTTCTTCACTGTCAAAAGAGCATCCAGCCGGTTGAACCCCCTGCCCGCAATCGGCCCACACCTGCGTGGAATTCACCAAGATATCCGTAATTCCGGGAAGGTGAATCAAGGGAGCCAATATCTTTCCCAAGCCATTAAAACGAGCTTCAAGTTCTTCCAAATGCGTACCAAGCTCTTCAATTCCCATCCCGATAGGTTTGACAGGTATCGCAGCCTGGTCGCCCTTGTTTCCCGAATGCGCTACTACAAGGCAATCGTCGATCAAGCTCATTGCGTGCACTCCACAACCTGTTCCCACAGTCGTGAGCGGGCACGCCTTCCTTTCCGCCCCTGCCGAGGCCTTATCCCCGCTGGATGCACCCCCATTCCTTCGGTGTGGGTAATTTGAGAGATTTGAGTCGAAGAGATGTGCCCGCTAAGTGGAGTTCGTGAAAAGAATCCACCACGTGGAGGTGGCGCGATTAAGAGAAAACTTCGACACGGGAATGGAAATGACGCACTGAGAGCACACAGACGCGCGGCCCCAACAGCATCTCCCAAACCTATAAGAATGAGCGCATCGAAATTCCTTGCAGTTTGTTCGCATTGAGCTCCCCATCTGCCCAGATCGCACACCACAGTGCGAGTTTCACGCAGAGCAGCAAGAAGCCCCGGGAGCCGTGAGTCATCTGAATCGGCATAACCGCGTGAATCCCCGCCGACAAAAGATACCCCCTGAGCACAGGGAAGACTATTCGCGATCGAGGGAAGGAAATAACGCTCGCCTTTGCTCAAGCGCGACCATGCCACCTGCCCGTCCTCGGGAACAAGGATGTGTCCGCCACGACCTCGTGCAGGTCCCGGTCCCGAGCAATTCACTAAAACGCTTCCCGTGTCCGCACACAGATCCCAGGTAAGGGCAGAGACCCCTACTCCCCCGCTCCAACCTGCGATTCCCACGCAAAGGTGGGAAGAATGCGGCGATACCGTAGCCTGCCAGCGCGCATGGTCTGCAAGGATGAGCTGCCCAATCGCCTTCTCACAACCCGGAAGACGCAGCGCATCTCCGATAACCAACACGTGGATTCCACGGTGTTCCCACCGGGCTCGATCTTCGCTCCTACCAAGGACAGCGCAGATCACTTCCTCAACGCGGAATTCCGTACGCTCACACTCTTCTGGATGACACTGGCGACTATTAATCCCCAACAAAGCACAGACCGCACGCAATGATTGCTCAGCACCTTGCGAAAGTCCCCAAAATGCAACGTAGCCTTCGCTCTTCATGGTACGAGCGTGAATTTTCTTTCCACGGAATACCACCGCGTCCGCGAAATCTGTGGAAAACTAGAGCTAATCCCGCCCCTGTGGATAACGCTGCTGTTTCCGCACCAAGCCAAGGTGTCAACGATGACCATCCTCAATAACAACACAGAAGTTCTCATGCCTGCCGAGGCCTGCGTAGTTCTGGCCCACGCGATGATTCCCGTCGCTTTGGCAGGAGGAATAGGCATCGGCTATTGGGAACACCGCTCAATTCCCAGCTAGTACCGGCATACTTGATATATGTCCAGATTGTCCCTCCCGGTCGGCGCTATCTTGCGTCCAGCGATCTTCGCTGTCATCTTTGCGCCCCTTGCCCTGATCCTCATGGGAATGTCGCTCGCGGATCTTCAGGCACGAGCTGCGATTGGTGTTCCCTTGGCCTCGGTCGAGGGCATGATCGGCATGGCTTTTTCGGCCATTCTTCTGGCCATGATTTCTATCAACTGTGAGCGCAATTCCATTGGTATGTTCATTGCTGCCGCTTGGGAACTTGTCATTGGTTTCTTACAGACCTTTGGTTACCTTCGAGTGCACTTCCTTGTAGCCTCAAACCTTTCAACCAACGATATTTCTGCCGCACAAACCTGGAATCTCTACCCCTTATGCGTAGCTGCGATCCTTTTTGGTGGCGGAGTTGCTTTGGCTCTGACTCACCGAGCGCGCGAAAACAGCCCGGATTCCAATCAGCTGATGTCCTTTCAGCACCACCAGGGTGAGCGAATCGCAGTCGCAGTGGCTTCACTTCCACTGGGAGTTATTGCCGTCGTGCTTCTCGTTCGCTGCGCTCCAGCCGATTCGCTTCCAATGGCTTCCAGCGGACTGCACGGCGTTATTGCACAGACCCCCATGCATACATCGGAGGGCATCGCAGTTGCCGTCATCTTGGGATTGATCGCACTGGTTTCGCGCTGGTCAATGATCGGCCCTCAGGTCATCGCTTGGGTCTACACCATCCCCGCTTTCCTTCTAATTCCCGTTGGAACAAGCCTCTCCGGTGCTGTCGTGACCCCTGGAAAATCAATGGGAACCCAGATTTTGATGTCCGCATCGACTATTTCTGCCTACGGAATGATCCTTGCGGCCTCGACCTTGGGAATTTACTGGGCTCGTCGCTACGCCCCCAACGACGCATCAAGCTCCAACCAAGTCGCATAATCCAGCGCTTCTCGGCGGGTAATCCCCAAAAATATTCGTTTTCTCGTTATCGTCAGCACGAGAAGAGGAGGTCCCATGTCTGATCAGGAACACAAGGAAGACGTTGACAAGGTGACGGAAGAAATCGATCACCCCCATACCGGTGAGGAAACACCCCTGACCGGTGAAGAAGTCACCCTTCCCGGTGAGGCATCTGCAGCCGAAGACATCATCGGAGGCGCATCAGTCACCGAAACCAGTCAGGTTGAACCCGTTCACATGGGTGTCACCCCAACATCCGTAGATGATGCTCTTGCACAGCGTTCGACGTCTGAGCTTTCCGAGGCCAAGCCCGAATCAGCTCAGGAACAGCAGGATGCGCAGACCGAGGAATCCTCTTCAGACGAACCTTCGAGCGAAAAACCATCTCAGGGCGATAGCCACGACTTAGCGCACGATGAGAACACCGTAGCCGAGTCTGAGCACACCTCCCACGACGACGATGCTGAGCCGGCCTCGGAAAAGTCTGAGGAAACTACTGAGGACAACGCAGAGCCCAAGGATGCATCCCCCGAAGAATCTGAGGAAGCTCCCGACTCCGCACACACCACAACGATCCCGGCTGCTTCCGAAGCCACGGAAGAGGAACCTGAGGACTCTCCTTCGGTGACCGAGGTTCCCGACGCCCTCTCGCGCCGCACACCTGCTCAGCCCGAAACCACCGAGGAACCCGAGGACGAGGTTGAAAGCACCCAGGTTCGTAGGCGTGCATTCATTGCTCCGGCAGCGGAAAGCGCAACGACCGAAGCTTCGTGGAAACCTCGTGAAGATAGCGGCGAACGTACCGTTCCTCAAGAGACCCCCGAGAGCCTCGACGATGCCCTTTTTGAGGGCGCAACCGTCGTTCCTGAAATGCCCTCTCGCGCGGCCGCTCACTGGAGCTCGTTGGCTTTGGGCATCTTTGCTCTACCCATCACTTGGTACCTCATTGCCGATGCTGGCGCTCGCATGACACTTCCCGAGGGCAACCCTGCAGCAACCGGCGTGATCAACTGGCTTGCTCTCACCGAAGTTGCCATCGCTTTCGTGGCAGTTATTGCACTATTTGAAGCATTCAAGCGCTCCTCACTGGGCGCATGGATCGGCGGCCTCTGCTTCTTCGCAGCCGGCCTTCCCTGGGTTTTCGCCCCCGGATTTACCTCTGCACACACGGTTTCCGTTCTGCACTTCCTGCAGAATTCCGGTGCCTTGGGCGCTAACCTTGCACACCACCTCCAAGCATCCGGATACTCCGGCCGCCTACTCTTCCTTGGAATTGCACTGCTTGGCATCGCATCCCTTTCGCATTCGGTTCGTCGCCGCGGACGCAATGAAGAGGCAATGCGCGAGCAAGTAGAGCGCGTCAATCCCACGGGTGCACACTTCACCGCCCGCGAACGTCGTCGCGCTGAAAAGGCAGCTGGTCTGCGGTGAAACCCGAGGTTTCACGCGCGGTATTGGAAGCTCCCGGGCCCTGGGTTCACCGTAGGATTTCAGCCTCGGGAGCATCCTTCCATATCGCCGACGCGGGACCCGAAGATGCCTCTTTTGCCGTTATCCTCCTTCACTCGTTCCCGATGACTTGGTGGACGTGGCGGGAGGTTATTCCCGCCTTCACGCAGGCCGGTATCCGCACCATTGCAATGGATCTTCGAGGCTTTGGTACCTCCGATCTTGCTCCGGGAGAAGTCGAACTCACCCAGCTGGCGGCGGACGTCGCTGGCGTGGCCTCGGCACTGGGAATTTCTTCCTACACGGTTGTCGGCAACGGCATGGGTGGCGTGGTCGCGTGGATGCTCGGCGCGCTTAAACCTGCGGGCTTGCAGGCGATTGTGCCGGTGTGTGCCCCTCATCCGCTGGGTCTGCACTTCCTGCGTGGGCTTTCTTCCCGAGGCCGAGGCCGCTGGTTCTCAACCCTGCTATCGCGCCGTCCTCGTGTAGCCTTCTTCGCGGCACGCTCAGCATGGATCAACCGTTCAATCTCTCAGTGGGCGGCGCCTTTTAACCGCGATGAAATGCTTGAAAATGCGGAAGTCTACCGCGAGGCTCTTTCCCGTCACATTGCGGTTCGATCCGCATGGGAGTCACTGCGGGCAACGTTTAGGCCCTCATTTAGCTCCAAGAATGTTCTGACACGGAGCGTGACGGTACCCGTGCTTTCGATTCAGGCGCGCGACGACGGTTTATGGTCGCACGTTGATTTTGCTGATGATGTCCAAGCGACCAGCGGCGAATTCACCATGCGCGCAATTGGCGAATGCGGTCATTTCCCACAGGAAGAAAACCCTCAAGCTCTGATCCAGGCAATCCTTCCTTTCATCAAAGAATCCGCTCACTTTGCAGCGGAGAGTCAACTCTAAAGAAACGAATTTGCGCAAACTGTGTGCAAATATGTGATTTAGACCGTTCACCGTGCATAATAGTTACGACTATCACACGGTGGCTCTTTTGTGCTGGGCTGCCGTCTTACATGATTAGGACAGCTCAGTAGTCGGCGGCGCATGCTAGCGGCGCTCGCGAATAGAACGGAGTTCCGGCTTTATGTATGGAGATGCAAACTTCATCAACCAAGTCCCGCTCTTCAGTGGACTCGATGAGGCGCAACAGGCATCGCTGCAGCAGAAGATGGGTCAGACAACACTGCGACGCGGCGAAACCCTCTTCGAAGAAGGCGATCTTGGTGACCGTCTGTACATCGTGACCGAAGGCAAAGTGAAGCTGGGCCACACCTCGAATGACGGCCGCGAATCCCTGCTTGCAGTTCTTGGACCCGGCGAAATTCTCGGTGAACTGACCCTCTTCGATCCAGGCCCGCGCTCGACCACCGCAACCGCCGTATCTCCCGCCACCCTGCTGCACCTGCTGCACAGCGACCTCATGGAGATCGTCGAAGCGAACCCGACTCTGGCCAAGCACATGCTCCGTGCACTGGCACAGCGCCTGCGTCGTACGAATGAATCACTTTCCGATCTGGTCTTCTCCGACGTCCCCGGCCGCGTTGCCAAGGCGCTGCTTGATCTTGCAGATCGTTTCGGTACGGCAACAGATAAGGGCATCCACGTTCCTCACGACCTCACTCAGGAAGAACTGGCCCAGCTGGTTGGCGCTTCGCGTGAAACTGTCAACAAGTCCTTGGCAGATTTCGTTTCGCGTGGTTGGATCCGTCTGGAAGGCCGTGCGGTCACACTGCTTGACGTCGATCGTCTAGCACGCCGCGCTCGCTAATCTTTAGCTCAATGCCTTCGGGGCCGAGCAGGTGATAAACCTGCTCGGCCCCGATAGTTTATTGCGAAGAAATATCCGCAGTATCAGTCTTGCTTCGGACGCTTCAGATACGCGACCAAGCTATCTGAACCAGTCGGTCCTGGAACAACTTGGACGAGCTCCCAGCCATCGGCTCCCCACTGGTCGAGGATTGCCTTCGTTGCGTGAGTTAGAAGCGGAATTGTTGCATATTCCCATGTAGTCATAGCGCCATCCTACGGCACTCGCGGCGATTAGCCACGCGCAGCAACAGAAAGTGATGCCTCTCGTAATGCCTTGGCATTTGTACGAAGATGTTTCACCGACAAGCTTTGGGGAACCCGCGGTTTGCGCAACTCAACTGCCAGAGGATCTCGAGAATGCATGAGCCACTCACTCCAGTCAGTCCTTTCTGGATAGACGCGCAAAATCACGCGGCGTTCGCGTTCGGTAAGACCGCCCCACACGCCGTAAGACATCTGTGACTGCAAGGCGTCTGCAAGGCACTCAAGGCGCACGGGGCACTCCATGCAGCGCATACGAACTTGACGCTGAGCTGCGCCCTGCACAAACAGGGAGTCGGGTTCATCTTCGGCACACAGGGCATACTCAACCCAACCGTGGTCGTCAATCATATGAAACTCCACCCTCTCCATGTGGTCAACATTGACCTCTTCCTCAGAGAATACACATGAAATTTTCATAAGGGAAATTAGGACGGCTTCGGTCCGTAATGTGGCAAAGATGCCAAACGTTGACCTAATCCACCTCTTCCTCTCTCTTTCCGAGGCCTCTACACGTATCCTGTACCTATGGCTCAGTCGCATACACGCTTTGTTCGACCCGCACAGCTGGTGGCGCTCTTGCTGTCATTCTTGGCAGCATCAACACTTGTCGGTGTGGTCAGCGCTGGCGTCTTGGTGCCGGCCGTCGGAACCGGTGCAATCACGGCGAAAGCAGGGATGGAGATCTTCGACGAGATCCCCACCGACATCCAGGTTGTCACTCCCGCGACCGAGTCCACCATGCTCGATACGAACGGCCAAGTAATTGCCCGTTTCTACGACAAGCAGCGCATTGTCATCCCCTCGGACAAAATCGCGCCCATCATGAAGAAAGCTATCGTCGCCATTGAAGACCGACGCTTCTTCGAACACCACGGTGTCGACCCTACAGGTATTGCCCGTGCAATGGTCAATAACCTCGGCGACGATGGTGGAAAGCAGGGCGCATCGACCATTACCCAGCAATACGTTCGTAATGCCTTGGCCGAAAAGGGTTACATGGAAGGCGATGCCGACCAGGTCGAGGCCGCAACTGAGCAAACCACCGAACGTAAACTTCGCGAAATCAAGTACGCGCTTGCTGTTGAGAAGCAAATGGATAAGGACCAGATCCTCAGTGGCTACTTGAATATCGCACCTTTCGGTCCCATCACTTATGGCGTTGAGGCTGCCTCTCGGCTCTATTTCTCCAAGTCCGCCAACGAACTGACGATCGGTGAAGCCGCGCTCCTAGCCGGCCTCGTCCAGTCCCCTGTTCAGTACAACCCCCTTCAGCACCCCGAGGCCGCGCAAGAACGCCGCGATATCGTCCTTTCCGTCATGGCTGACCAGGGCGTCATTACAGAGGCCGAAGAAGCCGAAGCAAAGGCCGTGAACGTGACCGACATGCTTCACCCCACTCAGATTCGTGAGGGATGCTCGGGTGCCGGCGATGAAAATGCCTACTTCTGTTCCTATGCAGTGCGTCAGTTCCTTGCCGATAGCGCATTCGGTAAGACCTCTATTGAGCGTGAGCGTCTTCTTAAGACCGGTGGCCTGACCATCCGAACGACTCTTGATCCGAAGAAGCAGCATGCCGCCTATGAAGCCTTAACAAAGACCATTCCTTCCGACGATGCCTCCGGTTTGGATAATGCTTTGGTTTCCTTAGTTCCCCAAACGGGTGAAGTTGTCGCAATGGCCCAAAACACCGTCTACGGCGTGGGCGAAGACGAAACTATGTCAAACTATTCGGCTGATGGTTCCTTCCAGGTTGGATCAACCTTCAAGGTCTTCGTCTTGGCCGAATGGTACAAGGAAGGCCGCTCGGGTTATGAAACCATTGACGGGCGAACGAACTTCCCCAATGGCTCCTTCAAGTGTGATGGCGCTCCGATCCACACCGAAAGCTGGAACGTCGTCGACTTGGCCGGTAAGGACGGCGCCTTTAACGTCATCGGCGCAACGGGCCTTTCGGTGAACCACTCCTTCGTTAACATGGCTTCTAAGCTCAACTTCTGCGATATTTTCAAAGTCGCTGCTGACATGGGCATCGATGACGGAAACGGTGAACCCATCTTGGCCGTGCCCGGTAACATCTTGGGTTCTGGTTCTGCTTCACCGCTGACCATGGCACGCGCTTTCGCAACCTTCGTCAATGACGGCAAGATGTGCCAGCCCTACTCGATCGCGAAGGTTACCGACCGTCAAGAGAACGTTCTCAAGGAAGGTTCGGCGAACTGCAAGCAGGTCATCGATCCGCAGGTCGCTCAAAAGGTTGCAACAACCCTGACCAAGTCGGCTAGCCAGTACTACACCGCGACGCGCCTGTCAGGCGGTCGTCAATTTGCCGCCAAGTCCGGTACGACTGACTACTCGGCAAACACCTGGTTGACGGGATCGACCGCAGAACTCACCACCGCCGCATGGGTTGGTCACGGCAACGCCTCGACAACCCCGGTTCAAAACGTCCGAATCAACGGACGCTACTACTCGCAAATCTTCGGTGAGACTTTCGTCGGCCAAAATATCTGGGCTCCCTACATGAGTAAGGCGCTGGAGGGCACTCCCAACCAGCCCATGCCCAATGCGAATATCGGAACCCCACAGGCCGCACCGCGCCAAACTCAGGCTCCGACTCCCAGTGCAGCTCCTGCCCCGCAACAAAATCCGCAGGGCCAGCAACAGCCCGGAGACAACGATGATGATGACGATGGGGATGAGTAAGAAATGACTTCACGTCGACTCGTCAAGCACGCATTCCGAGGCGCAGCCGCCCTTGCTCTGGGCGGTACTGCGGCTCTTGCCTGGGGAAGTGTCGAGCGGCGTCGACCTGTCCTTCGCCACTACGATGTCCCGCTTTCGGCACTGTCAACGCCCATGTTGCGCAGTCACCACCGAATGGCGAAGGTCCTCCATTTCTCCGATCTGCACCTTTTCGCAGGCCAAGAATTTCTTCTCGATTTCCTGCAAGAGATTCGCGAAACCGAGCAATTCGACTACGTATTCTCCACCGGAGATAACTTCGGCAGTCCCGATGCGCTAGAAATGGTGATCCAGGCTCACGAAATTTTCTCCGATTTCCCCGGAGCCTTCGTTTTCGGTTCAAACGACTACTACTCGCCAAAGCCCAAGAGCTGGACTCGCTACCTTCGGCCTCGTGAATCAGGAAAGATCGAGCGCGCGGTAGACCTGCCGTGGACCGAACTTGCCGCACACCTGCGAACGATGGGCTGGGCGGATTTGTCGAATTCTTCGGCACTTGTGGAGCCTTACCAGACTGAGACCACGACCGACGTCGACGAGTTCAGCTACGCACCTGCTCCTCTTGCTCTGCTGGGTGTCGATGACCCGCACATTAACCGCGACTCCATCACTGGACTATCGCAGAGTTGGCTATCCTCTGGAGCTATTCGCATGGGTGTGACCCATGCACCCTACACGCGCGTGCTCGACTCAATGACCCACTTGGGTGCAGAAGTGATCCTTGCAGGCCACACTCACGGTGGTCAGATTGGACTGCCGGGCGTGACCTCCCTGGTCACCAATTGCGATCTCCCCCGTGAGTTCGGCAAGGGATTACACGTGTGGGAGACCAGTGCCAGCGAGAATGCATGGCTGCACGTCTCCGCGGGCTTGGGTACCTCCCCTTACGCTCGGGTGCGTATCGCCACCCGCCCCGAGGCCTCGATCCTGACAATTCACGACTGAACACAGGAAACGGGCAAGACTCCCGACCTTCGCGTACAAAATTTTGCGCACCGGCTTTGGACGGCTATACTCAAACGGTCACGGGGTGTGGCGCAGCTTGGTAGCGCGCTTCGTTCGGGACGAAGAGGCCGTGGGTTCAAATCCCGCCACCCCGACGTGATTCCCGCAGCATCGTTAGGTGCTGCGGGTTTTTTCTACCCGTTACACAATCCCATCTTCCGCATCCTCCGCGCATCTGTTTGATACGGCTGATAGCGTGACGTTATGAACGCTTCTCGACCCGCTTCTTCTCGACCCTTCCTGGTGGCCGTGTGCCGACCAGACGGTATTCTTGCGCGAGATGAACTGGCGTCGATGAAGGCAATCGGTCAGCTCAGTGACAGCGATCTTCACCCACTCCCGTTAGTTGATGCCGCTTCACCGCACCCGGCCAGTGATATCGACTTGGACCAGTATTCGGGTGTCATCATTACCGGCTCTCCCTTCGGTTTCGAGCACCCTCATGAGCAGAAAACTCCCGAGCACCTGCGCGTTGAAGAACGTATCGATGCCTTGACATCCATCCTTCTAGAGCGTGATTTCCCGACTTTCGGCATCTGTTTTGGCCTGCAATCCCTGGCTCGAGCCTCGGGAGCACCCATCGTTGAGGGCTTCTCTGAGGATCTCCAGGCCCCCGAAATTTCCTTGACCGAGGCCGGACTTGCCGACCCACTAACCGGTAAGCTCCCGCCAAAATTCCACGCCTACACCGGCCACGCTGATGCAATTGGATCTATTCCACAGGGAGCCGAACTTCTGGCGACCGGAACTCACTGCCACGTCCAAATTCTCCGTTGGGGAAAGAACATCTATGGCACGCAATTTCACCCGGAAATTACGCGAGACGGGATGCATCTACGCATTGAGACCTACGGTGACACCTACTATCCTGCAGAAGAGAAGCCCGCGGTAGTTGCACGCTGCGACGCTGCGAATACTCAACCCGCCCACGACCTATTGGCATCCTTTATCCACCGCTACCAACAAGCTTGAGCAAGGGGAGCTATGGCCATCTCGTTCGCACAATCTGAACGTTCAACACTTGGCGTTGAGTGGGAACTCCAGCTCATCGATATCGATTCTGAAGACCTCCGCCAATGTGCGCAGGCAATTATCACTCAAGTCTGTGCGCAGTATCCGGGAAATACGCTTGTTCACGGTGAAATGCTGCGCAATACAGTGGAATTAATTTCTCGCAAACAGACACGTGTCCGCGATGCCATTGCCGATCTCAATGAGGGCTTAGAGATGCTTGAGCCGATCACATCGGCACTCCGTGTCAACCTGACAAGCGCAGGGTCTCACCCATTTGCTAACCCTGCACACCAGCGGGTTTCAGACTCAAAACGCTATGCCGAATTGGTCAATCGCACCCAGTTCTGGGGTCGCCAAATGCTGATTTTTGGCACGCATGTTCACGTTGGGATTGAGGATCGCGCCAAAGTTCTTCCCCTTCTTGCCTTCCTCTCCACTCAGCTCGGGCGAATCCAAGCCCTGACGGCCTCGTCACCCTATTGGGCGGGAACGGACACGGGCTACTGCGACAATCGGGCGATGGTTTTCCAGCAGCTCCCCACGGCGGGTGTCCCTCAGCTTTTTACCCGCTGGGAAGAATTGGAACATTACACTCGCGACATGATGCACACCGGCATCATCTCTAATTTTGATGAGATCCGTTGGGATATTCGCCCCTCGCCTAGGCTTGGCACACTGGAAGTGCGCGTCTGCGATTCTTCCAGCAACGCGGCTGAAATTGGAGCGATCGCCGCACTTATTCACTGCCTGGTTGAATACGGTTCACGTGCTCTTGATCGAGGCGAAGAACTTCCGACTACCTCCCCGTGGTTCTTGGCTGAGAACAAGTGGCGTGCGGCGCGTTACGGGATGGATGCCATTCTGATCGAAGACATTCACGGCAATGAGCGTCACATCGATGAGCTGCTGGATGAAATGATTGAAAAACTGCGCCCTGTTGCGCAGGACCTTGATTGCGCAGAAGAGTTGGATTTCATTTCAACGATGCGCAGCATTGGTGTGGGCTACCAGCGTCAGAAGGCGGTTGCCGATGCCTGCGGTAGTCTTGAGGCCGTCGTTTCGCACCTACGTGCAGAGACTCGCGCCGGCCATCCGCTTGATCCGCAGGTGACTATTAACGCCTTCACGGAAGGTGCACACGCACCTCGTTCGGGGAACCACAACTAGGAACGGCCTTGGCATTCCGGCACTGCTGGGCATTCGAAAATTCGGGTGGATGCCAAGCCTGACTCCAGCTTGCATGACATACAGGTGGGGCGACGCATGCGATATTCGCTGCGTCGCCCCACAAGTTTCAGGCCGGTGCAATTCCGACGTGACAGCAAAACTGTGATGCTGTCGGGTATTTCCCCTCAGCGCTCGTTCAGCCCTGCTTTCCAAAGCGGCGGAAGAACATCGCCAATAGTGCACCGGAAAGGTTGTGCCAGACCGAGAAGACAGCACCAGGAAGCGCGGCCTCGGGGCTGAAGTACTTCGTCGCCAAACCGGCTGCCAAAGCCGAGTTCTGCATACCAACTTCAATTGCGGTCGTACGAGCTGCGCGGTAATCGCCGCCCGAGATACGGCCTGCGAAGTATCCGAAGAAGTAACCCAGCAGGTTATGGAGGATGACCACGACGAAGACGATGAGTGCGGATTCCATGATCTTGTCGGCGGACTTACCAACAACTGCTGCCAGCACGTAGGAGATGCCAAGGACGGAGATCCAGGGAAGAGCCGGGAGGATCTTTTCAACGTAACGGCCAGCAAGCATACGGACGATGAGGCCTGCGACCACGGGGATCAGAACGATCTGAACAATCGAGATTGCCATCTTCTTTGCATCAACAGGCATGTACTGACCGGCAAGCCACATGGTGAGAAGGGGGGTCATGAAGGGTGCCAGCAAAGTGGAGATCGATGTCATGGTCACCGAAAGTGCAACGTCACCCTTAGCCAAGTAAGAGATGACATTCGATGCGGTTCCACCCGGGGCGCATCCGACCAAGATGACGCCGGCTGCGATTGCCGGATCAAGGTTGAGCGCCTTGGTGAGGAGGAAAGCAACTCCAGGCATAATGACGTACTGCGCGATAACACCGACAATGACGGGCAGGGGGCGCTTCACGACAAGAGCAAAGTCAGGAAGGGTCAGGGTCAGGCCCATGCCGAACATAATGATGCCCAGGCCAATATTCACACCCGAGGCAAGCTTTGCTGCATGGGTCGGGAAAATCAGACCCAGAGCGAATGCCACAATAATAATGAGCGGAAATACGGTAACCGCAATGCGTGCGGAACGATCTTCTTGAGAAAGCTCGGGCTGAGCGGCAACCGAGAATGGGACGGTTTCTTCGCGTGTATCGTTTGTTGACATACCTATAACTATTGCGCTCTTGGCCCACTTCAGAAAAAGTATGTCTCAGTGAATGGGATGTTGGTGAGCACCGGCACAGAATTCGCATTTTTCTTAGGTTTGCCTTAGTGAATAGGGGCACTACACTGTTGCCCATGAATCAACGAGGATCACGGATGCGCTCACTTATTCGCCGAGGATGGCTCTCAAACGAGCATGGCGCGTGGGTAATGACTGCTCTTCCCATCGCCGTCGGAATCTGCACCCTGAAACCTCAGCCCATTCAGTTCCTTTTACTTGCCGCATGGACAGCGGCCTACTGCAGCTATCACGCACTCACCCTGTACATGGCGGCTGCACCTCAACGTCGAAAATCCTACCTACCGGCAATGGCGACCTGGGCAGCAATCGCGACCGCATGCGGAATTCCGGTCATCATTCTTCACCCGCGTCCTGTCGCGCGAATCCTGATCCCCGTGACATTCTTCTGTGCAATTGCGACATTCGAGGCGTGGAGAAAATGCCGACGCTCACTACCCTCACACCTCGCCAGCGTTCTGGCCAGCTCATGCACTTATCCACTGTCAGTGTGGGTTGTTGCTGAAGACTACTCACCACTCAAACTCTGGTGTGCGGCAGCCGCAATTGCGGCATACATGCTGGGCGCTACTCTCTACGTAAGATCATTGATCCGAGGCGCCGGGGACACACGCATGTTCGCCGTCTGTATTGCCTGGCACCTAGCGACACTAGTGGCTGGTCTTGTTGGCGTTGTGATCCACGTGATTCCGCTGTGGTCTTTGATCGCTTTTACCGCGCTTTCTGCGCGAGCAATCATTGTTCCCGCATTACAAAATTCATCACGCATCAAGCTTCGCCCCGCGGTCATTGGGATTGGCGAATACCTGGCCTGCGCCTTGATGTTTAGCGCAGTTATGGCGATCGTCGCATAGTTCTTTGCTCAGTGATAGGTGATAATTAAGCGCATGAACTTTATTCTGCGTCTTATCGGAACCGGCTTGGGACTGTGGGTCTCGGCCAAAATTGTTCCTGGAATCGTCATTGCACAGGGCACGACCCTGACTGAAACAGTCATTATGCTGGGCCTGATCGCTTTGGTCTTCACCATCGTGAATTCGATCGTACGCCCCTTGGTTTCAATCCTTGCCTTCCCCCTGTACATCCTCACTTTCGGACTCTTTGCTCTGGTGACTAATGGCATCGGTTTCATGGTGGCAAGCGGAGTTGCCCACTCTTTGGGTCTTCCTTTCTCTGTCTCTGGGATTGGAGCGGCAATTATCGGTGCGATCATCACCGCTGTTGTCTCTTCGCTGTTTGGAAGCTTGACTGGAGCATCCAAGAAGGACTGATCCTTCTTCGCTCACACATCACGTCACTCGGCGGGTATCAAAGATATAGGAGCGCGTCTGCGTCCTATCGGTGATACCTAGCCGAGTTCTTCTTTGTTCTTCCCAACGAATTACTTCCCCAATATTGGGGTTCTGTTGCGGATTCACCTGCTCGCATTCACGAATCGCCTGCGTATAGGTCCCGATGTCGTGCGCGGCAATGGGATTGTCACTGCCCTGCTTCACATCCAAGTGCTCGCTATCAAAATGCAAGGTGAGCGCATTTCCCCGATTCGTATTTGCCGCACCATCAAGGGCAGGAACAATATCGCGTGTATTTTCCATATTGAGCATGGGAACACCCGGATCAGGGTGAAAACCGGCGACGGGAGATCCCGCTGTCAGAACCGAGGCTACACTGTAGCGTGCGCGAATATCGCTTTCGGAGGCCAGCTGAGCAGCGATGATTCCACCTTGTGAGTGGCCAATGAACTCAACGGGTTCATCACTGCGAATTCCCGCCATATCCATAGCCTCCTTCACCGCACGAAGCTGATCTGAATCAGATTGACCAACAGCTTGAAGGTTCGTCAGCATGTCCTGGGGATTATCCTCACCGGGTCCCCACTTCTGCGTTCCTCGAATCATGACGGACCACGAACGGCGTTCCTGGCCCTGTTCATCTGTAGTGACATGCTGAAGGATCTCGATCTGACCTTCATCCGCGCTTGAGCGCAGTTCTCCGATCCTCTCAAGGGCTGCCGAGGCCTGAAGTGGAGTGTTCACATGAGGGGGAGCTCCACTCCCCCCTTGCCTGACTCCCAAGGCTGCCTGCTGGGGCGTCGGTGCGTGTTTGGGGTAGTCAATAACGCTATGAGCCGCATAAAGGGCAACACCAAAAGCCCCACAGTATGTGCGTACTTTTCCGCCATCAGCAACACCTTCCAATACCCGTGTACTTGACGGAGCTCCCCCACCGGAAGCGGCCGGAAGCGACTGCGGCGAAACCCGCACTCCACTGTGCCGGCCAAACATTAACCAGCCCATCGCCGCATAGAACGTTGATGCTTGGGCCGCGGCATCGCGCGTCACTTCTGCGTTCTCATGCGAATTCGTACCACTGAGCATTCGGGCCATTTCGCCAACGTCATACTGGGTCCGAATACCCAGCTCTGCGTCTTTTGGTTGATGGATGAAGGAATAGCCGTGAGATGCAACAATCACCCCTCCATGAACCAATCCAACAGGAGCCATGAGAAAGGGAAGGTTTGGATTTAGGTACTTTCCAAAGCGTCCAATCCTTTGTGAGAGCACTAAGCCACCACCCCAGGTATTGAATCCCAAACCGCCGTCTAAACGGGCGCAGGTGCGCTGGTAGGCTCGGACATCGGCCTCGGCACCAGAGTGGATACGCGCAACATAGGCAAGCTTTTTCGCACAACTATCCACCCGCTCACTGAGGTGCGCGCCGAGTGAGTAAAAGTGGTCGGCCAGCTCGCCACACTTGTGAATCCTCAAGTCTTGGACCATCCCAGCGAGCATATCCAGCTGCTCATCACAGGCATTTTTGATTTTCCTCATTGCGAGGACATCATCTACCAATGCCTCAGTATCGATTCGCGTTTGCGAAGAAGAGACAAGCATCCACGACACAGATTCATCGCTCATGACTGTCCCTCCAGACTTGCCATTTCCAGTTGCGCAAGTTCTTTCAGCTGCGATGCCAGTGCGGACCAAGAATTCGATCCCTTCGCAATTTGATCAATTTCTACGCGCGCACCTTCACTTCCGTTTCCGGTCCATGACGACAGAGAAAACTCATTCATTGTTGCGGCGATATCCGCACAATTGTCTGCTATTACCTGAAGCGACTGACATACCGTGAACATCAACATACGTGTCAGAGTATGAGGACCCTCTTCTCGCTTCAGACACATCACAATTTCTGTGGAAAACACCGAAAACCCGTCACGACTGTGTGTGAATACAAGGTTTCAAACCCTGGTCCCGTGGCAACGCGGCCTCGGTCTGAGATGATTAAGACATGACTTCGCAGCAAGGATCCATGTTTTCGCCCGAAATGGGATACGCAGACCTAGCAGCAACTGGCCAGGCGCTTTCTCCGCTGGACGGTCGCTACCGTCCTCAAACCCAAGAACTGACTCAGTACCTTTCAGAGGCCGCACTCAATCGAACCCGAATTTTTGTCGAGATTGAGTGGATGATTGAGCTGCTGCGACGGGGCGTCATTGCTCACGCACCCGAGATCTCTGATGCCGAATTGGACTACCTGCGTGCACTTCCTCAGAATTTCAACGCAGATTCCATTGCCGAACTCGCCCAGATCGAAGCCGAAACCCGCCACGACGTAAAGGCAGTCGAGTACTACATTGATCATCGCCTTGAGGCAGCGCGCGATGCTCTCGGTCCCACCACCGTACTTCCCTCGCTTCGTCCGCTGGTCCATATTTTTGCGACCTCAGAGGACATCAATAACCTCTCGTATGCGCTCAATGTTCAAGCTGCCGTTCGCCAAGTGTGGTTGCCTCGTGCACAGGCGCTATATTCGCGACTTCTTGAATTGGCTCAAAATGGCGCGGATGTTCCCATGCTTGCGCGTACCCATGGCCAACCGGCAACTCCGGTCACTATGGGTAAGGAATTAGCGGTTTTCGCCTATCGCCTCTCTCGCCAGCTCTCGCGAATTGAAGACGCGGAATACTTGGGCAAAATGAATGGAGCCACTGGAACTTGGGCCGCTCACCGCATTGCACTGCCTGAGGTTCCCTGGCCGCTTCTTACGAAAGATTTTGTGGAGCGCCTCGGTCTGACGTGGAACCCGTTAACGACTCAGATCGAGTCTCATGACTGGCAAAGCGAGCTCTACAGCGATATTTCGCGCTTCGGACGCATTGCTCATAATCTTTCGACGGATTGCTGGACCTACATTTCTTTGGGTTATTTCCATCAAAAGCTTGGTGCGCAAGGGTCAACCGGCTCTTCGACAATGCCGCATAAGGTCAACCCCATTCGTTTTGAGAATGCCGAGGCTAATTTTGAGATTTCCTGCGCGCTGTTGGAAACCCTTGCTCAGACTTTGGTGACATCGCGACTTCAGCGCGATCTGACGGATTCCTCAACTCAGCGCAATATCGGAGTGGCTTTGGGGCACTCGCTTGTTGCGATCGATAATTTGACCCGCGGTTTAGAGGGAATCGAACTGAATTCACAGGTCATGGCTGAGGAATTGGCACAGCATCCCGAAGTTCTTTCCGAGGCCATTCAGCAGGTCATGCGTCTTGCCTCCCTTGAGGGGCGCGACGGTATGGAGAACCCCTACGAACGCATGAAGGAACTGACGCGCGGACACGATATCGATATCCACCGTCTGCGTGAGTTTGTATCTTCTTTGGATTTACCCGAAGACCACAAGCGCCGACTCATGGAGCTCACTCCTGAGACCTACACGGGTTATGCACCCGACATGGTCGATTGGATCAGCGCAGAGTAACGCAGGTTTAGACGGGCTTCCAGCCACTATCAAATGCGGGTGCCCCCAAGCGCTCAAAGAGCTCTTCGGGGCGCACCTGCAGGGAAGAGTACCCCAGAGCGCGCATGTCGACGATGTCCTCATCACCACATTGAAGCGTGCCTTCAATGACGATCGGCGCAATTTCGGGATTACGCCATGCTGCCTCTACAGCCGCAGCCAGTAGGCCCTGCGCAGCACGCGCACGAAGGTCTTCCGCTAGCTCTTCGCCGCAAGCCGTCATTACTACAGTGAAGCAAACCATGGTTGGTTTCCCAAAGCCTTCGTTCACCTGGACTTCGCAGCGATCGACATCCCATGGAGCGGAATTCACATTGCCGTATTCACCGCGCACAACCTGCTTTTCAAGGGTTGAGCGAAGCCTTACCTCGATCATGCGGGCGAAGCGCTGAGAGCGCCCTTCCCTATTGCTTGGCCGCAGACGGGTAAGTGCAGCTCCTACTCCGAGCGTTGCAATTCCCATAGCAGCAAGGCCCAGGGGGTTAGAAATCCTTGGGATATCGTCAGAGATGCGCTGGAGCGCAGACCCATTCATCATTCCCAAGATCCGCTTGAGTGATCTATTCGCTTCCATGCGTCACCCCATCGTGATTGTCATCAGCTTCTTGTGCATTACAGGTGAGTTGCCGAGCATGAATGCCCTTCACTCGAGACCACACTCCCGAATTTGGGTCATCGAGCTCTTGCCATACGTCATAAATACGCACGCGAGTAGGCTCATCGCCCTGTGGGAGCATCGCTTGGAGTGTACAAACCGCCTGTCCGACTCGATCCCACCGGGTGATAGCACTGCGACGCTCAAGGTGTCCCACCGTTTCGGTGTACGTCGACGAGGAATGCGCATAGTACAGGGCGCGCAGTCGTGGCTGAATGAGCTTTCGTCCCACCATGATCCGATGGTCGGGGGCACGAGCCGGTGTCCCGTCAGTAGACGGAACAACATCCTGATCATGGGCAATATCGACCATGACAACTTCTGGACGAATTCGTGTTCGCCTGGCGGGAGCTCCCATAGCGAGAATCGCACGGACATCAATTCCCGCCTCCTGCGCAGGTAGGCTTCCCAAATTAACCGCGATCAGACCGCCCTGAGAATGACCGGCAAGCATCACTGGCTCCGTAGCAAAGCCTTCAGGATCGACTCCTTCTTCACTCATCGCCTGGTGAAGTGCCACAATAATGCCCGCGCGCATAGACGAGGGCATTCCCAATGCCTCTCGAATATTGGCCTCCATGTCTGCCGGGTTGGGGGTTGATGGAGTGTCAAAGTGCTGTGTTCCGGGAATTGACACGAGCCAACGACGTGTCTTCCCCTGGCCTACGCGCGTGATTTTGATGGACTGCCCATAGGTTCCAGCCCAGTACATGTCATCGATATCCGCTGCCATGTCTTGAAGTGAGCGCGGCGCCCAAAGACGCTTGATCTGAGAATGCGGTCGTCCTGGAATCTCAATAAAATCCTGGCCACCATCAGAATCAAAATACTTATCTGCATGTGCCGTTCCACCAGTCATTTGCCCCAGCGAAGTACCGACAATGAGCATTCCCGCCATCAGAGCTTCAAAGCCATCACGAGGCGTCACCTGCGCCAAGCGTTGAAGTTTACCTGTGCGATCCAATCCAATGACAGAGTCCAGTGCCGCTGCTGCGTGAACGATTTTCCCAGCACTGCCAGCGATGCCACAGAGGACACGAACAAAAAGCGTGTCCAATCCGGGGTCCCGGAAGAAGATCGACTGGGATTGTTCTGATACCTGTTCACCCAGACGATCTGACTCCATTCGGAGACGCGAGCGAATACCCGATGGAAGAAATCCCAGTGTCGAGGCCCCAGCAACCGCGAGCGCGGAGAGCAGTTTAGGTGCAAGCGGGATCACTTTTGCACGCAGGTAGAGGGAAGTAAAAGACCCCGGCACACGACGCCGTGCGTAATACGAACGGTGGTGTTGTCGTCTCATTACCTCTCCTTCCCTTGGTGCAAGCCTAAACCCCCTGACGTGCATCTGCGTCCAGATTGAATCAGCGAGAGTTTCCCTCACTATATTTCCTATTGACGCACATACCCCCCGGGGGTATATTTAGAAGCGCAAGGAGGAACACCATGGCCCACGGATATACCGAAGAAACCGAGCACTACCTCAAGCGCCTTCGCAGAATCGAAGGCCAACTGAGGGGGTTGCAACGAATGGTTGCAGAGGATACCTACTGCATTGATGTCCTCACTCAAATCTCGGCAGTGCAGTCAGCGCTGGACTCCGTCGCACTGTGCCTCCTTGAAGACCACATGAATCACTGCGTCCTTCACGCCGCTCAGCACAGCGAAGAAGAAGGACGCGAAAAGATCCAAGAAGCCGCAAAGGCAATCGCGCGACTGGTGAAGTCCTAAGCGCGCACCGTAACGTCTCTCCATTTTTCCCACCACCAAAGAAAGGCGCCATCATGGCACAGGAAATTGACCGCACCGTCGAACTCTCCATCAACGGAATGACCTGCGGACACTGCGTCGCATCTGTCACCGAAGAACTGAGTGAGATCCCCGGCGTCCTGAACGTCGAGGTCATCCTCAACTCCGGCGCAACCTCGAAGGCCACCGTTGTCACCAACACCGAACTCGATGACAACGCTCTGCGCGATGCTGTTTCCGAGGCCGGCTACGAACTGGTCGGAATCGCTCGCGATTTCTGATCTCCTCATCCGGGGGCGCCATCAGGTGCCCCCGGATATCCCGTGAACCACACACGACAGAATCAATCAGAATGACTACCGAAACTCACCACACATCAACTAATACTGAGAGCGAACACTTAGGAGACGGCCTACTGCGCCGCGCTGCGGATCTACGCAACCGCTTCCTTGTGACCCTCCCCTTCACCATCATCGTTCTGGGCCTGTCCATGGTTCCTCCACTTCAATTCCCCGGCTGGCAGTGGGTCGTCGCTTTCCTCTCGCTACCCGTCGTGATCTGGGGTGCCGCCCCCTTCCATCGCGCTGCCTTCCAGGCCGGACGCCATGGATCTTCGACCATGGATACCCTGGTCTCCCTCGGTGTCATCGCCTCGAGCTTGTGGTCGTGGTATGCCCTACTCTTTGGCGGCGCAGGCATGATCGGCATGCGCATGCAGACGTCGCTCATCCCAGCGAACAGCCACGCAACGCACGCAGAAATCTACTTCGAGGGTGCCTGTGCAATCGTTACTTTCCTTCTGGCCGGCCGACTGATGGAGGCACGGACGCGCTATCACTCCGGTGATGCCTTGCGTTCTCTTCTTGAGCTCGGTGCGAAGGACGCAATCCTCGTTGAAGGAAGTGGCACGGATCGCCAGTTCCGCACCATCCCCGCAGCTGAACTTCGCGTCGGAGACCTCTTCCAGGTTCGTCCCGGAGACAAGGTTGCAACCGATGGCATCGTTGAAGAGGGTTCCAGCGCTTTGGATACCTCGCTCATGACGGGTGAATCTCTTCCCCGCGAAGTATCCCCTGGTAGCGCGGTCACCGGAGGGACCCTCAACACTTCGGGAGCATTGATCGTCCGCGCAACCGCCGTTGGATCCGAAACTCAGCTGGCTCACATCGGCCAGATGATTACCGAGGCCCAGGCAACAAAGGCCCCCGTCCAACGTCTTGCGGACCGTATTTCTTCGGTGTTCGTTCCGACGATCATTGTGCTTTCCCTACTGACTTTGGCAGGATGGCTCATTGCCGGAGCTGGCGCTCAAAGCGCAATCACCGCAGCCGTTGCCGTCCTGGTTGTTGCCTGCCCCTGTGCTCTTGGTCTGGCTACGCCAACCGCACTCCTTGTAGGTTCGGGCAAGGCCGCGCAGATGGGTATCCTCATTTCTTCCGCTGAGGTCCTTGAGCGCACGCGCAGCATCGACACGATCCTCCTTGATAAGACCGGCACCTTAACAAAGGGTGCCATGTCATTGGAGTCCGTGATCCTTCCTGATGGAAGCACGAATTCTCCCGATGCCCAGTCCAGCGAGGATGCGCTCAGCGTGACCGCCTCGCTGGAATCTGCCTCGGAGCACCCGATTGCCCGTGCGCTCACTGCGGCTGCCCACGAGCGCGAGCTTCCCTCGCACCCAGTTCGCGAGCTGCGCAACCACCCCGGACTTGGGGTTTCCGCGCTCGCCGAGGACGGCGCACTCCTTCTGGCCGGCCGCGTGAGCTGGCTGGGTGAGCTTGGCATTTCCCTTCCTCAGTCTGCGCTTTCCGCGATCTCCGAGGCCGAGGCCACGGGAGCGACCGTTGTGGCCAGCGCGCGCGTTGAGGGCTGGCAGGAAACTTCCTCCGCTGGTGATACGGACCCGACGCAGGCTTCGGAGCCCACGCAAGAGAACGAGGATGGCGGAATCATCGTCGATATGGCCGTGGGCGGCATGACCTGTGCTTCCTGCGTTCGCAGAGTTGAGCGCAAGTTGGGTAAGCTCGATGGCGTTCACGCCCAGGTCAACCTGGCAACTGAGAGCGCTCGAATCACCCTTTCACACGATTACAGCGATGCACAGCTTGAAGAGGTTGTGAAGGCAGCAGGCTACGAGCCTCAGGTACGTTCGCGTCGGCTTGCATCCGCTCAAGCACCCACAGCGACACTCACACCTCAAACGCGCGAACTTCCCGAGCACCTCGATGGCGTGCTTCTGGGGGCATTCGTTGTGCGTGACACGGTGAAGGAGTCATCAAAGGATGCGATTGCCCAGCTTAAGGCCTTGGGTATCACTCCGACCTTGCTCACTGGTGATCACGAATCTGCAGCACGTTTTGTCGCTTCGCAGGTCGGTATTGATTCGGTCATCGCGGGAGTCCTTCCCGCAGATAAGCGCGATGCGGTGATGCGCCTTCAAGAAGAAGGCCACCAGGTAGCCATGGTGGGTGATGGTGTTAATGACGCGGCTGCTCTGGCACAGGCCTCGACTCAGGGCTTGGGTATTGCCATGGGTTCGGGTGCCGATAGTGCAATCGCTGTCGCCGATATGACGCTGGTGAGCTCGGATCCAACGATGGCTGCCGCTGCGATTCGTATTTCGCGCGCAACGCTGAAGGTCATCAAAGAGAACCTCTTCTGGGCCTTCTTCTACAACGTCCTTGTGATTCCGCTCGCGATTTTCGGGCTTCTCAACCCGATGCTCGCTTCGGCTGCAATGGCCATGTCCTCGGTGTGTGTTGTCCTCAATTCCATGAGGCTGCGCCGCGCGCACTGAGGTATCACGCTCATACGTCGTGCCCCCGCGATTTCTCGCGGGGGCACCGTGCGTCTTGACCGATATAACGCTCAATCAATTCCAGTCAAGCGCGTTAGCTGCTGCGTTTAACGACCTGGAAACCGCCCTGGTTATACACCAATTCGAAACTATGCCCTGGATGCGCACCCTGCGCGTAGGCCACGGCATCGACATTCTTCTGATCTCCCCACGCGGCTCCACGTTGGTCGACAACGACATAGTCGACGTCAACATTCTTAGCGGATCCCACCCAATACACCTCGTGGCGTGGAACCAAGTAGGCCAGCAGGGTGAGATCAGTTTCGACCTGTGAATTCTCAGGGATGAGCTCATTGATCTCTTGAGCCTGGGCCATTCGAGGACTCAGAGTTCCAAAACCCGGATTCGTCATCTGCCACATCGGAAGCTGCGGAGCGGTCACAAAAGCCGCAGCGCAGGGCAGTGCCAATGCAATTGTTGCCACCACAGGACGCTGCGCGCTGGTTACCCAGCCCAAGCCTCGGGAAATCGAGGAATCCTGCTGCGAAGACCACCGGCGATGCACATCCAACAAGGCACCCAAGAGGATGGGGATCAAAATCGCGTTGTAGTGCCAGTGCTTCCAATCCCAGTAGTAGTCAACAGAACCCAAGAAACGCCACGCAATTGTCGGCATGATGACCCAGAACCAGGGAGATGCCATACCAATGATGCCGGCCCCCAAAATCACCATGGCAATCACGCCGTACTTTTGGGCAGGCCACAGCGCACGCTCGATCAGAGTGACATCCCCCTGATTACTGTTTCCATCCAAGCTGTAGGCCCAGGTACCTGAGGCATTAAAGGCGGGCAGAAGCAGCTTCACCGTCACGAAGAAGGCAAGAAGTCCAAAGACCGCGAAGAACAAGGGATAGGTGAAGGACTTTTCGCTCTCCCGGCCTCGCCACGCCAACACAATGCCAATCATCATGACGGTGAGGCCAAGGTCTTCCTTCACCAAGACCAAAGGCGCTGACCATGCCATAACGGCAACCCAGCGACCCTCAACAAATGCGGCAGAGGCCCAGGCAAGAAGGGGAACAGCAAAGGCAACCTCATGGAACTGCGAGGCAACAGCACCCTGGAATCCCCATGCGGTGACATACCCAATCCCAACGAATGTTCCAAGAAGCCACCCGGCTTGCTTGCTGGCTAGACGAACCAGCGGCCACGCCGAAACCGCAATCAACAGATCTTGAACGATCAGCAGGGTCAGTCCCGACGGGAAGAAGCGATATACCAGCCCCAGAAGAACCAAGATGGGGTGGAAGTGATCGCCCAGAAGGTTGTAGCCCGGTCCCTTCACGGGAACGATCGGCGCAGAGAAGTGAGAATAGGACTTCGCCGCCTCGGTGAAAATAGCCAGATCCCACGAAGGGACGGTCAGCGAACGCCACTGGCCAACCGAGAAGGTGATGTACAGGCAGGCGCCCAGGACAACGGAAAGTGCAGCGGGAAGATAGGCCGCAAGCGCGCGGGATGTACGCAAACGGGTACCTTTTTCAGACATTAACTGGTTTCTCCTGCAGGTGATTGGGATACGGGAGTGTGCTCGGGATCAGGGTAGGGGGCACCCAAGCGTTGAAGAGAGACAGGGGTTCGGAAGCGACGGCGCAGTCGCACTTTGCGCAGCGCAAGCATCGTCGAGGTCCATGCGACATCGGCTAGGCTCGCCGGCCGGTTGAGTGCGACCAAGCTGTGATCATCACCTGTGTGCTCAAAAGCGCAGGGCAATTCAATAGCGGTCATCCCCAAAGCGAGCAGCCGGACCTTCATGTCCAATTCGAGGCCGTAGCCATTGGCGAAGGGCATGATCGCGTTGAGCGCCTCGCGGGTAATACACAGCTGTTCGGACAGGGGTGCTTGACAATTCCAACCCGTTTGGCGCCGAATCGTATTGTGTGCGAGGCGTTGCGCGGCGGTCTCTTTGCGCGCGCTGCTCGGATCTTCGCTGCCGAGGCCCGCGGGAACAGCGCAGGCAAGGTCCGCACGGCCACTGCTGATGGCCTCGACAAGGAAGGCGGCATCGACGGCGCTCTCCCCCAAGTCTCCCGAGAGAAAGAGGATGTGGCGTCCGGGGGCATCCACGCGATCGCGCATTGCTGCAACTTTCACTCCCGTTTCACGTGCCGAAGCCCGGCCTCGGGGAACGGAATGGCGAACGACAACCGCACCGGCTGCGCGAGCATACTTCCCGGTTTCGTCGTCCGAGCCATCGTCAATGACAATCAGCAGGTCAACGCCAGGGATTGCGCGGCATGCACGAACAGTTGAGGCGATCTGCCGACCCACATTGTGGGCACAGATAATCGCAGCGACCTTCTGGGAAGGTGAGGGTTCGACGGATTGAACGGGAGTCACTCTGTTAGTCTATCCCGCTCACGTGCCGCCTCTCCTTAGCGAATCGTGACCTGGCGGGAAACGAGGCCCTGGCGCGCGCGACGTTCGTCTGCACTCAGCGGGGTGGTTTCCTTCAGCGCCTTCTCGACATTTTCCGCAAGAGCCTTCGCATCTGCGGCAACATCTTCTGCAGAAGCGCCTTCAGCAAGCTCAAAAACCGGGATTGCCAGACCGCATGCCCGGAAAGCTCCGACGAAGCGCGAGCCTTCTCCCAATCGGGCATTTCCGGCTGCCTGCAGGCGTGCCAATGCGTCGAAGAGCTTGTGTTCGGGGGCGTCCGAAACGTAGCGGATGAAGTTGCGGTTCATTTCGCACCAGTACATGCCTTCTGTACCGGGCACTGCAGCGGTAGGAACAACGTCGGCGCGGTTTTGCTCAAGAGCATCGCGCATTTCGGGGGTGAGTTCCTGATTCGGGTCAAACCAGTAACCGAAATCGGCAACGATCTCCATATCGCCAAACGCCTTCGGATCAACAATGTCCTGGAGGTGAGGGGCGGGCTCGCGCACATCAATATCGATGACGCCGTCAACACCGTCGGACTGTGCTTGAAGAGCAGCAAGAAGAGCTGCCGCAACGTCGTGTGAGAGATCGCCCGAGTTCGAGCGAGTCTGCAGGCCGACGAGGATACGTCCATCGGGGCGAATCATTGCGGGATGGCCATCGGGCAGCAGGGTAACAATGTCGAAGTCTGCACCGCCGTGTTCTTCACTGGTGCGTCCGCTCAGCGTTGCGCAAGGGATGATTTCGCGCATCGCGACCAGTTCGACCTCGTTAGGAAGTCCTTCAAAAGGACGTTCCACGAAGGGGATCGGGGGGCGGTATGCCGGGCGATCTGCGCTGACTGCTACTTTTTTACGACGTGAGGCTTTTCCCATGGGGCTATCGTAGCGGTTTTTGCCCAATCGACGAGGTGGGGGCTGGGCGAGCCGGTTCACCCGTCTTTCTCTCCAATTAGCCTTTCCAACTGACACCTCGGGAGAGTAGACTACGCGTAGTCACTTTTGAGGAGGACATATGTCTACTGCACGGGTTGCACGCTCCGTCAAGCTCGATCCCGAAATCGACGCCCGTCTCACGACCCTCGCTGAGCGGACGGGACGAACGAAGTCGTTCTACATGAATCGCGCCATCGAGTCAGCGCTCGAGGAGATTGAGCTGGCCTACTCACTGCAGGCAGAGCTAGAGGACATCCGCAGTGGACGCGCAGCATCGGTGAGCCTTGACGAGGCGGTGAAGACCCTTGGCCTGGAAGGCTGAGCTGTCACCGCGCGCACTGAAACAGCTCAGCAAGCTCGATAAGCCGACCGCGAGACGCATCATCAACTACCTCCGTGAGACTGCGAGCAGCGAGGATCCCCGCTCGCGAGGGAAGGGACTGACCGGCAACCTCGCAGGATTTTGGCGATACCGTGTCGGCAGCTATCGGATCATAGCTTCTATCGAAGATGATGAGTTAGTGATCCTCGCCATCAACATCGATCACCGCTCACGCATCTACCGCTGACCTATCAAACGCCGAAACCCTCGATGAAGAGCTCGCGGGCGCGATCGATCGCGGCGAGTTCCTTGTCCGTAAGAGGCTTGGTGGCGCTGCGCTCGATGAAGGTGAGGACGACCGAGGCGTAGACATTGGCAGCAAGCGGCAACACATCGTCATCCAAACGGCCACGCGCCCAATCGGTAAATACCGAACAGCACGTGCGATAAAGCTGCTCGTGCAGGTCGCCGTCACCGCCCACGCGAATGGCCAGCAGAGTCTTCAGGGCATTGCCATTGCGCGCGTACACATCGGCGAGGTGCCGAGCCACGACTCGGGCGTCACGCTCTTCGGCGAACCACAGGCCCTCGAGCGCCGGGGTGATCTCATCAAGAAGGAAAGACACGACCTCGGCAAGCAGCGCATCCTTGTCGGTGTAGTGGTCATAAAAAGTCGTGCGCGACACCATCGACGCGGCGCAGATGTCGGTGACACTGACGTGCGCATATGGCTTGGCCTGGCACACCTTGAGGAGGCCCGAGCGGATCGCCCGACGCGTCTTCCGGATTCGCAGGTCGAGATTCTTCTCGGTTTCGCGCCCGTGCTTATCTGCGCTACGCAGGAACATGTCTCTCCGATCATTTTTCCACTATCGATGGGCTTATCCTACGCATAACGGTTGCACCGTACGATATCTAACATTCTGTTCGTTATTGTGCGGTCCACCGCACGTAGACAGGCGATACAGTCGATGCATGTTCACCGAATACACCGGCAACCGCCAATTTGACCTGCAGCTCAACCGGACCTTCGCTCCGATACTCGACCGCGTCGGCATGGATACGATCGCGACCACCACGCTCCCCAACATTCGATCAACAAAACAGATCACGGCGCTTGCGCATAGCCTCGCCGAGCGCTTCTCATCCGAGGGGGATGCGGATGCCGCGTGGCGCCTCTACGAGCTCGCGGCCTTTTACCTCGGGGACAACGACCCCCGTAAGCGAAGCTTCATCGACGCCATGTCCGCCTCCTTCGACGAGGCCCACCGAGGCCTCGCCCTCACCCGACACACTGTTCCTTATGGAGGCGGGGAGCTGACCGCGATGCGATGGGAGGCCGACCCGACCGACCGCGCGCAGGCCCCCGCGGGCACACCGCGCACGCTCGTCATGATGAACGGCTTCGACGGGTACGCCGAGGAGATCATTGACTTCGCATCCCACTTCCCGACTCGCCCCTTCGACATCATCAGCTTCGACGGACCGGGTCAGGGGCACACGGTGGCGGCGGGCATGCCGCTCGAGCCCGAATGGGAGCGCCCGACGGACGCGGTCATGGACTACTTCGGAGTTCAGAGTGCAGCCGCACTCGGCGTGTCCTTCGGCGGTTACCTCGTCATGCGGGCGGCCGCCTACTGCCCGCGCATCAGCCACGTCATCGCCTTCGACATGATGTACCGGCTCCTGGACGGCCTGACGCTGCCACTGCCTCGTCCCCTGCGCCCCATCGCGGACGCGATCGTGGGGAACCCGAGGCCCGCATGGCTTATCGATGCCGCGCTGAGGACGGCCTCACGACTGAGCGCGGACCTGTCATGGAAGCTGCGGGAGGCCTCGCACATGACGGGACTACACCGGCCCAGCCAGGTATTGCGAGCGTTCGGCGACTACACGATGGAACCCCTCGAGGGGCGCATCACCCAGCCGTGCCTCATCCTCGCCGGGGACGCGGACCAGTACGTTCCCTTCGAGCGCCTGGGCGACGTACGCCGAGCGTTGCGGAACGCGGAGTCGCTGGAGGTACACGCGTTCCATCACGCGCAGGATCCGGACATGGCGCAGCACTGTCAGATCGGGGACTTGGACCGTGCCTTCGCGATCATGGGCAGCTGGCTCAGCAGGACGCGACCCCACACCAGCGCAAAATTGCCCGCATGACGGCGGCCGCACCATCGTTTTCGACTGCTGCCGCAACGAAATCGCTGTGGATGCGAATCTCCTCGGTGGCGCCGCCCATGGCAACACCAAAGGCTGCCCACTCGATCATGGCAATGTCGTTCGTACCGTCGCCAATAGCGACACTTCCTTCAACGGGAAGCGAGAGATCCCGTCGGAGTTCATCAAGTCCGCTGGCTTTCGTCACTCCGAGTGAACTGATATCAGCCCAGGAGGTCCAGCCGACGAAAACCTCGTGAGTCTTCGCAAAGGGCAGTGCACACAAGATGCTTTCGAAAGCATCGCGGTCCAAAGCGGGTTCACGAATGACAAGCTTGGGTGTACGCATCGAACGAAGTTCGTCGACGCTCACCAACTCGGTGTCTTCAACGATCTCCCCTTCGGGAAAACCTGTTGAAATTAAGCGAAGGTTACGGTCTTCAACACCGAAACGCGCATGCGGAAGAGCCGTCAACGCCTCGTCGATCACCTCGGCGGGGAAAAACTCATGGCGATGCACAATCTCGTACCCGGCCTCGTGAACGCGAGCAAGGACCGCACCATTGGACGCGACAATCCACCCGCGGCGGAAACCCAGCAGCGGGAGAACGGGAAGGACTGCACCCATTGAGCGGCCGGTCGCGATAACGACCTGCGCACCGGCGCGGCTGAGCGCTGCAATCGATTCAACGACCTGTGTGCTGGCACCGCTCGGACTCAAAATCGTCCCATCGATGTCCAGGGCGACCATCACCTGCGTAATATCACGCGGGAAAGTGGAAGGAAGCGCATCGAGCGCCTCCCCCACCAGCTCCTCGAAAGGACGGGGAGCTTCACCGCTCAGCGGCGCCGTCAAATAGCTGGTCACGCAACCTCGTTACTTTGCGGCAACGGGCTCAAGAACCTCGAGGCCACCCAGGTAGGGGCGCATCGCTTCGGGAACGTAAATTGAGCCATCAGAGCGCTGGTGATTCTCAAGGATTGCAACCAGCCAACGGGTCGTAGCAAGAGTGCCATTGAGGGTCGCAACAGCGGTCATTCCATCTTCGCGACGCTCACGGATACCCAGTCGACGTGCCTGGAAGGTCGTGCAATTCGAGGTCGAGGTAACCTCCATGTAGCGTTCCTGAGTGGGCAGCCACGCCTCGCAGTCAAACTTACGAGCAGCAGAAGTACCCAGGTCACCGGCGGCAGTGTCGATCACGCGGTACGGCAGCTCAACCTTGGCCAGCATCTCTTCTTCCCAAGCCAGGAAGCGTGCATGCTCTTCTTCAGCGTCCTCGGGACGGCAGTAGGAGAACATCTCAGCCTTGTTGAACTGGTGGACGCGGATGATACCGCGAGTGTCCTTACCTGCTGAACCAGCTTCGCGACGGTAGCAGGTCGACCAACCCATGTAGCGCTTGGGTCCATCCGACAGATCAAGGATCTCATCGGCGTGGTAGCCGGCAAGCGCAACCTCGGAGGTACCCGTCAAGTACAGGTCATCGGCGGGCAGGTAGTAGATCTCTTCGGAGTGCTCGTTGAGGAAGCCGGTACCGCCCATGACCTGCGGGGTCACCAGGGTCGGAGTCATCATGGGCACGAAGCCGTTGGCGAGTGCCTGATCCATGGCCATGGTCATCAGAGCCAGCTCGAGGCGGGCACCAATTCCCTTGAGGTAGTAGAAGCGTGCGCCAGAAACCTTCGCGCCGCGCTTGGTATCGATCGCATCAAGGCCTTCACCCAGTGCCAAGTGGTCCTGGGGTTCAAAGCCTTCGGCGGCAAAGTCACGACGCTCCGGGCCTGCGTGGCGCAGGACAACGTAGTCATCCTCGCCGCCAACGGGAACTCCGTCGAGGACCAAGTTCGGGAGCAGGCGAGCCAGGCGATCGGCCTCGGCATCAGCAGCGTTCGCAGCGGCCTCGGCTGCCTTCACTTCCTCAGCAAGTTCCTTTGCCTGCGCAAGAATGGCGGGGCGTTCTTCCTTGGATGCGCGACCCACGGACTTGGACACCTCTTTTTGCGTCGCGCGCAGGGCCTCAAAGTTCTGGAGGGCCTCGCGACGGGCAACGTCGGCTTCAAGAATCTGGTCGACAAGGGCGGGATCAGCTCCGCGAGCGCGCTGTGAGGCGCGTGCAGGCTCAGGGTTTTCACGCAGTGAACGCACATCAATCATGGGGCCATCTTAGTTCACTGAAGCATGTCAGTGCCGACAAATATCTGTGCTGTGAGCTCAGTGCCCTTTACACTTTGAGTATGCGAAAGTTTCGTGCACCATCACCGTACCTGATTGCCCTCGCTGGAATTGCCGGAGCAGGCGTCACAGCAGGTGCCAAGTACTTCATTCAGTCACGGTCGCGTCGCGCGCATCGTTCGGCAATTTCACTGCCCCCGAGCATTGCCGAAAACATTCGCCCCTGGGTGGTTTTTAATCCTTCCAAGCATGATGATCCGCAGGAATTTCGCAACTCCCTCACAATGGATGCCCGTGCACTTGGCGTGCATGACATTCATTTCATTGAGACAAGCATTGCCGATCCGGGTGTGTCTCAAGCGCGCAAGGCTGTACGCGCGGGCGCAACGCATGTCATTGCCGCCGGCGGAGACGGAACAGTTCGCGCTGTTGCCGCCGGCTTGGCTCACACCGGAGTGCGCATGGGCATTCTTCCCGAGGGCACTGGCAACGTTTTAGCCCGTAATCTTGGGCTTCCACTGGATTCCCCGCTTGATGCACTAGCGGTTGCGCTGGGGGAGTCAACCCACCGAGTTGATCTCGCCTGGCTTCGCATGGTTGATCCCGAGGAGCGTTTTGAGCTTCCCTGCGAAGGAAAGCTGCTCGCGGGTGTGACTTCTTCGCATCCTTCCTCCTCTGACGAGGCCGCGCTGGCCTTAGACGATGAATTCCCCTTTGTAACCTTGGCTGGGGTGGGTTTCGATGGTGAGACCATGTCGAAGACAGATCCTGAGCTCAAGAAGAACATCGGCTGGGCCGCTTACGTACTTTCGGCAATTAATTCACTGGATGTTCCTCGCATGGGTGCCCGTCTTCGTGGACAGGATTCTCACGGTGGCGATGATTCTTCGGAGTTCACCGCTCGGTGTGTACTCTTTGCGAACTGCGGAGATCTACCGGTCATCACCTTGGCTCCCGAGGCCTCGTTGCATGACGGATTGCTTGATGTCATCGCTGTGGATACGCAGGTCGGTCTGGTCGGTTGGGCAGATCTGTCCTTGAAGGTCTTCAGCCAGAGCCTTGGACTTCCGCAGGTTAATACACCTGTCTCCCCCGCCGACCTTTCGATTAGGCAGGTACGCGAGTGTGAGCTTGAACTGGATCAACCTGCAGTTGTTGAGGTCGATGGGGATGCCATTGGCCGCAGCGCGAAGGTTGCTGTGCGCATCGATCATGGCGCGCTGTTGATCGCCGGCTGAGGGCTCGTGGTCCTACGCCTTTGACGCCTCGTCCGATCGACTCCGCGCATAACAAAAAGGCCCAGCCGAAGCTGGACCTTTGGTTGTGGAGCTAACGGGACTCGAACCCGTAACCCCCTGCTTGCAAAGCAGGTGCGCTACCAATTGCGCCATAGCCCCAAAGGGGTTCCCCCAAGCTTACGCCTGCGAGATGTCATCCGTAACGGATGTCCACAGTTCCTCATTGTCGGAAAGATCCTGGCAAACCTGCCGGACCACGAGCCCCACAACAGCAGCACATGCCACTAGCGAAAGAGTTTTCACAAACTTCTTCATGGGAGCCTCCGCTCAATTGTTCCTGCGGATGGTGGGCCTAGGTGGGCTCGAACCACCGACCTCAGTCTTATCAGGACTGCGCTCTAACCTACTGAGCTATAGGCCCATTGCCATGCCGAAAGGCACGCGTTAAATAGTACATGCGCATGGTGACTCACGCAAAATTGTTTTCTGGTGACGTCGCCCACTCATTAGCGTTCCCGCGTTGAACCACCAGAAGAACGCCATTGAACCACCAGAAGAACAGCCTGAATACACGTGTGGGGGTCGGTGCCACGCACCAACCCCCACACAGTGGAACTTAAAGCTCACTCATCCATCAGTGTCACCTTGATGCCACCGACCAGCGAGGCGACCAAGTTGTACAGGAAGCTTCCCAAGGCCGACAGTGCAGTCAGCAGAACAACGTTCATGACCGCAATGAGAGTCGTGTAGGCCATGACCTTCGGAAGCCTGACGTAATCCAGAAGCGAGACCATCTGCGATGCGCCAATGGACTGCAGGAAGCTTTCCGCTGAGGCGAAAACATGCATGGCGTTGAGCATGAGCCACAGGATCATGACTGCAACGACCAGTGCGATACCCAATGCCACGCTGAGCAGGAAGGCAACCTTCATGACTCCCCAGGGGTCCACTCGCACAATGGCGAGGTCTACCTGGCGGGGAAGGTCATCGCGGTCGTTCGATGCGTGATCACTCATTCCTGGACCTCCTGTGAGTCGTCATGCTCTGACGCTACATCCTCAACAGGGGTTTCGTCATTACTTTGCGAAGAATTGTCCTGCGCTTGTGCGTCCTCGGACTCCTCTTCATCAATGTCGCGCTCGGGGTTACGAGTCACAGCAATGATGCGATCGTTCTCATCGGGACGAGCAAAGATGACACCCATGGTGTTACGCGCGGTCGGGCGCACATCCGAGGCATTGACCTGGACAAGCTTGCCGGACTCGGTGATCACCATGATGTCTTCTTCAGGATCAACAACCAGCGCGCCAACAAGCCCGCCACGCTCTTCAACCAGACGACCCACGCGGACACCCATGGTTCCACGACCCTTGGTCGGGTATTCCTCAATGGGAGTGCGCTTGGCGTAACCGGAATCGGTGACGATCAGCAGGTCTGTTCCTTCGCGTGGAACATCCATGGTCAAGAGCTCATCATCGCCGCGGAACTTCATACCGCGAACGCCAGAGGTGGATCGACCCATGGGTCGCAGTTGCTCGTCCGTTGCAGCGAAGCGCACGGCCTGGCCATCGCGAGACACCAGCAGCAGATCGTCATCAGCATTAGCTAGCTGAGCCGAAACCAGCTCATCAGGCTTGCCCTCTTCGTCCTCACGCAGGTTAACGGCAATGATGCCGCCACTTCGCGGAGAGTTGTACATCTCCAGCGGAGTCTTCTTCACGAGGCCGGACTTCGTTGCCAGCACCAGGTACTGTGCGTCCTCATAGGTGCGGATTGCCAGGACCTGCGCAATGCGCTCTTCCGGCTGGAATGCCAGAAGATTTGCAACATGCTGACCCTTGGCATCGCGACCGCCTTCGGGAATCTCGTAGGCCTTCGCGCGGTAAACGCGACCGAGGTTCGTGAAGAACAACAGCCAATGGTGCGTGGTCGTGACGAAGAAGTGCTCAACCACGTCATCGCCACGCAGCTGAGTTCCGCGAACGCCCTTACCGCCTCGTTTCTGAGAACGGTAGTTATCAGTACGAGTGCGCTTTGCAAACCCATCGCGGGTGATGGTGACGACAACATCCTCTTCGGGGATGAGGTCTTCCATTGACATTTCCCCATCGAAGGGAACGATGGTGGTGCGACGCTCATCACCGAACTTCTCAACGATTTCGCCAAGTTCTTCAGAGATGATCGCGCGCTGACGCTCGGGCTTAGCCAAGATATCCTGCAAATCTTCAACGCGTGCGCGCAGTTCAGCGTGCTCGTTCAAGATCTTCTGACGTTCCAGTGCTGCCAGTCGGCGCAGCTGCAGGGCTAGGATTGCGTCGGCCTGAATCTCATCAACATCGAGCAGCTCCATCAAGCCACTGCGTGCCTCATCGACCGTGGGTGAGCGACGGATCAGGGCAATGACCTCATCCAAGGCATCCAGGGCCTTGAGGTAACCGTCCAAGATGTGCAAACGCTCTTGAGCCTTGCGCAGACGGAACTGCGTGCGGCGCACAATCACTTCGATCTGGTGGGCAACCCAGTGGCGGATAAAGCCGTCAATTGACAGGGTTCGCGGAACACCATCGACCAGCGCAAGCATGTTCGCCGAGAAGTTTTCCTGCAGGGAGGTGCGCTTGTACAGGTTGTTCAAGACAACCTTGGCAACTGCATCACGCTTGAGGACAATGACCAGTCGCTGACCGGTACGACCTGAGGTTTCATCACGAATATCCGCAATACCTTGGATCTGACCGTCACGAACCAACTGAGCGATCTTGTCAGCCAGGTTGTCGGGGTTGACCTGATAGGGAAGCTCGGTGACCACTAGGCACTGGCGTCCGTGGATTTCCTCCACGTTGACAACCGCGCGCTGGGTGATGGAACCGCGTCCCGTACGGTATGCGTCTTCAATTCCGCGACGTCCCAGAATCGTTGCACCCGTTGGGAAGTCGGGGCCGGGGATCAGCTTAAGGAGGGCCTCAAGGAGTTCCTCTCGCGAGGCCTCGGGGTGCTCAAGTGCCCACTGCACGCCACGCGCAACCTCACGCAGGTTGTGCGGGGGAATGCGGGTCGCCATACCGACGGCGATACCTTCCGAACCATTCACCAAGACGTTGGGGAAACGCGAGGGAAGAATGGTTGGTTCCTGGTTGCGGCCATCGTAGTTGTCCTGGAAATCAACGCATTCTTCGTCGATGTCACGGACCATTTCCATGGCCAGAGGGGCCATCTTACATTCGGTGTAACGAGGTGCTGCAGGGCCCAGGTTACCGGGGGTACCGAAGTTACCCTGACCGGCGACCAAGGGGTAGCGCAAAGACCAGGGCTGCACCAATCGCGCAAGCGCATCGTAGATCGCTGCGTCGCCGTGCGGGTGGTAGTTACCCATGACGTCACCGACGATACGCGATGACTTCGAGAATGAAGAGGTGGGACGGTAACCGCCGTCGTACATCGCGTAGAGGATGCGGCGGTGGACGGGCTTAAGTCCGTCACGAACATCGGGCAGCGCGCGTCCGACAATAACGCTCATGGCGTAGTCGAGGTAGGAGCGCTGCATTTCCTTCTGCAGGTCGACCTGGCGAATACGTTCGACGTCGCGGATGTGTCCGGCATCGACTGTTTGTTCGTCGCTCACTTTGGTCCTTCGTTTCGTTTTCTACTGACGAGGCCGCACGCGGGTCGCGGCCTCGTCGCTGGGCTTTAGATGTCGAGGAAGCGCACGTCGGTGGCGTTGCGCTGGATAAACGTGCGGCGCCTCTCGACGTCGTCGCCCATCAAGATGGTGAAGGTTTCATCGGCATCTGCTGCATCTTCGAGAGTGACCTGCTTGAGGATGCGGTGCTCGGGATCCATGGTGGTTTCCCACAGCTCGTGATCATTCATCTCACCCAGACCCTTGTAGCGCTGGATGCCACCTTCCTTGGGAAGCCTGCGATTTGCTGCGGCTCCCGCGGCAAGCATGTCGTCGCGTTCCTTATCTGAGTAAGCAAATTCGTGCTCTGCATTGGACCACTTGATGCGGTACAGCGGAGGCATAGCAATGAAGGTGTGTCCCTGTTCAACCAGGGGACGCATGTAGCGGAACAGCAGGGTGAGCAACAGAGTTGCAATGTGCTGACCGTCAACGTCGGCGTCGGCCATGATGACGATCTTGCCGTAGCGCAGTTTCGCCAGGTCGAAGTCTTCACCGATTCCCGTTCCGAATGCGGTGATGAGGGATCGAATCGTATCCGAGCTCAGTGCGCGGTCCAGGCGAGCCTTTTCCACGTTCAAAATCTTGCCTCGGATCGGCAAAATTGCCTGATGTTCGGGGTCGCGTCCACCAACGGCTGAGCCGCCTGCGGAGTCACCCTCGACGATGAAGATTTCGCATTCTTCGGGAACTCGCGAGGAGCAGTCGCGCAGCTTACCGGGCATCGAGGCCGATTCCAGTACGCCCTTACGACGAGTAGCTTCGCGTGCCTTTCGAGCGGCAACACGCGCAGCCTGAGCTGCCTGGCCCTTCTGGATAATGGCCTTGGCATCCGCCGGGTGTGCATCAAACCAGTCGGTGAGCTTGGAGTAGACCTGCTGCTGAACGAAGGTTCGCGCTTCGGTATTGCCCAGCTTGGTCTTGGTCTGGCCTTCGAACTGAGGCTCGGTGAGCTTGATCGAAATAACGGCCGTCAGACCTTCGCGAACGTCATCGCCGGTCAGGTTGTCATCCTTCTCGCGGATGATGCCCTTTTCACGGCCGTAGCGGTTCACCAACGAGGTCAGCGCTGTACGGAAACCTTCTTCGTGCATGCCACCTTCGGTGGTATTGATGGTATTTGCGAAGGTGTGAACCGACGAGGAATACGCCGTGGTCCACTGCATGGCGATTTCCACGCTCATGGTGCCTTCGTCGTTTTCCGCTTCGAAGTCAATGATGTCAGCGTTGATCGTTTCGATCTTCTTTGCCGAATCCAGGTATTCCACGTAGTCACGCAGGCCGTGCTCATACATGTAGGAAACCTGGCGGAATCCCTTGTGCTTTTCTTCCGAGGCCTGCTCGTCTCCGGCGATTTCGTCGCCTTCATCCGTGGCAGTTTCGCGCTCATCGGTCAAGGTAATACGCAGTCCCTTGTTGAGGAATGCCATCTGCTGGAAGCGCTGACGCAGGGTTTCGAAATCGAAGACGGTGGTCTCAAAGATTTCGGGATCCGGGTAGAAGGTTTGCGTCGTTCCGGTTTCAGTGGTTTTTTCACCACGAACCAATTCGGTAATGGGGTGGCCGCCGTTGGCAAAGGACATCCGCCATACGTATCCCTGCCTGCGAATCTCCGTGTCGACACGCGTGGACAAGGCATTCACAACCGAAATACCCACACCGTGAAGACCGCCGGAAACCGCGTAACCGCCACCGCCGAACTTACCGCCCGCGTGCAGGATGGTCATAACGACCTCGACCGTTGGCTTGTGCTCGGTCGGGTGCTCATCAACGGGAATACCGCGTCCGTTATCGACGACGCGAACGCCGCCATCGGCCAGGATCGTGACCTCAATGTGGTCCGCGTAGCCAGCCAAGGCCTCGTCAACGGAGTTATCTACAACCTCATACACCAGGTGATGTAAGCCGCGCTCACCGGTTGACCCGATGTACATACCGGGGCGCTTACGCACCGCCTCCAAACCTTCGAGGACGGTGATATCTGACGCGCCGTAGCCGTCGGATCCGTCATCGACTGTTGGTTCTTGCGTTTCAGCCACCTAATGGCTCCCCTCATTCTTCACCCGCATGGGTGTGCACTGCCCGAAAATGGCGCAGTAGCAATAAAACAACCGTCACCATTCTACCGAAAAGGCAGGGGGAAAGCCCTGATTGACACCGCTACGAGGAAGATTCACTCACAGGAATTATCCGCGAAATATAGCCGTTTTTGAGGCTGTGACCAGTCACACGTTCAGAAACTAGGCGTAGGTATCGCGAGGACCCCTCCCAGGCACCGATAAACGGCCCTTTTTCCACGAAGGAGAGGCCGGTGGACGCAAGATCACCTGCTGCACGACACCCTCACCCACGGCCTCGGCAATCGTACGTTCTAGGCGCGGCAGAAGTAGCTGAAGTTGCTTAAACCACGCGGTGGAATCACATTGAACAATCAGGCGGTGATCATCAATTGTTTCAATGGAGCAGTGCTCAGCAATTTCATCGCCGACAATATCGCTCCATCGCGCCATCAGATCTCCCGCCCGCGTGTGTTCTTGCCACCCGCGCGAGGCGATTAAAGAATCAATTGTCAGGCCCAGCTTCTTCGGCTCGCGGTATTTTCGCCGCATCGGAGCCATTCCAGGCATTTTGATCCAACGACTTCCGGCCCGAGAAACGACCGTTGACAGCGCGCTCAATTCGCCATCCGGATCGGCTTGAGGATCAAGGTTGACCTCCGAAGCTTCTTGCTCATCATCGAGCAAAATTTCCTCGGCAAATTCTTCACTTTGTCCACTCACGCTTCGGCGTCGTGACCGCAGAGGAACGCGGTAGTGGCCCTGGGCCTGCGCTCTGGCTTGTACACGTCGTAGTGCAGCAGAAGCGTATTCGAAATCGGAAAATTCACTCATCACCGACCACCGTTCCAAGCTCAGGATCCCAATGGACTGCGTGAACCTGAGCATGTAATTCTTGCGGAACATCATCGGCGACCGCTGCCGTGATTAATACTTGCTCCGCTTCGGTAATCATACGGGTTAATCCCGCTCTGCGCGACGAATCAAGCTCTGCAAATACATCATCGAGAATAAGGATCGGAGTATCCCCATCTCGAGAAAGAAGCTCGAAAGCGCCCAAACGTAGTGAAAGAGCAACCGACCATGTCTCACCATGGCTTGCATAACCTTTCACGGGCATGCCACCAAGGGTGAGCTTTAAATCGTCGCGGTGTGCACCGAATAAATTCACCCCCCTTTCGGCTTCCTTCATGCGTGATGAGGCCAAAATTTCCTTGAGTTCACCCGCAACCGTGGCCAAGTCCCCACCGACCGGACAATTCCCCTGGGAAGCAAGGAATTCGATATCCAATTTCCGAGGCGATCCACCGATTTCCTCATAGGCGTGGGCAGCGGGACCACGAAGTTCCTCAACTAGTCCCACGCGCGCAAGACTGAGCTGCGCGGAGAGCTGCGCAAAGGTATCGTCCCAAACTTCTACTGTTGAAAAATCGGGAGTAAAACCTCGGCGCAACTGCGATTGAGCACTCTTCATCAAGGCCGCACGCTGACGTGCAACCTTGTCGAAATCGTTTTTTACCTGCGCAATGAGCGGGTGCTGCTGGATGAGGAGATCATCCAAGAACTGGCGACGAACCTGCGGGTCGCCGCGAACAATTTGAAGATCTTCCGGCGAAAACACCACACTTTTGAGCAATCCAAGAACTTCGCGCGGTCGAACTTGGGTGCGATTGACCTTCGCCCTATTCGCTTTTCCGCGAACAATCTCAAGTTCAATAACTGTTTCACGTTCACCTGCTGTCACCAGCCTGACCCGAACAACTGCCCCACCGGGCTGAGGTTCATCAGGGGAAAGGGGTAAACGCACCAGGGCTTGTTCTGCACTCACGCGGTGGGAAGAGAATGCGGAAAGGTAGGAAACAGCCTCGACGAGATTGGTTTTCCCCTGGCCATTTGAGCCCAAAAGGACTGTTGTTCCCGGCGCAAACTCGACTACCGCATGACGGTATGAACGAAAGTCATCCAGCGCAACGTGCGAAACTCGCACACAAACTCCAGATCAGATTCCGTAGCGGATCGGCATCAGCAGGTAGCGGAAGTCGGTTGACTCTCCACCATCAGCCTTTTCTTGGCCGGTAATCACAGCGGGCTTTGTTGGGTGGGTGAAACCGAAACGAACATACTCGGTATCCATGACCGACAAACCTTCACTGAGGTACTGCGGGTTAAACGCGGTCGCAATGTCGTCGCCCATGAGCTGCGCCTGAACAACTTCAGAAGCCTGGGCGTTATCACCTTGGCCAGCTTCAAGAACAAGCTGACCATCGGAGAAGGACAGGCGAACACTGGTCTTGCGCTCGGCAACCAAGGAGACACGCTTCACTGCCTCGAGCAAAGTGTGACGCTCGACGATTGCTTGGATGGTGGTCGTTTCGGGGAACAAACGGCGAACCGGAGGGTAGTCGCCATCCATCAGGGTCGATGTCGTGCGGCGTCCACCGGCCTGGAAGCCGATCAGCGAAGAAGCGCCCGGCTGAGATTCCTGCGACAGACCGATCTCAACCTTTGCACCCGAGGTCATGGACTTTGCGACGTCCTGAAGAATGCGTGCCTTGACCAGTGCGGCTTCGGACATATCGGAAACCGAATCCCACTTGAGCTCGCGCATGGCCAGACGGTAGCGGTCGGTTGCCAAAAGTGTGATGTTATCGCCGTCGATTTCAACGCGGACAGCGGTAAGAAGCGGAAGGGTTTCATCGCGAGAAGCTGCGATTGATACCTGAGCAACGGCCTGCTGGAAAACCTGCGAATCTACAGAACCTGCAACCTGAGGCTGTGCGGGAAGAAGCGGGTATTCGTCGATAGGCATGACTGCCAAGGTGAAGTGCGAAGAACCGCAGGAAAGAGAAACTTTTTGTCCATCAACTTCGATGGTGACCGGCTTGTTGGGCAGGGACTTTGAAATATCTGCAAGAAGTCGACCGGAAACCAGAACTTCGCCTTCTTCATCAACCGAGGCGGGAATGCGCGAGTTTCCAGAAACTTCGTAGTCGAAGGAGGACAGAGTCAGTTCCTGACCCTGAGCCGAGATTCGCATACCAGCAAGGATGGGGCTTGCGGGACGGGTGGGAAGTACACGCGCTGTCCATGAAACAGCTTCTGCAAGCACGTCGCGGGCGACGGTGAACTTCATGGATTCTCCTTGGAACTGAATGTAGATATACCGTGGTTAGTTTACCTAGCTATAGGCGTAAAGGAAACTGAGAATTACACCTTAACCACTCTGAGCTCGAGGCCTATCTGATGTTCGCGATTTTTTGTTATTTGTCTTGAACTAAAGTTCGTCATCATCATCGGCTATGTGGATTGTGTGGAAAACCCATTTTTACGGTGAAATGACAGCACTTCTTTCGTGGATGAATATGTGAATCTGTGTGTGAACGAACTACACGTTTTTGTGGACGAAAATTGTTCTGTTGTTTTTTCTCCACAAATTGCTCTGCCTCGTACACAAGCGATCGGAGGTGTTTCACCACAGTTTCCACAGCTTCTGTGGAAAGGAAGTTCGCACCCACCAAACGCCCAGTTTTTGGCTGAGATTAGCTGAGAGTTGCCGACTGACGTGCTGCCTGCTTAATGCGGTTGGTCAATTCGGTGACGTAGTTGAAGGTCTCCCTCTTCTCTGCCATCAACCCCACAATCTTCTTATTCGCGTGCATCACGGTTGTGTGGTCGCGTCCGCCAAATGCAGCGCCAATCTTCGGAAGCGAAAGATCAGTGAGTTCGCGACACAGGTACATCGCGATCTGACGTGCCTCAACGACGACATGCGAACGGTCCGAGGACGACAATTGGTCAATCGTTACGCCGAAATACGTCGCGGTCTGACTCATAATCAGCGTTGGTGTTACTTCGGTGTCCTGCGGGTCGGAAGCAAAGTCCTTCAAGAGCATCTCTGCCATCGAAACGGTGACCGGTTCTTTCGACAGGGATTCGAAGGCAGCAACTCGCACCAGGGCGCCTTCAAGTTCGCGGATATTCGAGGAAATTCGCTGGGCAATGTATTCCAGAACCTGAGGATCAACTTCGATATTTTCCGCACTGGCCTTCTTTTGCAAGATTGCGATACGGGTTTCCAGGTCGGGAGGAAGAACATCGACCAAAAGGCCCGCCGCGAAGCGCGAACGGATTCGATCTTCCAGATCGAGCTCACGAGGCGGTACGTCTGAGGTCAGAACGATCTGCTTTCCCGCGTTGTATAGAGAGTTAAAGGTGTGGAAGAACTCTTCCACCGTACGCTCTTTGCCCTGAATGAATTGGATATCGTCAATGAGCAGAACGTCGACCTCGCGGTAACGCCTTTGGAATTCCTCAATGCTTTCTTCACGCACGGAGTTAATGAAGTCGTTGGTAAATTCCTCTGAATTCACGTAGCGCACGCGCATCTGCGGGAAAAGTGACAGCGTGTAGTGGCCGATTGCGTGGATTAAGTGGGTCTTTCCTAGCCCGGAACCACCGTGAATGAACAGAGGGTTGTAGGCACGTCCCGGGCTTTCTGATACCGCAAAAGCTGCAGCGTGAGCGAAGCGGTTGGAAGGACCAATGACGAAGGTGTCAAAAGTGTGCTTGGGATTGAGGTGCGTGCTGGCGGTATCGATTGCCAGTTGTGGGCTTCCCATGCTGGCGGCGGGTTGGGTGAACTGTGCAGAAGCCTGAGAAGGAGAGGATGAATGGCCGGGCTGAACCTGCGGGGTAGGCGCTGCGTTATCTGCAATTTCCGAGGCCGTGGAGGGAGTTTCCTCTACCGCTTCTTCTTGTGCATCCAAAGTGGGGTCGATGGTCACTGCCAGTCGGACACTTCGACCAAGAATTGCAGCAAGTGCCTGCGTGAGGTCATTTGCACCGTTGTTTTCAATCCACTTCTTTGCGAAATCATTGGGAACTGCGATGAGGATCGTGCCGTCAATATCGCCCAGCGGCTTTGCTGAACGCAGGAAAGACATGGCTGCGGGTCCCAAGAGATCTGAGTTTTGCGACAGTGCCTCAGACCAAGCCTGAGTAAGGGCATCGATCGACACGGGAACCTCCGAAAGATGACGTGAGATAGGACACGAGAAATGATATCGGTTGCGAATCATTATCCACCGATAACTTTACAAGCATGTCATGTTTTCCACAGCTGGGGATAGACCTGTGGATATTTAATCCCCAAATGACATTTGTGTAGTTACAACACCTCACCCTTGTGGCAAAAAGAAAATCTTCCTGTCCACAGCTCTGTGGATAACTTCGCATGTGGATAACTAACCCCCAATTTATCCACACCTACTTCCACAGGTGTGGATTCAGTGTGGTACGGCGCTCTTTCGTTGACGGAACGGCCAAAAACCCGTAGGCTTTCAGTTCGTATGTGTGCCTAGTTGCGGCGCACACTGTCCATGACCAATTCGAGGAGATATCAGTGACCACCAAGCGGACTTATCAGCCGAACAACCGTCGTCGTTCGAAGACGCACGGCTTCCGCCTGCGTATGAGCACCCGCGCTGGCCGCGCAATTCTGGCTGCACGCCGTCGCAAGGGCCGCGCCCGCCTCTCCGCCTGAGCTTTCGCGAGGTGTTGCCCCGCTCGAACCGCATGGTGAATCCAGCGGACTTCCGCCTCGCAATCCGAAGCGGATCGCGCGCGGGTCAGCAAAGGCTCATTGTGCATTGTCGAACCGACGAGGATAGTGATTCACGCCTCGTCGGTTTCGTCGTACCTAAAAGCCAAATTAAACGAGCGGTTGGACGTAACCGAGTTAAGCGGCAATTGCGTCACCTCATGAAGGAACGCTTGGGCGCACTTCCTCAGGGAGCACGTATCGTTGTTCGCGTTAAGCATGACGCCCTGGGTGCAACTTCGTGCGAACTTGGGGAAGAATTAGACCAAGTTCTTCGCCGTGCATGGAAGAAATGGGATCATCGGGAGGGAGGTCGCCTATGAGCTCTCCTTTTGCTTATATTGTCATTCTTCCTGTGCGCTTCTACCAGCGCTTCATTTCCCCCATGTGCGCCCCGCGTTGTCGCTACTACCCCACCTGCTCAAGCTATGCCTTGGGCGCATTGCACACCCACGGCCTCGTCAAAGGGACAATCTTGGCTGTGTGGCGCATTCTTCGTTGTAATCCGTGGAGCCTCGGCGGGGTCGATGAAGTTCCCGCTCGCGGTAAGTGGACTGGCGAGGCCTGGGTACCCCCGGCAGATTGGGCCGGATATGACGACCCTTGGGAACGGCCCGTCATGGGTATGAATAATCAAGACTTCTCGGCAGGAGCCGAGCACCACGCGGACACGAGCGGTGTCCCCCGCGCATCATAAGGAGATCTCCTGTGGATTCCATTCTCTATCCCTTCGTTGTCGCAGTCGCATGGCTGTGGATTCGAATTCACGACTTGCTTCTGCTTGTTGGAATGAGTTCAGGTGCAGGACTTGCATGGATTATCTCCATCATCCTGCTGACCATCCTTGTGCGCGTGCTCATCATCCCTCTGTACCTCAAGCAGCTGAAGAGCATGAGGGGCACCTCTATTGTTCAGCCCCAAATGCAGAAGATTCAGGCGAAGTACAAGGGAAAGACCGACGTCGCCTCGCGCCAACGGATGCAGCAGGAAATCTCCGAACTCAATAAGAAGTACGGCGTCAACCCCTTCGCGTCCTGCTTGCCGATGTTGGTTCAGCTGCCCGTTCTTTTCGCAATGTACCGCGCGATCTACGCGATCCATGCACTTGCTGAAAACACCTACTCGGTCGGTTCGCGCCACATTGATTCACTGGGTCCGATCACTCAGTCGGTCGCCAGCGAGATTGATGCGTCCCAGGTCTTCGGTGTTCCGCTGTCGCACACCATTCGCGACTCGCAACTCATGTCGCTGCCGACTCTGGTCTTCATCATTTTCATCATCGTTATGGTTGCAACGCAGTTCCTGACCATTCGCCTGACGATGTCGAAGAACATGCCGCTGAACCAGGACCCGAACAACCCGATGGTCCGTTCGCAGCGCATGATGATGTACGTTATGCCCTTCATGTTCATCTTCTCGGGTCTGTTCTTCCAGATGGGTGTCGTGATCTACACGACGACCGCGGGCATTTGGGGCTACCTGCAGATGCTGTGGGTGATTAAGAATATTCCGAATCCGAATTCCGCTGCTTACAAAGAACTTTTGGCCAAGCGTCAGGATGCGTACCAGTCGTGGGCACGTCCCTTCTTCGCGGACTACGACGAGAAGCGTCGCGAACTGGCCGATGGATCCGATGAGCTCACGGCTCTTAACGAGACCACGCTGACCGAGGTTCGCAGCCGTGCCAAGCGTCAGAAGATCGCCTCTGATTTCCCCCAGGCCATGAGCGCTGGAGAGATCGTTTCGGTTTACCGCAACCTGTCCATGCAAGAGTGGACGACCCTTCCTGATGAGGTTTGGATGAAGGGTGTGAAGGTTGCTACTGAGCGCGCGGCAGAACGTCGCGAGGCTGCTGCTAGGCGTGAAGAGGCTCAGCGTCAGGTTCGCGCTCGGGGCGGGCAGGCCGCTTCTTCCGAGGCCTCGTCAGATGCTGAAGCTGCAGAGCTCGAGCGCAAGCGTCAAGAACGTCGCAAGGCTCGCCGCGCCGCCGCAAAGAAGAAGCGCTGAGGCGCCCACAGACCATTCGATGCCTGAGGCATCAAACCCCTACGGAGGATTAACATGAGCGAAGAAACGACAAACGAGCTCTCGCGCCTTGAGGAAGAAGGCGAGCTCGCTGCCGATTACTTGGAAGAACTGCTGGATATTGCCGACCTTGACGGTGACATCGAAATTGATGTTGAAAATGGTCGTGCATCAGTAGAAATCATTTCGGAAGATCCATCTGCCCTGGATCATCTGGTTGGCGAAGACGGTGAAGTTGTCGACGCCCTTCAGGAACTGACGCGCCTTGCTGTTCAGACCGAAACCGGCGAGCGCTCGCGACTCATGCTGGATATCGCGGGCTTCCGTGCCGATCGTAAGGCGGATCTTCAGGACCTCACTCACGAGGCAATTGCGCGCCTCCGCGCGACGGGCGAGCCCCAGAAGCTTGAGCCTATGAACCCCTTTGAGCGCAAGGTGTGCCACGACGTTGTTGCTTCCGAGGGTCTTCGCAGCGAGTCTGAGGGCGTTGAGCCCCGTCGTCGCGTCGTTATTCTTTCTGCGGGGGATGTTGACGCTGATACTGACTCCGCCGACGAGGCCGAGGAGGCCTGAGTGGACGCGCTCGGTAATTCCCCTCGCGAGGCCGAAAGTGACCTTGAACTTGAGGTTCCCGGACCCGAGGTTCGAGAGCTCTTCGGTTTGGCCTACCCAGATATTGCCGAGTTTGCGAACATGCTTGTTGAGGAAGGTGAGCTCCGCGGGCTGATCGGTCCGCGTGAGCTCCCCCGACTTTGGTCGAGGCACCTGGTCAACTCTGGCGCCGTCTTGGATTTTCTTCCCAAGAAGGGACAGATCTTGGATATCGGTTCTGGGGCAGGCTTCCCCGGGATCGTTATTGCGATTTGCCGCCCAGATCTTGATGTCCATCTTGCTGAGCCCATGGCGCGACGTTGCGAATGGCTTGCTGATGTCGTGGACACTCTTGGCTTGGACAATGTCAGCATTCATCAGGCTCGCGCCGAGGAACTGCGAGGTAAGGGCAAGGCCGATGTGGTGACCTCACGTGCATTGGCGAATATGACAAAGCTTGTGCGTATGACTTCAAAGCTCATTGCTCCCGGTGGCTCTCTTGTCGCTCTTAAGGGGCGCCGTGCGGGTGAAGAAGTCGAGGCTGCTGCCGCTGAGTTGAAGCGTCATCACCTGAGTGCTCAGATCCATGAGGTCCCCTCGGTAATGGAAGACGATTCGACGTACGTCGTTGTTGCGAAGAGACTTCGTTCTTAATACCTCATTTCTTTTCCACGGGTGTGTCCTCGGTTTTCTCCCGTGGGCATGACTGCCTACACTTGTGTCATTGACGTGTGAGAAAGGCTTGTGTTTTATGGCCGGCGATACCCCACTTTCGGACCAAATTACGCGGAATTTTCAGGATCGAGAGTTCCTTGAGACGGCTGAGTTTGGCGTACCCGCGTCGACACGTGTTATTGCGGTCGCGAATCAAAAGGGTGGCGTTGGTAAGACGACCTCGGTTGTCAATCTTGCGGCCTCTTTTGCGCTTGCCGGTTTGAAGGTTGTTGTCATCGATGCAGACGCTCAGGGCAACGCTTCGAGTGCTTTTGGCATCGCTCATGGTCCTGGCACGCCTTCGACGTACGAGGTCATTACCGGTCATTTGTCGATCGGTGAAGTTCTACAAGCCTGCCCCGAGATGGATAACCTCTGGGTATGCCCGGCTACTATTGATCTTTCGGGCGCGGAAATCGAGCTTGTCGATCTCGAACGTCGAGAGTTTCGTCTTGCCGATGCCGTTGAGTACTTCGTTCAGGCATATCAGCAAATTGATCTGATCCTTATTGATTGTCCACCCTCGCTTGGACTGGTGACCTTAAACGTGATGGTTGCAGCTGACGAGGTTTTGATTCCTATTCAGACCGAGTACTACGCGCTTGAAGGTTTGAGTCAGCTGTGGTCGACCATTGATCGCATCAGCGCTGACCTCAATCCAAAACTACATGTTTCAACTATGCTTCTTACTATGGCCGACAAGCGTACGCGCTTATCCGATGAAGTTGAGAATGAGGTACGGTCACACTTCCCTGAGCAGACACTGCAAACTGTCATCCCTCGTTCAGTTCGAGTTTCTGAAGCGCCAAGCTACGGGCAGAGTGTCATCACTTACGATCCGAATGGTGCCGGCTCACTTGCCTATCGCAAAGCTGCGTACGAGCTGAGCCATCGGTTGGCGAAGGGGTAACTCGTTTTCTTTTTTCAAAACACTTTTTCAGGGTTTCGGTCGTTTTGATGGGCGATCGAGCCCTGATTCATTTGCTCAGGAGAATGCGTCTGTGAAAACGCGTTTTTGTTTGTTCGATACACATTTTGCTGTTTCACGTGAAACAATGGAGTCAATATTCAGTATTCGCGAGATTGGTAAGTGTGCATGGCCGAGCAATCAGAATCGACTCATAAGGCCCAACGTCGTACAGGTTTAGGGCGTGGTTTGGGTGCACTCATCCCCCCGGCTCAAACTGAGAAGCCTGAAGATGTTGCCAGGCGACCACTCGACGTTCTTTTCCCAGGTGAGCGTAAAGCGTCGGGCGCGGTGCGTGGTGGTTCCGCGCGTGAATTGCTCGAGCCGAAATCTCGAGCAACGAAGTCAGCATCAGTTAAGTCCAAGCCAACAGCTCATACTAAGGCGCGCGTACACGCCGCAGCTAGTATCGCTTCGGAAGGCGAGAAGGCTCCGTCTACCTCTGGTGTTACCCCCACAACTGGATCTTCTCAATCTTCCCGATCCTCGCGATCTGGGCAAAAGTACACACGCAAGTCTCATGAAAGCACTTCGATGCATGTGAGCGATGATGTTTCACGTGAAACATCGGATTTGATGCAGGTGCCCGGAGCGACATTTGCGGAAATCCCGCTTGATCAGATCGTTCCGAATACACGCCAACCCCGGCAGGTATTCGATGAAGACGACCTTAATGAACTCGCCGCATCGATTCGAGAAGTCGGTATCTTGCAACCGATTGTTGTTCGACGGATTCCCCTGAACGAAGTACCTTCTGTGACGCTCAAGGGTTTTCTTGAGGAAAAGCCGGAGGCTCGTTATGAGCTGATTATGGGCGAACGACGTTTGCGAGCAAGTGAACTTGCAGGCTTGGATACGATCCCGGCCATCGTCCGACACACTGAAGATTCGGATTTACTACGCGATGCACTGCTTGAAAATCTCCACCGAGCGCAGCTGAATCCTTTGGAAGAGGCATTTGCGTATCAGCAGCTCATGGCCGATTTTGGGGCCACACAGGAGGAGCTGTCGAAGAAAATTGCACGTTCGCGTCCGCAAATTGCTAACACCCTTCGCCTACTCAAGCTACCAGCCTCGGTGCAAAAGAAGGTTTCCGCACAGGTCTTATCCGCGGGCCACGCACGTGCATTATTGGGCCTACCTACTCCCGAAGATATGGAAATCCTTGCGAATAGGATCATTGCCGAGGGCTTGTCGGTACGTACCACTGAAGAACTGGTGCGTCTTGGATCAGTGCAGCGTCCCTCCAAGCCTTCGTTGAAGCGAGTAAAGGTTACCTCTCCGCTTGGCGAGCACATGAGCCAGGTGCTCGCAGACGCCTGGGATACGTGCGTAACTGTTTCCGAAGGTAAGAGGAAGGGAAAGATCATTATCGAGTTTGCAGGCTCGGATGATTTGCAACGCCTTGCTGACCTTCTTCTTCCGCACGTGAACCACCAGTGATCGGCGAAGAAATGGCATTTAACCGGGTGGTCATTGATCTGAGATAACTGGTCAGCTAGATGACGAACTAGTGGGGGATGTTTCACGTGAAACATCCCCCACTGTGCTTGATATCGGAATAAGAAATAGCTCGGCGAAATCATGACTTGCATCATCACATGAAAATGAGCGCAAGCAGGTAATGGTTCGGGTTGTTAATAACGGTCAGGTTGGAATGAGGAAATGCACGCGGCCTGGACGGTCACGGTCCGCTTTCTATGCCAGGTGCATACAGAGATCTGCAACAGTTCTGAATGTGAGAATGACATTGGTTGATTTTGTTGAAACGGCAGTCATGCGAGAGAATAAAGGCGGAGGTTGACATACATGGCTGACGAGCTCAATACTGAACTAATTTTCTTCGATGTTGGAGGAGTATTAGTTAGCCAACGTACAGACCCGGCAGAATTTGCGTCAATCATAGGCCTTGATGATTCTGCTGAATGCGTCACCCTCGTCGACAAAGCCGTATGGGCACATCGCGACACATATGACGAAGGAATGTCGGATCTAGACTTCTGGGATTCGGTTTCAGGAGATTGCGGCCTACCTCAACCCTCAGAAGATCAAGTCCGCAAGCTGGTGACCGCTGATGCTTCGCGAATGCACGCTATCGACGAAGCGGCGGCGCATCTACTCAGCGACCTGAGAAGTGCGGGGTACAACCTAGGGTTGCTCACGAACATGCCAGCGACGCATGCATCAGTCGTGATGGAAAGCGTCTGGGCTCAACGGTATATCAATGGTCCGATGATCTTTTCCTCGCATGTCGGTATCACCAAACCGAATAGAGCAATCTATCGAGAGGCACTTGCTTCGGCCCAGAGAGAGCCGCAGAAACTCCTCTACATTGACGATCGTTCCGAGTACGTCAAGGCTGCAGAATATCTTGATATACCCGCTCTGACCTGGGAAAACGCAGATACCATCCGGGAAGATTTGAAGAAGCTGGGCATTCTTTAAAAGCTTGAGAATAAAGTTTGGGGCTACACCATCGCGGTGTAGCCCCAAACTTGTAGCTCGAAACTATAAAGCTAGATTCGCCTGGCAGAGTGCAGTTACCTGCGCTGCGCGACGTACTCGACAATAGATGCACAGATCTCGTCGAAAGAGCCTGTCGCTTCCGCAGCCTGAGGGAATAGCGATGTATCAGTCATACCGGGCGAAACATTCGCATCAATGAACCAGAAGTTTCCGTCTTCATCAGCAATGAAGTCAATACGGGAGAGATCACGCAAGCCCAAAAGCTCGTGAATCTGGATGGCTGCAGACTGCACATCCGTCATCTCGTCGTCACTCAGACGAGCGGGCACAAAGTACTCACTCTCATCGGTTGTGTAGCGAGCTTCGTAGTCGTAGTGTCCATCATCGGTGGCTACCTCAACGGGAGGCAACGCAAGGGGCCCATCTTCTAAATCGATCACCGAAACCGCAATGTCACGTCCAGCAACGTAGCGCTCAAGCATGACGTGCTCTTCATAAGAGAAGGCATCAACCATTGCTGAACGCAGATCACCGGCATCGTAGGCCTTTGACATGCCCAGGGCGGATCCACCCGAGGAAGGCTTAACAACCAAGGGGAAGGTCAGTCCGGCCTCGATCATCTTCAGGACATTCTGTGCACCAAGCTGACGGAAAAGCAGCTGGGGAAGGGCAATCCACCCGGGGGTATCGAGCCCCGCGGAACCAACCAAAGCCTTCGCAGTGGGCTTGTTCGAAGCGAGCATCGCCTGGGCAGGCGTTGAACCCACATAAGGAATTCCGGTTCCTTCAAGCAGGGTTTGCAAAGATCCATCTTCACCGATGGAGCCATGCACAAGCGGCCAAATAACATCTGGCTGAAAATCCGAAATTGCAGAGGGAAGGTTTTGATCAAAATCGACAACCTTGGCTGCAAAACCCTGATTGACCAGCGAATTTGCAACACGTCGCCCCGAACGTACGGAAACATCGCGTTCGTGGGTCAGACCTCCGGCGACAATAAGCACCTTCAAAGATTGAGCGGACATGAGGGTTTCTCCTTGTCAGTCTTCGGTATGAACGGAACCGTCATGACGGTTAGTTAAAAATTCAGCATCTTCTTCGGGGGCAACACCGAACATGTCAACCAATTGCTTTTCGGCATTAACAACCCCAGCAAGGCGACGGATACCCTCACGAATACGATCCGGTTCGGGATAGCAGAAGGACAGACGCATGTGATCAGCACCGCGACCGTCATAGTAGAAGGCGGTACCCGAAACGTAGGCAACTTGGGCCTTTACAGCGCGGGGAAGCATGCTGCGAGCATTCAGGCCCTCAGGCAAAGTGACCCAGGTGTAGAAACCACCGACAGGCTTTGTCCACGAGCACTCGGGCATGTACTCATCAAGAGCATCCAACATTGCCTTGCAGCGCTCGGCGTACATCGCCCGGTAGACTTTCACCTGGCCGTACCAGTCGTAATTGTTCAGATAGCTGGATAGGAACATCTGTCCGAACATGCCGGGCGACAAAATAGCTGCTTCCGAGGCCAAGATCAGCTTTGCGCGGATAGCGTGGGGAGCGAGTGCCCATCCAATACGCATACCGGGAGCAAACATCTTCGAAACCGAGCCCAGGTAGACAACACCCTCGGGGGAGAAAGAATGAATAGCGGGCAGAGGATCCGAATGGAAGCCAAGCAAACCGTAGGGATTATCTTCCAAAATCAGCACGTGCTCGCGCATGCAAATCTCCGCGATGCGTTGGCGCCTCTCAAGGGTCAAGGTCACGCCAGCAGGGTTCTGGAAATTTGGAATCGTGTAGAGGAACTTAATGGCGCGACCGGCCAACTTCAGGCGACGGATCGTCTCTTCCAAGGCCTCGGGAATCAGACCATCTTCATCCATATCAACGTGAACAACATCGGCTTGGCGAGCGCGGAAACACCCCAGAGCGCCGACATACGAAGGAGACTCGGCCAAAACAACATCGCCCGCGTTGATGAAGAGCTCTGCCATCAGGTCCAGGGCTTGCTGTGAACCGGTAGTGATCACCACGTCATCGGGATCGGCGCCAATGATCCCGTCATAGGTCATCACGCTGACCAGTTGCTCACGCAGGGGCTCCCAGCCTTGGCCGGAACCGTACTGCAGGGCCTGAGCGCCAGAGGTCAAGATCAAGCTCTTTGCAGTTTCAGCGAGGCTCTCCAGAGGAAGATCCTTCAAGTTCGGCATACCGCCAGCAAGGGAAACGACCTCGGGGCGAGAGACAACCGAAAACAGTGCGCGAATCTCAGAAGCTCGCAGGTTATGAGCTCGATCTGCGTAGGCATCAAACCACGGGTCGAGTCGATTTCCCTGTGACTGAGGATCCTGAGACATAAGCGAACCTTTCTATACAAGTATGTCGGAGGACACACGTAACTAAGTGTGCCACTAAAACGACTGGCGTGACATAAGTGCCGAGGCCGTGGACACTTAGTCCGCGCCGTGTGGGTCCGCTTCCTCAACGGAATAAATACCGGGAAGATCAGAGATTGTGGCGATCAGTGCGGGAAGCGCAACACGGTCGGCGGTCGTCGTCTCAATGAATGCATGTCCGCGTTTACCCTCAGTGTCAGATCGAACCTCGGAAACGCTCCACTTTGAATCTGTCATCACGCTCAATACGCGACGCATGACCCCTTGACCGGGATCGAAGACCAACTCCAAAACAATCGTGTTGGGACGACGGGGAGCATGGGGACCGATGTGGCGTGAAAGGGGTGTCAGTGCGAAAACAACAATGAAGTGCATGAATGTGACAGCGGTTCCCGCGATCCACAAACCTGCGCCACATGCCATACCAATCCCGGCCGTCTCCCATACGGTTGCGGCAGTGGTCAGGCCTCGGACTGCTCCCGAGCGGGTCAGAATGATACCTGCGCCAAGGAAGCCAATTCCAGAAACGATCTGTGCGGCGACGCGAGAAGGGTCAACGCGCACAAGATCAGCCACGAGCACGTCATTAAAACCGTACTTCGAGACGACCATAAGAAGGGCTGAGGTCATACCGACAATCGCATCAGTACGAAGACCAGCGCTCTTTCCGCGTGCCTGACGCTCCAAACCGATCAGAGAGGAAAGGAATAGAGCAAGCAAGATCCCGAGGATCTGATCAATATGTTGGCTCAGAGTGAGCACTAGTCCTCCTTGGCAGCGGCGCGGTGACTGTGGTGTCATTGATTGTTTACAAGGGTACATCCCCTAGGGAAAACCAGGGGTAAATCAGGGCCTTACCTCATGGTACAGACGGGCAGCGAAGCGCAGACTTAAACCATGACTTCACCACTGCAGCAGGGCGCAGGCGCGCCACAAGCTTCTTATGCATCCACGGCCTCGGGAATGGTTGTCAACGGACTCACGAAACTCTATCAACGTGGCGGAAATACCGTTCAGGCGCTCGCGGGAGTCACCCTATCAATCCCCCAGGGCAGCCAACTGGCAATTATGGGACCCTCGGGGTGCGGGAAGACGACGCTTTTGCACTGTTTGGCGGGAGTGCTGCGACCGACGACGGGAAGTATCACCCTGGATGGCACTGAAATGACAACACTGAGTGAGGGTGCGATTTCGGAACTGCGCCTCAAGCACTTTGGTTTCGTGTTCCAAGATGGGCAGCTGCTTCCAGAACTTCCCTGCCAGGAAAATATTGCAATGCCCCTGATGCTGGCAGGAGTTGCGCGTAAAGAGGCCATTGCCCGCGCACAGCAGATCCTGGTGAATCTGGGGCTGGAGGGTGCAGGGCCTTACCGCCCAGGTCAACTCTCCGGAGGTCAGGCGCAGCGCGTTGCGATTGGGCGCGCGCTCATCACCAATCCCAAAGTCGTCTTTGCCGATGAACCCACGGGTGCCTTGGATCAAAGCACCGGTGCGGAGGTCATGGGTGTACTGACCTATGCCTGCCAAAGCACCGGAGCGAGCTTGATTCTGGTGACCCATGATCCTTCGGTGGCCGCGCGCCTTCCGCATGAAATCCATATGCGAGACGGCCTGATCGATCAGCAGGTGTCTCGATGAGCGCAACACTCACTGCGGCACGCGCAGTCCTAGGTTCTCGTGATCGCGCGACCTCGATCCTGACAGTTCTGGCTTTCGCCCTTCCCCACGCAATTCTTCTTTCCGTCACGGGTGGGGTTCTGATGTTCTTCGAGCGTACCTATGACTTGCCAAATGGTTTCGAGGGGATGGGTGCCTTTTATGTCATGCTGGCGTGCTTTGCGGGTCTTTTAATGATCGTCCCGACTCTAAGCATGGGCGCTGCCGCTGCGCGTCTGGGAATGAGTCGGCGTGCACGGGATCTAGCGGTTCTTCGCCTCATGGGATTAGGGCCTGCACAAACACGTGTTGCGTGTCTGATCGAAACCGCGGTCTATGCAGCAATTGGTGTTGTGTGTGGTACCGCTCTGTATGGTGCGCTTTTGCCGGTTTGGCAGCTGATTTCCTTCCAGGGTCAGCGCATAGGGGTACACGAAATGTGGGTTGGTCCGCTTGTCCTCCTTGCCGAGGCCGTACTGATGATTGTGCTGGCCGCCGCTTCGTCGATGCTTGCGATGCGTAAAGTGGTCATTACACCTTTGGGCGTTACGCGTCGTACTGAGGGGGCAAAGGTTTCACCACTGTGGCTGATCGTGATGCTTGTTCTGGTCATTGTCTGGGTGATTGTTGCTCAGATGATGATGCAGCTGGGGATGGCAATTGCGATGGGGCTATTCTTCGGATTCCTCGGTGTGATTTTTGCGCTGGTCAATGTCGTGGGAGCTTTTTCGGTATCCCTTCTAGGCAAGGCCATGGCAAGCCTTGCGCGTACTCCGCAGATGCTTCTTGCGGGTCGTCGGATTGCTGATGATCCCAAGAGCGTCTGGAGGTCTTTTGGTGCGGTTGCCCTAGTCGCTTTTATTGTCGGTGTGCTCATGCCGATCTTCAGCTCGATGACGATGGGTGATACGGGGGACATGGAGGAAGTCGCAAGGATCCTTATGTCGGATATTCGCACGGGAATGCTTTTGACCTTCGGTATCACTATGGCTTTGGGTGCAATCTCTACTGCAATCAATCAAGCCATTCGCGTGATTGATTCCGTTGACCAGATGAAAGCTTTGGAATTCATGGGGTCGCCCCGAAACTTCATGGATCGTTCGCGCAGGATTGAAATTCTGCTTCCAGCACTGCTCATGATCGGAGGAGCGATGAGCTTGGGCATTTTGTTTATGTCTCCGGTGATGCTCCTGAGCGCTGGGCTTGCCCCAATGCTGATTTTGGTGGGTATGACTGTGCTGGGCATTGGGCTGATTATGTTGGCTTCCGAGGCCACAGGACCCTTGCGTCGTAAACTATTGAGCGATCTTCGCGAGGGGAATAACTCAATTAATACGGTGTAAAAAGAGCGCTTTAAGGTTGCATCTTAATCAGCTTTAAACAGCCTCTGAACTGGGAAAATGTGCATCAATCAATGCACATTTTCCCAATTTTTATCGGTTAGTCGGGATTAAAATAAAGGCACTGGTTGGGAGGTCAGGGTTTCGACCGGGCTGAGCTTCCACTTGCAATGGCGCTGGTGGAATGACTTGCCGGTGCTTTTGCCCCTACAAAAGCACCGGCAAGTCAGCCGTCCAGATACTGCAGCTTCCGCAGGTAGATGTGCTGTATAAAACCCCGCGATAGCCCAGTGCTACGGACTTAATCAAACGGACTTAATCAATCGGGTAGCCCGTTGGGAGACCCTGGTCAGCAGGAACCCAACCGAGCTCTGGTGCCACATATTTGGCGAAGTTGCTGATGATCGACAGATTTTCCTCGAATCCCAACTGGTTGGGAATTGTCAGCAGCAGAGTATCCGCCGCGGCAATGGCCGGGTCTGCCTTCAACTGCTCAATCAATTCATCGGGAGAGGCGGCATAGGAACGACCGAAAGTCGCAATTCCGGAATCCAAGCGTCCAACCTGGTCGGTTGAATAGGCCTCAAGACCGTACATTCCGCGGTCCTTTGCGCTAAGCAGCGGAAAGATCGAACGCGAGACAGATACGCGAGGAGTCCACGGATGTCCCGCTTCCTTCCATGCTGCGCGATAGCGCGCAATCTGCTCAGCTTGGATTTCTCCGAAGCTGCGATCACCGCTTTCAAAGACCAGAGTCGAACTCATCATATTGACGCCGTCACGCGCGGTTTGCTCGGCGGAATAATTCGAACCCGCGCCCCACCAGATGCGCTGACGGAGGCCCTCAGAGTGAGGGAAAATCGGCAGAGGCGAACCGGGTTGGACCATCAGTGGATACTGCTCGCCCTCAGGAGCGGCAGTTGCCATCCCCTTCCCATCGATGGCGTCAAGGAAGCGGTAGAACTTCTCGCGAGCCATATCACCACCGCGGCCATCACTCTCATCGCGATAACCGAAACTTTCCCAGCCTCGCTGAGCGATCTCAGGTGAGCCGCGAGAAACACCAAGTGCGACGCGGCCATCGGCGATCTGATCCAGTGCAGCAGCTTCCTCAGCTAAGTACAGTGGGTTTTCGTAGCGCATGTCGATAACGCCGGTACCCACTTCAATATGTGCTGTCCGTGCTGCAACCGCAGAAAGAAGCGGCATAGGGGAAGCACCTTGAGGCGCGAAGTGATGAACCCTGAAGTAGGCCCCGTTCACTCCCAGGTCATCAGCAGCAACAGATAATTCGATTGCCTGATGAAGGGCATCGCGGCCGCTCAGGCCTCGACGACCATCGCGGGCATAGTGCCCAAAACTTAAAAACCCAAAATATTTCATAAAACTACTCCTGTGATTCAAGCCAATGCTGCGCATCCAATGCGGCACGACATCCGGAGCCTGCAGCAGTAATGGCCTGGCGGTAGGTGTGATCAACAGCGTCGCCACAGGCGAAGACACCCGGAAGGTTCGTTGCGGTGCTCGGGTCATTGTCCATCAGCTCCGGGCCAAGGACACCCTCGGGGAAACCGGGGAAGTTCTCA
>UWSI01000003.1 GCA_900541895.1 uncultured Actinomyces sp. | reverse complement strand
GTCGCCGCGCTTCTTGCCTTCTTCCTGGGTGCCTTAGGTATTCACAACTTCTACTTGGGCTACACGGCTAAGGGAATCATCCAGCTGGTTCTGACGATCACCGTCATCGGTGCGTTCATCTCCGTTATCTGGGCGTTCATTGAGTTCATCATGATCATCGCCCGCTCGGGGTCTTACGCCTACGACGCTCAGGGCCAGCCCCTGCAGTGACCCCCTGAGGCTATTGTCGCGGCGCTGAGTATGCGAGAATGGCACCATGCTGCTCAGTGATCGCGATATTTCAGCAAGTCTTGATAGCGGACGTATTCAATTGGATCCGCTTGATCGCTCGCTGATTCAACCCGCAAGTATTGACGTGCGTTTGGATCGACTCTTCCGCCTCTTCGATAATCACCGCTATCCGGTGATCGATCCCGCTGCCGATCAATCTGACCTGACCCACAGTGTGGACGTGGGACCGGACGACCCCTTTGTGCTGCACCCTGGTGAGTTTGTGCTGGGCGCAACCTATGAGCTGGTGACACTGGGTGACGACATCGCTGCGCGCCTAGAAGGAAAGTCTTCGCTGGGGCGCTTGGGCCTGCTTACGCACTCAACCGCTGGCTTCATTGATCCCGGCTTCTCTGGCCACGTCACCTTGGAACTGTCGAATACTGCGACCATGCCGATCCTGCTCTACCCGGGCATGAAGATCGGCCAATTGTGCTTCTTCGACCTGTCCTCGCCCGCCGAGCACCCCTACGGCAGTGAAGGCCTGGGTTCGCACTACCAGGGCCAGCGTGGGCCGACGCCCTCGCGTACTCACCTTCGTTTTAGTCGCACCCGTATCGAGCGTTGATCGTGGGCCAAGAAGCATCGCTGCCTCCCAAACGCCGGTCGTTTCGTGAGCGTTTGGAAGCTGCTCCTGCTGGGCAGGCCCATGATTCCGCACGAGGTGTTCAGTCCTCGCTGAGCCAGACGGCTTCGCACCCTTTGACTGAAACCTCGATGACCTCGGTCGGGGGGATGCGTGCTTTCGATACCGCGCTGCGAGTAAATGGCACCGGCGAGATTCGCCTTGATGACCATGTTGCGCGCGTATCTATGGGTACCAGCTCCGCTGCGCGTGAGGTTTTGCCGCTTCCTGTTGAGTTGGGACTGGCGAATCACCTCTTCTGCGTGGGCGCGTCGGTTGAAGATGATGAGCTTGAGGCCTTGGCTGTTTCCGCGTGGGACGAGGCCCATTGGGTTGCGCCCGGCCGCCTGCACCTTCGCGGGGGAGTAGAGCTTTCTGGCCCTTGGGCGCTTCCCGTTAACGTTCGAGGCCCACTTGGTTTGGGTGCAGATTTCACTCACGCGTGGGTTGTAGAGTGTGAGCCGATGCGCGGGGAGCCCGCACCGCCTGAGCTTGCCGCGAGTGACCGCTGGGCTGCGGCTTTCCCGGAGGGATTGCCCGTTGGCCTCGAATATCAGGTCTTGCTGGTGCTGGAGCGGATGGCTCGGCGTTTGGCCGGGGCTGTGCGCATTGCCGGAAGCGGCGTTGTCATGGAGCCCGATCCTGATTCCGCAGTGTCCTTGGCCGTGTATTCATCGCGTTGGGTGGGTCCCGCTGAGCTTGCCGAGGCCTTGGCTGAGGCTTTCCCAGAGACAATTGATTCGCGTGAGTTGGTTGCTGGTGCGAAGGGAGAGCCTTCCCGCCAGAGTCGTCGCGATGCTGAGGCTGAACGAGAGCTGCGTTCTGTGGTGCATGAGTTGAGTAATGAGTTGCGAGAAGCCCTAGCACGAGATCGTGAACATGCACTCAGTGCTGAACAAGTTGTTGACGGTTTTGCTTTGCTCAGTCCTATTGGGAATCAGTCGATCATGATGGTTGAAGTGCATCAGGTTGAGCAGGTTCCTCATGTTTTGCGCTGGGAGGAATGGGCGCAGGGAGCGGTTATTGAATATCGACTGCGGTGGCTTCCTAAGGGAAATGTTGAGGTTCCTGAGAATATCGTCACTCGTTCCGAGCGTTTGGAGCGTATGCGTTCGACTCGCGATATAGAGTCTGCAGCAACAATTATCCTTGGAATTGCAGGCGGAGCTGTGGTTGACGAGGATGATTTCCTGGTTTCTTTATGAGATGTTTATGAATGAAATCTGAATAAATTTTGCTGAGAAAACACTAGGAATTTAAGCCTGAATAGCTGTAATATATTCTTGAATCTATCAATCTTCGGATTTTTGGAGTTTTCCCTATGACAACTCTCCGCACTAAGCGCGCGGTTTCTGCGCTCGCAGCGCTGACGCTTGCGGTTGGTGGCATCGGTGCTGTTGAGATCTTCTCTGACGCTGCCGCTCCCGCCGCTCATGCCGCAACCTGTCCGGCGCCCACCACGGATATCACGTCGAAAATGACTGTTGGCCAGCCTGAACTGGTTGACGACAATGGAAATGCAACGACGAACCTTACCGAAGGTCAGACTCTTGGTTTCAAGGTTAAGTGGTCGACCAGCTCGAAGGTCACCGCAGGTCAGTACTTCCAGTACAAGCTTTCGACTAAGTCTGCGAACCCGATTGCTCCCTTCACCTTCGATGTGAGGTCTGCATCGGGCAGCGTGATTGGCTGCGCAACTTGGGGATCAGATGGCACTGTCAAGGTTGTCTTCAACGAAGCAGCTGAGGGTGCGGCATCTTGGGATGGCTGGGTTGTTACCCGCTCGCGCTTGACCATGGAAGCCAAAGAAACGGGAGGCACGCAGCCCTTCCATCTGACCGACACCAAGTTTGTTGACGTTAACATCAAGAAGGGCGTCGGTGTTGGTGATGGTTTCCGTAAGGATGGTTTCTGGACCTTCCCCGGTACCGTTTACAACAAGAGCCGCACCATCTCTTGGCGCGTGACCATTCCCGGTGGCTCTGCAGGTCTGAAGAACGTGACCTTTACCGATAACTCTGAAGACACCAAGTGGGACTTCGACTGCACCGATCTGACGAACCAGTTGAAGACCGATGTCAAGAACTTTAAGCTTCTTGCAGCTGTTGGTGGCGCAAACTACGGCGGTGCGGACCTCTCTAACGGCTCGCTCCGTCAAAACGCAACCATCACCTGTGACGCAAACGCGCTCAAGATTCAGATTCCTGAGATTCCTGCGAACCAGTTCGCGGTCTTCACTCTTTACGGTCGCGTTGAGAACCTGGTGAACGGACGCTACTGGAACACTGCAAACATTGAGGCTCCGGGCACTCCGGGTGCATCAACTGCAAGTCAAAAGCTGGTCTACGGTGCTGATGCTGAAGCAGAAGCAAAGCAGGTCTTCTCGATTGCTAAGAAGGTCGATGATTCTGCCGCAGCGCTGACCGAGAACCCGGACTTTACTTTCGAGGTCACCCTGAAGGGCCCCGGTGTTGACCGGACTGAAACGGTCACTGTGAAGAAGGGACAGACCTACACCTACCCGGATAAGCTGCCTATCGGAACAAAGGTCACTATCAAGGAAAAGAACCTTCCTGATGCAAGTGTTCTGTGGGATAACGCGACCTCCGGTGTCTTCAGTGAAGCTGATGGCATCACCTTGGGTGCGGACAAGAAGACCGCAACTCTGACGGTTAACCCTGAAAAGGACTACACCGCAACAGTCACCAACGTGACCAAGCCGAAGCCCTCTCCGACGCCGTCGACCACGACACCGACGCCTTCGCCGACACCTTCGACGACGACACCAACCCCGTCTCCGACGCCGTCGACCACGACTCCGGCTCCGAAGCCCACTCCGTCCACGACGACTCCGGCTCCGAAGCCCACCCCGTCGACCACGACACCGGCTCCGAAGCCCACCCCGTCGACCACGACACCGATGCCGAAGCCCACCCCGTCGACCACGACTCCGGCTCCGAAGCCCACCCCGTCCACGACGACTCCGATGCCGAAGCCTACCCCGAGCATCACCACGCCCGAGCCGTCCCCCTCGACCACCACCTCGGTGCCTCCCGCACCCTCAGAGTCGAATCCTCCTGCGGTTCCGCCGACCACTCCGGATAAGCCGAAGAACCCCAAGTCTTCCCTGGCAAAGACCGGTGCAGACAGCGGAATTCTGCTGGGCCTTGGAATGGCAGCATTGATCGCCGGTGGCGCTGCAGTTGCAACGCGTCGCAAGATGGGCTGAACCATCTAGCGCACTGACGCTATAACGCTGGTCCCGGTGGCGAGAAATGAACTGCGCCCCGAAACTTGGACGCGTTTAATGGTAGCTGTTATGCGGCTTCCTGTAGGGCCTGATCCCGGTATTCTGCCGGGGTCAGGCCCTTGAGCTTTACTTGGCGTCTTACCGTGTTCCAGTGCGTGATGTAGGCGTCGAGGTCGGCTTTGAAGCTCTCGAAGGTCTGCCATTCTTGGCCGCGGAAGAATTCGTCCTTGAGGTGTCCGAAGACCTGTTCGGTGGCATCATTGTTCTCGTTATTGCCCTTTTCATGGGAATCGCGGAGAAGATATCCAGTATGCCGAGCGGCGACAACTAAGGGTCGTCGCCCGGCCGCGTCCGCCAGCGTGAAGTTGCCCCGGCCTCGTCCCCGGTGTGAGCGTCAGGGCCACCGGTCGGGCACAATGGACCCATGATGCCCCCCACTGACCCCGCGCGTTATGCGGGCGCTGACCTGCGTCTGGCTGCCGTCGACATGGACGGCACCCTCCTGGACGACGACAAGAACTTCCCGCCCGGCATGGACGAGCTGCTCGACCAGATGGACGCGCGCGGCGTCACCTTCGCGCCCGCGTCCGGCCGCCAGGTGTGGACCCTCATCGACATGTTCCCCGGGCGCCCCGGCATGACCGTCATCGGCGAGAACGGCGGAATCGTCATGCGCGACGGCGTCGAGGTCTCCTCCAGCCCCCTCGATGCCCCCACTATGCGCGAGGCAGTCTGCCTCGTCCGCGAAGCTACCTCGGGTCCGGATGGGATCGACGGCGGCCTGGTCATGTGTGGCAAGCAATTCGCCTACGTTGAGCGCACTGACGACCGCTTCGTCGACGGCGTTCTGCCCTACTATCACCGCACGAAGCGTGTCGACGACCAGATCGCCATCATCGACGGTATCGAGGCCGGCGAGATCGATGACGCGATCGTCAAGCTCGCGGTCTTCGTCCTCGGCCCGGTTGAGGCGCTCGCGGAGGCGACCCTGGCCAATTTTGCCGATACCCACCAGTACGCGATTTCCGGCGCGAACTGGGCGGATCTGCAGATTCGAGGCGTCGACAAGGGGAGCGCCGTGCGCGACCTGCAGCGCTTCCTCGGTGTTGACCGCTCTCAGACCGCCGTCTTTGGCGACGCCGGTAACGACCTGTCGATGATGAGCGAGGGGGACCTGTCCTTCGCGATGGCCAACGCCTCGCAAGATGTCCTCGAGGCCGCTCGCTTCATCGCCCCCTCCAACAACGAGGCCGGGGTCGCCCAGGTGCTGCGGACCCTCCTCGGGTGAGCGCATCGCGCGGCCTCGGTGCCCCCTTGATAGGGTGGAGGCCTGACACGATCGCCGGACGGAGAACGCCATAACTGACCACACCGGTCCCGCATCTGCGCCTGACAAACGAGTGTTGCGAACGATGCACAGGCTGTCCTTGTTCTGCGCACTCACCGGACTTGCGGTGCTGATCGGGGGTTTCATCGTCCTGTCGACCTCGGTTTTTGACGAGATGAGTGCCCGTGCTCGCCTCGTCATTCCCGGTGAGTTTGCGGTGATGAGCGACGATGAGTTCATCCGTTCTGTCCTGCCCGTAGCCGGCGTCGCGGGGGCCATTCATCTGGCGGGTGTCATCGCCGGGTTCGTGGGGCGAAGGTACGCCGAGGAGCGCGCGGAGCTTGGGCGCTGCGCGCTGGGAGTGGGTGTGAATGCTTTCTTCCTTGGCTGCGCCGGCATCATCCCTGCCGTGGGCCTTACTGACAGCCCAGGCAGTCTCGCTGTTCTCCTCGCTGTGTGTGGCGGTGCGGTCCTGTCTGCGTGTTTCTCCCTGTTCGAACGCTTCTTTAGCAGCGCGGGTGCGAAATCGGTTGGGGTGGGTGTCGCGGGCTTGCTGATGATGGGTGGAGCGATGCTTGTCGGCCTGGTTGCGGCGGTCCACTACGTCGCTACGGCGTTGGAAGACCCGTTCTTGCCCGGCCTGATTGTCGTGGCCGTCTGCTTCTACATGTCCGTCCCGGCGGGCCTCGTCCAACTTGCGGGCTTGATCATGGGAATACGTGCGCGTCGGCGCGCTGACAGCGAGGCTGAGCGGGCACTCGCCACGTGGGGAATAGTCCTGAATGTGCCCCTGTGCTGGTGCGTGCTTTTCCTCCCCCTGCTGGTTCTCATCTGAACCTGCCCGTCGCTTTGCTGGCGATGGTCGAGGTGTCGCCTTTTCGTTGTAATATCGGGCCTGCGCTCGCCTGAGGAGGCCGTCGCTGCGCGCGCTTGTGGGGTGAGCGTGTTTTGCATGGGAGTTGCCTTGTTGTTAGTCTCAATTCTTGAAAGACTTTTCGGTACGGGGGATGTGTGGGTTCTTCACAGTCTCGTTGCCGTATGTCGGTGCAATAAAGGAGGAACCTAGTGAGCACCCCTTATCCTCAGCAGCCTGCGGGGCAGCCCGCGCAGCCTGTGAAGCGTCGCGTGTCGTACAAGCTGGCGGGCATTTTGTCTGGAATCGGGGCACTGCTCGCCGTCTCTCCCTTCCTCGCCGGGTTCGTCATTGAGCTCATCCCGGGCGACCACGGAGACGGTGGAGACGGCCTGTACTGGTTCCCGGTCGGGATGATTTTCTACGTTTTGCCGTTTGGCCTCATCCTCATCGTTGCAGGCATCGTCGCCGCTATCGTCTCAGCAGTGATGAACTCTTCGTCGAGGAGCTGATCCCGTCAGACGACAGGCCCCGCGCAGCCACCGAACTGAACTGCGCACCGGGACTGTGTTTTATCCGGGGGGCGGAGTAGTGATACCCCTTGAATCTTCAGGGAGCTTCTCGATGCCCTACATGGCCTTACCCTGAGGTGGATACAAAAACACCGTCAGCAGGGTGTAAAAACCCGTCTGACGGTGTTTCCGTATGTCTTAAAGCGGAAGAGAGCTCAGCTACTTTCGCGATTGCGAGGAAGGGGAGGTCCAGTAGTCCTCGTCATCCCAGTGGTCGTCCTGGGAATCCTGGTCATCTTCGGCGTAATCAGCGTAGCGTGCGTACAGATCGTCTTCGTCTGTCTGCTCTTCGCTATGCGACTCATGCCCGGCTGCAAGCTCCCTTTGGAGTGCATCCAGGTCGGTGTCAGGGCTGAAATACTTCAGCTTGCGTGCGACTTTCGTCTGCTTGGCCTTTTGACGGCCGCGCCCCATGGCGTCGACCCCCTCTACTTCGGTCGGGTCCGCACAAGCGGTGCCCTAGGTGTTCAAAATGTTTCGTGGGAACATCATACCTAAAAACGATGCCCGATCCCCACCCGAAGTGTTGGATGGGGCCAAATTACGCCTTCAGCGGGAGTTTCGAGAAGCCGAACGCCTCACGCGCGAAGTAATACGCCACGCAACAAGACCGACAACCGCCACGACAGAGCACGCGGCAATTCCCAGAGTACGAATCGCGTCAGTGTCACCTTCTCGTGCCAGTTCCCAAGTTGAGCGAGCGCGTTCCTTCAGCTCTTCAACCTTTGCCTGAGCATTCTGCTTTGCCTGCTCAATCTGGTACGAAGGGTGAAGTTGTGTCACAAGCTGATCAACCGTGTTGGTGAGCTCAATACGCGTCATACGTAGCTGGGCTTCAATCTCATCTGCGCTCAGGTCCGCTGGAGTCTGCTCGTTGCTCACTTTTGGGCCCCTTTCTTCACGGCATCCACATCTTCCTTCAGGCCCTGCTGGGGTGCGGGAATGTGCTGGCTGGACTTCTTCAGCTTCGAGATGCCAACCAGAGCGAAGATGATCACGATCAAGAAGATCACCCCGCACACAATGAGTGACGCTGCCCAAGCGGGAAGGACCAAAGCCAGCGCAAGCTCTGCGCTGTGCAGAAGCCATCCCAAGCCGTAGAGGGCGAAAACGCCCGCAACAGCAAGTGCGATGATCCCCGCTTTTGTGAAGTTGAGGAAGGTCATCGCCTTGGTCTTCGTCAGTTCAATTTCTCCGCGGATGAGCGTGGAGATTTGCGCCGTCATACGGCCGAAAAGCTCGCCAATGCTGGGGGGTTTGGGCTCAGACGGAACCTGCCCCAAAGAGGGACGGTAATTACTCATACCTTCATCGCTTCCTACGAAGATGGGCACCGAAGTGCAGTCACTCTTTAATTTTGACACGAATACGTGTCACTTAGCATCCGACTCGGGTGCAGAATCCTCATCCGGTATTACCGAACCGGGGAGCTCGCCCAAGATTTTTTGTGCGTGTTCGATCAGTGCGAGTTCCTCGGGGCTTGCCTCAGAAGCGGCAGGTAAATCTTCGTTCAGTTGTTCTTTGAGTTCATCACCCAATGAAGCGCGCGCCTGATCAATGCGATGGAAACGCTGTGCCTCAGCAATTGCGGCGAGAGCAATCTCTGCGGTCTCAGGATTGTCATCCCACTGTGAAGTCACTGGCTCGGGGAGCGGAGAGTCTGCTGTGCGCACAACCCGAGTAGTCAGCGGGTGCCAATTGGGCGTGATTGCGGGCTCCTCTTCCTCGATCTCCGAGGCCGAGCTAGTTTCCTCGTGACTGCTCTCCTTCGCAGGGCGGGCTTCCTCTTCTGACGCCTCGTCATCTTCGTGGGCGAGGTTGGGGGCAATGGTCGCCGAGTCGGTGTGAGCTGCAGAGGTGGCACCGGCGGGGGAGTTGGCCTCGTCGCTGGGGGAAGGAGGGGGAAGAATCGGATCGCCCGCGCGTGGGATCGGTCCAAGGTAGGAGGAAGGGTCTTCGTTGATCGCCTCGTAGGCCATGCGGATGAATTGCGCATCAACCTTTTCGGTGTCTGCGGCGACCGCACTATTCGCAATGATGAGAAGGCGGTCGGCATGCTCGGCAGCTTGGGCAAGATCGGTAAAGAAAACGACGCACGCGCCGCTGGAACGCAGGGGCGTAAGAGCATCGAAGAACTCGTCAAGGAAATCACCCTGGTCGACATCGGCGGGAAGGTCGCTAATAATCACCAGGTTTGCGCGGTACACGATCGCGCGCAACACCTGGAAATCCAGCAATTCAGAGGCTGAAAGATCACTGGCGGAACGCGTGAGATCGATGTTCAGGCGAGAGGCCGTTGACTCGATGACCTCGGGATCAAGGGTTTGCCCCATCGTTGCGCACGGAATCACCAAGTTTTGGAGGAGCGTGAGGGAGGGGTTGAGGACTTCGTCCGGGCTGATCAGGGTAGTCCTGCTGCCCGTGGGCATCCACACCGAACCTTCATCAAGCGGGCTGATGCCAGAAAGGACGCATGCGACATGATGGCGGCGCGCAGCCTGGGGGTCGAAAACAGCGACCGTTGAATCGGCGCGGAAAGCAAGATCTGAGCGGTCTAGGTAGTGAGCCTGGGTTGAGGGATCAATAATGGTTGCACTTCGAGCGAAATAGACGACTTTGCCCCCAGCGGTGCCGGCAGCGGTGCCCTTACGTGTTTGCCACCAGTGACGCTTGGGTCGGGGGGCGACAAATGCTGCGCGTTCTTCAGCAGTGGGAGCGTGAGTTGTCATGCTCCAATTGTGCCAACAGCCTTGCGAATTGATGCCGCGCGCGCGCCGAAAGTGGCGTTTTATTGCGGAAGAACTGAGGCGAAAATGCGATCGATGCGCTGTTGCAAAAGAGGGGTGAGGCTTTCGTGGATACGTTGACGTGGCATGGTTGCCAGGGGCTCCAGAGCAATGATGTAGCGCATGGTGACTACGCCGTACAGCATGGAAAGGATGATCTCGAGCTCCTCGCCAAGGCGTCGAGCACGTTCAGGGTCCGCGGCAAGGAATTGACTGATCTGCTCTAAGACATCGCTTCGGATGTATGTGCGGAAGCGCTGGGAGGTTGAGGTATCAGTAATCAGTGCGCGCATGAGTGCCAAGAGAGTATCTGAAGTCAGCGTGTGCTCGTAGAGGTCCAGGATGTAGTCGACTAAGCGCGTGGCAGCTCCCTGTGGGCCTGGGGTGAGAAGTGCGATGATCTCCGAGGCCGGGTCGAGGGGAAGATCCATGCAGGCGCGGAAAAGTTTCTGCTTAGTTCCGAAATAGTAGGTGATGAGCGCGGGGTCGCACTCGGCTCCTCGGGCAATTGAACGCAGGGTTGTGTGGTCGTAACCCTGCGTGACGAATTCGCTTCTAGCAACTGCAATGATGTGCTGTTTGATTTCGCCTCGGCAGGCGCTGGGGCCACGGTGGATTTTAGATACGGATGATGTTGCGTTATTTGAATCGAAAATTTCAACACCTGATGAAACTTCGAGGTCATTTGTCAGGGAACCTGAAGGCGCTTTTCGCTGTTTTCCCGCCGTTGGTTGATGCATCGTCGCCATGAGCTCAGTCTAATTTCAACAGTTTGGAAATTAGAAATCTGCGTCATAGTTTCGCAGCATGGATACGCAGATCATTGAAGGCTCGCGTCTACACGTCGAAAGCACGCCGGATCACCCGTGCCAGCTTGGTATTGACGTGGGGTCAACGACGGTCAAAGCCGTTGTCTTGGATGGCAATCGAATCCTCTTCTCCGACTATCGCCGCCACAACGCAGATGTTCGCGCCGAACTCGGACACCTCCTCGAAGACATCGAGGACATCTACCCAGGACTTGTCGTCCAAGCCGCGATCACCGGTTCTGGCGGCCTGACGACAGCCCGCGCAATGGGCATCCCCTTCGTTCAGGAAGTTATCGCAGGAACAGAATCCACTCAGCGACTCCACCCAGAAGTTGACGTCGTCATCGAACTTGGCGGTGAAGACGCAAAACTCACCTACCTTCACCCCACCCCTGAACAGCGCATGAACGGAACCTGTGCGGGTGGAACCGGTGCCTTCATTGACCAGATGGCCACGCTGCTCCACACCGATGCTTCAGGACTCAATACGCTGGCCGAAGCGCACACCCAGCTTTACCCCATCGCCTCGCGCTGCGGTGTCTTTGCGAAATCGGATATCCAGCCACTGATCAACCAAGGTGCCGCGCACGAGGACCTCGCGGCCTCGATCTTCAGCGCGGTCGCAACCCAAACCATTGCGGGTCTTGCCTGCGGTCGCCCCATCCGCGGAAACGTCATGTTTCTTGGTGGCCCGCTGCACTTCCTCCCTCAACTTCGCGAGGCCTACAAGACCCTGCTTCCCAAGGCAGACTCTTTTATCACCCCGGAAAACGCGCAGCTTTATGTCGCAATAGGTGCTGCGCTCTTGGCCTCGAAAGAAGCAAAGAAACGAGGCGAAGAGGAAGGAAACGCGCTCGAGCAACTGATCGACCGCCTCGCCACTGCTCAGGTCGAGGCTGAATCTCCGCGCATGCGGCCCCTTTTCGCGACCCCGGAAGAAAAAGAAGAATTCGTCCAGCGTCACGCACAAGAAGTCATCCCCAAGGCCGACCTCTCTGAGGCTCGTGGGCGCTGCTGGCTCGGAATTGACGCCGGTTCAACCACTATCAAGGCTGTTCTCATTGACGAAGATGACCGTATTGTCTTCACCCACTATGCCTCCAACGAAGGTGACCCCGTTGCTGCAGCGGTAGAAATTGTCCGAAGGGTCCGCAGTGAACTGCCCGAAGGCACCGTGATTGGCCGATCTTGTGCAACCGGATACGGTGAAGGTCTGGTCACTGCGGCCCTGACCATGGACGAGGGCGAAATTGAAACAATGGCACACTATCGCGCCGCGGAATTCATCCAGCCCGGCGTCACCTCGGTCATCGACATCGGTGGCCAGGACATGAAATACCTGCGGATCAAGGACCACGCAGTCGATTCCATTTCCGTCAACGAGGCCTGCTCCTCGGGATGCGGTTCCTTCCTGCAAACCTTCGCGCAGACCATGGGAACCGATGTGCGAAACTTCGCGAAAATGGCCATGGAATCAACGAATCCCGTGGATTTGGGAACGCGCTGCACGGTCTTCATGAATTCCTCGGTCAAGCAGGCGCAAAAAGAAGGCGCGGATGTGCGCGATATCAGCGCCGGCTTGTCCTACTCCGTCGTGCGTAATGCCCTGTACAAGGTCATCAAGCTCAAGGATCCCTCGGACCTGGGCGAACGCGTCGTCGTTCAGGGCGGAACCTTCCTCAACGACTCGGTGCTTCGCGCATTCGAGCTGCTGACCGGTCGCGAAGTTGTTCGCCCCGATATTGCCGGACTCATGGGAGCTTACGGCGCGGCGCTCACGGCCCGCATGCATGACAGTGGCGAAGGTGAGTCGACACTCGCTCGCGTGGAAGACCTCGAGGACTTCCAGGTCGAGACCACGCGCAAGACCTGCCGCCTGTGTCAAAACCACTGCCAGATGACCATCTCGACCTTTTCCAACGGAGAAAGGCATGTGTCGGGGAACCGTTGTGAGCGCGGGGCAAGCCTAGAAAAGGTTCCACGCAAGTCGGACCTTCCCAACCTCTATGACTGGAAGTACAAGAGGATCTTCGGATACCGACGCCTCACCGAAGCCAAGGCATTCCGCGGAGATATTGGTATTCCTCGTGTTCTGGGCATGTACGAGAACTACCCCTTCTGGTTCACGATGCTCACCGAGCTCGGTTTCCGCGTGATGATTTCGGGGCGAAGCAACCACGAGCTATTCGAGCAGGGAATGGAATCGATCCCTTCCGAAAACGTGTGCTATCCGGCCAAGCTCGTCCACGGACACATCGAATCCCTGCTGGACAAGGGGATTACAACGATCTGGTACCCCTGCGTTGATTTCGAGCAAAAGCTCACCGATGCGGATAACAACTTCAACTGCCCGGTCGTTGCAACCTACCCCGAAGTCATCCGCAACAATATGGAACGCCTGAATGAGCCGGGCGTGAAGTTCATCAGCCCCTTCATCAACTTCGGCAACCGTGATTACTTACCCGCCCACCTTGTGCGCACCTTCGCCCAGTATGGCTACGACATCAGCGTTGAAGAAATGACCCGTGCACTGGACAAGGCATGGGAAGAAGACGCCGCGGTCAAGGCTGAAATCAAGGAAAAGGGCCGCGAAGCACTCGAGTGGATGCGCGAACATGGAGTGCGCGGAATCGTCTTGGCGGGCCGCCCCTACCACCTCGACCCCGAAATAAACCACGGTATTCCCGAGGTCATTGTCGGACTGGGAATGGCCGTCCTCACCGAGGACTCCATCATTGACCAGCGCTTGGAGCGCCCTCTTCGCGTGCGCGACCAGTGGTCCTACCATTCGCGCCTATACGAGGCCGCTGCCCGCGTGGGCGATGAGCCTGACCTTGAGATGGTCCAGCTCAACTCCTTCGGTTGTGGCGTTGACGCAATCACCGCCGACCAGGTTCAAGAGATCCTTGAGGGACGCGGCGACGTGCACACGGTCCTTAAGATTGACGAGGTATCGAACCTGGGTGCTGCGAAGATCCGCCTGCGTTCCCTAGAAGCGGCGGTTGCGGAGCGAGGAACCATGGCCTCGGGAACAATCGACACTGCGGTGCACGAGGACCCAGCTTCGGTTGCCGCGCGCGAAGAATCCGAGCAGGTCAAGGCCGGACACATCGAAGCACGAGCCGTCTTTACCGAGGAAATGCGCGATGCGGGATACGAAATCCTTGCCCCGCAGATGTCGCCGATCCACTTCCGTTTCCTCGAGCCCTTGTTCAGGCGCGCGGGACTCAATGTTCGAGTCCTTGAGCACACGAGCCGCCAGACCATGGAAACGGGTCTGAAGTACGTCAACAACGATTCTTGTTACCCGGCGATTGTCGTCATCGGTCAGTTGATCGACGAATTTGTGTCGGGTCGAGCAGATCCCGATAAGACCGCGGTCGGTATCACTCAGACGGGTGGCATGTGCCGCGCAACGAACTACGCCGCACTGCTGCGTAAGGGCCTTCGCGATGCGGGATATCCGCAGGTCCCGGTCATTGCGCTTTCCGTTCAGGGGCTGGAAGACAACCCCGGCTTCAAGATCGGAATTCGCCACATCCACAAGGCGATCCAAGCCTTCGTGATCGGTGACGCGATCCAGTCCATGCTTCTTCGCGTGCGTCCTTACGAGGCCGTGCCCGGAAGCGCGATGGAACTGTACCGCCGCTGGGATCAGATCGTGCGCGAGTGGGTTGTGAGTGATCGCTCTGAGACTTTGGGACGCGTCGGTCCGACGGGTCTCCTGACGGGGCGACTGCGCTATTCGACGCTGATCAAGCGCTGCGTTGCTGAGTTTGACGCCCTGGAATTGCGTGATATTCCGCGTAAACCTCGCGTTGGGCTGGTGGGAGAGATCCTTGTGAAGTTCCACCCCGATGCGAATAACCACGCAGTTGACGTCATCGAGGCTGAGGGCTGTGAGGCTGAGCTTCCCGGACTCATGCAGTTCTTCCACAATTCGGTTGCGACTGCGGAGTGGGACTACGAGAACCTGGGGATCGATGGCAAACAGCGCAAGATCTTACCCATGGCTCTGTGGCTGCTCAAGAAGTATGAAATCCCAGTTCACAAGGCTTTCGAAGAGACAAATGGGAAGTTCGAAGCCCACCGTGACATCGAAGAGATGATCTCGCGCTCGGAGGATATCGCACGCCTTGGGAACCAAGCCGGTGAAGGCTGGTACCTGACGGCGGAGATGGTCGACATGATTGAACACGGATGCCCGAACATCATCTGCGCACAGCCTTTCGCATGTCTACCGAACCACATTGTTGGAAAGGGCATGTTCCGTGCGCTGCGTAACCGCTACCCGCAGGCGAATATCGTCGCTGTCGACTACGATCCGGGCGCCTCGGAAGTCAATCAGCTCAACCGAATCAAGCTGATGCTGGCAACCGCTGTGCAACAGCACAATGCCGCCGAGCGCGATGGTGAAGACGATGGCGTGCTGCAGTTGGTCGGGATTGACTTCGATTCCGAAGACTTGGGCGGCGAGGCCGTCGCTGGTGCCTCCTGCGGTGGTTGCGGATGCGGATCCGGTGGTGGTTCTTCTGATGGTGAGGGACACCGCGTAGTCGGCTTGGGCATGCCCGCGATTCCGCCGAGGCGGGGTGCTGCTTTCCGCTGAGCGGAATATTCTCAAAAATAACCGTGTTTAAGTGGCGGATATTGTGTGAAACGGAAGGGTAACAATGCGCCTCTCAGCACTGGAACAGGTTCCGCTTTTTGACGGGTCAACTCCGCATCAGGCACTTGAAGACATGGTGTCCTTGGCTCGCGGACTTGAAGAGATGGAGTTCCATCGCTTCTGGATCGCAGAGCACCACAACACCCCGGTCTTTATGTCCTCTGCCCCTGAGCTGGTGATGACCCACCTTCTGGACCGGACCTCGCGAATCCGTATTGGTTCTGGTGGCGTGATGGCCATGCATCAGGGCAGCTTGCAGATGGCAGAAAAGTTCTTCACTCTGGCAACTTTGTTCCCCGGCCGTGTTGACATGGGATTGGGACGTGCTCCTGGCGGTGACATGATCTCCGCCCGCGCACTCAACCAGGGGGCAACGATTGATCCGGCGTCGATCAATGCTCTGATCGATGAAACTTTGGCTTTCATGCGAGGAACTCTGCCCGAGGGACATCCCTACACCTCTGTTGGTGTCTACCCGCGCCCCGATGAGCTTCCCGAGTTGTGGTTGCTGGGTTCTTCAGGTCAGAGCGCGGCCTGGGCGGGGACTCGAAACATGAACTACGCCTACGCGCAGTTCTTCAGCGGCCAGCAACAGCCCGAGGTCATGGACCATTACCGTGCACACCTGCCCGAAAACCTGGGCGAGGGCCAAGGACAGACCCTTTCCGCGCTCGCGGTGAGCGCTGCAGAAACTGAAGCCGAAGCCCTAGAACAAGCACTTCCCGCCTTGAGTTTCCGTATGTGTTTACGACTGGGACGCCCCGTGCGATTCCAGCGCCCTGAGCAGATGAGCGTCGAAGATCGAGAAGACGCACTGCGATGGGCACAACGCGATCGTTCGATCATCATCGGTACCTACGACCAGGTTGCTCAGACGATTGCGAACTTTGCACGGAATCACCGCGTCGATGAAGTCATGCTGATTAGCTACATCGCTGATGTTCAGCAAAAGCTCGCCCAGTACCGAGAGCTCCAGAGTCGCCTTGGATAACTTCCGTAGATAAGGTTGTGGCTCCCGCCTGAAGGCGGGGGCCACAACCTTTAAAACAAACAAGCAGTGATCACAGGGCTGCTGCGAAACGCTGTGCGACGTTCTCCCAGTTCACAACGTTCCACCAAGCCTTGACGTAGTCGGCCTTGACGTTGAGGTAATCCAGGTAGAAAGCGTGCTCCCACATGTCCAGCATGAGCAGCGGAACAGTTGCAACGGGGATGTTGCCCTGCTGATCGGTCAGCTGGTAGGTGACGAGGCGCTTGCCCAGGGTGTCCCATGCGAGAACGGCCCAGCCGGAGCCCTGAAGACCGAGGGCTGCAGCGGCGAACTGTGCCTGGAACTTCTCGAAGGAACCGAAGAACTCGTTGATGGCGTCGGCCAGATTGCCTTCGGGGCGAGAAGCGCCGTCACCGGTCATATTCGTCCAGAAGATCGAGTGGTTGGTGTGGCCACCCAGGTTGAAGGCCAGGTTCTTTTCCCACAGGTTGATTGCGGCAAAATCGCCGGCTTCGCGGGCTGCTTCCAGCTTCTCCAGTGCAGTGTTTGCGCCGGCCACGTAGTTGGCCTGGTGCTTGTCGTGGTGCAGCTCCATGATCTTTGCAGAGATGTGGGGCTCCAGTGCCGCGTAATCGTAGGGAAGTTCGGGAAGGGTGTAAACGCTCATCGGGCTCTCCTTACACTTAGGGGTTGATATCCCAAGCCTAGTACTTAAGTCCCTAGGTGTGGGCGTAGAGGTGGGCGAGTTCACTCAGCGCTCAACGCACTATACAAAAGGGGAGCGGGGAAAGGCTCAGTGGCCTCGGCCTCGGCGGAAAAGGTGGGAAACCCCAACGACAACTCCGGTGATCAGCGAGCCGAGCACAATGCCAAACACTGCCGCACACGTGGTCTCAACGAGCCAGCCAAGGAAAGCGCCGCCCGAAGCGAGCGTGTGCTCAATCGTCGACACGACGTTGTGGAAGAAGCCGACGCCCACCTTCGCGAGGTTTTCGATGACGAGGTGGCCACCGACCCACAGCATTGCAACCGTTCCAACAAGGCCGATTGCGTTGAAAACCTTGGGCATCACGCGCACAATTCCACGGCCGATATTATCCGCGGGACCGGGGCGATTATCGTCCGGATGAGTCGCGCCCTTGGCCAAGCGAAGCCCGAAATCGTCCATTCGTACCAGGACTGCAACGATCCCGTAGACAAAGAAAGTCATGAAGAAAGCGACCGCGATGAGGACTGCAACGCGCATCGACATGGACTCGGAGTTCAGTCCATCCATGGAGACCAGCATGATTTCCGAGGAAAGAATGAGATCGGTGCGTGAGGCCGAAGAGACGATGCTTTTTTCGAGGTCTTCCGCGCTTTGAGGAGCTGTGTCTTCGGCTGAGTCTTCGTGTTCGGGAAGCCAGTGCAGGGCCTCGAGAACCTTCTCGCCGCCCTCAAAACACAGGTAAGCGCCGCCCGCTATCAAGAGGAAGGGCAAAACCTGCGGCGCAAACCACGTGAGCACAAGCGCGATAGGCAGAATGACGACCAGCTTGTTGATTAACGAGGCCTTGGCGATTTTCCCGATAATTGGCAGCTCGCGCTTGGGGGAAAGCCCGGAGACGTACTGCGGAGTGACAGCGGTGTCGTCGATGACGACGCCAACCGCTTTGGCCGATACCTTCACCGCGCTCGATGCGACATCGTCAATAGACGAAGCCGTGGCTTTTGCGAGTGCCGCAATATCGTCCAGAAGTGCTACCAGTCCGCCAGACATCCACTCATCCTTTTCCTTGGAGACACAGGCATTCTAATGGGGGAGGTGAAGGATCTGCGCAGTGGGGGAGCTCATGGGAATATGCGCCTGAGAACTTGCGTGAATAAGTCGACGCAGATGCATGTCAGGCGTGAGAAAGTAATGCTATGACGGAATTACTGATTGACACTCTTCCCAGTCCGACACCGGGATTGGAACCCGGACTGATCGCTCGCTTGGCTGCAGATCTGGGTAGTGCCGGGTGGAGTGTCGACGCGATGGAGGCCATGATCAGCCCGGTCGCGCGTGCTGCGCTCATGCGTAATCAAAGGGTTCCGGCACTTCGCGAACTTCAGCGGAAAGATACCCCGGCTGCGGTGTTGACGCGCTTCTTTGTCTTGGGCTGCGCGGAAAGTGGGGATGTTCTTGCGCAGGCTCTGCCCACTCTTGGGGTGCGCGGCGCGGTCGACCTGGGATTGATTTTTCCCGCACTCGATGCGAAATCACCAGAAGGACAGCAACTTTTCAAAGCAAATTACGACCTGCGTCCTCACGCGGCACAGCTTCAAGGTGGCCTTAAAAACTGGTGGATCCTGTCGGACCTGGGTGAAGACGTGACGGGAGAACCCATTCGCCCAGATCACGTTTTAGGAATCGGCGGGGCAACGACCTCTCTTTTGAAGGCGACGCTTCGAACTCCTGTCGAATCCGCCTTGGACCTGGGGTGTGGATGCGGAATCCAAGCCTTGTATTTGGCCACACACGCTACTCGCGTTGTTGCAACTGACCTGTCGTCGCGGGCGTGTGAGATCACGCGCTTTAATGCCGCGCTCAATGGTGTCGAATTGGATGTTCGCCAAGGATCCCTCTTTGAACCGGTCGAAGGCGAAGAATTCGATCTGATCGCCTCGAACCCGCCCTTTGTTATCACCCCAGATTCACTTCGTACCTCGGGGGTTCTGGAATACCGGGACGGTGGAATGAGCCGTGATCATCTGGTGCGCACGGTGATTCGGGAAAGCCCGAACTACCTCAAGCCCGGCGGTGTGACGCAACTCCTTGCGAATTGGGAAATTCCCGGACGATTGGGACACCCTGAGGACTGGGAAAATGTCGTGCGCTCATGGGTCGAAGACCTTCCTATTGACGCGTGGATTGTGCAGCGCGACAGGCTTGATCCCGCTCACTACGTTGAAATGTGGCTTCGTGACTCCGGTCAGCAATGGCATCAGCGCGAAGACTACGAACGCGAATACGCCCAGTGGCTTGATGATTTCGTTCAGGCAGGAGTCGTCGAAATTGGCATGGGCATGGTCGCCCTGAGAAAGCTCGATACGCCGCGCCCCGGCGTGTGCGAATGCGATGAGCTTGAAGGGGGAGAATCCCCATCCGGCGAAGACGTTCAGCGCGCGCTTGCATCCTTGCGGCTTCCCGATGATCTCAGCGACCTTCACCTCTACTTTGCTTCCGATGTGACGGAAGAACGGCATTTCCTACCCGGGGCACAAGACCCCTCCGCCTTGATCCTTCACCAAGGGGGAGGACTTGGACAATCGGTTGCCTCGACCACTGCTTTGAGTGCCTTGGTTGGTGCTTCAGATGGCGAGCTGAGCGTTGGTCAAATCTGCGGGGCTCTTGCAGCCCTATTGGAATGCGATTCCCGGCAGCTTCAGGGCGAACTCTTCCCGCAGGTGCACACCTTAATTCGTTGGGGATTCCTTCGAGTCGAATCGGATGAGGAGTAACTGCGATGCCTCTCCCCGCGCCTCTAACCCATCAGCCACCCCTGTGGCTGTGGCTCCTTGTCGGGGCTATTGACCTAGCGATTCGATTGATTGCCTTGGGTGTTGTCCCTAAAAAGCGCAGGGCATCAACCTCGACGGCATGGCTGTTACTGATCTTTTTATGGCCAGTTGTTGGCGTCCCGCTGTACTTATTTTTCGGTTCATGGTGGGCCATGGGCAAAGCCCTACGATCGGATCAGGCGGCGCACCAACTGGTCAAGGGAATCTTGCGCGGTGATAGTGGAAGCGAAAGTGGCCTCGTTAATGACGGAATGGATGAGCGCACAGCCTCACTGATGCGGCTTAACTACAAACAAACCTCTTTCCCGCCCAGCCATGGGCGTGTTCTGCAGCTTCTCGGCGATACTGACCAAGCTTTTGAAGCGATGGCACGCGAGGTCGATCAAGCGACCCATCACGTGAATGTCCTGTACTTCCAGACCTCGTGGGATCATTCCACTGATCCGCTCTACAAAGCCTTGGTTCGTGCCCGTACTCGCGGGGTCAAAGTTCGATTGCTGATAGATCATCACGGGCTTCGCACTATTCCCGGATGGCGTGGTTTCAGCCGAATGCTCGACGAGTCTGGGATCGAATGGCACTTGATGCTGCCCATGAGCATCTTTAAAGGTCACATTCGACGTCCTGACCTGCGTAACCACCGCAAGCTGCTCATCATTGATGGCCAGAAAGCCTTCATCGGTTCACATAATTTGGTGGCCTCAGACTATGACACTCCTGCCTACCAAAAGGCGGGAATTGAATATCACGATACTTCCGTTGAAGTAAGCGGTGCAGTGGTCCGCCAGGTTCAAGCTGTTTTCGCTTCAGATTGGTACTACGCCACCAAACAGGAGCTTTCGCTTGAAGAACTTAATCTTTCCGAGGATGGCGAAGCACCTGAAAACGCCATGGGGCAACCGATGCAGATCATTCCATCCGGGCCTTCGTATCCCTCAGAACCGAATCTGCGGATGTTCATCTCGATGGTGTCACAGGCTCGGCATCATGTCTCTATTGCCAGCCCGTACTTCATCCCGGACGAACCCTTGCTTGCCGCACTCACCGGTGCAGCAATGTCAGGAGTTCGCGTAGACCTCTACGTTTCAGAGCAATTCGACCAATTCTTGGTAGGACATGCTCAGCGTGCATACTACGAGTCTCTTTTAGTATCCGGAGTTAATATCCACCTGTATGCGCCGCCCCATATGCTCCACTCGAAATACGTCGTGGTTGATGGGGAGCTTGCCGCAATCGGCTCATCGAATATGGATTACCGATCCTTTGGCTTGAACTACGAAGCCATGCTTTTGGCTCAGGATCCTTATCTTGTCCAACTTCTGGAGGGGAATAACAGGCGAATCGAAGCATCTTCGCGACTGCTCAGCCTTGAGGAATGGAACGCGCTTCCCTGGTACAAGCACTACATCGATAACATCTGCCGCCTGGGCAGTGCACTGCTCTAAAACCGCGGGAGCTACTGGCCGTAATGGTAGCGGCAGGAGATGATCCAGAGGGTTTTACCGTCGTCGCTAATCTGGTAGATCAGGCGGTGACGTGAGTCGATTCGACGTGACCAGTACCCCGAGAACTCGTAACGGAGGGGTTCAGGTTTGCCAATGCCCTCGTTCCCGTTGCGCTGGATGTCCTTGATGAGTGCGTTGATACGTTTGAGGGTTTTGCGATCCTCGAACTGCCACCAGACATAGTCGTTCCAGGCTTCCTCGTCCCATGTGATGTGCATGGGTCAGTCCTCGTCGAGCTCAACGAGGTCGTGGACGACACCCTCACCAGCGCGGTGACGCGCGATCGATTCGCGCAGGTGACGGGCATTTGCAGGGGACTGCATGAGGTAGACGGTTTCCATGAGAGATTCGTACTCGTCGAGCGCCATGATGACGGCGCTTTCGTGGCCCTGGCGGGTGATGATGATTTCCTCGCGGTCGTTGACGACCTGATCGAGGACCTCGGCGTAGCGTGCGCGCGACTCGCTGTAGGTCATGGTCTTCATGGGTGCTCCCCCCTTCTTCATGTATGTACAGAATATTGTACGGATTCTTATGGTATGTCTCTACTTGGCTTGCTGCCGATGGATATGGTGCGCGCCCGTCCGCAAGACGCCATCTAGGCCTCGGGAATTATCCACAGAAGACGCGCGGGAAAGCACATCGGTTCCCGGAAAGCCCCGTAACGCGGTAAGGTCCTACCCAGTGGTACTCCGTCGGCGCTCGCCATCGGAGGACCAGCAAAGAGTGCTACAAATACGAGGTAGCAACGGAAGGGACAAACAATGGCAGCGACCAAGCTGGTGATCGTGGAGTCTCCCGCCAAGGCGGCGACGATCGAAGGATACTTGGGACCCGACTACCACGTGACCGCCTCGATCGGTCACATTCGCGACCTTCCGCAGCCCTCTGAGCTTCCTGCCGATATGAAGAAGGGCCCCTACGGGCGCTTCGCCGTCGACGTTGAGAATGGTTTCACTCCCTACTACGTTGTCAATCCCGACAAGAAGAAAAAGGTCACCGAGCTCAAGAAGCTGCTGAAAGAGTCCGACGAACTCTTCCTGGCAACTGATGAGGATCGCGAAGGTGAGGCTATCGCTTGGCACCTTCTCCAAGTCCTTAAGCCCAAGGTTCCCGTGCGTCGCATGGTCTTCCACGAAATCACGAAGGAAGCAATCCAACGCGCTCTGGAAAATACCCGCGAACTCGACACGGACCTTGTCGACGCCCAAGAAACTCGCCGAATCCTTGACCGCCTCTACGGCTACGAGGTCTCGCCGCTGCTCTGGCGCAAGATTCGCCCTTCCCTGTCCGCGGGCCGCGTTCAGTCGGTTGCAACGCGCTTGGTTGTGGATCGCGAGCGCGACCGTATGGCGCATGTGAGTGCTGAGTACTGGTCGATCGATACCCAGTTTGCTGCGTCGGGTCAGTCTTTTGGCGCAAAAGTTTCGCATATTGACGGTTCCCCCGTTGCAACCGGTTCTGACTTTGATGAAAACGGTCGGCTTTCCGCGAAGGCCAAGAAGAACGAGGCCTTCCATTTGGACACCCGTTCCGCGCCGCTCTTTGCCGCAGCGCTCGAGGCCGCGCGTGATTCCGCTATCGATTCTGTCCAGCAGAAGCCCTACCGCCGCCGCCCGGCAGCGCCCTTCACGACGTCGACGCTTCAGCAGGAAGCTTCCCGCAAGCTCCACTGGAATGCGTCCTCGACGATGCGTACCGCTCAGTCCCTGTACGAGTCGGGCTTCATCACCTACATGCGTACCGACTCTACGGCCCTGTCTTCGCAGGCTATTAAGGCTGCTCGCCAGCAGGCTAAGGAACTTTATGGGGCCGAGGCCGTGGCTGAGAAGCCGCGCATCTACGGCACCACCTCTAAGGGTGCGCAAGAAGCTCACGAGGCCATTCGCCCCGCCGGGGATCACTTCCGCGCTCCCGCGCAAGTTGCCTCGGTTTTGAATCGTCAGCAGCTTGCACTGTATGACTTGATCTGGAAGCGAACTGTCGCTTCGCAGATGGCAGATGCCCTTGGCTTTACCGCAACCATCCGCGTGCGTACCGATGTCGAGGTCGAAGGTCAGCCTCATGCAGTGCTGTCCAGTGCCTCGGGAACTGTTATTACTTCCCCCGGCTTTAGGTTGGCCTACCAAGAAGGTCAGGACAAGGGACGCTACGACGCGGAAACGACCGATGCTGAGAAGACCCTTCCGCAGGTGAGCGAAGGGGAAGTTGCGCTGCTTGAAGAGGCGCAGGCGCAGGGACACCAGACTCAGCCCCCGGGACGTTACACCGAAGCGACTTTGGTGAAGACCATGGAAGAGCTTGGAATTGGTCGCCCCTCAACCTATGCGGCAACGATTCAAACCATTGGCGATCGCGGCTACGTCACCCACCGGGGCCAGTACTTGGTCCCGACTTGGCTGGCCTTCTCGGTCACACGACTGATGGAAGAGAATCTGTCGAACTTGGTTGATTACGACTTCACAGCATCGATGGAAAACGATCTGGACCAGATTGCTGCGGGAAGCGAAGATCGCCACGAGTTCTTGAGCACTTTCTACTTTGGTGCAGACGGAAAGGGCGATGCTGACGGACTGAAGTTCCAGGTCGAATCCCTGGGAGACGATATTGATGCTCGCGCAGTGAACTCCATTGACATGGGAAATGGTGTCACCTTGCGAGTGGGCCGTTACGGACCCTACATGGAGAAGGTCGATGGGACGCGCGCAAATGTGCCGCCCGAGGTCGCACCTGATGAACTCACCGAAGAAAAGATCACGGAACTCTTCGCGCTTGCTGCAGATGATGGACGCGAACTGGGAATTGATCCCGCAAGCGGACACATGCTGGTTGCAAAGAATGGCCGCTACGGTCCCTACGTGACGGAAATTCTGCCCGAAGAAGCCGAGGAAGCGGAAGCTTCTGAAGATGGGAAGCCCGCGAAGAAGACGCGAAAGAAGGCTGCGGCAAAACCGCGCACGGCCTCGTTGTTCAAGTCGATGGATCTTGCGACCATCACGCTGGAGGACGCGCTTGCGCTGCTCTCGCTTCCGCGCGAGGTCGGTGTTGATCCCTCTGACGGTGAGGTCATCACCGCGCAAAACGGTCGTTACGGCCCGTACCTGAAGAAGGGGAGCGATTCGCGCACCCTTCCCAGCGAGGATCAGCTTTTGACGATCACCTTGGATGAGGCGCTTGAGATTTACTCTCAGCCCAAGCAACGAGGCCGCGGGGCAGCAAAGCCCCCGCTGCGTGAGTTTGGTGAGGACCCGGTGTCGGGTAAGAAGGTCACCGTTAAGGATGGCCGTTTCGGTCCCTACATCACCGATGGTGAAACCAATGTGACCGTTCCTCGCGCGGAAACCGTCGAGGATTTGACCGCTGAACGCGCCTACGAACTTCTGGCCGATAAGCGCGCGAAGGGTCCGGCTCCCAAGCGCACCCGTAAGACCACCGCGAAGAAGACAACAACTCGACGCACAACCAAGAAGACTTCGACAAAGAAGTAATGAGAAGGAATTTTCTTTCGCCCACCCGCTGCCAAAATGGACGCAAATGCGGGTGGGCACTGTCAAGATAGAGACATGAGATCAATGGGTAGTGGTGCACAGGCGGGGCGCGGACTCTTCATCACCTTTGAAGGTGGTGATGGGACCGGTAAAAGTACCCAAATTCAGCGGGTTCGCCGGTGGTTTGAAGAACGCGGACAACAGGTGGTTGTCACCCGAGAACCCGGTGGAACAGAGCTGGGGACGACTTTGCGTCAATTGGTTCAGAACGGACCGGAAGATGTTGATCCCCGCACTGAAGCACTTCTGTATGCCGCTGATCGCGCCTACCATGTCGCGACCCTGATCAGGCCGGCCCTTGAACGAGGGGAAATTGTTCTGGTCGATCGCTACATTGACTCGTCTTTGGCTTATCAGGGAGCTGCGCGCAGCTTGGGTGTGGATGAAATCCGCAGCCTGTCTATGTGGGCAACGGAAAGTTTGCTCCCCGATCTCACTCTGCTGATTGATGTTCCACCGGAAGTTGCCGCCAGGCGTCGCGGCGGCGAACCGGACCGAATGGAACGCGAATCTATGGAATTCCATGAGCGCGTTCGCCACCAGTACTTGGCGCTTGCGGACTCAGAAGCGGATCGTATCGTCGTCATCGATGGTGTGGGAACTGAAGATCAGGTCTTCAGTGAAATTCGCGGAGTTCTGGAAGAACGTGTTGATGCGGCATTCCAGGGATTGCCCGAAGAAGCTGTAGAAGATGCCAAGCCCGTTGAGTCTCAGGCAACGCTCTGGGCTCTTCTGGAAGAGGATGGCATTCTTCTGTGAGCGTTTGGGATGAATTGGTCGGCCAGGAACATGCCCTGGCGGTATTGCAACAGGCGGCTCAAGGCGCCCGAGCAATCGTCGACCATACCCAAGAGGCGCATCCAGCTGCGGAAACTTCCGGCTCCGTGCGCGCAGATGCCTCGTCGCTCACTCAGCCCACTGATGACTCATCTCGCTCAATGACCCATGCATGGCTCATCACCGGGCCTCCCGGTTCGGGGCGTTCGGTTGCGGCAATCGCTTTTGCAGCGGCCCTTCAGTGCACCGGAGAGTTCCCCGGATGCGGACAGTGTCCCGGATGCCGGACCACAATGGCTCGGACGAATGGCGATGTTTCGATCCTCACCACGGAATCTACGCAAATTCGTATCGATGAGGTTCGCCAGATCGTCTTGCGCGCACAGACCGCGCCCTCGCAGGGACGTTGGCGGGTCATCGTCATTGAAGATGCTGACCGTATGATGGAACGCACGGCGAATGTTCTTCTCAAGGCAATTGAAGAACCGCCAGAGCGCACAGTGTGGCTGCTCTGTGCTCCCAGTGCAGAAGACATGATCACCACCATCCGTTCGCGATGCCGGCATCTGGGACTGCGAATTCCAGATCCGCACGCTGTTGCGGACCTTCTTGTTCGTCGTGATGGTGTTGATCCTGCGGATGCGCTATCCGCAGCCCGCGCAGCTCAATCGCATATCGGATTGGCTCGAGCCCTCGCGAAAGACCCCAAGATGCGTCAGCGTCGCCGACAGATCATCACCGCCCCGGCACAGGTGCGTTCTGTTGGTGAAGCGGTCTTTGCCGCAGAGGACCTCCTCTCCATTGCGAAAACTCAAGCAGAATCCCAATCTGAAGAACGCAACGCCTGCGAAAAGGCCGAACTCATGCGTCAATTGGGAATGGAAGAAGGCCAGAGCCCGGCCTCGCATCAGCGTGCACGTATCCGTGAACTCGAAGAAGACCAGAAGCGACGCTCAAAGCGAGCCATTCAAGATTCTCTTGATCGAGCCCTCGTCGACCTTTTGGGAATCTATAGGGATGTTCTTCTGCGACAATTGGGAACGGATCAAGAGCCGATCAATGATGACTGCCTAGATCTCATCGACCAGCTCTGTTCTCAATCCACCCCGCAGCAGACCATGAAGAGAGTCCAAGCGATTGAGGAAGCTCGAAAGCGGCTGACAACAAACATGTCAGTCCCTCTGATTTTGGAGTCGATGGCACTCTCACTTCGACCGCAGGTCTAGACATCGAATAGGGTAGAGGCATGAATTCACGCTCCCGCCTGATCGTCTCCGTGTTGATCGTACTTGCGCTTGCCACAAACTTTGGCATCGCATACTACGCGAAGAATGCCATCGATCAGGCTGCCACCAGCGCCGCCTCAGGCACCTCGAACAACCAAAACAAGGTGACTGTTGCGCATGCGGCAGACCCGCTTCCCGGCAAGCCCACGAAAGAGCAGTTTTACTCTCAGCCGCTCAATTGGCGCCAGTGCGAGGTCTCGGAAATCACAAGCACCGGGGTGTCTGCACCGCGCGATATCAACAAGTACCAGTGTGCGTCGCTGACCGCACCGCTGGACTGGGAGAACCTCGACGGGAATCAAATCACCCTTGCATTGGCGGTCCACCGCGGGGACCAGAGTGAAGGTAAGGCGCTTTTTTACAATCTTGGCGGCCCCGGTGGAGCATCGGTGTCCTCAATTACCTCACAGGTCACCACCTCTTTGGGCAGTGGGCTTGTCTCGGCTTTTGACATTGTTGCTCTGGATCCGCGAGGCGTCGGAGCATCAACCCCCGTCCGTTGCCGAACTGATAAAGAGCGTGACGGCGACGCAGCTGGAACGCGAAACCCGATCGACCCGAACGCAAGCCCCGCAGAAATGATCAAGCTCGCAGAAGATACTTCTCGAGGCCTTGCCAAGGGATGTCAAGACCTCAGCGGTGACATCTTCAAGCACATCGATACCGTGAATGCGTCGAAGGACTTCGATATGGTTCGCGCGCTGCTTGGGCAAGAGAAATTCAACTACCTGGGCTACTCCTACGGAACTTTCCTGGGCGCCACCTACGCCGAACAATTCCCCGGAAACGTCGGTCACATGGTGCTTGACGGAGCACTTGATCCCTCGGTGAGCGGTGATGAGCTCTCCGCCATGCAGATGCGTGGCTTTGAGGCTTCCCTGCGTCACTGGGTGGAGGATTGCCAGGCAGCACATAACTGTCCGCTCAAGGGCGATGTAGATGCCGGCATGAAGCAGATGAAGAACTTCTTCGACCGCCTGTACAACTCGCCACTCCAAACCTCAGATCCGAATCGCCCGCTCACTCACGACCTCGCAATGAGCGCTGTCGTTGGGCTGCTGTACTCGACGCAGACGTATTCAATTCTCACGCAGGGAATGCAGCAAGCGCTGAACTCAGAGGACGGCTCGACGCTGCTCTATGTTGCGGATTTGCTGAGCGAACGCAATAAGGACGGAAGCTACTCATCGAATTCGATGGATGCGATCGTTGCTATTAACTCCTTGGACTATGAGCCTGTTGGTAACGCAGCCCAGTGGGAGAAGGACGCGACAGCACTGAAGCAAGAGCTGATGATCTTTGGTGATCTGGCCGGCTACACCTCCGCCGGACTTGAAGGGTGGCCGACCACGCATGCGAAGCGCCACGCAATCAAGGCTGAGGGTGCAGCCCCCATCATGGTCGTTGGTACGACTCATGATCCTGCAACCCCCTACGTGATGTCTCAGAATCTTGCGAAGCAGCTGTCGTCGGGCGTGTTGGTGACTTGGGATGGTTGGAACCACACCGCGTACTCGAAGAACGGAAGCAAGTGTGTGGCAACGGCTGTCGAAGGTTACTTCCTGCGTAACGCCGTTCCCAGTGCCGATCTTCAGTGCGGGGCTGACTCCTAGAAGCACTGATTCTTCAAAGATACGCCTGGAAATGACTGGGACCGGCTAGGCCCGTAGAGGCTTACCCTGTCGTCAATTTCCCCACTGGCCTTGGCAGCTGGGTCTGGGCTCGCTAACGTTGAGCTATGGACTTCTTCGGTGATGACGAAACAGAAACCCCCGGTCAGAACACGGATAGTGTTGAAGCCGACGTGCTTATTGACACCACCATCGAGAATGCCTGGGCCTTGGTCTCTGAGCCCGGCTGGTGGATCAATGATGGACCGCTGGGTGACCATGATGTTGAGCACGGTGATGACGGGCTGTACCACGTGACCGATCCGGAAGCGGGAACATGGCTTGTCGAAAAACTCGACGAAGATCCCATGGACGTTGTGCGCTTCCGCTGGTACCCCGTGGCCAGTGATGAATTCCCCGAAGAAACACTGACGACTGTCGAGGTCTCACTCTCAGAAGAAAAAGGCAAGATCGCACTTCACGTTGAGGAATCGGGAATTGCTGCCCTCAGCGATGATGAGGACGAGGCCTACCAGCTTTGGGAAGACGAAGCCGGTTTGTGGGATCAGGCCGTTGATAGCGCGAAGGATTACTTAGAGCGTCGGTGACACTCGATATCCTCTGCTGTTAAGGGGCCCTGCGTGGTTCCGGGAGTTTCCACACCATCGCTAGGATTCTTCCTCATCCACGCAACCTCAAGCCCGTCGCGATACCCAAAGCGAGCCAGGTGAATCCCGACGACAAACTCAAGGTGTTCCGCGGCCTCGGGTGAAGTCTTCAGCTCAAGACGCAAGTGCTGGTCTGTACACGAGATTGCGCACTCGCCGCCGGGCATCCCCTCACGAGTGAAGATCAGCGTTCCGCGAGCTGATTCATCATCCCACTGTGCGTCGATTTTCCGTCCCATATGTGAGGCAAGCTGATGCCCATATCGACGTGCGCGCTCGGTGGAAACATTGGCGACGGAAATCATCACTTCACTCATACAAGCCATTTTCTCCCATCTATCCCGATGGGGCATGCTAGCGTGGAAAGCTCAACTGAGAGAACGGATCACAATGAGCACCAGCGAAGACGATGAGCAGAGCTTCGGCGACGCCTCGGGTCGCGAGCTTCAGCGCAATCTAACGAACCGCCATATCCAGCTCATCGCTATTGGCGGCGCAATCGGTACCGGCCTCTTCATGGGCTCCGGAAAGACCATTGCAACGGCTGGTCCCTCGATCCTTTTGGTCTATCTGATTATTGGCAGCGCGCTCTTTCTGTTCATGCGTGCGATGGGTGAGATCCTCCTTTCGGATAAGAGATACGGTACTTTTGCCGATATCATTCGGCACTTCCTCGGCCCAACCCTGGGGTTTGTCATGGGATGGACCTACTGGCTGTGTTGGGTGGTTACAGGTATTGCTGACGTCGTTGCCATCACCGGTTACGTGCGTTTTTGGTTTCCGAACCTGTCCGCGTGGATTCCCGTTCTTGCTACGGCGCTCCTTCTCTTCACTCTCAATGCGATGACCGTTAAGGCTTTCGGAGAGACCGAATTCTGGTTTGCGATGATTAAGATCGTTGCAATCATTGCTCTGATTGTTGTCGGTGTCGTGATGATTGCCATTGGTATGCGTGACAGCAACGGTACAGCCGCGGCGGTTTCGAACCTGTGGAGTCACGGAGGCCTATTCCCAACGGGACTGAGCGGATTTCTGGGTGGCTTCCAGATCGCAGTTTTTGCTTTCGTTGGTATCGAGCTTGTTGGAACGACCGTTGCCGAGACCGCGAACCCCACGCAAACTCTTCCCAAGGCAATCAACTCGATTCCCGTTCGCGTTGTTCTGTTCTACATTTGCTCTCTTGCGGTCATCATGATGGTGACGCCCTGGGATCAGATTGATAAGGCCCAGTCGCCTTTCGTCACGATGTTCTCAATGACGGGGCTGGGAGCGGCGGCTTCACTGGTCAACTTGGTCGTGCTCACTTCTGCGGCCTCGTCGGCCAACTCGGGGATCTACTCGACCTCGAGGATGCTCTTCTCCCTCTCACTTCAGGGTGATGCGGCCCCCTTCTTTGGTCGTCTGTCAAAGCGCCACGTCCCCCAGAACGCGCTCTTCCTTTCGTGTGTGTTCTTGCTTTCCGCCGCTGTTCTTCTGGCTTTTGGCGATTCAATCCTGAGCGTTTTCACTGTGGTGACTTCAATGTCGGCCACACTCTTCATGGTCGTGTGGGTTTTGATTGTTATCGCCTACCTGTTCTACGTGCGGAAGTACCCGAACAAACACCGCAGCTCGACCTTCCCGCTTCCTGGCGGTGTCTTCTCCGCCTGGCTGTTTATCGCCTTCATTGCTGTGGTGGTCGTCGTGCTGTCCTTGGATATGGAAAGTCTGCAGGGGCTACTGATGTCGGCTGCGTGGATGGTTGGCATCACTGTCGTCGGCGTAATTCGTCGCCACCGTTCTCTGGTTCGCCGAGGCCGTACATCCCTCTCTGCTTGATGCGCTATGCTTGGCGAGTAAGACAGGGGAGCCCACCGTGGGCTGAGAGTGCGAATGCAGACCCTTACACCTGATCCGGATTATGCCGGCGTAGGAAGTCGCAATCTCCAGACTGCCTCCCCCGAGGCGGTCCAGCCCTCCCACCATTAGCGGAGGAAGAAAATGTCTACTTTTTCGGCGCATCGTCGCGTCCGTTTGATCGCATCAACTGCGACATTTTTGGTTGCAGCAAGCTCTCTTGCAGCTTGCGCGGGAAGCGCTAAGGATGGTGCCGCAACGCAGGCTGGCACGGCCTCGGCACAGGGTGATCAAAGTATCACTATTCTTGCCTACGATTCATTCGACTTCCCCCAGGACCTTCTGGACAAGTTCCATGAGAAGACCGGAATTACTGCGAAAATCCAAGCGATCGGTAACGGCGGGGAGCTGGCCAATCAGCTGGTTCTTACTAAGGATTCACCCCTGGGAGACGCAGTTTTTGGCCTAGATAATACGGTTTCAACCCGTATTGGCGGTCAGGGAATCATCGAGGATGCACATATCACCTCGCCCAACGCAGATGACAATTTCCAGGGCGAACCCGGTCTGGTTCCCATCGATCGTGGCGATGTCTGCGTGAACTACGACAAGAAGTGGTTCGCCGACCACCAGCTTGCTGTGCCGACAAGCTTCGAAGACCTGGCGAAGCCTCAATACAAGGACATGCTTGTCGCCATGAACCCGGCATCATCAACTCCGGGAATGGCATTCATGCTGGCAACGATCGCAAAGTTTGGTCCCGATGGGTACGCCCAGTACTGGAAGTCACTCAAGGACAACGGCGTGAAGATCACCGAGGGCTGGTCGCAGGCATTCAACGTTGACTACAGCGCTGGTGAAGGCAAGGGCAGCTACCCCATGATGGTGTCCTACGGTTCCTCTCCTGCCTATGCGGTCAATGATGCAGGAACCGAAAGCTCGACCGGTGTCATCACCGATACCTGCTTCCGTCAGGTTGAATACGCCGGTGTCCTCAAGGGAGCGAAGAACCCCGAAGGAGCAAAGAAGTTCATCGAATTCCTGCTCTCTGACGAAGTCCAGAGCGCAATTTCGAAGGCAACCTACATGTACCCCTACAAGGGACAGGCACCCGAGGCTCTGCAAAAGTTTGGCCCTCTGACCGATAAGCCCCTGCGTGTTGATCCTCAGGACATTGAGAAGAACTCGACTGCTTGGCTCAAGTCCTGGCAAGAAACGGTCCTTGGGTGACAGATTTTCGGCAGCGTGTGCTTAGGGTGGGCGCCGGGGCAATTGCCCTCGGCGTCCCCCTGGCGTTTCTTACGCTGTTTTTTGCCTGGCCAGCGGCGACTCTCATCGCTCAGGGATTTAGTGCTAAGGGAGGTGGGATTGACCTTTCGGGCTTAGGTGAGCTTTTGGGGGCTTCTCGAACTTGGAAGGTCATTGGCCGCACCCTGTGGATGGCCCTTCTGGGTACGATCTTTTCATTGATTTTGGGGATTCCGGGTGCCTACGCCCTGTACTGCTGTCGTTTCCCCGGACGTCGATTCCTTCGCGCAGTCATTTCGGTGCCCTTTGTTCTGCCCACAGTCGTTGTGGGTGTTGCTTTTCGCTCTCTTCTTGCGCCTCAGGGGTGGCTAGGCTTCTTGGGGCTGGATGGCACGATGACCGCGGTTGTCGCAGCGATGGTGTTTTTCAATTACTCGCTGGTTGTACGCAATGTTGGCAGTTTTTGGTCCCAATTAGATGAGCGTCCCGCTCAGGTCGCCTCATGTCTGGGTGCTCCACCACGCCGAGTTTTCCTGAGTGTCACCCTTCCGGCACTCCTTCCCGCGATTGCCTCTGCGGCCTCGTTAGTCTTCCTGTATTGCGCCACTTCCTTCGGGATTGTGTTGATTTTGGGTGGTTCGAAGCTCACGACCGTCGAGTCCGAGATCTACATGCTCACCACCCAGTTCTTAGATCTTCGCAGCGCCTCGGTGCTGTCCATTGTTCAGTTAGTCGTCATTGCACTGTCCTTGATCATCGCCGAGGCCGCGCGCAGACGTGGGAAGAACGCGGCAACTTTGGGTGCGCCTCGGGCGCAGAGGCCCGTGAGCGCGGGAGATCTGTGGGCACTGGTTTTCAGCGGTTTTGTTATTTGTGTGCTTGTCCTTCTGCCCCTGGCCGCACTGGTGTGGCGTTCCCTTCACCGACGAGGCCGTTTAACCTTTGAGCACTACGCGAAGTTGGCAGATTCTTCCTTCACTCCCGCTCTTCGTGTCTCACCCCTGCAGGCTTTGGGGCATTCGCTTCTTGTCGCCCTTGCCGCAATGGTAATTGCTTTAGGCGTGGGCGTTTGCGTGGTTCTTCTTGTGACGCGTCATCCCCGTTCACGAGTGGGACAAAGTGCATTAGCTGTGGTGGAAAGCGTCTTCATGCTTCCTTTGGGTGTTTCTGCTGTGACGGTTGGTTTTGGATTCCTCATCACCATGAACCGTCCGCCTCTAGATCTGCGCAGTTCCTGGATCCTGGTGCCCTGTGCGCAGGCCGTCGTTGCTCTTCCTCTGGTCGTTCGCCTGATCGCGCCCTCGTTGAGAGCAATTAACCCCCGGCTCCGCGAGGCTGCGGCAAGTTTGGGGGCCAGCGATTCTCGAGTTTTAGTAACAATCGATGGACCGGTCCTTGCGCGCTCCGTGGGTATAGCTGCGGGTTTTGCGATTGCGACGTCATTGGGGGAATTTGGTGCGACCTCTTTCCTTGCCAAGGGGGATGCAGTCACGCTTCCCGTGGTCATCTATCGTTTGATTTCACGCCCTGACGCCTTAGATCAGGGTGTGGCGATGGCTTCTTGTGTCCTTCTTGCAGCGGTATGTGCACTGCTGATTACCTGTATGGAATGGCTGCGTCCAGCGGAGATTGGAGACAGACTATGACCGATTCGACGGCTTTAGAGTGCATTGATGTGAGCGTTGATTACGGTTCTTTCCGTGCGGTAAATGGTGTCTCTTTCTCTCTTCAGTCCGGCCAAATCACTGCGCTTCTCGGCCCAAGTGGATGTGGAAAGTCGACGTTGTTGCGCGCAATCGCGGGCCTTGAACGTCCTCAGCAGGGCGATATTCAATGGGCTGGACAGTCAATTCTTCGCACTCCTACGTATAGGCGTGGTTTTGGCTTGATGTTCCAGGACGGACAGCTCTTTCCGCATCGCAGTGTTGAAGGAAATGTCGCCTACGGCCTGCGCGCTCTTCCCGCCTCCGAACGCTCTGCGCGTGTTGCAGAGGTTTTAGAGATTGTCGGTTTGGAAGGTTTTGGCCCGCGGAGTATCGATTCCCTGTCGGGAGGCCAAGCGCAGCGAGTGGCCTTGGCCCGCGCTCTGGCCCCACGACCTCGTCTCCTTCTCTTGGATGAACCGCTTTCCGCGCTAGATCGTTCGATGCGTGAAAGTTTGTCGATCGAATTGCGTGAAATCATCACAGGCGAAGGAATCACGAGCATCTACGTCACCCATGACCAGGATGAGGCTTTTACCGTTGCCGATCAGATTGGCGTGATGATCGCCGGGCGTCTTCGTCGCCTTGATAGTCCCGAGGCCATGTGGGAGGACCCGGGAGACATGGAAGTGGCGCGCTTTTTGGGAGTCGAGAAGGAAGAACTGGAGCTTGCTGGCAAAGAAGGTGAGCTCTGGGCGGTTGTGTGCGGTACTGTGCTGAGCCGCGGACGGGGATTCTCTGTGATTCCCGTTCAGTTGGAATCTTCTTCTAGTGCAGAACCAAAGTTGATGCGAGTTCCTTTCGACAATCCGATCCCTTCTGTTGGCCAGAGGGTTCAGGTCCGGGCATCTCGGGGGACAATCCACTAGGCTTCACTCGTGACCAATCCCTTTCAACACGCGACAGATTCCTATGGTTCTGTTCGTCCAAGCTACCCGCGTCAGGCGATCGATACGATTCTTGCGGGGGAGAAGGCCTCGGAAGTCACCATTGCGGATGTCGGTGCGGGGACGGGAAAACTGACCGCGGAGCTTCTTGAGCGCGGGGCGAAGGTGATCGCAGTTGAGCCAGCTCAGGCGATGCGCGAACAACTGGTGACGCTCCTGGGACACGATCAGAATGTGCAGGTCGTTGATGCCTGCGCTGAAGCAACTGAGCTGCCGGATGCGAGTGTTGACCGCGCCGTATTCGCACAATCGTGGCATTGGGTGGATCCACAGGCAGCGGGGCAGGAAATGCACAGAATTGTGCGTCCCGGCGGGCAGTTGATGATTGTGTGGAATCAACTGGATGTGACAATCCCATGGGTTCACAGGCTCACGAGAATTATGCGTTCGGGTGATGTTCACCGTCCCGACCGTCCTCCGACCGTGGGTGGGCACTGGTCCCAACCGGTATTGAATCGTTTCGATTGGAATGATTCCATGACCCCCGAAGCCATTATGGAGCTGGGGACGACGCGCTCGTCCTACTTGCGCTCCACAGCTGCGGGACGCGAAAAAATGCAAGAGAATCTGCGCTGGTACCTGTATGAGCATCTGGGCTTTGAGCCCCACTCCACTGTGAAACTGCCCTATTTCACGCTCGTCTGGGTTGCAGATCGGGCAGAATGAGACATATTCACAGGAGGTGTTATGGATATTTCACTCATTGGCGTCGTCGGCGCACTGGTGATGTACGGAGTATCCGTTTCGCCTTCTCTTCTTGCTCGATCGTGGCAGTGGCACGCGGTTGCCTCCGGTGTTCTCTCGGCTGTTGGCTACATCGTTGGACTGACGATCCAGCGTTTCTATGCCTTGGTTGTGCCCAGGCTTGGTGTTGAGATTACCGCTCCACAATCGGTATCGATTGCTTTTAGGGCTGTGCTACTGCTGGGGTTCTTCTTGTGGTTCCTCCGCTGGTTGCTCCAGTCCTATCGCGAGCGCAAGCATGCCAATCATCTGGTCGGAATGCGTGGTGAGACCTTAGGGGAATACCTCTTGGGAACTTTCTTAGCCTTCATTCTGATGCTGGCTTTGCTCGGTATTGCGTGGGGCTTACAGTGGATTGGCCGGGCAATTGTTTTCATCTTGAGCCGGTGGATGCACATGGTCTTCGCGCTGGCTATTTCCCTGCTCATTCTTGTCGTCATTGTGTATGCCTTGACCTCGCAGGTTCTTCTGAAGCTGGGTATTAATTTCTTCACCCGTCATGCACGACAGATGAATAACCGTACGGCAAAGGGGATTATCCAGCCCCAGGTGCCTGAGCGTTCGGGTTCGTCGCAGTCGCATTCCTCCTGGCGTGCCGTGGGCGGGCAGGGCCGCGTTTTTCTTGGTCGAGGTCCTAGCCGCGCCGATATCGAGGCCGTTACGGGTTGCTCGGCTATGGAGCCTATTCGCGTGTATGCAGGGATGCCCGAAGAAGGACAGAGCCTGCAAAGTGCCGCTGATCTTGTTGTTGAAGAATTGCATCGGACGGGTGCTTTTGATCGCGCTGTCATTTTGATTGCCACTTCGACGGGATCTGGATGGGTTGATGAATGGCAGGTTCAACCCCTGGAGTACTTGACTTGTGGGAATTGTGCGACAGCCTCGATGCAGTACTCCTTCGTTCCTTCCTCGATTAACTTCCTGACGGATCTGGATGTTTCTGAAGAAGCAGCGGTCATTCTCTTTGAAACGATTCGTCGCGCGGTGGATGAGCTTCCAGAAGACCGTAGGCCAGCGCTTTTCGTCTGCGGAGAATCTTTAGGTGCCTACGCCTCGCAACATGTCTTCTCGGGAATCATCGATGTTTTAAGTCGGACTGACGGTGCGCTCTGGGTGGGGACTCCTGCGTTCACGCCGATGCACGCGGAACTGACTGCCATTCGTCACCGAGGCAGTCCCGAGGTTGCCCCCGTTGTTGCAAATGGCCGCCACGTTCGTTTCGTTAATGTTCCAGAGAATCTTTGGGCAGATGTTTACGGCCGTGAACTCGGCGATTGGAACTATCCCAGGGTTGTCTATGCTCAGCACCCCTCGGATCCGGTGGTTTGGTGGAATTCGGAGTTAGTGTGGCACAAGCCCGACTGGATTTCAGAAAAGGTTGATGGGGATGTCAGTCCCCATATGCAATACACGCGAGGTGCGACCTATATTCAGGTCCTCGTCGATATGCCGGTTGCGGGTACGGCTCCGGGTGGTCATGGGCACACCTATCACGAAGAACTCATTCCGCTGTGGGAAGCGATTTTAGGGCTTCGTGAGGATGAGAAAAACGCGGGATCGCACTTTGGCTTGGATTCACGGTGGATTCAGGATGATACCCATGAAAGGATCGGCCGGGCCATTCGCGAAAATCTCTCGCGTTCGGAACGTCAGTAGAAAAAGTTAAGCTTTCCGACCGTAGATTCCGCGTTCGGCCAGCCACTGCATTTCCGCGCGAATGCGCTCGTGAATCTCGGCCTCGTCAAGGGCGCACAAACCATGCCAGGCGACTTCGGCGACGGCAAGCAAACGCGGGAAAAGCTGGTAGTACAACTGCTCACGTGTGGGAACGAATTCGCACCACAGTGCACTTTGAATGCCAATTGGCGCGGAGGCCGCTTGTGTGATCTCCTCCATGACCTCGGTGAGGATTCGTTTGGGAGTAATCACTCCGAACATTGCCGCCGGTTCATCCGAGGCCTCTCCAGCCAGGCGATTCAGATAGAGCTGGTCGCAGCATCCATATACCCATGGTTGTCCAGAGAGCGCTGCGCGTCGGGGTCCTTCACCGAATCCTCGCCACGCGATGATGAGAGTGTCATCAAGAACATCTGCCGGGGCGATTTCGGTGAGCTCATCCCAACCGGCAGCGCGCTTACCCAGAGAATGAAGGATTTCGAGTGCGCGTCGAGTCATGGATTCTTGGAGCTCACGTCCGCTATGAATTCCTTGGGATGCTAGAGAATCCATCAAGGCGTGATCGTTTTCCCAGGCCTCGAAACGACATTCGTCCCCGCCAATATGAATGATTGGCGATGGGAAGAGAAGAGCGACGTGGGTGAGTGCGGCATCAATCAAAGCCCAGGATTGATCTGTGGGCCAAAGAAGGTCATTACGATGGCTCCATTGCTCGGGAGGGAGCTTTGCCAATGCTGGATCTCCCAGCTCGGGGTAGGAGCGAATTGCTGCATGCATGTGACCGGGAAGGTCAATTTCTGGGATGACCTCAATTCCTTCTGAGGAAGCGTGGGTGATAATTTCCCGGATCTCATCATCTGTGTAATAGCCCCACGTGGAGTCTTGTGGAGCGCTCGTGATCATGACCGCGCGTTTATCCGAGTCCACATTGTCGTACCAGTCGAAAGCTTCGCGCGGTAAATGCGCGCCCGTTTGAGTGAGTTCGGGGAATTCGGGGATCTGGATACGCCAGCCAGCATCATCGGTGAGATGAAGATGAAGGCGGTTGAAGCCATAGCGTCCCAGCAGAGTGATGATCTCGTGGATAAGCTCGGGCTGCCAGAATGTCCGTGCGCAATCGAGCATAAATCCACGCCATGCGAAGGCTGGTGTGCATTCGCGATCATGTGGGATCATTGAGGGTGACACGTTAATCCTCTTTAATTAGGTCAACCGACTTTAGTGTTACGAATCGTAACATCAGATTCTGTGTGTGCCAAGGTCTGAATGGAGTAAAAGTGCTGAGTACAAATAAAGAGCGTGCAATTGCAGCTCTTGTGACGCAGGGGCCGCAGCATCGTGCTGCCTTGGCTCGCGGTCTTTCGGTTTCTCGCACAACCGTCACGAATCTGGTCCAGGACCTCATTGCCGAGGGATACATGGCCGATGATGGAGAATCTCCATTGAAATCCACCGTCAAACTCACGGAAAAAGTGGGTGTTCTGGTGTCGGTTGTCTTCTGGATTGATCGGACGTTAATTTCGATTGCCAGTGTTGATGGCCGCCTTCTCAATTCTCGAGAAATCGCAGAAAACCCTCACGAAAGCGGAAAAGTTCGCCTCTCACACGTCGCAGCGCCGCTGTCTGTCATGCGTGCCCAACTTGGCGATCCTGTGGTGCGTGCGGGTCATGTTGCGGTTAATACTCAGATCAACGTTCGCACGGGTGAAGTGGTCGGGAGTGCGGCCTCGTCGATGTGGAAGGGCACTAATCCGCTTAAGGCGATGGGCGCACTACTGAATGCTCCGATTTGTGTCGAGAATACGGCGCGACTGGCCGCATTTGTTGAGTATGAACGAATGGGTGAGCCGGCATCTTCCGTGGCCTACGTCCATCTTTCTCATGGCATCACCATGGGATATGTGTTGGATGGGGCGCTGATTCGAGGGGGGCACGGGGGAGCGGGCGAGCTGGGGCATATCAGTATTGATCCCATGGGAATTCCTTGCGAATGCTCTAATAGGGGCTGTCTGCAGCAGTATGTGTCGAGCCCTGCAATCCTCGCTCGCCTTCGACCAATTCTGGGCGAAAAAGCGGGGGTATCCGATTTTGTTGATGCTGTGAATGATGGCGATCATGCCTGCGTGAGCTTGGTTGAAGAAATTGGTGAACAGCTGGGCGTTGCGATGGTCGCCGTGACGAATCTTCTTGATCCCGAGGAAATTATCCTTGGGGGAGAGCTTGCAAAGGTGGGCGCTCACCTTCTCGAGCCGCTTCGTCGCGTTGTTCGTCGCCGAGGCCTTCCTCTGTCTGCGCACAACGTTCGTTTTTCCTGTGCGGGGGAGCCGGCCTCGGCACAGGAAATGGCTGCTGCAGCCTTCCGGGTGATCGTTCACGATGAGGAAATCGTCGAATCGATAGTCCGCTCTGTTGCATAACAAAAGTGTTACGCTTCTTGACAAACTTTTTGTCGGCAGTGATACTAAAACTCATCTACGCATAGGCGCGTAGCGTTTGAGAGGAAATACAGATGTCTCAGCACACAACCAGAAGGCGTGTGATCGCTCTGGCCACAGCATGTGTCCTTAGCCTCGGCCTCGCCGCATGCGGAAAGTCTTCGACCCCCGATGCAAGCGCATCTTCTGACACCTCCGCGCTGACAGGAAAGACCGTCCGCGTGTGGTTTATGGAAGGCTCGATTTCGGACGATGCCATTGCATACCTGGAAAAGACCTTTGCAGAACAGAACCCCGGAAACACCCTCAAGGTTGAAATCCAGCCTTGGGACGGAATCGTCTCCAAGCTGCAAACCTCGCTGGCTTCCAAGTCAGAAAGCCCCGATCTGGTCGAAACCGGTAACACCCAGACCGCTGTCTTCGCATCGGTCGGCGCATTCGCACCTGTCGATGACCTCTACAACAAGGTCGGTGGCGACAAGCTTATTCAGTCCTTCATCGATGCAGGACGCTGGGATAACAAGCTTTACGCACTTCCGCTGTATGCGGGCGCTCGCGGAATTATCTACCGTAAGGATCTTTTCGAAAAGGCCAACATCCCTGTCCCGAAGACCATCGATGAGCTGGCAGACGCGGCAATCAAGCTGGGTAAGGCCAACCCCGATAACGTCGAAGGATTCTCCGGCATGTACCTGTCGGCAGTGGATATCCACGGTGTTGAATCCCTGATGTTTGCCGGTGGCGGCGACTACGCAACCTTGAGCAATGGGAAGTGGCAAGAAAAGCTCACCGATCCGGCCACCGTCGCCTCGCTCGAGCGTGTGCAGAAGATCTTTAAGGACGGCACCGCATACGCGATGGACTCCTCCGCTTCGCAGAAGAGCTTCCAGAAGTACTTCAATGAGAACAAGGTCGGTATTCTGGTCGGTACCGGCTCGGTTGCCAAGAAGATCGATAAGGAACTGTGGGACGCAGGAAAGGTTGGCGTCATGCCGATCCCCGGAGTCAAGGAAGGAAGTGTCGGACAGACCTTCGCGGGTGGCTCCTCCATTTCGCTGGCATCAAACGCGCAGAACCCCGAGCTGGCCAAGAAGGCCCTTGAAGTGATCTTCTCTGAGAAGTTCCAGACCATGGTTGCCAAGGCTGGATGGACTCCCGGTAATACCCAGTACGGTTCGGCCTCGGAAGGTGCATTTGCGGACATTTCCACCACTGTTATCGAGAACTCCAAGCTCACGCCGAACACACCTCAGTGGGGTGTTGTTGCAGGCGATAACGTCATCCGAGACTTCTTCACCGAAATCGCTCAGGGCAAGGACGTAAAGACAGTTGCAAAGGATGCGGGCGCGAAGCTCGATACCACGCTGAATAAGCAGTAGGAGTGATACTCCTTCATATCTCGCGCCAATCTGAAGGATAGACAGAAAGGCGCATCCGAATCGGGGAGTCGCCCGACCTTTCACGGGTGGCTCCCCGAACCTTCCCAATACTCGGAGAGAGCAACGATGACCTCCTCGCAAAGCTCAGTGCGTGCGGGCAGCCCACGCAAGAAACTCATGCGCACACTGGCACCCTTCCTCCTTCTAATCCCAGCCGTTGTTTTGGTCCTGGTTGTTCTGGGATACCCCATGGTTCGCCAGTTCCTCATGTCGTTCCAAAAATTCGGATTGGAACAGCAATTTGGGAAGCCACCAACATGGGTGGGGCTGGATAACTATGTTGCGATTCTCTCCGACCCCTATTTCTGGTCTGTCCTGGCAAAATCCCTTGCCTTCTGCGCGTGGACTGCCGGACTGACCATGGTCGGTGCAATCTCCCTGGCGCTCATGATGCGCGCGGCATCTCCTGCTGCCAGAACCTTCATGAACTCCACTCTGATTGTTGTCTGGGCAATGCCACTTCTTGCCTCTTTGACTGTGTGGCAATGGTTGGTCGACCCGAACTTTGGTCTGATCAACTTCCTTTTGGCATCGATTGGCCTTCCATTCAAGGGGTTCGCGTGGCTCTCAGCCTCGTATTGGACCTTCTTCTTAGTCGCCTCGGCAATGATTATCTGGGCATCCATGCCCCTAGCAACGATTTCCATTTACGCAGCTGTCACGCAGATCGATGACTCTTTGCTTGAAGCCGCGCAGATTGATGGAGCGGGCTATATCTCACGCCTTCGTTACGTGATCTTCCCGTCGATTTCTCCAGTGATCGCACTCATTGGTGTCCTTCAGGTGATTTGGGACCTGCGTGTCTTCACCCACATCTACGTTCTTCAGCAGTCGGGTTCGATTTCGACTGAAACAAACCTTCTGGGTACCTACGTGTACCGCCTTGGTATCTCTCAGGGTAACTACGGGATGGCCTCGGCCCTTGCAACGGTCATCTTGCTGATCACCGTGGTGATTACAGCGAAATACATTCACATGCTCTTCACGAAGGGGGACGCACGATGAGCACCGCACAGGTTTGGGAACGCGCACACCAGGCTGTGCCTCGTCCCCTCAATCGCAAGAAAATCCATCCCGGCAAGATTGCAGTCAATGCGATTTTGGTCATCACTTCGCTCGTCTGGCTCCTTCCCGTGTATTGGATGGTGAACTCAGCATTCCAAACCGAGAGAAACCTTCTGTCGAGCCCGCCAAAGCTGATACCCGCGCCGCTGACCACCGAACACTTCACCAAGGTGCTCACATCTCCCGCATTTCACTCCGCGTTGCTCATGTCCTTGGGTGCGGCAGTCATCACCGTTGTGGCAACAACCCTGTGCTCACTTCTTGCAGCTTTGGCCTTAGCACGTTTTAATTTCCGAGGCCGTCGGACTCTGATCGTTGCAATTCTTGTGATTCAGATGATCCCCGCCGAAGCGCTCTTTATTTCCCAGTACAGGATGTTGGACTCCTGGGCGCTGTTGAACTCGGTTGCTGGCCTGTCATTGCTGTACGTGGGTGGCGTGCTCCCCTTCGTCACGTGGATGATGCGCGGTTATGTCGAGGCCGTTCCCGAAGAGCTCGAGCAGGCCGCAATGATCGACGGATGCACCCGAATCCAAGCATTCATGCGTGTGACCTTACCGCTTCTCGCACCGGGATTGGTATCGACCTCGGTATTTGCCTTCCTTCACTCCTGGAATGAATACACGCTGGCCCTGATTGTGCTCTCTCGCGATTCGGCAGTGACTTTGCCACTGTGGCTGCAATCCTTCCAGCAGGGCCTGCAAGGTTCGGACTGGGGCGGTGTGATGGCAGGCTCGACACTCATCACAATCCCCGTGCTGATCCTGTTCATTTTCGTTCAGAACCGGATGTCAACCGGTATGGTGTCTGGGGCTGTGAAGGGCTGAAAAATTTTTACTGGCAGCCCCATGTCGGCCTGTCAATATGCGGCAAAGTCAGCAGAGGATCAGATCAGGTTTCGCTTCTGCATGATCTTCAGGGCCACCCAACCGAAGGGAGCGCGGCCGTAGAAGGTCACCAGACGGTAGATGATCGCGGTCGGAAGAGCCACAGACACGGCGATTCCGGCAACTTGAAGGCCACCGGTGAGTGCGGCCTCGACCGGACCGATGCCACCGGGGGAGGGGACGACAGAACCCAGTGAGTTCGAGGCCAAATAGGTGATGGAGAGCGTTACCAAGTTCAATGACCCGCCCATTGCGGTCAGGGACGCCCAGAAGGCTCCAACGAAACCAATATTCATGAGCAGGTTTCCACCGAGCACCGCGAGGAGGCGCTGAGGCTGACCGGCAACCCACAGGAGACGCGGATACACCTGCTTCCATGTTGGCTCGATCTTCGACCAGATGAACTTTCGGATCTTCGGAATCGAAATGCACACGATGACAATCACAGCTACGACAGCGGTTCCGGCAATAATCGCGCCGTAGGGGAGTGAAACCGACAGCGACGAACCCGAGAAGAACAGGACGATGACCAACAATGAAACGGTCACCAGGAACTGGGAGATCTGCTGCAAAGTGACGGTGGTGACGGCAGCGGCTGTCGACATCTTCTGCTTTGTCAGGAAACGCAGGTTGAGTGCCGCCGGACCGATTCCAGCGGGAGCAACAAGAGTGATAATTGAGGCTGCGATCTGCGCCAAGATGGCATCGCCAAATTTGACCTTCTCTTGGCTGAAGGCAACCAGGGGAACGGCTCCTCCAACCCAGGTTGTTGCTGCGAAAGCGAAAGCGACAGCGATCCAAATAGGGCTTGCCTGCTTCACCGCAGCGACGATATCGGAGAAGTTGAGCGAACCCATCAACACGACAACCGCAACTGCCAGAACACCGAAGGTAATCATTGTCCTCGGTGCGAAGCGCTGAAGGTTTGCGGGCTGAACGGATTCTTGCGGGGTGTCGGCGACGATCGCCTCGCGCAGGCGATCCAGAAGGTCGCTACGTCGAAGAGCGGAGGAAACCTCGGAAGGAAGAACCGGCTTTTGAAGAACCGGCGCGCAGGCGACCAATTCCGCTTCGCTGAGGTTTCGCCGTGCCGAGGCCAGAGCTCGTTCGGGCCCAGCATAGATAGCAAGTAGGGTAAGGAGCTGAGCGATATCAATGCGTTGGTTGAGCTCAGTAGTTGCAACTTCGCCTTCATCCCAGTGGATCAGCCAAACCTCTGAGGACTGGTCGAGTACGACGGACGAAGGGGCGATGTGGCGGTGGCTGATCGCGTGAGAGTGTGCCAAGAGGAGCTGCTTCCACGCCTGATCAAGAATGTCATCGCTCAGTGCATCGGTGTCAGCCAGATCCTTGAGGGAAGCTGTTGGGGGAAGGGCTCGCATCGCCGTCATGATCGAGTCCCCAGCTTGAGCAATACCCATGGGCTCAGGCAAGCGAACACCGGAACGTTTAGCTGAAATAGCGGTCAGCATGGAGCGCTCTGCAGCTGCTTTTACCGAGGGGGATACCCAGCGAGAAATCCCGCGCAGGCGAACGTTGTTCCATACTTCCAGGAGTGTGCCGGCCATACCGCGGCCCGGATCCAAAATAGTGATTTCGTATGGGACGCCGTAGGTATCCCAGACCTGGTAGTGGCGGTTTCCGTCGGCCGGTGGTCGGCGGGCAATCGTGTATTCCGCTGAATCAGCTTCAGCGGTCCCCATACGGAAGTGGCCGTGTGATGTTTCCGTAACAGCCCATGTGTCTAGCGTGACTCCGGCGGGAAGAAGGTCTGTGCGGATGATGCGTGAGGGAATAATCCGGATCGAGAGCAGCGCCTTCACAATCTGGCCGCCCGAGGCACTGCGGTCTTGGAAGCCCAAGAAGAAACGCGATGAGACACCAAAAGTGCGACCAAGAAGAACGGAGATCAACGCGGATGGAAGAGTGAGTTGCCCGCGAAGTACCCAAATGACGATGATGATGCCCAGAGCCCAGTAGGACCAGCGGACTGAACGAAGTGCTTCCGCTTCACCCGCAGCTGTGAAGAGGGCAATGAGAGCGATTGCGACCAGGTTGATCGCGATGTGCGAGGCCGTCTGTCCGTTCTCCACGTTCGTGATCCTGAGTGGACCAGTAATGGTTTCAGGAAGTTGGCGAAGTCCCAGCAAGATGACATACGAGGCCACGCCGGCGATCATGGCGGTGGTGAGAGCTTCGATGGCAGTGGAGATCTGTCGGCGGAAAAGCAACATTCCAATGACGGCGATCGGGGTGACCAAGATAGTCAGGCCCTCCAAGAGCGACAGGGGCATCAGGAGGAGATCGCGGATCACTGTAACTCGTAGAACGTCTTGAGCGACGCCTTCTGTCGTTGAGGATGCGACGAATCCCAGGCCCCACACAAGGACAATTCCCACAAGGCACATGATGGCCTCGTAGAGATCAGCCCGGCGCCGGCGACGGGAAAGCAGGTGATCGGCAAAGAAAACAGGTTCGGGAAGCCGAGAGTGCAAGGAAGTGGATGCAGTCGATTCAGGGGGATCCACCGGTGGTTCCACAGAGGATGTGGGGGCCTCGGTTATGTCAGACGTGACCAGTTCCTCGGAATTCTCCATGGATGACATCCTATCTGTTGTGTAAAGACCGGTAGGGTTGATTCAAGTAACATGCCGTGCACTTTGTCATTCGTTGTACCCAATTGAAGGAATTCTGCATGCTGAACGCCATCCTGGTGAACGCCTCAGGGCTTGACACCTTCATTCACTGGTTTAAAGACCCCGAAAGTCTGCTGGTCGCAATGGGACCGTGGGTTCTGTGGGGGACGATGCTCATTGTCCTCATTGAGTCGGGTGTTCTTTTCCCTGTTCTTCCCGGAGAATCTCTGCTCTTCACAGCAGGTTTGCTGCACGATCGACTGGGCCTGCACCTGCCAACCCTGATCATCATGGTTGTTGTTGCAGCCTTCATTGGTGCGCAAATTGGTTACTTCCTGGGTGCAAAGTGGGGGCGCAAGCTCTTCAAGCCGGATGCGCGAGTACTGAAGACCGAGCACTTGGAGAAGGCTGAGCACTACTTCCGTGATTACGGCGGTCGTTCGCTGGTGATTGGTCGTTTCATTCCCTTCGTGCGGACCTTCATTCCACTCGCTGCGGGAATTGCACGCTATCCCTACAGTAAATTCCTGCTGTTCAATACCCTGGGTGCACTGCTGTGGGGCGCTGGCTTCATTATTGTCGGTTCGCTGCTGGGCAATGTCCCCTTCGTTCACGACAACCTCACGCTGATCTTGGGCGTCATTATTCTGGTTTCGGTCCTACCCGTGATTCTAGAAATCATTGGGCAGAAGCGTAATGGTGGCGCTCAAGCCAAGGATGCGACTGAGAATGTCGTATCCGCGCAGGAGGATCGTTCCGAGTGAGCACCTTGCGAATCGCATTTCTTGGCCCATTTGGAACCTTTACTGAGCAGGCCCTGCGTCAGGTTGCTCCCGAAGGGGCAGAACTCATTCCGCTAACCTCTCCTCCTCTGGCGATGAAGGCTGTGCGTGAGGGAAGGGCAGACTGGGCGGTTGTACCCATTGAGAACTCCATCGAAGGTGGAGTCAATGCAACGCTCGATGCCCTAGCAGACTACCCTCAGCTGGTGATCCATGCGGAAATGCTGGTGCCCATTACCTTCCACCTGGCGGTTCGACCCGGTACCCAAGTAGCGGATATTCGCAAGATTGGAACCCACCCGCACGCGTGGGCGCAGTGTCGAAACTGGGCTGAGGAAACCTTCCCTGGCGTTGTTCACGTCCCCACGACCTCGACTGCTGCAGCGGCCGAGACCTTGGGTTCGGGCGAAAGCGCATTCGAGGCGGTTCTGTGTAACGCAACCTCGGTGGATCGTTACGGTTTGGAATCGCTGTTCACGGATGTTGCGGATAATCCTGGTGCGATTACGCGTTTTGTGTGCGTGAGAAGGCCGATTGAAGGGGCGTTGACTGCGCCAACTGGACACGATAAGACGACCATTCAAGTTGCGCTGCCTGTCAACCAAGCGGGATCGCTCATGCGTTTGCTTGAACAGTTCTCGGTGCATGACGTCGACCTGTCACGAATCGAATCGCGTCCCAGTGGTGATGGTTTGGGTGCCTATACCTTCTCGATTGACATGGTTGGACACGTCGCTCAGGAACATATTCAGGCGGCGCTGCGCGGGTTGTATCGAGTGTCTCCGGATGTGCGATTCATGGGTTCGTACCCCAGCTCGACGGTCAATAGCGCGGATGTCCCTCAAGATGACGAGGACTATCGACGCGCACGAACCTGGGTGCGCGAGCTCCTTGCGGGCGTCGAGCAGGACTGAGTAGGTAAAACAAAAGGACCCAGCTTTCGCTGGGTCCTTACTACGTGCGCGAGGGGGGAGTTGAACCCCCACCCTATCACTAGGACACGGACCTGAACCGTGCGCGTCTGCCTATTCCGCCACTCGCGCGTACGTGGAAACTTTAGGGAATGAGGACGCAGAAGTCAAACCGAAGTGTGAAAGGCGGTGAGCGTCACCTTGAGAAGCGTGGAGATGCTCTTCCTGTAGTTGATCGCCACTCGCGCACGGCTAGCTTCCGTTCTTCTTTTACTTCGCAAGGAAGCGCTGGACGAAACTTTCGGGTAGATACAGGTACTTTTCTGTAAGCCCCATAAAGGTCTCGAAGTCGATCTTGGGATTGCTGAAAAGCTCGTGAAGTTCGGGATTATCACCCCGGGTAATCGGGCCGAATTCTCCAGTGGGTAGGCAGTAGAAGATATCGCGACTGATTGCGAAACCGTTGTTATTACCGAATTCTTCCATGACTGCAAAGCGCATGTAGTCGGCCATCTGGAGTATCTGCCGTGAGATGTCTTCCGTATCGATGGGCGCATAGAGCAGGATGGATCGTTGCGGAATGGCGAAGAATAATCCGTGGGGAGCGTTAATGTGGAGATTGCTTACCAATGCGCCGATGTTTGCGGCCTTGCCGGCAATAAATGGAGATTCTCCCAGAAGTTCGGTGAATGGACCCACCTGTTGCTTGGTATCGATTGGCTCGTTATCGGTATTGATCTGACCGTAGTAGAAGAGCTCGTCGACTGAAAGCGGGTAACGCGCAAGGCTTTGATCAGTCACCAATGACACGCTGTTTGGGAAATCCAGATAGAGCGCTTTGGCTAATCCGGCGGTGAATGGGCGAATGTAGGTGATGGGGAGATCTGAGCTCTGCCCGTCCCGGATGATGCGTGTGCGAATTCGTCGGCGAAGCTCATCGGGATCATTGAGTGACTTTTCGGGCATCCGCAGGGTCTCAATCATGAATGCGACCCAGCGTTCGATCCGTTCCTGATGCTGGGATGGGTCGGAGCGCGAGAGATCTGACAGAAGGTTTTCAACGTTGAAGCGCATGGTGTCGACGGTCAAAATGTAGCCGTTTGTTTGAGGGTCGACTTGGGGAGTTGCATTGATGCCAGCGTCTTCCAGGCGCTTCAAAAGGTAGGGGAAAGTGCGTTGAATCAGTTCATTACGGTCCATGGACTAAGTTTATCGTTTTTCATATTTGAAAGAGTTGGATTGAGGCCGGATGAAGACTTTGATGCAGGTCTTTTCCGAGGGTAAATTTGTCTGACGAATATGCTGCGTTTTTGGGCTTGACCTGTCAGACTTATTCGTGCGTGTCCCAACGACGGAGACATCATCACAGAAGGATGATCACAATGACAATCCCATTCATTATTGGTGCTTACGCCTCGCATCCGGCGCCCGAGCTGCAAGAGGACTACTACAAACTTCTCGCACAGCAGCCGTGGATTAACGGCCTCGAAATGCCCTATCCCGGACAGATCGCCACCGACAACGAACTTTTGGCCGGTCTACTCTCCGCGGACTGGGATTTCAACACTATCACCGCCATCCCCGGCACCATGCAAAACGTCGGCAAAGACGCGAACTTCGGTTTGGCCTCGCCAGATCGGGACGGTCGCGAGGCCGCGCTGGCTTTCACCCGCCAGCTGCGCGAGGACTTGGGTAAGTTGTGCGAGCATGCTGACCGCAACGTGGTGACGCGCATCGAGGTGCACTCGGCTCCCACGCGAACCGCCGAAGGGGATGCCTTCAGGCGTTCACTGGAAGTTCTACGCGAATGGGACTGGTACGGTGCGAAGCTCGTGATTGAGCACTGCGATCGCTTCATCCCAGAGCAAAAGCCAGAAAAGGGATTCCTTTCGATCGAAGAAGAAATCCAGATCGCTGCGGAATTTGAGGTCGGTGTCCTGATTAACTGGGGACGCTCCGCTCTAGAAGAACGCAGTGCTGATGCTGCCTACGATCACATCATCGCGGCTGGAAAACGCGGAGTTCTGGATGGCGTCGTCTTCTCTGGTGCAGGTCCCGAGGAAACTCAATACGGCTATTCGTGGGTTGATGGGCACCTGCCCGCCCAGGTTGATGAGCCGGCATCACTGATGAGTAACGCAGAAATTAAGCGTTGTGCACAGGCTGCAATCGAAGGCGGATGCAACTATCTGGGTGCGAAGATGTGCGTGCCCAAGGACGCGACATTGGAGGAGCGACTTGCGATGCTCACCCATGTCTACAAGGCCTGCAATTTTCAGTAAGCGTGCGCGCCTCAGTGCTCGTTGAAGATGTGTCGTAGGGGTGGAGTCGGGGAGTGGCTCCGCCCCTACTCTTTGTGTAAACATGTATAAAGATCACATGCATGAAAAATGGGAGCGGACAATGGAGTGGCCGCTCATGGTTGTTGCCGTCGTTTTCTTGGTTGCCTATTCTGCGCAAATTGTGACGGATGCGAGTGGGGTCGACTACGAGCGTTATGAACTTGTCTTGAATATCTGTTGGGCCGTATTTGGTATCGACTATCTTGTCAGGCTCGTTACTGCGCCTGAAAAATGGCGGTGGTTTAAGGCGAATCTGGTTGATTTCTTTTCTGTCGCCTTGCCTTTCCTTCGGCCACTACGTCTTGTGCGTTTGGTAGCACTCCTGCGCATCTTTCAGCGTTCTGCAGATGCGGAACTGCGAAACAAAATTTCTCTCTATACAGGAGCGATATCTGCCTTGCTCATTTGGGTTGGGGCACTCACTGTCCTTGAGGCCGAGCGCCATGCCGAGGGAGCGACACTGACCGACCTTGGACAAGCACTGTGGTGGTCTCTAGTTACTGTGACGACGGTTGGATACGGCGACATCGCACCTGTAACAGTTACAGGGCGTGTGGTTGCGGCGATCTACATGCTCTTTGGGATTGCGCTCATTGGAATCGTAACCGGCATTTTCTCCTCTTGGTTCCTTGAAAGGATTAAGCAAGAAGAGGGTGTAAAGAATGAAGTGCCTTCAGTTACCAGTGCCTCTGCTGTGCAACAGCCGGAGGCTCATGCTCAATTAGAAAAGCAGATCGCAGAGCTGACTCAAGAAGTTCGATTGCTCCGTGCAGAAGTTGCTGCAGCACAGGCAAAATCCCACGGTCGACTTACTCCACAGTGACGGACTTGGCCAGGTTTCGCGGCTGATCAACATCCAGCCCCTTCACCGCCGCAAGCTCGCACGCAAAAATTTGCAGCGGAACAATTGTCAGCAGCGGCGCATACAAAGTTGGAACCGGAGGCACGCGGAAGACAACTTCAGCGAACTCATCAACAGATGCATCGCCTTCCTCTGCAATGACAATGGTTCGGGCCCCGCGCGCACGAACTTCTTGGATGTTTGCCAAGACCTTCGCGTGCAGTTCGGGGCGGCGCGGAGTCGGCACAATGACGACGACCGGCTGGCCTTCATCCACCAGAGCGATCGGCCCGTGCTTGAGTTCACCGGCCGCAAAACCCTCCGCGTGGATGTAGCAGATTTCCTTAAGTTTGAGCGCGCCCTCAAGAGCGACGGGGTAGCCTACGTGCCGCCCCAAGTAGATCACGGAGGTTGCGTCCTTCATCGTGCGGGCGAACTGGCGAACGGTTTCTCCGCTATCCAGGACCTTCTGGATCGCCTCGGGAACGCGGGCGAGCTTCTCCATGTAGTCGGTGATTTCATCGGCGTACTTGTTTCCGCGAACCTGTGCCAAATACAGACCAAGGATGAAGCACGCAGTGACCTGCGATGTGAAGGCTTTCGTTGAGGCAACCGCGATTTCAGGCCCCGCATGGGTCAAAATGACGGCATCCGATTCGCGCGAGATGGTCGAACCGGGAGTATTGACAATCGCGACGACCTTCGCGCCCTGTTCGCGGGCGTGGCGGATCGCCTGGATCGTATCCATGGTTTCGCCGCTCTGAGAAATTGCGACAACCAGGGTCTTTTCTCCGACAACCGGGTCGCGGTAGCGAAATTCGCTGGAAAGCTCGACTTCGACGGGGATACGGCACCAGTGCTCAATCGCGTAACGAGCGACCTGTCCCGCATATGACGCAGTCCCGCAACCAATCATGATGATCTTGTCGATTCCGCGAAGCACGTGTTCTGGGATTCGAACTTCATCCAATGCCAGGTGCTCGTGGGAATCCAGACGATCAGCCAAAGTATCCGCAACCCCTCGAGGCTGTTCGTGGATTTCCTTCTCCATGAAGGTTGGCCACCCACCCTTGGTCGCGCGATCCGCCGAAAAATCGACTTCATATTCCTTCAGGGGAACCGGGTGTCCATCCGTGCCGATCACCGTTACAGCGGAAGCGCTCACGACAACCAGCTGGTCTTGCCCAATTTCTACCGCGCGATTTGTGTGCTCGATAAATGCCAGTACATCCGAGCCAAGGAAGTTCTCTCCTTCGCCCAAGCCAATAACCAGCGGCGATGATCTGCGGGCGGCAACAATAACCTTGGGAGATTCAGTAGAGAGTGCAAGCAGCGTGAAGGTCCCTTCAAGCTTCGCGGTCACTTCGCGCATAGCGACGACTAGTCGGCGTGCGACGGCCTCGTCAGTGCCGCTGAGTCCCGCTACTTCACCCGTGTACGAGGCTGGATCCGCCTGGTCGTAGGCGTGTGCAAGCAGGTGCACGACTACTTCCGTATCGGTTTCCGAGGCGAATACCGCGCCTTGTGTGCGCAACTGGGCGCGCAGGTTATCGGCATTTTCGATAATCCCGTTGTGGACCAATGCAAAACGTCCATCGGGACTCACATGTGGGTGTGCATTCGCAACGGTTGGGCGACCGTGGGTTGCCCAACGGGTGTGTCCGATCCCAGCGAAAGCGTCGGCGGGCGCATCCTGGTCAACGGCCTCGCGCAGGTTAACCAGCTTTCCGACAGCCTTGATGACATTTAATTTCCCCGGGCTTGCTAAGGCAATTCCCGCGGAGTCGTATCCGCGGTATTCCAGGCGTGAAAGCCCGTCAAGAACGACCTGACGGCTCCGCTGAGAGGCTTGGCATGCAACGTGTCCAACAATTCCGCACATGTTCTCATTGCAACACAGGAGCCTTGCTATCGCTTGCCGGATAGCTATGTGGGGCCTGTGAAAATTGCTTAGAGAAGGGTGATCGCTTGATCCTTCCAGTGGATTGGATCGTCCACAATCAGCTCGAGGACTCGATGCGCGCCACCTCGCAGTGACAGATCCTCTGAATGGGGGAGGATATCGATCTGCGGTGTATGCCAGGGGGCTTGAAGGACACGCGTCGCAAGTTCTTCGCGAAGACTTGGCAGCAGGTAGGGTGCGATCTCGGCAACCAAGCCGCCCAAGTAGACCTGAGAGATATCAACAGTGTTGACGACTGCGGACAGTGCTTGCCCCAATGCGTGGCCGGCATGAGTCATGGCGTCTTGAGCGCGTGAGCTGTGGCCCGCGTGCTGCAGAATCTCGCGTGTGCTTGCATTGTCGCCCAGTCCAGCCGCGTGGCCAAGAGCTTTCAATCCTGCGACAGTTTCCAAGCAGCCGCGCGCGCCACACGAACAGATTGCACCTTCGGGTTCCACACAAATATGCCCGATTTCGCCCGACCAGCCATGCGCGCCACTCAGCGGTTGATGGTTGACGATCAACCCGCCGCCGATGCCGACTTCTCCCGAGACGTAGATAAATGAATCCGGCCCTTCGGGGACCCCGGGGCGAGGGTAGGCGACAGCGTAGGCTGCCAAGTCGGCCTCGTTCGCAACTAGGGTCACGGCAAGGTCGTGGAGGGGGTGAAGGATTTCCTTGCGGGGGATATTTCGCCAGCCAAGGTTGGGTGCGATGGTCAGGGTGTCGGCGGAAAAGAGGCCGGGGAGGGCAAGTGAACTTCCAAGGAAAAGCGCGCCTGCACTGCTTCCCTCACGCAAGACACGTCTGGCGATTCGTGCGAGTTTGCGCAGGGTTGAGGTCGGGTCTGCTCCTGAGAAATCGCCGCTCACGTATTCGTGGGCCAAGACCGTCCCGCTCAAGTCAACAAGGTAGGCGCCGAGCGCTGAGACGTTGACCTGTAGACCCAGCGCAATAACCTTTCCCGAGGTCGGGGAGAGCACGCTGGTGGGGCGTCCCCTTTGTCCGGTTGAGAGTTTGTCTTCGCTTTCTTCGACGAGGCTGGAGGCGATGAGTTCGTCGACAAGCCGCGACATCGTTGCACGTGAAATTCCGGTTTGGGCAGCGATGCCCGCGCGGTTGATTGCGCCGGGATGGGCCAGAATATGGCGCAATGCCAAGGAAAGGTTGTGGGCACGCAGGGATTGATTGGTTGCCCCGGAATCGGGGTTCGATGTGCGTGCGGCGTGAGACATATCTTGACTCTATCGCATCTGGAGGATTATGTTATGAGTCATAACAAAACGTGACGCAGTAGTCATTTAATCTATGGAAGGCCATGCTATGGCGTATGTACCTCGCCCCGAAGATCATTTCTCTTTCGGCCTGTGGACCGTGGGATGGAATGCAGTTGATCCCTTTGGAACCGGAACCCGTCCGGTGCTTGACCCGTGGGAATATGCTTCGAAGCTCGCAGAAATAGGCGCATGGGGAATTACCTTCCATGACAATGATGTCTTTGATTTCGATGCGTCAGATTCGGAGCGTCATCAGCGGGTCATGCAGCTGAAAGATGCTGTCGAAGACGCCGGCCTTGTTATTGAGATGGTCACGACGAACACCTTCACGCACCCGGTCTTCAAAGACGGTGGCCTGACCAATAATGACCGAGAGATCCGTCGCTTTGGCCTGCGTAAAATTTTGCGAAATGTCGACCTTGCCGCAGAACTTGGCGCAACAACCTTCGTCATGTGGGGCGGGCGCGAAGGCGCCGAATACGACTCATCAAAGGATCTAAACGCTGCCTTTAATCGCTACTGCGAAGGCCTCGATACCGTTGCGGGATACATCAAGTCCCGCGGATACAACCTCCATATCGGTCTTGAGCCCAAGCCCAACGAGCCTCGTGGTGATATCTTCCTGCCGACCGTTGGTCATGCGCTGGCACTCATCGCGCAGCTTGATAATGGCGACGTTGTGGGCCTCAATCCTGAAACCGGACACGAGCAAATGGCTGGCCTGAACTACACGCACGCCTTGGCGCAGGCGCTGAACGCCGGCAAGCTCTTCCACATTGACCTCAATGGGCAGTCGGGAATCAAGTACGACCAGGACAAGGCTTTTGGTCACGGAGATCTAGCCAGTGCCTTCTTCACGGTTGACCTCCTTGAGAACGGCTTCCCCGGGGGCGGGCCTCGCTATGAAGGGCCTCGCCACTTCGACTACAAGCCCAGCCGAACCGAGGGGATGGAAGGAGTGTGGGAGTCAGCACGGGCCAATATGGACATGTACCTGCGTTTGGCTGAGAAGGCGCGCGAATTCCGCGCTGATCCCATCACCCAGGAGCTCATGGAAGAGGCCTCTGTTTACGAACTCGCCCAGCCCACCTTGGATCCGGGCGAGACGATCGATGACTTCCTTGCTGACCGCAGTGCCTACGAGGATTTCGATGCTGATGCGAAGGGAGCGCGCGAATACCACTACGTCGAGCTCTACCATCACGCAATGCGACACCTGATTGGCTAAGACCGTGAGCGAAAGCAGACCCTTTGTTGCGGGAGTGGACTCCTCCACGCAATCGTGCAAAGTTGTCATCTGTGATCCGGTCACCGGAAGGATCGTCCGCGAAGGTCGCGCATCGCACCCCGAGGGAAGCGAAATTGCCCCTCAGGCCTGGTGGGATGCCTTCGGCGAGGCCGTGCGCGCGGCAGGCGGATTCGATGACGTGCGGGCGCTGAGCGTGGGCGGCCAGCAACACGGAATGGTCTGCTTGGATGAGCGAGGTGAGGTTATCCGCCCGGCGCTTTTGTGGAACGATACGCGAAGTGCCGAGGCCGCGCGGGAGCTGATTCTTGAACGCGGAGATGGAGACCGCGAGCGCGGCGCTCGTTGGTGGGCCCACGCTACGGGACTCGTTCCCGTTGCCTCGTTTACGGTCACGAAACTGCGCTGGCTTGCCGACAACGAGCCAGAGAACGCACGGAAGATCGCAGCAATCTGCCTGCCCCACGACTGGCTGAGTTGGAAAATCCGCGGCGGCTTTGAGGCTGTCGGGTTGGAAGGCCTGTGCACCGACCGTTCCGACGCCTCGGGAACTGGCTACATGGACCGCGAGCACCCCAGTTACAGGCGCGAAATCTTGGCTCAGGCCCTGCGAATTTCGCCGGAAGAGGCCGAGGGAATCATCCTTCCGAAGATCTGCGAGCCCATGGAGGCCATGGGGTGTGGGGACCTGGCGCAAGGGTGGGGAGAAATCGCAATCGGCCCAGGATGTGGGGACAATGCCGGGGCTGCGCTCGGTGTTGGCCTCGGTGTTGGACAGGCATTGCTCTCGCTGGGAACCTCCGGGGTGGTTGCCGTTGTCAGCGACACTCCCGTCGAAGACCCCAGTGGTCAAGTCGCCGGCTTTGCTGACGCAAGTGGACACTGGCTTCCTCTCGCGTGCACGCTCAACCCCTCGCGAATCCTCGACGCGGTCGGGGCGATGAGTGGCCTCGGCTATGAGGAACTGGACGAAGCGGCACTGTCGGTTCCCGATGCCGGAGGGCTGCGCTTGGTTCCCTATTTTGAAGGCGAACGCACGCCGAACCTGCCTGATGCCACCGCCCGATTGGAGGGAATGACGCTCAGGAACTCGACGCGCGCACATCTTGCTCGGGCCGGTGTTGAGGGGCTGCTTGCCCACATGCGTTTCGCGCTCGAATGCGTGCGTGAGCTGGGCGTTCCGATCGAGAAAGTGCTCGTTGTCGGCGGCGGAGCGCGCTCGCGGGCAGTGCAAAGCTTGGCACCCGAATTCTTGGGGGTGCCCGTTGAATTTCCCGAGGCAGCAGAATACGTCGCCCTAGGAGCCGCAAGGCAGGCGGGGATGTTACATTCGCCCACGATGTGAACAAGTCGTGCGTGACCCACGCCTGAGCCATAGCATGAGGCTATGTTCCAGCGAATGCGTAGCTGACCCTCGCGTCAGCTTTTGACCAGACCTACTGATGGCTAGAGATTACTCGCCCGGGTCGTACGTCTTTGCGTTGGAAACTGCCGCAATCGCCAAATCGTGAGCGTAGCGGCTCGACCCCACAGCCATCGCCTCTCCTCACGTCACAAGAATCAAAAAACGTGAACACTAGGAGAAGTAACAATGGGCGCAATTGAAGCAACGGACACCGACTACCAGAACTCTTGGGCATTTGAGACCAAGCAAATTCACGCGGGCTGGGACCGCGATCCCCAAACCGGTGCAACTTCCATCCCGATTCTTCAAACCACTTCATTTGCCTTTGACTCTGCGGAACGCGCTGCAGCTCGCTTCGCCCTTCAAGAACTTGGCCCCATCTACACTCGCTTGGGCAACCCGACAAATGACTACGTCGAGGCCCGAATTGCTGCCCTCGAAGGTGGTGTCGGTGCGCTTCTGACTTCCTCTGGCCAATCTGCAATTACTCTTGCAATCCTGAACCTGGCATCTGCGGGGAACAACATTGTTGCTTCGCCTTCGCTTTACGGCGGTTCAACTTCGCTGCTCAACAACACCCTGCGTCGCCTCGGAATCGATGCCCGCTTTGTTCACGATCCCTACGATGTGGATGAATGGCTGTCTCTAGCCGATGAAAACACCGTTGCCTTCTACGGTGAAACCATCCCCAACCCCAAGGGCGATATCTTTGACATTGAGAAGATCGCACAGGCCGCACACTCCGTTGGCGTTCCGCTGATCGTCGACAACACTGTCGCCACCCCCTACCTGACCAGGCCAATCGAATGGGGCGCCGACATTGTCGTTCACTCGGCCACGAAGTACCTGGGCGGACACGGAACCGCAATTTCGGGTGCAATTGTCGATGCCGGTAACTTCGACTACACGAAGGACCCCAAGCGTTTCCCCGGTTTCAATGAACCCGAATCTTCCTACGCGGGCCTTGTTTTCGGACATGACTTGGGCGCCGAGAAGCTCGGAGCAAACCTCTCCTACATCATTCGCGCACGTGCAATTGGCCTGCGAGATGTCGGGTGTGCTCCCTCGCCCTTCAACTCCTTCCTCATCGAGCAGGGCATCCAGACCCTATCGCTGCGCGTTGAGCGCCACGTTGACAACGCGCTGAAAGTCGCGAAGTTCCTCGAGGCCCACCCGCAAGTCGAGTCCGTCAACTACGCGGGCCTCGAATCCTCGCCCTACTACGAGCTCCACCAGAAGTACAACCCCCGCGGTGCCGGTGGCCTTCTCTCCTTCGTCATCAAGGGTGGCCTCGAAGCTGGAACTTCATTTGCGACCTCGCTCAAGCTTCTCCCGACGGTTGCAAATATCGGAGATGCGAAGTCCCTAGTTATTCACCCCGCATCCACCACTCACTCTCAGCTCAATGAGGAACAGCTGCGCGCTGCGGGAATTGAACCCGGAACCGTTCGCCTGTCAATTGGTATTGAGAACGTCAACGACATCATTGCCGATTTGACGCAGGGCTTCGAGGCCGTGGCACACTTGGCATAAGGCTGCTCGCGCAACGGTCGCTCGGACAGTAAGGAGATCACCATGAATCGACGCACACTGGGACCTATCCCCGTTAGCGGCGCATGGACGCCCCAAGACCCCATCGCATTCCGTAAGTTTGCGCAATTGGGGCCACTACGCCTCGAAAATGGCTCTTTCCTGCCCGAAGTGACCCTTGCGTACGAAACCCTCGGGACCCTCAACGAGGACCGTTCCAATGCAATCCTCGTTTTGCACGCGCTGACTGGAGATGCGCATATTTCCGGTCCCGCAGCTCCCGGCCAGTCAACCGCCGGTTGGTGGGAAGAAGCCGTTGGTCCGGGTAAGCCATTGGATCCCGAGCGCTATTTCATTGTCGTCCCCAACGTCCTTGGTGGCTGCCAGGGGAGTACCGGCCCGTCCTCGGCCGCTCCTGATGGCCGGCCTTGGGGATCGCGATTCCCCATTATTTCCACGCGGGACCAGGTTCTTGCCGAGGCCAGGCTGGCCGATTACCTTGGCATTCCGACGTGGAATACAGTCATAGGTGCTTCCCTGGGAGGGCACCGCGCTCTTGAGTGGGCCGTCACCTACCCGCTGCGCTGCGAGCGATTGATCGTTGTCGCTTCGGGAGCATGCACGAATGCCGAGCGGGCTGCGTGGGCACACACGCAGATTCGTGCAGTTGAATTGGATCCGAACTGGAATGGCGGCGACTACTACGACCAAGAGGAAGGACCTCACGCTGGACTCTCTCTTGCCCGTCAGATCGCACACACGACGTATCGCTGTCCTCACGAGTTGGATGCACGTTTTGGTCGTGCACCTCAAGATGATGAAGATGTTCTGAGCGGTGGGCGTCTTGCCGTCGAGTCTTACTTGGACTACCACGGTGCGAAGCTTGTTCGTCGATTTGATGCAGGGTCCTATGTATCCATGTGTCGCACCATGCTCAGCTACGACATCGGTCGCGATCGTGGGGGAATTGCCGAGGCCCTGCGGCAAATTACCGCGCAGAGCCTGATTGTTTCAGTAGATTCGGATCGTTTGTTCTTTGCAAAAGAGGGATTTGCGCTCGCTGAAGGAATCACAGGCGCAAAGTTTGAATGTATTTCCTCTCCACATGGGCACGATGGCTTCCTGATCGAATACGAACAGCTCAACCGGATGCTCTCAGAATTCTTGGAAAACCAGTCATCTTTCGTTGATTCGGCGGCGCTGTAAGGGTAGTGAAGGACGTAAATTTCTTTCTTATGTGAGGCCTGAGCTAGGCACAGCTCATTCATAGAGTTGGCTGGCTCAATTGGATCATCACGATCCACGAAAGGACCTCACATGAAAACGCCAGCATCGACTCTTGTACGGTTATCGGCCGTAGCCGCGGTCGGCGCGCTCGCGCTGAGCGCTTGCTCATCGACTTCCGGCACCGCTTCCTCGGCCTCGTCGAGCGTCAGCGCGAAGGCTGCCTCAAGTTCCTCGGTATCCGCCGAGTCCGGGACTGTCATTGCTCCCCCGAGTGCTGCCGAAGCCTTAGCTGCCAACGCGAAAGCCTCTCATGTTGAGGACAGCGAATGGGATGCTTCTTCGGCTCAAACCATTACTTTGAATGGAAGTAGCGCGAGTACCTCAGCATCCGGAGTAAAGGTCGATGGCTCCACGGTGACAATCACCGAGGCTGGAGTCTACAAGCTCTCGGGCACCTTGAATGGACAGGTTAAGGTAGAAGCGGCGAAAGATGCTCGCGTTGTGTTGATCCTTGATGGAGCGACCATCACGAACTCTTCCGGGAGCGCGATCAATGTGGTCTCAGCAGATGATGTTGTTCTGTCATTGAATGGTTCAAACACCGTCACTGACGGCACTCCCTCGGATACGAATGCTGAGGACAACGCGGCGATCTATTCCGATGCCGACCTCACCATTACGGGTAGCGGTTCGCTGACGGTCAATGCCAACTACAACGACGGCATTACCAGCAAGGACGACCTCTACATTCTGTCGGGTAACATCACGCTCACGTCGAAGGACGATGCGCTACGTGGCAAGGACTCACTGACGGTTGCCGGCGGAACTATCAAGGTCGCTTCAGGAGGGGACGGCCTGAAGTCTGACCAAGATAGCGATACCACCAAGGGCTACGTCAATATCACTGGTGGAACCATCGAAATCACCTCAACGGGTGACGGTATTCAGGGGGAAACTGACGTTATCATCACCGGTGGTGATACGACAATCATTGCCGGCGGTGGGGCTTCGTCTGGAAAGGACTCCAACAATTCCACCAAGGGAATTAAGGCCGGTGTCTTCCTGATTGAAGACGGTGGCGAGGTCACGATTGACTCCGGCGACGATGCTTTGCACTCCGATGGTGCAATCCGACTGGTCTCGGGAACGATCGTTGCATCAACCGCTGACGATGGTATTCACGCAGAAGGCGCGGCTGTTCTTGACGGCGCGAAGGTTACGGTTGAACAGTCCAATGAAGCCCTTGAGGGCGGCTTGATCACCATCTCCAATGGTGAGGTCAATCTGACCTCCAGTGATGACGGTATCAACGGCTCCGGTTCGACCACCGTTGCGGCAGTTGAAGCGGCGAAGACCGCGACCAAGACGACCACGACCAACAACGGACCCGGTGGTGGTGGCTCCATGCAGGACACCGGCGAAAAGATCCTGATCTCGGGCGGAACCGTGACGGTCAACGCGGGTGGCGATGGCATCGACTCCAATGGCTCGGTGGAAATCTCCGGCGGTAACACGATTGTCTACGGCCCCACGGATGGCGGGAACGGCGCACTGGATTCGAACGGTGAATTCTTGGTCAGTGGTGGAACGCTTCTTGCCATTGGTTCTTCCGGAATGGCCGAATCGCCATCGACCAACTCTTCACAGGGATGGCTACAGGCTTCGGCTTCCGGTAACGCGAACTCGACCGTAACCATTAAGGATTCCAGTGGAAAGGTCTTGGCCAATGTTAAGTCCGCAAAGACCTTCCAGAATGTGGTCTTCTCATCTGCGGATGTGTCGAATGGTCAGAGCTACACGGTAAGTGTGGATTCGAATTCGACCTCTGTCACTGCCGGGCAGGCGACCGGCAGCCAGGGCGGTCCCGGTGGGGGAGCACCCGGCGGTCAGGGGGGTGCTCCTAGCGGAAACCGCCAGGGTGGCCGCTGAGTGAAGTAGTGGGGGGATGCAACTTCGGTTGCATCCCCCCACTAAGTGATTTTCAGGTAGCCGTCGCCAAAAGCTCACTGAAGGGCGTGTAGTTCTGTGTCAGGACTGTCCAGTTGATCCAAGGCATGTCCCTCCTCGCTCAGCATCTTTCTCGATGCTCGCTAGCCGGCGCGCATACAGGCTCTCGACAACGACCATGATCCATGTTGAGAAAAGGACAGGCTGGAGAATCAAGTTAATGTTCTCAGGTGAAAGCACGATTTTGAACATATAACTGGCTTCGTTCTGACTCCATATTGAGGTTACGAGATCGCGAAGGCCGTTGAAGAAGAACTGGTACGCGGCAAGGAAGATGGTTGTCCACTGAATGATGTACTCAGCGATCTGATAGGTCTTGCTACTGACGGTCAAAAAGGTGAAGTGCTTTGAAAGAAAACGGTGAATGTATATCTGAATGAGCGCAGCAGCCATCATCAGTGTCAAGGTCATGAGCAAGAAAGTCCCTGCACGGAACTTTCCAAGACCGGTAGAGAAAGTCGAGGCCGTATCGTCAAGGAGATTCTCACTTCCCCACAGCGATGATGGTAGAAGCAAGATGAGGCTACCAAATAGAGAGACCAGTATCAGCATGAGAACCGCATTAACAATTGCGCTTCCCGTCAGGTAGCCGATCGCCCGAACGAAGATCAAGCATTGGGAGTTGCGTCCATAGATCGCACAACCAAGACCAATCAAGAGGCAAACGGTTGTCGCCAAGAAGAAAAAAGGAAGCATCCGATCTCTTTCCAATACGCATTGCTAGAACAAGTCTCCCACATAGCTCATTCATAGACTCCACTGGCTCAATAGTTACGTCACGCACGAAACGCCCTTGAGGAGCATCAAATGAGCGCACTCACCACAGCCATGGTTCTGCCGATCGTCATCGACCTTCTCGCAATGTTGATCCTGGTTGGAGCCCTCTATTACCCCCGCCACCGACGCGCCGATCTTGTCGTTGCATTTTTCGTAGTTAACATCGGCGTCCTTGCGGTCGCAAGCGTCATGGCAAACTCAACGATTTCCGCAGGCCTAGGACTTGGCCTCTTCGGTGTCTTGTCGATCATTCGACTTCGTTCCGACGAAATCAGCCAGCGAGAAATCGCCTACTACTTTGCTTCCCTCGCCATTGGCCTGCTCCTTGGCATGAGCACCGCGATCTACTCTTACGCAATGGTCGCATTGGTGCTTGCGACTTTGGTCGTTGGTGATTCAACTCTGATCCTTGGGCGCTCCGGCTCGCAGCAAGTCCAATTCGACCGCGCAATCGCAGACGAGAAGGAACTTCGCCAAGCACTTGAAGCCCGCATGGGTGTCAAGGTGACCGGAGTCAAGGTCATCAAACTCGACATGGTCAACGATCTCACCTTGGTTGATGTTCGCTACCGGGTCCCGGCCAAGCGCTGAGCCTGCGCAAACGACCACCTCAGCCTCGGCCTCGTGAAAGAACTGGAGGACACTATGACGCACGAACTACACAACCTGACGAACCTTGAAGGAATCAGCCTCGATGATATGAACGCACGCGCCGCGATGCTCACGCGAGTCGACCGCAAGTACGTCGTGCCCACGGATTGCTTGGATGAGTTGCTCGCGCTCATGAACCCCGCAACGCAGATCCTTGAAATCGGGGGGAAGATTGAGCAGCGATATGCCTCGTGCTACTTCGATACTCCCGAGCTGCACTCCTTCATGGACACCGCGCACAAGCGCCGCCGCCGCTACAAGGTTCGTACGCGCTCTTACCTTGATTCGGAGCTGGCCTTCCTTGAAGTTAAGACCCGAGGCCCGCGTGGGCACACCGTCAAGAAGCGCTTGGCCTACGACTTCGCTCAGGCAGCGCGGATGGAACTCAGTCGCGAGGGCAGGCTGTGGGTGGCCGAAAGGCTCGAGGCCGCTCAGTGCTTTGACGGTTTTGGCCGAGTTGATTCCCTGGTCCCCGTAGTGACTGGAACCTACACGCGTTCGACGCTTCTCATGGCAGACGGTCAGGGGCGAGCGACGATTGACACTGATCTGAACTGGGACTCATGGGGACGTGAGCTTCAGGCTCCCCACATTGCAATTATCGAAACGAAGTCTGGTGCCGCTCCTTCTGAGCTAGACCGACTGCTGTGGGCAAACAGGATCCGGCCGTCGCGTATCTCGAAGTACGCGACTGCGATGGCTCTGCTGACTCCGGACTTGCAGACGAATCGGTGGACTCGGGTCATCGATCGTTTCTTTACGATGAGGCCGGCGGTTCAGCAGGCGCTTGCCGCATGAGCCGACTGCGGGATTGATCCCGTACACAAGCTGTCCCGCGTAGTGTGCGTGATGACCCAGAGGTGCTGCTCGGGACTAGGCTGGGGGGTGTGGAGATTCCATACCCCCCAGTTCTAATGAGATCGTGAGGAAAAAATGACACTGCCTTCGGAGAAACTTGCTGAGCTCGGCCTTGAACTGCCTGAGGTCGCTAAGCCTGTTGCCGCCTATGTCCCCGCCATTGAGGATCGCGGTGTTGTGCGCACCTCCGGCCAGCTTCCCCTGGAAAATGGCGAGTTGGCGTGCATTGGTGCGGTCGGTGAAGATGGTGCGGATCCCGAAGACGCTTACGAGGCCGCACGCATTTGTGCGTTGAACGCAATGGCGGCTGCAGCTGCAGTTGCGGGCGGTGTGGATCGTTTGGCTTCGGTAGTTAAGGTGACTGCCTTTGTTGCTTCCTTGCCGAACTTCTACGGACAAGCTGCTGTGGTTAATGGAGCATCTGAACTGCTGGGCGAGGTTTTTGGCTCGCAGCACGCGCGTTCAGCTGTGGGTGTTGCAGCCTTGCCGTTGAATGCCTCGGTTGAGGTTGAAGTTGAGTTTGCACTCCGTTCCAAATGAATGGGATCGCTCAGCGTTCTATTTAGCAAGGATTTAAACTGAAATAAAGGTTTGTATGCGGGCGTTCCTGTGAGTGCCCGCTGGTTTACACCTTTATTCCAAGGAAGAGGACAAAATGGCAGAGACTTTGCCCGAGGCAGCAGCGCCGGGAACTGGACAGCAATTCAAGCTGGTTGACGTATCGACCACCCCCTCTGAGGGCGGCTGCGGTTGCGGTTGTGGTGGCCACGGAAAGAAGGAACAGGCTGCTCCTGCAGCATCTGCACCCGAGTCGCACGGAGGCTGTGGCTGCGGTGGGCACGGACATCAGGCCGAGGCCGCGCCTGCACCTGAATCACACGGCGGTTGTGGTTGTGGCGGACATGGACACGGTGCTCAGGAAGCTCCAAAGGCTGAGGCAGCTGCTCATGGGGGCTGCGGTTGCGGTGATCACGGCCAGGGAACAGCGCACGTTGTATCGCAGGATCCCGCCGTTCGTGAAGACGAGCTTGTTATTCATTCCCTGCCTAAGGTTGTTCGCCATGCACTGTTGTTTGCCGCGATGGACAACCTGCCGCTTGGCGCATCGCTGATCGTTGTTGCTCCGCATCAGCCCGTCCCGCTGTTCAACTACCTGCAGGAAAGTGAATCGCACTACCGCGTTGAGACCATCGAGACCGGTCCGGTTGACTGGCGCTACCGCGTGACGCGTCTGTCCTGATCTTCGGACGCTTTATGCCCGCGAGCCCCGCGCTCGCGGGCATTTCAGTTTCAATACAAAAGCCCGAGATGTCAACGAAGTTTTCGCTGATATCTCGGGCTTGTCTGAGCCGCCTGTGGGAATCGAACCCACGACCTATTCATTACGAGTGAATCGCTCTGCCGACTGAGCTAAGGCGGCCGGGCTTATCTGCACTTCACTACTGAGGTGGAGAAAAGCTACCTGAAGTACTTTAGCGGTTACCACTTGTGAGAAGCAAACGTTTCGTGACAGAGGTGATGTGGGATTGCCCGCACAGCAATGTGCGATTCAAGAGTCAGATCGCCCGGCGAATGTTAGGCTGAATTGTGTTGACAGAAGATGACGAAAAGTCAGAAAATCCAGCTGACATCCCCGTAGTGCTCCTGGTTAACCTCGGTACTCCAGAATCGCCTAGGCCCAGGGATATTCGCCGTTTCCTGCGTGAATTCCTGAGCGATCGTCGTGTGATCGAACTTCGTCCTCTGATCTGGAAGCCAGTTCTGGAAGGCGTGATTCTTCCCTTCCGTCCTTCTCGAGTAGCCCCAAACTACCGCTCAATTTGGACTGAGCACGGTTCGCCACTCATGGCGTATTCCATTGCCCAAGCCGAATCCCTATCAGAGCTGCTTGGCGGTCAAGCGAAAGTTGCGCTTGCTATGCGCTACGGAAAGCCCTCTATTGAGAGCGTCCTCGATGACGTGTTCGCAAAGGGGCATCGCCGAGTTCTTCTTCTGCCCGCCTATCCGCAATATGCCGCATCGTCTGCGGGAACAGTTTCTGACGCCTTAGCGCGTTACATCCTGAAACGTCGCAATCATATGGAAGTGCGCACAATTCGTTCATTCCCCACAGAACCCGCCTATATTGAAGCTTTGGCTCACGCAATCGAGGAGGATTGGGCGCGTCGGGGTCGCCCCGATTTCGCATCTGGCGACCACCTCCTTGCGTCTTTCCACTCCATCCCTCAGAAAATGCACGATGCGGGTGATCCCTACAAGCATGAGTGTATGGCGACGGTAAATGCGCTCCGAGCCCGTTTAAATCTTGACGAAGACCAGCTTCTAGTGACTTTCCAATCGGTTTTTGGGCCCGCGAAATGGTTGGGGCCGGCAACCATCGATACCGTCGCCGAGCTTGCTCGTCATGGGACCCGGCGTCTTGATGTCATTTGCCCTGGCTTTATGACGGATTGCTTGGAAACCGTCGATGAGATTGCAAAGCTCAACCGTGATGCTTTCCTCGAAGCCGGTGGCACGGACTTTACCTATATCCCCTGGGGTAATGCATCTGCCGGTGCCGTTGATACTTTGGGTGCGCTTGCCCGTCGTGGGTTAGCGGGTTGGGTTCATTTCCCTGACGAGGCCTAGCTGCTTCTGCGCTGTTGAGCTTCCTTCGCGCGCCATTTGTTCCATATGCGCGACGCACCAACCCCTAGTCCCAGTGCGATGACGGTTGGCACAAGCAAGGTTGCGCCTCGGTGCGTAAATTCAATAACCAAGCACAATGCCGTTAGTGGCGCACTCATTGATGTGCCAAGAACAACCACAGCGCCGATGAAGGCGAAGCAAGCGATCGCGGTTGTATCACCGGGGTAGATGTAGGACCAGAGGATCCCCAGTATCGCACCGCAAGATGCGCCTAGCGCAAGACCGGGGGTAAGAGTTCCACCCCATGCGCCCGAGCGAATAGTGGCGAGCGTTCCGATAAGTTTTGTAAATCCATCGATCACAAGAGAAACCAGTAATGCGACTCCAATTCCTGCAGCCGCGCGTTCACCCTGGCCCAAAACAGCTCCATCAAAAGCAAGCTGAGCGGTCGATTGTCCGTTTCCGGCAATTGATGGAACCCAGACAGTGATCACTCCAATGAGGGTGAAGGTTGGAATCATCCAGGTAAGTAGACGCCAACCGGTGGGGCGAGCAGCGGAGCATGCTGAAACAGCGCTCTTGAAGAGGACTCCGATGATTCCAAGGAGAGGCCCGATGATGACGGCCCAAAGTGTGAGCGATGCGGTCGGAAGGAGCTGGGTGGCCTCGGGAAGTGTGTAGAAAGGAACGCTTCGAACCCAGCCGTGTGCGACAAGGACCGCTCCGCCACTGATGATCAGCGCAGGCCATACCGCGTTGGCTGTGACCTCGATGAGAAGAATTTCAAGTGCGAATACTGCTCCGGATAGAGGGAGCGAATAGACTGCAGCAAGACCTGCACCGGCCGCGCAGCCGACAATAATGCGTCGCTGCTCAGGCGGAAGGTAAAGAAAATCGGCGATCTTCCCACCCAGGGAAGCACTAATCTCGCGAGGTGCAACTTCGCGACCGATAGAAGCGCCCATTCCGACAATGATGATCTGGTTAATTGAGTGCCAGAAAGTCAGGAGAATCGGCATTTTCTGGCCATTAACTGCTTTGGAGAGTGTGACGGGTTTGCCCCCGGCACGCGCATAGAGATACCAGGAAATTCCTCCGACGAGGCCTGCTCCCCCCAGTGCGCAAATCCTATGCCACCAAGGGACTGAGGAAATTGCGTGAAGAAGCGTTCCGCTCGCGTCGCCAAAGACAAGGCCCTCGATCAGGTGGAGAAGATGCGAACACCCGGCACCAACTAGCCCTACCGTTATCGCGGTCATAAGGACCGCTAGCCCCATGCGAATACGGGGGGAGAGCCGAGAGATTGGTCTACCGGGTGTGCTCACACTAGTTGAGAATACTAGCGCTTCTCGAGTTCATCCAAGCGCGTATTAACGTCTGAACCCACGCGGATCAATACGTTGAGGTCTTCATCGGAGATGTCGTCGCTAATGATGTCGCGCAGAAGTGCTCGCTCAGCCTGTTGGGCGGAGGTGACAAGTTTCTTGCCTGCATCGGTGATGGTGATTGTGCCACCGCGACGATCGAATTCGTAGGCGGTGCGAACAATGAGATCGCGATCTGCAAGACGACGATAGGTGTGTGTCAGACGCGAAGGGCTAAAAATGACCGATTGGGCAAGTTCTCCCATGCGGATTCCAATTTTACCGGCTGAAGCCACCTCATCGAGGACGCGATATTCACCGAGTGAAAGTCCGAACTCGCGCTTGAGCGTTGCCTCCAGAGCCGCAGAAGCCCTAGTGATAGTAATGAAAAACTGTTCGATCTCGCGAGCCCGCTTTGCTTGGTTCATGTCCCTTCTCCGTTTTAGCCTTCATCCTCGAGGTTCTCTAACGAAAGGACAGTTTATAGGTTTTGATCAGGCCATACAACGCTGGAATCGAAAATGAGACAGGTAATTTTGAGGGTATAGAAAATTAATAGTTAATATCGAAAATGTGATAGCGTGGCTTCGAAAAGTGCATTACTCGATCGCAGAAAAAGAATTCTTCTCTGTGATTGATATGTTTTCGAAGGGTGAAAACTATGCAGAAGAAAGTCGTTGTATTAGTTGATGACCGTGATGGCTCGGTTGCCAAGCAGACAATTTCATTCGCATTCAAAGGTGTATCGTATGAAATTGATCTTTCCGACCAGAATGCCGAACAATTTGAGCGTGACATGTCACCATGGATTTCCGCAGCTCGTAGGGTGGGCGGGCGTCTCAACAGTCGCCGCACCACGCCGTGTGGGGATGCTGAAGCAAAGAGTGTCCGCGTACGTCGTTGGGCTCGTGAAAAGGGGATCGAACTGAGCGGTCGAGGCCGGATTCCGTCTGCCATTATTGAGCAGTTTGAAAAGGAAAATCGCTGATTTTTGTTCTGAATTCCTTCGATATTTTGCGGGGTATTTCTATCGAAATACCCCGCATTTATATTTGTATTCAATACGTTTTGTATCGAGTGGTCAGTTTTCGTAACCTGTACCGGTTTAGATTGACCTTGTATGCACTGAAATAGCTAAAACCGCAGGTCAGCTACGCAATGCCTGGAAGGCTCACTTCGCCAGCAATAGATCGATTCATCCACTGTGCGAACTCTTCGCCTTGCAATCCCTGCGAGAGCAAAAAGATTGTCTTCGCATACAAGGCCTCAAGAGTCATGTCATGCGCGCTAATCGCGCTCAAGCGCGCCAGAGTGCTCCCGGCCTCGTAATGGCCCAACACGACCTCGGCTTGGTGGCACTGCGATGCAACGATCAGGGGAACCTCGGCCTCACGCAGTTCCTGTAAAACATCCACAAAACCCGGGTCTGAAGCAGGAATATTTCCTACGCCGTATGCGCGGATGATGACGGCCTCGGGCAGGGGAGTGAACATGGAACGTAAACGAGCGGCGCTTAGGCCGGGAACAATGTCCACAACTGCAACGTCGTGTCGGGTGTAAGGCGCAGGATTAGCCCAACCTTCACCGGCCTCGATACTGTGATACCAGCGCCAGGGGGCACCTGTGCGTGCGATCGGCAATGTTGAAGGTGAGTCAAAGCCAGCGAAGGCCCATGATGAGGTCTTTGTTGAACGATTTCCTGCCAGCAGCATATGACCAAAGAACAGAGTTACGCCGCTGACCTGGGAACTTCCAGCAGCGCGTAATGCGCCCGTCACATTCGCGGAGGCATCGGTGCCGACAACGCCAAGCGGATATTGAGAGCCCGTTAAAACAATGGGTTTTGTGAAATCAGCCAGCGCGTACGACAGTGCGGCAGCGCTATAGGCCATGGTGTCGGTCCCATGGAGCACCAAAAAAGCATCAGCTTCATCGGCATGAGCGCGAATATCATCGATGATCATCTGCCAGTGGGTCGGTGTTGTTTCCGACGAATCGACCAGCGGTGAGAGCTGAGACATTGACACCTGTCCCGTAAGCTCGATTCCATCGAATTGAGTGTTGAGCCACGATGCCATATCTGCGCCCGGTCGCAAACCGTCAGGAGAATCAACCATCCCGATTGTTCCGCCTGCATATGTCACGTGAATCCTCATAGTGCGTCCTCTTCCATCATTAGAGAGCGAAAAAGAAACGAGAGCAGAGGGGTGGTTATTCGCCTAAGTGGCGCGGGGCCTCGTCGTTTGAAGAAAACTTACCCCGAATTGCATACCAACCACAAACCATTGCCACGACCACTACTCCGAAGAGCGCGAGAGTCCAACGGCCATTGGTGCTGGTGACATTTGAAGCGACGACAATCGCAAAGAAAGCTAGCGAGATGTAGTTCGTGAAAGGTGCACCCGGCATGCGGTATGAGGGGCGCTCCTCCTCGCCGGCTCGCACACGCTTGAGGAATGCCAGGTGGGTAATGAGGATCATCGCCCAGGTTCCCGCAATGCCAATTCCAGCAAGGCTCATGACAATTTCAAAAGCATCATCGGGGAGGAATGCGTTGAGCAGTACCCCCAGCAGTCCCAGCGAGGCGGTGATAATAATCCCGCCGTAGGGGACGTGGTGCTTATTAAGTCGCGAGGCGAAGCGTGGAGCTTCGCCTGAAACGGCCATTGAGCGCAGGGTTCGGCCCGTCGCGTAGAGGCCCGCGTTGAGCGAGGAAAGCGCTGCGGTCAGAACGACAACCTGAATAATGTCGCCGGCGTGAGGAATTCCGAGCGAAGCGAAGAAGGTGGTGAAGGGAGACTCGTCGGAGGAATAAACGGTGTAGGGCAGGGCTAAGGCCATGAGAGTAACGGTGCCGACGTAGAAGAAGAAAATTCGAAGGGCCATCGAGTTGATTGCCTTGGGAAGTACCTTCTGTGCGTCTTTCGCTTCACCGGCAGCAACGCCCACCATTTCAGTGCCACCAAAAGCGAAGACAACGCCCAAAGTCAGTGCGAAGATCGGTGCGATGCCCTGTGGGAGTAGGCCGCCATTTTCAGCGATGTTGTGGACGCCGGCGGTGTGGTCGCCCATCTGAGCTTGGGTGATGATCGCCTAAATGGCAAGCGCCATAAAGATCAAAATTGTTGTAACTTTGATGAGAGCAAACCAGAATTCGGCCTCACCGAAGGCTTTTACCGACAGCATGTTGAGGCAGAAAACCAAGACAAGAGCGATCAGAGCGATCACCCAACGTGGGATCGACTCGAAGAGATTCCAGTAGTGCATGTAGACGCCGACAGCCGTAATATCAGCCATCACCGTCACTGCCCAGTCAAGGAAAAAGAACCAGCCGGTGATGAAAGCGCCGCGTCTACCGAGGAATTCACGTGCGTACGAGACGAAGGCTCCAGAGGAGGGACGACGGATTGCGAGCTCACCGAGTGCGCGGACCATGAGGAAGGCGAAAACTCCACAAACCGCGTAGGCGAGAGCAAGAAGCGGACCTCCCTGTGCAAGGCGTCCGCCTGCACCAAGGAAGAGGCCAGTTCCAATTGATCCACCGATTGCAATCATCTGCAGGTGGCGGTTTTTAAGGGCCTTATCGTAGCCTGCATCACCCTGATCTGCGGGGTGAGTTCCGCTTGTCATTTCGGGGTTCATCGAGGCCTCGGTAGTGGGCTGGTGAGTAGACATGCGTACCTTCCATCTGGTTGGACACTGGCTGTGGGGGAGAAGTTCATTTGAGAGTGATCGACTGGTTCGGGGGGCTCAGTTGAAATTAAACAGTCGAAATTAAGTGCAAAAAGCTGAGGTAGTTATGTACCCCGGCTTCCTTGCTGAAAGTTAAATTCAGTGCCCTATCAGTCTTCCGAGACGGAATTACCCGTACCGGAATCGCTGATGTCGGGGTCACCTGAAGTGTAGCGTACGACGTCTTGAGAACCCGTAAAAGTAATTTTCTTTGCGGATTCTAGGTTGACAGAGTTGTTAGCCCCGTCGATGAAAGGTGTGCCCCAGCCACTTACTGTCAGAATGCAGGAATGAAGATCTCCACGCGGCGGTTCGCTTGGCGACCGGCGGGGTTGTCCGAACCATCGGAGTTCGTGTTGGGTGCGACCGGCTTGCTTTCGCCGAAGCCCTGAGAATCCAAGGTTGCAGTGACGCCATCCTTCTTCAGTTCGTTGACGACTGCAGTAGCGCGTTCCTCAGACAGGGTCTGGTTGGAAGCATCGTCACCAATCGAATCGGTGTGGCCGTATATGTGCGCAGCCGGAACCTTTGCGCTCGTGAGTACCTCAGCAAGCTTCTTCAGGGTTGCTGCTGCCTCGGGACGAATATCGGACTTGCCGAAGTCGAAGAGGACGCCATCTTCCAAGGTGATGGTTGTGCCGCAGCTCTCGACGGGCTTGAGGCTATCGACCTTGGGGAACTTACCAACCTTGCCAACGGTCGGTGCCTTGTCAGCCTTCACCTGCTGGCCGTTCACCATCGCGGTGCCATCGCCGTTGTTGATGATGTTCAAGTTCGGGCCGTTGTAGACGCCGCCGCCCTTGCCATCAAGGTTGTAGGTCACCGAAGTCTTGCTGTTGCTGTAGTTGCCGGAACCGTCGGAGCTAATCACGATCTTTTCGCCGGTTTCGGAGTTGTTGTAGACGCCGGAACCGTCAGGGCTAACCGTGATGTTCAGAGTGTTTGAGGTGTAGGTACCGGAGCCATCGGAACTAATCGTGATGTTCAGTCCGTTGGATGAATCGTTGTAGACGCCACCGCCCGTGCCATCGACAACGATGCTTACCGGACCCTCGTTAATAACGCCGGAGCCGTCACCACTGTTGACGACCTGCTTATCGCCGTTAGTGGAGACACCTGATCCGTCGCCACCAAGTACGGTATTTCCACCGTTGGTCACCAAGCCGGAACCGTCACACACGGCGGGGGCAACGGTTACGCCGGGAACGGAGGAAATCTTAGAGGTCGCGTCAATGACAGCCTTGTCAGCATTTGAGGCGAATACGCCGATTGGTGGAACTTTGAAAAGAGGAACTGGCGGAATCTCGCCGGGTTTGTAGCCTGCGACAGCGGGGACTGCGGAGGTGGCTGAAGCGGTTGCCTCGGGGGTTGCCTCGCTCGTTGCGGAGGTCGATGCGGAAGGCGCGCTCTGAGAGCATGCACTCAGTGAAACGAGTGCTGCCAAGGTGGACAATGCGGTCGCCGTACGGAAAAAGTGGCGCTTTGATGTTGTGTCACTCATGCCCAAAGTTTAAAAGGAACATACTGAGCAGTTGCTGGATAGCCCCTACTGAGACACTGATCGAAGTTGATTAGGTTGCGGTTATTTGATGAGTTTGAGAGCTCATGCGCTGGGGTGTTGTGGACAGGACGCATGCAGGATGTCGCTGTATTTCTTCTCATCTCCGAGAAACAGGGGAAAAGGCGGGACGCGTGACGCAGGTCCCGTGACACATATGCGAAAAGAATGAAAGAATATGTGCATGACCTACAAACTGGTGCTGCTCCGCCACGGCGAGAGCGAATGGAATGCAAAGAACCTCTTCACCGGTTGGGTGGATGTTCCGCTGTCGGACAAGGGCCGCGCGGAAGCAACCCACGGTGGTGAACTCCTCAAGGAGTCCGGTGTTCTTCCGGATCTCCTGTTCACGTCGATGCTGCGTCGCGCGATCATGACCGCGAACCTGGCACTTGACGCTGCTGACCGTCACTGGATCCCCGTTGAGCGCAACTGGCGCCTCAACGAGCGTCACTACGGTGCGCTCCAGGGCAAGAATAAGAAGGAAATTCGCGACGAGTACGGCGAGGAGCAGTTCATGCTGTGGCGCCGTTCCTTCGACGTGGCTCCGCCCGCAATCGAAGCAGGTTCTGAGTTCTCGCAGGATCAGGATCCCCGCTACGCCGGTGAACCCGTTCCCATGAGCGAGTGCCTCAAGGACGTCATCGCACGTCTGCTGCCCTACTGGGATGAGACCATCGTTCCCGCGATCAAGACCGGCAAGACCGTTATGATCGCCGCGCACGGCAACTCTCTGCGCGCGATCGTCAAGCACCTGGATGAGATCTCCGACGAGGACATCGCCGGTGTCAACATCCCCACCGGCATTCCGCTGGTGTACGAGCTTGACGAGGAAACCCTCAAGCCCATCAAGAAGGGTGGCACCTACCTGGATCCCGAAGCCGAGGCGAAGATCGCTGCGGTCGCCAACCAAGGTAAGTAATTTCTGCAATAGGCGCGGCGGTTCCGAATTTCGGGACCGCCGCGTTTGCGTTTTGTTGCGATCGCGCTGGCCCTCTTGAAAGCTGTCCTTCTGGAAAATTCACCGTGAGTGTGATGGGCAGGGCTTTCTGGTCCCACGTGCGTCTGTGCACAGCTGCTCACCATTCAAAGGCGCAGAAAGTATGTGAACTGATAGAATATAGACCGCAGTTCAGCTGAAGCGCAGGAGTTTCTTCTATGTCATTTGAGATCGGTCAGACCGTTGTTTATCCTCACCACGGCGCCGCGAAGATTGAGGAAATTTCCACCCGTGTTATTCGCGGCGAAGAGAAGACCTACTTGACTCTGCGCGTCAGTCAGGGTGATCTCACCATTCAGGTACCCGCCGAAAACGTTGATCTTGTCGGTGTGCGTGACGTTGTTGACGAAGACGGTTTGGAGACGGTGCTCTCGGTCCTGCGCGCCCCCTACATTGAAGAGCCCACAAACTGGTCGCGTCGTTTCAAAGCCAACCAAGAGAAGATTGCGACTGGCGATATCGTCAAGGTTGCCGAGGTTGTTCGAGATCTTACTCGCCGTGATGATCAGAAGAAGCTGTCGACCGGTGAGAAGCGCATGCTGACGAAGGCTCGTCAGATCCTCAGCTCTGAACTTGCACTTGCCCGCGATATCGATAAGACCGCTGCGGCTGCGCGCCTCGACGAAGTCTTGGCTGAGGGCTACGATGAGTCCCTCGCAATCGCGGATGACCTCCCGGAAGAAGACGCGGAACAAGAGTGACCTCAACATCCCCGGCTCAGGTTTTCGCGGTCATTACTGCGGCCGGATCGGGTACGCGCTTGGGCTCAGATCGCCCGAAAGCTTTGGTTGAGCTCGACGGAATATCTTTGGTTGAGCACGCGCTCAGGAGCCTCCATTCTGGTGGCGTTGATTGTGCCGTTGTGACAGCACCTCCAGAACGTTTTGAAGAGTTCCGCGCACTTCTTGATACTGCTGAGTTTCGTGATGTTGTCCGTGTTGTTCCGGGTTCCCCCCTGTCTAGGCAGGCTTCCGTCGCGGCTGGACTCGAGGCGCTTGCCCAAACAGCGGTCGCTTTGAGCGATGACAGCCCCGTCTTGATTCATGATGCAGCCCGCCCTCTGGTTTCCCCTCAGCTGGTTTCTCGCGTGATTGATGCTCTTCGCGCGGGAGAGCGGGCGGTGATCCCAGGCCTTGCGGTGGCGGATACGCTGAAGAGCTTCCATGAAGTTCCCGAGGCCTCGGCAGGGCAAGTGCGGGGCGCGCGCTACGTTGAGGCGACGGTTGACCGTGCTGGTTTGGTTGCCGTTCAGACTCCGCAGGGTTTCCCCTGGAAAGTTATTCGTGAGCTGCATCGGCGTGCCGTGGCCTCGGCGAATAGCGAAGCCACAGCGCTTACTGATGATGCCGGGCTTGCTCAGCAGGCGGGAATTCCCGTTCGCATTGTTCCCGGTGAAGGTCGCGCATTGAAGATTACGACGCCAATTGATCTGGTTTTTGCGCGCGCAATCCTTGCTGAAGACGCTCGTGCGTGACGACCCTTACTTGTATTTTTTCTTTTTCGCTGCTTCTCCGTGATAGTTTCACTGGTAGGCCTACGGTGGTAGGCGTATAAGGAGTGAACATGAGTGAATCGACGCCCCCTCAATCGATGGCACCTTCGGCGAAGAAGAAAGCATCGATTCTGACGAAGCCGGTCATTGAATGGGCTTTGTGGGACTGGGGTTCGGCAGCATTTAATGCTGTTGCAACGACTTTCGTCTTCTCGGTCTATCTGACCAGTGATGGGACTTTCACCGATAAGGGAACCGCTAGTGATTACCTTTCGTGGGGTCTTTTTGCTGCAGGCATCATCATTGCGCTTCTCGCACCGATTACCGGTCAACGCGCTGATCGCCGCGGAAAAGGTGGTCTTGCCTTAACAGTATTCACGATCTTGGTCGTTATTTGTCTGGCACTGATGTTCTTTGTCGCTCCGGAAGGACCTTTGGGGCCGCGCGGAGGCCTCTTCCTTGGCATTGCGCTCTTGGGCATTGGCAATATTTTCTTCGAATTTGCATCGGTCAATTACAACGCGATGCTCAACCACCTCTCGACCAAAGAAAACATGGGCCGTATTTCCGGTCTGGGATGGGGATCGGGCTATGTCGGTGGCATTGTTTTGCTGCTGATTCTGTACGTTGGACTGATCAGCCCCGAGGTCGGATGGTTTGGTATTACCCATGCGAATGGATTGCACATTCGCGTTTCAATGGTGATTGCTGCAGCGTGGATGCTGCTGTCTGCACTGCCTTTGATGCTTCACCCCGTCAAGCCTCGGCATATTGATGAGCACCACGGTGAGCACGAAACTCTATGGGATTCTTACCGAAAGCTGTGGAGCACGGTGAAGTCTCTGGCGAAGGAATCGCCGCACACGCTGTTCTTCCTCGCTGCCTCTGCCGTGTTCAGGGATGGTCTTGCGGGTGTATTCACCTTCGGCGCGATCCTTGCGGGAACGGCCTTCGGCTTCTCATCTGGCGAGGTGATTATCTTTGCGATTGCGGCAAATATCGTTGCAGGAATCGCCACTATCGCCATGGGTGCCTTGGACGACATCATCGGACCGAAGCGCCTCATTGTGATCTCGCTGAGCTGCATGGTGATTGCGGGCATGAGCGTCTTCTTCTTGCACAATGGCGGAAAGATTATTTTCTGGACTTTCGGTCTGGCCCTCTGCGTTTTCGTGGGTCCAACTCAGTCTGCATCACGATCTTTCCTTGGACGCATGATCCCCGAGGGGCGTGAAGGCGAGGTCTTCGGGCTGTATGCGACGACCGGTCGTGCAGTGTCCTTCCTTGCACCAGCGATGTACGGCATCTTTCTGGCGTTTGGTCGCAATTGGACGCCTGCCGGTGCCGACTACACCTACTGGGGAATCCTTGGCATCATCTTGATCCTTGCGTTGGGATTGGTCATGACACTCTTTGTTCACCCGGCAAAGGCAAGGCTGGATTCGCTGAAGTAGCTTTCGAGTACGCGCGAGGAGAGTTTAGGCTCCGCCCTGTTTTTTGCGTGAAACTCACGTGAAGTTCGCTGTTACTTGCGATAGATCAGAGCCGTAGCACTTGCAGCGATACCTTCACCCCTGCCAGTGAACCCGAGGCCGTCAGTTGTTGTTGCCGAAACAGAGACGGGGGCCCCAAGAATCTGGCTCATCGCCTGCGAGGCTTCTTCAAGGCGTTTCATCATGCGCGGACGCTTTGCAATGACTTGAACCGTGATGTTCCCAATGAACCAACCGGCATCTGCCAGCATTCGGCGGACTTCTTCAAGAAATGCTTTCCCTGACGCTCCTGCCCATTCGGGGCGATCGGTTCCAAAATTTGTTCCAAGATCTCCAAGTCCTGCGGCGGCCAAGAGCGCGTCGCAGGTGGCATGAGCGGCAGCATCGCCATCCGAATGCCCTTCAAGGGGGATTTCTCCCGGCCATTCAAGGCATGCAAGCCACAGCGTTTTGTTCCCGAAATCTGACTGCGGATCAGCGAATGCATGGACATCAATTGCTTGCCCAACCCGGTAGGGGAAAGGAAGCGAAGACATTTCACTCATGCCAGTAGCCTAAATCGCCGGGCGGGCATTTGCGTCTACTTTCGGGTTCTCTCCACAAAGCGTCTCAGATGAAACGCTTCATCCTTCTCGAGCCACCCGCTCACGGTAGGGTGAGAGCGTGCGTTACATTTCGACCAGAGATCCTCAGGCCGCTTCCGCCTCCTTCTGCGATATTTTGCTCGCAGGTCTAGCTCCGGATGGTGGGCTCTACCTGCCCGAAACATACCCTCAGCTCAGTGCTGAGCAGCTGAATCGTTGGCAGGATGTGCTCACTCAGCACGGCTACGCCGCGCTTGCTGCTGAGGTACTGGCGCTCTTCATCGATGACATTCCGCGTGAGGATCTCGATGGTATCTGCGCTCGTGCATACCGTACCCCCGTATTTTCGGACCCCGAAATTGTGCCGGTTACGTGTGTGAACGCAGAAGAAAGCCTTTGGCTTGCTCACCTGTCTAATGGCCCTACGGCTGCATTTAAAGACATGGCAATGCAGCTTCTTGGTGAGCTATTCGAATACGAGTTGGGACGACGTGGGGATTGGTTGACCATCGTTGGTGCAACCTCGGGTGATACCGGAAGCGCAGCGGAATACGCGCTCCGAGGCCGCTTAGGCCTCAGCGTCGTCATGCTCACTCCCGCCGGACGCATGACTCCCTTCCAACGCGCACAGATGTTCTCCCTCCTTGACGACAACATCGTCAATGTTGCAGTTGATGGCGTCTTTGATGACTGTCAAGACCTTGTTAAAGCCGTCAACATCGATGCCGACTTCAAACAGCAGTGGCATATCGGTGCGGTTAACTCCATCAATTGGGCCCGTTTGCTGGCACAGGTTGTGTATTACATTGCGTCTTGGCTGCGCATTCGTCTTCAGACAGGAATGCCTGACCTACGCCTCAATGTCGTCGTCCCCAGTGGGAATTTCGGCAACATCTGCGCGGCGCATATTGCCCGCCAGATGGGGCTTCCCCTTGAGTCTCTGGTCGTTGCTACAAATGAAAATAACGTTCTTGAGGAGTTCTTCCGAACGGGCGTATACCGGGTTCGAAGCAGTGAAGATACTCTTGCGACCTCCTCACCTTCGATGGATATCTCGAAGGCCTCGAACTTCGAACGTTTTATTTTTGATCTCCTCGGTCGGGACGCGGCCCGTACGCGCGATCTCTTCAACCACGTTGCCACTCAGGGATATTTCGACCTTTCTCAAACTGAAGAATTCGCACAACTTCAGCAGAACTTCGGTTTCCTCGCGGCCTCGTCCACTCACGCAGATCGGCTGGCCCAAATTCGGCGCACCTGGGAGGAATCGCACTACCTCTTGGATCCACACACCGCCGATGGGGTGCAGGTTGCTCGCCAAATCGCTGGGCAGCTGGACGGCCCCGTTGTGGTGATGGAGACTGCGCTTCCCGTGAAGTTCGAAGAAACCATTGCCGAGGCCGTTGGTTTCGTCCCACCGGTACCGCCCCGTTTTGCAGATATTGAAGGGCACGAGCAGAGGGTTGTTGAATTGCCTCGCGACGTTGATGCCTTGAAAGAGCTTATTCAGAGCAAGGTCAAGCCAGAGCGCTAATTTCTTCGTTACACGGTCCCGGAAGCCGAACCGGTCTCCAAATGAAGGTGGCACCCTTTACCATGAAGGTATGAGCCTTCACCTGTACGATTCGAAAACCGCACGCTTGCAGCCACTGAATCCAGTGGTGCCCGGACATGTGGGAATTTACCTGTGTGGTGCAACCGTTCAGGGTTCTCCTCACGTTGGGCATCTGCGTTCTGCGGTCGCTTTCGATTCCTTGATTCGTTGGCTTAAGCGCAGCGGTCTTGAGGTGACCTATATCCGTAATGTCACGGATATTGATGACAAAATCCTTCGCAAGTCTGCAGAAGCTGGCGTGCCCTGGTGGGCATGGGCGCAGCGCTATGAGCGTGAATTTACTGAGGCTTATCACAAGCTCGGTGTGCTTGACCCCACCTATGAGCCGCGTGCGACCGGACATATCCCAGAGCAAATTGCTCTGATCCAACGTTTGGTGGATCGCGGTCACGCGTACAGCGACGGCGCAGGAAACGTCTACTTCTCGGTCGCCTCGCAAAAAGACTATGGCTCGCTCACCCACCAGCGTCTTGAAGATATGCGCACGACCGAAGACGAATCGCAGATTGATTCCGCGACCGAGGCCGGGAAGAAGGATCCGCGTGACTTCGCGCTTTGGAAGGCCGCAAAGCCCGAAGAACCAGCCACGGCTTCGTGGGATTCTCCTTGGGGGAGGGGCCGCCCGGGTTGGCACCTCGAATGCTCTGCGATGTCCTACCGCTACTTGGGTGAAACCTTTGATATTCACGGTGGTGGCATCGATTTGCGCTTCCCTCACCACGAAAATGAACAGGCACAATCGCACGCTGCGGGATGGGATTTTGCGCAGTTGTGGGTCCATAACGCCTGGGTGACTACCAAGGGCGAAAAGATGTCGAAGTCTTTGGGAAATGTCCTTTCAATTGAGACTCTGACACAGGATTTCCCCGCAGCTGCAGTGCGTTGGGCACTTTCAACGGTGCATTACCGCAGTGCCATCGAGTGGGGACCTGACACTCTTCCGGATGCAAACGCTGCCTGGGAGAAGTTCTCAGCTTTCGTTACCCGATCAATCGAGGCCGTTGGCGCAGCAAGCCCGGAAGAATTGTTCTTGAGCCCTGAAGAGCTCCCCGAGGCCTTTACCATTGCTATGGATGATGATCTCAATGTTGCCGGTGCAATGGCAGCGGTTCATGAGCAGCTCAAACTGGGCAATATTGCCTTGGCTGAAGGGGATAACCAGGCGATTAAACGCCAGCAAATCTTGGTCCGCTCCATGCTCGATGTGCTTGGGTTGGATCCGGCATCACCCCAGTGGGCATATGCTGGGGCGGGGGTATCGGCCTCGGGAGAAGTGGCTGAGGACCCGCAAAAGCATGCGCTTGACGTGCTTGTCGGGGCATTGCTTGAACAGCGTGCTCAGGCGCGTGCTGATAAGGACTGGTCTACTGCCGATCAAATCCGTGATCGACTGGCCCAGGCCGGTGTTCAGGTTGCGGATGGAAAAGACGGAGCAACCTGGAGCCTTGGATAATTCGGCCGGCTCGCGGAGGCGACTCGCATGCGGGTGCGAAATCGATTAATGCGCGCCCTAGCCGCCCCGATGCTGAGCTGACACCGTATGCTTGTGTCAGTTCACGACAAAACAAGGAGACACGATGGCTGGAAATGATGGACGGCGCGGCGCCGTAAGGAAGCCTGGCTCGAAGAAGGGCCCGAAGGTTGGCACCGGTGGTCACTCGCGCCGTCGCCTCGAAGGTAAGGGTCCGACCCCCAAGGCCGAAGACCGCACCTACCATCCCGCGTTCAAGCGTAAGAAAGCACGTGAAGCTCGCGAGGCCCAAGAAGCCGCAATCGCACGCGCTCGCGCGAAATCCTCCATCAAGATCGCCGAGGGACATGAACTTATCGCCGGCCGCAATCCTGTTGCCGAGGCCGCGCGTGCGGGAGTGCCGATCGAACGTGTCTTTGTCCTTGACAACGTGAAGGATGACCGCGTTGAGGAAGTTGTCCGCCTGGCCTCGGGACTGGGCGCACCCGTCTACGAAGTGACGCGCCGCGACCTTGATGTTGCCACCGATGGCGCAGTGCACCAGGGTGTTGCCATCGAAGTGCGTGGTTATGAATACCGTGACGTTGAGGATCTCATTGCAGATTCTTTGCAGCAGCTGGGTGTTCCACTTTTGGTAGCACTGGATCAGGTCACCGACCCGCATAACCTTGGCGCCGTCTTGCGTAGTTCGGGTGCATTCGGCGCTGATGGTGTGATCATCCCAGAGCGTCGCAGTGCGGGTGTGAATACCACTGCGTGGAAGGTCTCGGCCGGTGCCGCAGCTCGCGTGCCCGTCGCACGCGCCACGAACCTTGTTCGTGCACTGGAAGACTGCAAGAAGGCGGGGTTCTTCGTCGTCGGCCTCGATGGTGGTGGCGACACTGAACTGCGCGACCTGAAGCTGGCCGATGGCCCGCTGGTTGTCGTCACGGGTGCTGAAGGCAATGGCCTTTCTCGCCTCGTTCGCCAGACCTGCGATCAAATCGTTTCAATTCCGATTGCTTCCTCGGTTGAGTCCCTGAACGCAGCAGTTGCAACGGGAATTGCTCTTTACGAGGTCGATTCGCTTCGTCGCGCCCGCGCAGAAAAGTAGTGAGAGCAGCGAAAATAGCGCTCAAAGGGAACAACACCCCCCTACCTAAGACTTGGCTGGGGGGGGGTGTTTCCTTAAATCTTGCCCTTGCGGCGGCGCTTGACGTCTCTGCGGATGCAGTAGATGTTTTGAGTCTCTAAGAAATGGTCTTTCGGCAGGTCGTCGGCGTAGAAATACGTTGCGCCCCCGCGTAAGAAACCAGTGTTTCGGTATTCCTCTTCGAACTGGTGCAGTGTCACGTATAAAACATCGTTCAGAATCGAGTCATTATTCGCGATGATGTCGCTTGGGGTGCAGTAAAGCTCTGTGAAGAACTCGCCTCCTGCGGACACACGGCGCGCGGCAATCACCAATCGATTCATCCCCAGCATCGAACGCTTGAGTTTTTGGGGGAACAAATGCGGCACAACCTCCACCCAATCAGAAACTCCAGTCCACATGAGCTCTTTGAAGTCTGAGCCGATAATGATCTCGGTGCCCGTCCATCCGTGAAGGGCAAGCTCCTCCCTATAGCCGGGAGTTTCTCCGCGAGCGCCGAAGCGATTCCAAAAGTCAAGGCAGCGTCCCACCGCGTGCTCGGGTGATTCATTGACCGGGTACATCGCTGAATAGCGAGCGACCGACGTTGTCAGAATACCGGGATGCTTATTGGGATCTCGGCGTTTAATGAAACCCATCGTTCACTCCTTCGCTGGGGTACTGGGTCAATCATGCCGCGAAAGATTCTCAATTCAAAAACGCTATGATCCATTCATGAGTCTTACAGCAGTCTTGATCATCGCAGTCGTCATTCTCTTTGGCGTGATCGGTGCGGTTGTCCAAGTGTGGCCGTCTTCACCCTTCGTTGGCGGCGCAATTTTGGTGTGGGCATGGATGACCGGGACGCGCAGCGCGTGGATTATTTTTGCAATTTCCGCTGCCATCTTGATTGTCGGAACAATCCTGAAGTACATCGTCCCCGCCCGAGGAATGACTAAGGCAGGAATCCCCCAATCCACCCTGGTGTGGGGAGGAATCGGCGGTTTCGTCGGTTGGTTTATTGGTCTGCCTCTCGGGCTAATTTTGGGCATGATTGCCGCCATCTTCATTGTGGAGTATTTGCGCAACCAGGACACTCAAAAGGCGTGGAAGGCCACGGTTGTTGCACTCAAGGCTTTTGGTTGGACCATTGCGATTGAATTGATTACCGCTCTGAGCGCCGCGACATTGTGGGTTGTTGGCCTGCTACTCCAGAGTCCCGCTGCGGCCTAAGTAGCGACTGGGAATAGTGAGGACGCCCCGAGATTGCTACTCAGCGGCCTTGCCCGCAAGGTCCCTCTCGCCTCGCGCGATCCTCGGCTAAACTTGAACCCGTTGCGCCTTGCGCACGCAACAACTTCATACCCGCAATGCATTGAAAAACGGAGAAAACATGCCCGCCGTCATCGTTCTCGGCGCCCAATGGGGCGACGAAGGCAAGGGAAAAGCTACCGACCAGCTGGGACAACACACCGATTACGTCGTTAAGTTCAACGGTGGTAACAATGCAGGTCACACGGTTGTTATCGACGGTGAAAAGTATGCGCTTCACTTACTTCCCGCGGGGATTCTCTCCGAGGGCGTCACACCGATCATTGGCAATGGCGTTGTCGTCGACCTCGATGTTCTTTTCGAGGAACTTGCCGAGATCTCAGGCCGCGGAGTGGACTGTTCACGACTGCTTATTTCAGCGAATGCACACATCATTCCCGCGTATAACCGCCTGATGGATCAGGCGAATGAGCGTGCTCGCGGCAACAATCAGATCGGCACGACAGGTCGCGGTATTGGCCCGACCTATGCCGATAAGATGAACCGCATTGGCATCCGTATTCAGGATCTTTTCCACCCCGATGCCCTTCGTGCCAAGGTTGAAGCCGCTCTGGGGCCGAAGAACACGATTTTCGAGGCCGTGGGCCTGCCTACCTTGGACCCTGCCGAAGTGACCGATCACCTTCTGTCTTTCGCAGACCGTATCGAGCCGATGATGTGCGATGTGTCCTTGGTGGTGAATGAGGCACTCGACCGCGGTGAAACCGTTCTATTTGAGGGCGGTCAGGCGACCATGCTCGATATCGACCACGGAACCTACCCCTTTGTGACCTCCTCCAACCCGACCGCTGGTGGTGCGCTCGCGGGTGCGGGTGTTGGCCCGACTCGCATCGATTGCGTTGTTGGCGTGGCGAAGGCCTACACAACTCGCGTGGGTGAGGGGCCCTTCCCGACCGAGCTTGATGATGAAGTCGGCGAGGATTTGCGTACCCGCGGTGGCGAGTTCGGTGTGACCACCGGCCGTCCGCGCCGTACCGGCTGGTTTGATGCCGTTGTCGTGCGCTATGCAGCACGCGTGAATGGTTTGACCGACCTGTGCCTGACCAAACTGGATGTTCTCACCGGGTACAAGGAAATTCCCGTGTGTGTGGGATATGAACTTGACGGCATTGTCGTCGATGAAATGCCACCGGATCAGGTTGATTTCGCCCGCGCACTCCCCGTTTACGAAATGGTTCCAGGCTGGAGTGAAGACATCACCGGATGCCGGAGTTTCGATGAGCTTCCCGAGGCCGCGCAGGCGTACATCCTGCGTCTTGAGGAGCTAGTGGGCTGCCGAATTTCCTCGATTGGGGTTGGCCCTGGCCGCGAGGCGACCATTATCCGTTTCCCGCTGCTGGGGGAGTAACCCTCTGCTGAGCGGTTGTTTTTTCGAGGCCGGCGTCGCGCTCCCACAGTGTGGGGTGCGGCGTTGGTGCATTTTGGCCAATAAAAAAGCGCGCACCGAGCCGAAAGCGCCTGTCGGCGCGAAGGCCGCTCGTAGCGGCAGAGGTTGGAGCCCGGGGCTTAACAACTCGGTACGCATCACCGAGCATAGAGCACAGCACTGGTCGACGCATTCCGTGCCGCTGAGGCCTCAATAGCAGCCATGTGGGACCATAGAGGAATGGAGCATCTTGAGTCTTCCCCTGCGAAACTGCCCTCGCGCCGCGAGCGCCAACGGCAACGCGCTGCAGCACACGCGCAGGAAAGCGCTCAAAGTTCGGGTGAAAAGCAGCTATCTTCAGGTCGCCACTCACATAAGCAAGATGCGTCTCATCGGACGACAACACGCGAAGCTAAGGAATATGCCCCCACGCGTGAGCACGTGAGCACTCACACGGGGATTATTCGCATTCGACATAGAGTTCGGCACGCTCCAGATACCACGCGCGTGCCCTATGCGATGAGTGAGAGCGAATCAATTAACCCCGCTCTGCGCCGAGGGCTTCATACCTCCGCGTTCACTGTTGCAGCTCTTTCGCTGGCAACATTCATCCTGTGGTTCACTCCATGGGAATCATGGGCCTGTTCATTAGTCGTCGCGCTGGCCTCGTGCTTGCTTGCCGCAGGCTGGCCCTCTCTGACGAATACGAAGGTTACGGTTCCGGCCCAAGTTACCGTCGGCCTCGCCGGCTGCATTGCAGCGTTGGTTGTGACAATCAGTGCTGACTTGATGGCTGCTACTGCAGTCATGGGCCTGGGGACGGTTGCGGTTGTCGCGGTGGAAGTCTTCACTGCCTCGACGCCGCGCGATTACTCTTCCAGCGGTCACGGTTCTTGGGCGACACGCTCAACAACGGCCTCGTTAATGAGCTCGCTTACTGCGCTGCTTGTCGTGGTTTCGGGATCCTCGTGGGTGACGCTTGCATCTTCGCAGGGCTGGAGGATTGCGGTTCCCATCGCCTGCGTTATTGTTTCGTGTACCGTGTGGGGCGACCAGATTGGAGCGGGTTTCCGTTCGCAATCTCTAGGCGCTCTGGGTGCGGCGCTGCTTTCTGGAGTGATCGCCTCGGTTGCGGTGTGGAAACTGGGTCAAAGCGCGGATCTCAGCCCGATCGTTCTGCCCGGGCTTGCGGCCTATTCGGGACTGACAACCGCTGTTGCAATTCTCGGTATTTTCACGGGGGTTGCTGTCGCCTTGGTCGTGATTGTTCTGGATGGTTTGATGGGCGATACCGAGTGGGCGCGGCCGACAATTGGCGCGATTGCGCGGGGGAGCGCGAAGTTCCTCATGGCCTCGCTACCGGTGTACATCATGTTCCGAATCGGTGGAATTTAATCCAAACTCAGTTCGCAGATGGGGGTGTAGCCGCTTAGGCTGGAGTCATGTTCTCCATTCCAGAAAACCTGCCCCTAGAAATCGCTCCTTTGGCTTGGATGCTTGGCCCGTGGAAGGGCTGGGGAATGCTCAGCATCGACGAAGGTGATGACCAGCCGATTTATGAAGAGGCAGAAGGCACGATCTGCGGAAAGCAGATGAAGCTCGTCACGCGAATCTACTCTGCAACTGCCCGCGAAAGTATCGATCCGATTTGGGATGCGGCTCGCGGTATTGCGGCGCTGGAAGTTGGTGACCTGATGCGTGAGGAAACTTTGTACGTCTCATTGCTTCCCGGTTCAGGCGTGCTGCCCGAACCCGGTCACTACGAAACCCGTGAAATGGTTGCGCAGGGTGCTCAAAGTGATGGTTACAGCGCTCGTTGGGTTGGTCGTTCAATGGGACCGCGAATTCAGATGGAGACTGATCTGCTGATTCGTGACCCTAAGGTTGGCGATTTTGAACGTTTTTCGCGAATGTATGGCCTGGTCGCGGGCGAAATGCTCTGGGCGAATGAGCGCCAGGGAGATGACCATGAAAGTCATGTTGAGCTTTCTGGACGACTCATGCGCGTCGATGAGCTTGAGGAAACTGAGCAGAAGGATGGCGAGTAAGTGACAAAGAGCGAAACGCAGTGGAAGTCTCCACTGGCGACGCTTCCAGGCGCGGTCGCCCTTGAAGACGTAGAAGACGATGTCGCTTTTGGCGTAACTGCTCACTATGGTGATCCCTCTGGGGAACAGTGGGCCCTAGAGGCAGGTCGAGCAATTACCGACCGCCCTGACCTTGCCGTTGTTGAAGTATCAGGTCCTGATCGACTGACGTGGCTGACCTCAATATCAAGCCAGGTTTTGACGGGTATGACTCCCGGAGAATCACGCGAACTGCTGATTATGAACCCCCAGGGGCATATCGAGCACGCATGCGGGACCATCGATGATGGGGAAATTCTCTACCTCATAACCGAGGCCTCTGACGCCCACGCGTTGGCTGATTGGCTCAACTCCATGCGTTTTGCGCTTCGTGTCGAAATAACGATTTCGCAGCGCTGGTGGTTGCTTGGAAGCATGGGGGACAGTGGGGTTTCCCAGTGTGATCAGGTTGCGCTGACATGGAATGATCCTTGGCCGGGAGTCGTCGATGGGGGAGCGGCGTATTACCAGGGGAAGCACCCGGGTGAATCTCTTGCCTTCCACATCCACCTTGTTCCACGAGAACAGGCCCACGAATTCTGGCGCGTGTGGAGTGAAGGTGCGCCGAAGCGTCGGGCTGCGGGAATTGCAGCATGGGAAGCAACGCGGATTGCAGCGTGGCGCCCACGTCTGGGCCATGAGACTGACGCGCGCTCGATGCCGGCTGAACTGGACTGGCTGCGTACTGCGGTCCACACGAATAAGGGATGCTACCGAGGACAAGAAGCTGTTGCTCGGATCTTGAACCTGGGGCGTCCTGCAAGGCGGTTGGTCTTCCTGCAATTGGATGGTTCCAGGGGAGATCTTCCAAATCCGGGACAATTCATCGAAGTGGGTGGACGTCGCGTGGGCGTGGTGACATCGGTTGCTCGTCATGCCGATATGGGGCCGATTGCTCTTGCTGTGATTTCACGCGCGCTCTCACCCGATGTCGTTCTGGACTTGGATGGAATTGCAGCAGCGCAAGAACTTATTGTCCCGATCGATGGGAAGTCCTCGGTGTCGCCGAAGGAACGGCCGGGCGCTGGATTGCACAATCCAGATCTGCGCAGGCCCGATGTCCCCGCACTCGGCGGCAAATCAATCGGCGGCCGGTAACAGACTGATCAGCGGAATAATCTGCGGACAGAACATGTTCGTGGACACAACACTTAAGAGCCAAGGAGCACGTTCATGCGTGGAATTTTGCAGCGCGTCACTCACGCCTCGGTATCGGTCGATGGTGAGGTCATCGGCGAATGCCCGGGGCCGGGAGCTCTTGTCCTTGTCGGTGTCACTCACGAGGACACCCTCGATCAGGCAAAAACTCTTGCGCGGAAGATTGCAGAATTGCGGATCTTTGAGGACGAGACATCTATTCAGGATCGCGCGGAAGAAGCCAGTGTCCTCGTTGTTTCGCAATTTACGCTCTATGGAGATGTGCGTAAAGGTCGGCGTCCCTCGTGGTCAAAGGCGGCGCCGGGACCCGTCGCCGAACCTCTGGTCGACGCCGTTGTTGAGGAGCTGCGTACCCGCGGAATCCATGTTGAGACCGGGCGTTTCGGCGCAATGATGTCCGTGGAACTTGTCAATGACGGCCCCTACACCCTAGTTATTGAGGTCTAGAGAATAGGCCAGATGCGCGTCTGGAAAGACGCACTATGCCGTGAAGGGGACGCTCGTGGAACTCGCGTCAACTAATTGCATCTGCCCTTGGTGAACAAACGCGCGCAGGGCCTCGCTACCCCGTAGTGTGGGACTCAGTGAAAAGCAGGTCGCGTACGTGAGACTGTGACCTGAACCAAAGGGAGAAACGATGTTTGAACGCTTTACGGACCGAGCCCGACGGGTCGTCGTCCTCGCGCAAGATGAAGCGCGCAGCCTCAATCACAACTACATCGGTACCGAGCATCTCCTGCTTGGTCTGATTACCGAGGGTGAAGGCGTGGCCGCGAAGGCCTTGGAAAGCCTTGACATCAATAAGGATGCGGTCCGCGCAGCAGTCATCGACATCATCGGTGAAGGCGAGAAGCCGGTCGAAGGGCACATTCCCTTCACCCCTCGTGCCAAGCGCGTTTTTGAGCTCAGCCTGCGTGAGGCGTTGCAGCTCGGCCACAACTACATTGGCACCGAACACCTTCTCCTTGGTCTGCTCAAGGAAGGCGAAGGCGTTGCCTCCCAGGTTCTCATCAAGCTCGGTGCCGATCTGGGCAAGGTTCGCCAGACCGTCATTGAGCTTCTCTCCGGCTACCAGCGCAATAGCGATGACGGCCGCGAAAGCGTTGGTGTTGGTGCTTCTTCCACCAGTTCAGGTCAGACAAATTCGGCAATTCTCGAACAGTTTGGTCGTAACCTCACCCAGGCTGCCCGTGAAAATAAGCTCGACCCGGTGATTGGTCGCCGCACGGAAATGCAGCGCGTGATGCAGATCCTCTCGCGCCGCACGAAGAACAACCCGGTTCTGGTTGGTGAGCCGGGCGTCGGTAAGACCGCCGTTGTTGAGGGCCTTGCCCAGGCAATCGTTGCCGGTGACGTGCCCGAAACGATCAAGGACAAGCAGATCTACAGCCTCGATATGGGCGCGCTGGTCGCTGGCTCGCGCTACCGCGGTGACTTCGAAGAGCGCCTCAAGAAGATCCTCAAGGAAATTCGTACTCGCGGCGACATCATCCTCTTCATCGACGAGATCCACACCCTGGTCGGTGCAGGTGCCGCGGAAGGCTCCATCGACGCCTCGCAAATGCTCAAGCCCATGCTTGCGCGCGGTGAGCTGCAGACGATTGGTGCAACCACCAGCGACGAGTACCGCAAGTACATCGAAAAGGATGCGGCTCTTGAACGTCGTTTCCAGCCGGTGAAGGTTGACGAACCCAGCGTCGAAGAGACCGTGGGCATCCTCAAGGGCCTGCGCGATCGTTACGAGGCCCACCACCGCGTCATCATTACCGACGCCGCGATCCAGGCTGCTGCTGAGCTGGCCGACCGCTATGTTTCTGACCGCTTCCTTCCGGATAAGGCTATTGACCTGATGGACGAGGCCGGTGCTCGCCTGCGTATTTCCCGCATGACTGCGCCGCCGGAGTTGCGCGAGCTGGACGAGAAGATCGCCGAAGTGAAGCGCAATAAGGAGTCCGCGATCGACGATCAGGACTTCGAGAAGGCCGCTGCTCTTCGTGATGAGGAACAAAAGCTGACCGAAGAGCGCAAGCAGAAGGAATCCAGCTGGCGCGATGGTTCGCGCGAGGCGATTGCCGAGGTCGGTGAGGATGATATCGCCGAGGTTTTGGCGATGTCGACGGGTATTCCGGTCTTCAAGCTGACCCAGACCGAGTCTGCGAAGCTACTCAAGATGGAAGACGAGCTACACAAGCGCGTCATCGGTCAAGATGCCGCGGTCAAGGCTCTGGCTCAGTCGATCCGTCGTACTCGAAGCGGCCTGAAGGACCCGAAGCGTCCCGGTGGCTCCTTCATCTTCGCCGGCCCGACCGGTGTCGGTAAGACGGAGCTTGCGAAGGCTCTGGCCGAATTCCTCTTCGGCGATGAGGATGCGCTGATCCAACTCGATATGTCCGAGTTCTCTGAGAAGCACACCTCCTCGCGTCTCTTCGGTGCCCCTCCCGGCTACGTCGGTTACGACGAAGGCGGCGAGCTCACCGAAAAGGTCCGTCGTCGCCCCTTCTCTGTCGTTCTTTTCGACGAGGTCGAGAAGGCTCACCCGGATATCTTCAACTCCCTGTTGCAGATTCTGGAAGAGGGCCGCCTGACCGATTCGCAGGGCCGCAAGGTTGACTTCAAGAACACGGTCATCATCATGACGACGAACCTGGGTACGCGCGATATCAATAAGGGCGTGCTCACGGGCTTCCAGTCCAGCGAGAACATCACTCACGATTACTCGCGCATGAAGGCAAAGGTTAACGAAGAGCTCAAGCAGCATTTCCGCCCCGAGTTCCTCAACCGTGTGGACGAGGTCGTTGTCTTCCCGCCGCTCGATAAGGAGCAGATCAAGCAGATCGTGGATCTGATGATCGCCAACCTTGCCAAGCGCATGGAGGCTCAGGATATGAAGCTTCAGATCACCGACGAGGCGCGCGAGCTGCTTGCAGATCGCGGTTTCGATCCGGTTCTGGGTGCTCGTCCGCTGCGCCGCGCGATTCAGCGCGATATCGAAGATGCGCTTTCCGAGCGTATTCTCTTCGGCGATATCCTTCCGGGACAGGTTGTCACTGTCGGCGTGAAGGGAGAAGGTGCAGAACGCGAGTTCACCTTCAACGGTCAGTAAGACCGATAGTTGCGGGGCTCCTTGGATGGTTTCTTTGAGTTCGCCGTGACGTGTTGTACGAGGCCGGGCGGGGGTCTGCGAGAATTGTTGCGCAGGCCCCCGCCCGGTTTGTGTTCGATTCAAACTGAGGTACTCAGTACATACATGAATGTAATTTGTAGGATTTTTTCCGCGAAATATTGCGGAAAATCTGAAAACGGTCAATGTGATGTTTGACTTGAGTTCTTCAAATGAGGGCACCTCGTGGGACACTAAAAGAGGCTAAATAGAAGAATAAATTCCCCTACCCATCAGCAAGAGTGGTGAAGAATATATGAAGCAGCAGCATGGTGCATCCGCATCGCGCGTTCATCGACGCCGTCTACCGGCTGCGTTGGTTGCTGCTTTTACCGTTACCGTCTCGACTCTTGCCATCCTTCACCAGGGTGTCACGACCGCTGAAGTCGACGTCGATGATGGCGGTATTTGGGTGACAAACTCTTCGAAACGGCTTGTTGGCCACCTGAACTATGATTCCCGGATCCTTGACGGTGCCCTGCGCACAAAAACAACCGAATTTGATATCGGTCAATCGGGTAATGATGTCAGCTTCACGGATAAAACAAGTCACTCGGTTGCCCCCATTGACGTTGCTCAGGTTTCTGTAGGCGCAGCGACTTCGCTACCCGAAAATGCGAAGGTAGTCCAGGGCGGATCACGACTTGCTGTCATGGATGCGTCCCAAGGTCAGGTTTGGCTTGCTCAAGTGTCCAGTCCTTCCGGTACTGCCTATACCGACGAGGGCGCGCTGGCAAGCGATATGGAACAGGGAGCTGTTGCTGTTTCTCAGAAGGGCACTCTTTTTGCGATTTCAGCCCAGGGCGGTCGTCGTATTACCGTCACCCGCGAAGGTCAATTGGACCGCCTGAAATCGCAGAATGTTGAGGGGCTTTCGGGGAACGCTGAACTGGTGATGACCGCAGTGGGCGAGCAGCCCGTTGCCTTGGATCAGCGAAATCGTGTTTTGGTTCTTCCCGATGGAAAGCTTCGCAACCTTGCCGATGATGGCATCAGTGGAAACATCACCCTGCAAGAATCTGGTCCCGAATCGTCTTCTGTGCTTCTTGCAACAGACCGCGAGTTGATTTCCATCCCTCTCAAGGGTGGAGCAGCCACGAAGATTCCGGCTTCAAATGATGGTGCATCGGGTAAGCCTTCGCGCCCCGTCTTCCATAAGGGGTGTGCCTACGCCGCGTGGTCAAAATCCGGTGCATACCTGCGAAACTGCACTGATCCCAGTCTTAACAAACAGATGACAGTTGACTCATTGAAGTCAGCTCAATCAATTGTTTTCAGAACAAACCGCACTCGTATTGTTCTCAATGACACCACTTCGGGATCGGTATGGATGCCCGAACACGACATGGTCTTGATGAACGACTGGGATCAGATCGAATCTCAGCTTGAAAAGAAGGAAAAGCAAGAGGACTCTCCTCAGGTCACGGACCAGATCGCAGACCCAGAGCGAAAAGAGCAGAACACTCCTCCCGATGCGGTTGATGACGACTTCGGCATTCGTCCCGGTCGAACCACTACGCTTCCGGTCCTGAACAATGATTCTGATGCGGATGGAGACGTCCTGACCGCTCGTCCAGTCACCGACCCGCAGTTTGGGAAGGTCACGCGTACCCGCGGCGGGCGAGCTCTTCAAATTACGGATGTTCCCGATAAGCAGACCGGTAGCACGTACTTTACTTATGAGGCATCCGACGGTAAAGCGGTTGCCACCGCTCACGTGAATGTGACCGTGCACCCGTGGGAGATGAACTCTGGTCCGAAGCAGCTTCGCGATCCCGGCGTCACTCTGGGTAACCGTGCTCAAATCGAGTACAACGTGTTGACTGACTGGCAAGACCCGGATGGCGACCCAATCTTCTTGGCGAATGCTCATGCGCCAGAAGGTATTGAACTTCAATTCCGCGAGGAAGGAACCCTTCAAATCCGAGATCTCGGTGCGAGCGTGGGTGCGCACACGATCACCCTTGAGGTCTCAGATGGCCGTCAGAGCACCACGGGTACCCTCACTGTTAATGTTCAGAACCCCGGAAACTTGCCTCCCGTAGCGAACGCAGACTTCTACGTCGCGCGTGCCGGTGAAGTAGCGACAATTTCCCCGCTAGCAAATGACACTGACCCCAACGGAGACAATCTGTCCCTGGTTGCTCTTTCAGTTGCGCCCGCGGGAAGCCAAATTACACCCGATCTTGAACTGGGAACGGTAAATTTCGTTGCCCAAGCTCCCGGTTCCTACCAATTCACCTATACCGTTTCCGACGGTCCTTCGACCGCACTGGGTGTTATTCGCGTTGACGTTGTCGAGGCCGATCAGCAGGCAATTCCCATCGCTGAGGATGACCTCGCCGTTCTGCCCGCAGGCGGCTCTGCACTGGTTGCGCCCCTGAATAACGACTCAGATCCCGCTGGCGGCGTGCTGGTCGTCCAAAGAATTGAAGTCCCTGCAAATCTCGGCTTGGAAGTGACTCTGGTCGACCGCCATCTGTTGCGCATTACTGCCCCCGGCGGCCTCGAGAGCTCAGTGTCCTTCGACTACGTCGTCTCCAACGGTACGAATACTGCTAAGGCACGAATAACCGTCGTTCCAACTAGCGCACAGGACACGAAGCAGCCTCCCGAGTTGCAGCCAGACCGCACGCGCGTACGTGTTGGCGATATCGCCTCGGTTCCAGTGCTTGCCAACGATCGTTCTCCTTCCGGTTTGACCTTGAAGGTCGACCCGAACCTCCAATTCACCCCGAACGAGGCCGTGGGCACCCCCTTTGTGACGGGCAACTTGGTCCGTCTTGAGGCGGGGAATACTCCCGGTGTCATGCATGTTGCCTACACGGTGCGCGACAGCGCTGGGAACATGGCGACCTCAACCGTGACCTTTGAGGTTCTTCCCAAGAGCGGAACCAATGCACAGCCGCAGCCGAAGGCACTGACTGCTTGGGCTGTGAGCGGTGAAACGACCCGTATTCCGGTGCCTTTGAATGGCATTGATCCCGACGGTGACTCAGTCACGCTGGTTGGTATCGAACAATCCCCGACCAAGGGCACTGTCGAGCTCGGCGTGGACTGGCTGGAATACACCCCAGCGCCCAATACGACGGGTACCGATGTCTTTACCTACATCGTTGAGGACCGCCAGGGGAAGCAAGCATCTGCGCGTGTACGCGTGGGTATTGCCCCGCCTGCAACAGTCAATCAACCTCCGACGGCGGTTCCAGATACCGTTCTGACCCGACCGAACAGGCAACTGGGTGTCGCAGTGCTCCAAAACGATATTGATCCCGACGGCGATCCAATCTCGATTGTCCCCGGCTCTCTTCAGACTGCGACCGCTGAACTAAAGCCTGAAATTCGTGGAAATTCCATTGTTTTGACGACCCCCGCGCAGGATGGTTCCTATCTGGTGTCCTATGAAGTCACCGATAACCGCGGTGGTACTTCACGTGGAACATTGACAATCAACGTCGCAAATGACGCGCTGCTCCAAGCTCCCATTGCGCGCGATGACGTTGTTGCGGCCTCGCAGTTGCCAGCAAAGGGCGGCACTGTAAAGGTCCCGGTTTTAGCGAATGATGAAGACCCGGATGGCGATGTCAACAACCTGCGTGTGTCCACGAAGGCCGAAGGCGTCGAAGTGAACGGTTCCGACTTGATCATCACTCCTCAAGAAGAACGCATGATGATCGTCTACACGGTTACTGATGCCGACGGTTTGAGCTCCTCGGCAGTTGTTTCCGTACCTGGACTTAAGCACAACCAGCCGACAATCGATACCACGAAGGTCCCCGTCAAGGTACGTGCCGGTGAAGACGTCACCCTCGATATTTCCGACTACGTCATCGTTCGCGAAGGACGCAGTCCGCGTATCACCAATGCCGCAACACTTCGTCCTTCTGCCGGCATCGATCAGGGAATGACCTTGAGCGATGAGCGGCATGTGAGCTTCCACGTGAATTCAGAGTGGTCGGGGAAGTCCTCCTTCTCCTTCGAAGTCTCTGATGGAGCTGCGGGCGATGACTCAGCGCTGACTGCGACCTTGACTCTGCCCCTGAAGGTAGAAGCCACGCAAAATCAGCCGGTTTCCTTCATTCCTACCGCGATTAAGGTGGCTGCCGGAGAAGAAGCAACTGCCGTTGACCTCGCGCAGATGGTACGTGACCCAGAAGGTGCAGATCCAGCGGGCTTTAAGTACGACATTTCGAACCTTCCCGAAGGCGTTGCAATCAGCCTCGACGGGCATATCCTGCGCGTCCGAGCTGATGTTGACCGTCCAAAGGGTTCTGTCGGTTCGGTAACCGTCAGCGTTGATGACGGTGCGGGTGCAGTAAGCGGTCAGATTCCGATCACTGTTGTCGCATCTACCCGACCGCTGATTCAGGTCTCGGATGCGCTTTTGGAAGCAGCACGTTCGGGTGGTCTCGAGGTCGTTGATTTGACGCGCTACACGATCAATCCCTTCCCCGAGACGCCAATCCGCATTGTTGGGGCTTCTATTCAGATCGGTGAAGGAACCGTTGACCCCCAGGGAACGAACCTTAATATCACTCCTGCGGCTGGTTTCCGTGGACAGATGACCGTTCGCTATCGCCTAATGGATGCAACGGGCGACCCTGACCGTATCGTTGAAGGTAAGGTGCGTTTGGTGGTCCGTGACCGCCCCGATGCTCCGACAAATGTTTCACTGACTGCGACCGGCCCGGGCACCGCGCTGGTGACCTTCCAAGCGGGTGCCGATAACGGTGCAACCATTACCGGTTTCACTGCGACGGACCGCGCAACGGGCCGTAGTTACTCTTGCGAGTCAGGATCGTGTGAACTGAGCGGTCTTGAGAATGGTCTGCGCCACTCCTTCACCGTTGTTGCCCATAACGCGGTTGGTGCTTCAGATCCTTCGGCGCCCTCTCCCGAAGTCCTCATCGATATGCGTCCCGAAGCGCCCCTGGCACCTACAGTTGAGCCCGAAAACGGTGCAATTGTCGTGAAATGGACGCCTCCGACCAACCAGGGTTCCGCGATCAAGAACTACACGCTTTACGTGTACGAAAACGGCGGTGCACGTCAGATTGAGGTCCCAGGCAACGTCACTGAATGGCGCGTCGATGGATTGCGTAACGGCCAGACCTACTCTGTCGCAATCTCTGCGAAGAACGGTGCAGAAGAACCTTCACCGACCTCGCAGAACTCCGCGAAGGTGACACCCTTCGGTCCTCCGGATCGCACCGATGGAGTCCGCGTCGAAAACATTGGCGGACAGGGCAATACCGGACGCGTTCGTTTCACGTGGACAACACCGCGCACAAATGGCGCGGCAATTACTCGCTACACCATTGAAGTCAATGGTCGAACCGTTGGTGAAGCTGGTGGGGATCGCAATGACTACGCTACCGATCTTCCCGTGGGTGAGAACTACCGTGTGAAGATTCGCGCGTACAACTGGAAGAACGACAGTTCAGAATCCGATGAAGTCGCCTTCCAGGTGTTCACCTCGCCTCTCAACCCGAATGTGGGTTCCTTCTCCTCGACACCGACTGGTGACCACGGTATGACGAAGGTTAGTGGACTCTCCGTGAATCCTGGGCAGGGCTTCAATAGCCGCAATCTTCACCTCGAGTGGTCGCACAGTGCGGGAGGCCCTTGGAACTCTGTGACCAGTGGTGAAATCATCAATATTGGTTCCGATGGAGATGTCCAGATCTTCATTCGCCAAGTTGGCAACGTCAATGGTCAAGAGGTTGCTGGTGGCGCGGTTCCCGTGACCGCGAAGGCGCTTTCTGCCCCCACGAAGCCGACCTATACAGTTGCGGTTCACGAGGGAAGCGTGACAGTGAGCTGGAATGCGAACCCGCCGGCTGGATATCTTGCACCCGATCAAGTTGTGGTCTGGCAAAGGGTCGGTGGCGTCGAGACAGAAGTTCCGCAGGGAGCAGTCCTCAATGGCAGCGCAACAATTACCGCATCCGCTGGTTCGGCAATTGAGGTTGGTGTGGCTGCCCGTAATTCGCTTGGAACGACGTGGGGTAACTTGGCTGGAACTGGAACCGACACCGCGAAGATCAACGTGATCGGTGGTTTCGACGGCACGACAAGCCAGTGCACAAGTGCAAATGCGCGTGGCGCGGATGTTAACGAGTGCCAGATGGTTTATCTGACGCTTCCCTCGACCTGGGCCAGCGATGCGCTCCCCATGAAGTGCACGATGTGGGATGATTTCTCGCAGTCCAATTGGACCTTCACACCTCGTGGTTCGGCAGGGGCCTCTGTAGAAACCGGTGTGCGACTGAGTAAGGCCAACTCGGGTAACCTCCCCATTTTGCTGCATCGTATTAACTGTTCGGTGGGGCGGTAAATGATGATTCACCCATGTCACGCAACCGGATCCCCGACATACGATGAGAACTGCGGGCTCACCGCCCAAAGACCTCAGCTCATCCAAGATATTCACTTCAGAACTGAACACTCACTACCGACAGATGAATGGAGTCCCTCCCATGGCGCTTAGCTCGCAAGATGCCCAGCGTTTCGCCGAAACCTTCGCCGGTTTGGTCGGCGGTATCTCCCAGGCGCTGCTGGACAAAGAACCGGTGATTCGCCTGGCTCTGACGACTATGTTCGCCGGGGGACACCTTCTTCTTGAAGATGCTCCCGGTACGGGAAAGACCGCTCTTGCTCGCGCGATCGCAGCAACAATTGCTGGCACGCACTCTCGTATTCAGTTCACCCCCGATATGCTCCCTGCTGATATTACGGGCGTGAATGTCTACGACCAGAAGAACAACGAGTGGCACTTCCGTTCCGGTCCGATCTTCGCCTCTATCGTCCTTGCCGATGAGATCAACCGTGCGTCGCCGAAGACCCAGTCGGCTCTTCTTGAGGTCATGGAAGAAGCACAGGTGACGGTTGATGGCGTCACCCATGCTGCGCCTCGTCCCTTCATGGTTATCGCGACGCAGAACCCGGTGGAACAGGCTGGAACCTACCCGCTGCCTGAAGCGCAGCTCGACCGCTTCTTGATGAAGGCCTCGGTCGGCTACCCCTCGCGCGCGGCAATGGCTGAAATCCTTGATGGCTCCGCAGCCCCCGACCGTTCCAAGCGTCTCAAGCCGCTTCTTGAGAGCGGACAGGTGGTTCGCCTTTCTGAACTCGCTGCGCAGACGCACACGGAGCGCGCAGTGCTGGATTATGTTGCAGCCCTTGCCGAGGCCACGCGCGACGATGATTCCGCTACCTTGGGTGTCTCGACCCGTGGTGCTATCGGTATGGTTCGCTGTGCACGAGTATGGGCCGCAGCTCAGGGCCGTCACTTCGTCCTTCCCGATGACATCAAGGCATTGGCAGCTCCCGTGTGGGCACACCGAATTGTTGTCGATCCCGACGCAGCCTTCTCCGGTGCAACCGCTCAAGGCGTTATTGCGCGTGCACTTTCCTCCGTTCCCGCCCCGGCGGTGAGCGCCTAAACATGCGCATCAAGGAAGTCCAAGGCGTGAAGGTGGGTGATCGTGGCTAAGCATTCGGCTTCGAAAGCTCCTGCCGCTTCGCGTACCTCAGGTTCGCGCCGCGGCGCAAAACGCCCAGGGGGAGAGCACCTTGACAGCGGAAAACGTCGTCAAGGAAAACGCTCTTCTGCCAAACAAGGCGCAAGCTCAAAGGATGCAAGCGCACGCTCGGCAAAGAGCTCAGTCTTCGCCTCGGCACGCGCGACGGTGAAGACAAGCGTGGGCGGACTCCGCCAGGGAATCTCTCGTTTCGCGCAATCTTTGGGGACTGCTCCGGGTGTGAAGTACCTGCGTCAAGCAGCTCGCTCGGTGACCTCGGTTGGCTGGGTTGTGCTCTTCTCAGCACTCATCGCAGCCATCGTGTCTCACGCTTTTGGTTGGGTCGAAGCCTTCTTTGTTGCCTGCGCATGCCTTCTTGCCTTCCTTATCGCCGTTGTGTGGGTGATTGTTCCTTCCCCTCACAAGGTGTCAGTGCGACTTCCACGTCAGCGCATTGTTGCTGGCCAAACCGCCGTTGGCGAGATCACCGCTGAGAATATGTCGGATCGCCGCGCGCGCTCCGGTCTCATCGAACTTCCAATTGCCTCATCTGCACTTCAGTTCTTGGTTCCTCCTCTTCCGGGAAAGGGAGTCTGGAGTGAAGTGTTCTCTGTCGTTACCCATCGCCGAGGCCTGGTGACCGTTGGCCCCGCGCGCGCACTTCGCGCTGATCCTCTGGGTCTGATTCGTCGAATTGGCACGTGGTCTCAACCGGTGACCCTATACGTCCACCCGAAGACCATTCGCGTTCCTTTCGATGCGACGGGTATCCACGCCGATGTTGAGGGCGTCACGACTGCGAAATTGTCGTCCTCTGATGTTTCATTCCATGCGCTTCGTGATTATGTCCCCGGTGATGACCGCCGAAATGTCCACTGGCCAATGACCGCTCACACCGGGCGCCTTGTTGTTCGCCAGTTTGAGGAAACGCGACGTTCGCACCATTTGGTTGTTTTGGATACGCGTCTGGGACAGTGGAATGACCGTGATTCTTTCGAAAATGCTGTATCGATTGCGGCTTCTTTGGCCGTTGCCGACATGGCTGCTTCTCGAACCGTGTCGTTGACGACTGCCTCCGATTGGGTCACGACCAGTGCTGCAACGCGCATGCTCGATGCGATGTGTGCAATTCATGACTCGGGTGAAGCCGATCTTATGGCGCGTCTGCGTGAGGCAATCGCTAAGCGTCCCGGTCTTTCGGTTGTCACGGTCATTGCTGCGCCTACGGTTGATGACGATCAGGCTTCGCACCTGTTGAATGCCATTCCGGTTGATGTGCGCAGCGCGGTGGTTCGGGTTCGCCCCGGCCATCCGAAGCTGCGTCGTTTGAGCCACGGAACTTTGGCTGATTGCCCGACTCTTGAGGATCTTCCTCGCTTGGTTGCTGCGGGAGGTTTGGCCTGATGTCTCAAACCACCACCGGTTTTCACCTGGGCGCCCGTGCCGGCTTCCAGATCTCTCGCCGAGGCCTGCCGGCCTGGTTCCTCATTGGTCTAGTTCTGCTTTTCCTTCCCACCATTTGGGTTCACGAGGCCGTTTTTGGCTCGTGGGTTGGCGTGCGTGCCGCTGCAGCCGGCGTTGCTGCGGGGCTTTTCGTCGCCTGGGCCTCGAGCTTCTGGCGCTGGGATTGGCTATCGACAATTGCTGGGCTGATCGCAGCTCACTTCCTTATTGGCGGTGTTGCGGCCTACCCCTCGACAACTTTCTACGGGCTTCCTACTCCACGCACCCTGCAGCTCTTGGTTTTGCAGGTGGTCTATGCGTGGAAGGACCTGCTGACAATCACCCCGCCGGCCTCGGCCTACGTTGGTCCAGCAATGGTCCCGTGGCTGAGCGGTCTGCTGTGCTCCTTCATCTCGGCGCTATTGGTGCTTCGCGCTGGGCGTGCAATTGCTGCAGTTATTCCCGTGGCCGTAATGGGAGTTATCGGTATTGCTTGGGGTAAGGGCGGTACCTTCCCGAACATTTGGTTGATCGCCGCATGGTGGGCACTTGCCTTGGGTTGGTGTGCATGGGCAGATCAGTACCGTCGACTCGAAGCAGGATTGGATGTTCGTGTCGGCGGCGGAACCGCATCGGATACCTCAGCGACGCTGGGGGAGACCACTCAGGGCGGCTCTCAAGGAAGTATCCACCTGGGACGCCAAATCGCCGGTGGCGCGCTGGTCATTGCGGTTGTTGCCGCTGCCGCTATTCCGCTCACTAATGCCTATGGACCGTGGTATACCCGCGTTGTGCTTCGCGATGTTATCCAACCCCCGTTGGACGCGCGTCAGTATCCCTCTCCGCTATCTGCTTTCCGTCACTACAACGTTGACTTGCAAGAGCAGAATTTGATCCACGTGGATGGTCTTCCAGAAGGCGCACGCGTGCGTATCGGCGTCATGGATAGTTACGACGGAACGACCATGACAATGAGTGCTCCGGGAAGTGGTCCCTCCGATGGCTTTATTCACGTGGGATCGACCTTGCCGCAGCAACAGGCTCCCGAAGGCAGTTCGTCAGCTCATATGACCTTCACAACCTCGCAGCTCCTTGGCCCGTGGGTTCCGATCGTCGGTACGCCTTCGACCATGAATTTTGATCAATCGGCTTCAGCTTCTGGTACCCAGGCGAACCAACAAGAGGGTAATCCGAACGCCGCTGTGGTGACGACGCTCTCTGATGGTCTCTACTACGACATGTGGGCGAATGCTGCACTTGCGACATCGAAGAACGTTCAGGGCGGAACCATGGTGTACTCCATGGATTCAACGGTTGCTCCAATCTGGTCGGATGGTCAGCTGTCAGGAACCCGTGCTGTTCCCTATCGCGGTGGAGATAAAGGCGTTCCCGACTCGGTTCGCGATCTGGCGACTCAGACCTCAGCAGCCGAGCAGGGCGATCTTGCAAAAGCCCGCGCGATCGAGCGCTACCTGAAGGAAAAAGGCTTCTATTCGAATGAAGATAACGCTCAGTCACGCCCGGGTAACCGGGCAGACCGCCTGAGCCGCATGCTTGAAGCCGAGCAGATGATCGGTGACGATGAGCAGTACTCCGTGCTCATGGCTCTGATGCTGCACAACCTCGGTATGAACGCCAGGGTTGTCATGGGCGCCTATCCGAATGAGTCGAAGGGCGGCGATGTCGATCTTCGTGGTTCGGATGTCCACGCCTGGGTTGAGGTCGAGTTCCAAGGAGTCGGTTGGGCAGTTTTCGACCCGACCCCGCCGCGCGACCAGGTGCCTCAAACCGATGTCCCGAAGCCGCGTTCCGTGCCACGTCCTCAGGTTCTTCAACCGCCAGAGCCACCCGAACAGCCCGCGGAACTTCCCCCGACAACTACTGATCGTGGTTCAGATTCGAATGATGACTCGCGGCTGAAGATTCCGTGGCGAATCATTGCAACCGGTAGTGGAATTCTTGCGATCATCGCAATCCCACTTCTGGCTATTGTGCTGGCCAAGAGTCGCCGTACCAAGAAGCGCCGCTGGTCCGCGCCTCCGCAGGCACTGACAGGTTCATGGGACGAAGTCGTTGATCTCGCACGCGATGCCGGCGTTGTCGTGCCGACCGACCTTACACGTCAAGAGGGCGCGTGGATGCTCACGACGTCACCGTTGTGGCCAGCAAGCGCAGCCAAGAGCAGCACCTCAACCCCTCAGTGGTATGAATTTGGCGAAGAACTTCCCAGGCCTGTTCGCGTTGCTCGTTGGGCAGATACGGCTGATTTCTCTGGTGATGAGGTTCAGCCCGAACAAGCGACTGATTCCTGGCAGATTGTTGATGAGCTGACTCAGGAGCTGCGCGAAAATGCAACTCGCTGGACCCGGATTCGCCGTGCGCTTTCCTTGTCCTCACTCAGCGCGCGCTACCGTCAAAAGCACGGTGCTTCACCGATGGGTGTGCTTCGTCGCCGTCTTCGTCATCCCTTTAGAGGTAAGCAATCATGACCCCTTCGGTTCCCTCTAGGCGTCTTCCTCCTCCCGAGCTTCCCGGTCACACGTGGCTGCGTGCCCTAGGCTCTGGAGGTTTCGCTGACGTTCACCTCTACCGCCAGGAGCTTCCTGCGCGTGAAGTTGCGGTGAAGGTTGCGCGCTCGGTGGGCGACCAGGTTGAGTACGCGCAAATCCGTCACGAGGCCGATGTCATGACCTCCATTGCCGGCCACCCCGCTGTGGTGGAGTTGTATTCGATTGGGACTTCACCCGATGGTCGTCCCTATTTGGAAATGGAATTCTGCCCGGTCGCAAACGTTGCCGAACAGGTACGTCGAATGCCGATGGCTGTGGATCGGGCACTTGATGTCGTGATTCGTTTGTGCGGTGGCGTTGAGATGCTCCACCGTAATGGCTATGTCCATCGCGACATCAAGCCTGCGAACGTCATGTTCGACTCCTACAACTACCCGGTCTTGGGAGACTTCGGCGTTGCCTCTCGTATTGGAGCTTTGGAAAAAGGAAGCCTAGATGGCTTCTCAGTGCTCTGGGCTCCACCTGAACAACACAATCGTTCCACCCACGCACATCCGACTCAGGATGTGTGGGCACTGGCAACAACCTTGTGGACATTCCTCAGCGGGCGTAGCCCATTCGAGGATCCGGTTGGTGACAATAGTGCTGCCTCGGTAGCTGCTCGAGTCTATGAGGGACGCATCCGTGGGCTTTCTCGCCCGGATGCCCCCAAGGAACTTGAGCGCGTTTTGCGCCACGCGATGCAGCTGGATCCCCGGAAGAGGACTGCCTCAGCGGCTGAACTGGGCCGGCAGCTTCAAGATATTCAGACCCTCATGGGACGCCCGGTCACCAAGATGGAGCTGCGTGACGGTAATACCGTAGGCAGTTTTGGGGCTCATGGCTCTTCGGCCGGCGCCGCTGATGACACTGCGGCTTCGTGGGGGGCTGTCCAGGGCGAAAATTCCCCGAATGCGGCTCAAGATGAGGCGACCCGTCTGCGTGCGATGCCTTCGATCGATGCCGAGCGAACGCGTTTGCGTGCGCCTTCCCTTGACCTGGGGCAGGCTGCCTCTTCTTCCGCTGCCGAGGCCGCATCTCCTTCACCCGCATCCGTAACCAATCCGGTCAGCGGGAATGCCGCGGAAGGGAGTGCGTCCAGTGGAATGCAGTCTCAGCCCGTCGATGCCTCGCTTTCGGGTGTGCAAGGCCCGGGTATGCACGCTCCGACACCAACCCAGACCCCGGAGAACCAGCAGGATTTCCCTGGTCTCCACCAGCAGGATGCATCTGCGGTTGGCGCAGCTAGCGAGCAATTTGGTGCCGGATATGCACCTGCCCCAGACTCGTGGCATGCTCCGGGGCATACCACTCAAAATACCTTCGATACCGGCCACCCCTTGGGCTATCTTCCAGATGGTCGACGTTCGGGCCCGAAGAAGATCATCGCGATCATCGCGCTTGTCGTCATGGCGATGGTGGTTTTAGGCGCCGTCATTGTTGCAATGCTGACGGGTGGAGGCAGCATCATCGGGGTGGGGAATCAGACTGCTTCCCCTACGGCCTCGGCAAGTAGCTCTTCCACGCAGGGATCGCAGGGTGAAGACCCGATTGCTGTTCCTCCGCCCGCGGTTGACCAATTGGTTGCACGCGTGAATGGTGAGGATATTCAGTGGAGTTGGACTGACCCCGCGGTTGGGACGACATCGGCTGGGCATAGGCGTTATGTCTACACCGTTTCAAAACCGGGTACGGATGATGCGGTTGCTGAGACGCGCCAAAATGCGGTGTCGGTGAAGGCAGTTCCCGGTGAGGTATGCATCGAGGTCGTGTCAGTGGCAGAGAATGGGCGCTCCTCGCAGCCCACGAAGAACTGCGTGACAATCCCTGAAAATGGGAATGGCCAGAATCAAGAGGGCGACAAGAACCAGCAGGGTAACGGCCAGCAAGGTAATGGGCAGAACCCACAGGGCGACGCAAATACGAATAAAGAGCAGCACTAACTACTCTGAAATTCGGCATACGCGACTTCAGGCCTCTTTACTGCGCAACCTGCGAATTAAGAGCACTGCGACAACAATCGTGAGGCCCGCACTGGAGATTCCCAATGCCCACATTCGACGTGGAGTCGTCGTATCAACCGGAAGATCAGGTTTCACCATAACCGGATCTGCTGTCTTTTGAATCGGTGGGTACAAGGGGTTTGTGGGTCCAGGCATTTTCCCGTCATTGACGAAATTCAATGCGTTAAAGGGGGCGACGATTCCCCATCCCTCTTCGGCAGTGCGCTGGGAAGGCGTTGGGCGAAGTGCGGTGGCCAGAAGGCGATACTTCCACTGATCAGGGGTCTCGTTCGGATACCTTGCAGCAATCAACGCAACAATTGCGCCCACGTACCCCGTCGCATACGAGGTCGAGGCTCCCTGCGTTGCGAACATGCAGTCACCGTTTGCAAAGAAGGTTGACGCAATTTGCGAACCGGGTGCAGCGATTTCTACGTGGGTTCCGTGAACGACGGATTGGCTGGGGTTACCTTGCGCATCGACCGCGGTGACCGCCAAGGCCTCGGGGTATCCCGCGGGGAAGCGGACCGCAGTGTCTTGCGATCCCGACTGGGTTTGCTCGACATTGCCTGCCGAGGCCACGACCAGCGCGCCCTTTGAGTGCGCGTACTGAGTGGCTGTGCGCAGGGAAACATCGTCAGAGGTCAAGGATTGCGGGACGACGATCACGCGAATTCCCTGATCGGCAGCCCAACGAATACCATCGGCTGTGCGCGCAGCTGTCGGCCCCTTGCCCGCGCGCTTGGCGTCGTCACTGGAGTCAACGTAGACGCGCACGGGGACAATGGTTGCTCGCGGGGCGAAGCCGACAACGCCTGAACCTGAGACCTCACGCGCGGCGATCTGTCCGGCGATTGCGGTGCCATGTCCGAAGGCGTCTTTTCGCCCGTCACCAGACTCAACCAGGTCGGTACCCGGCTCAACTGAATCCTTGAAGTGGGCGTTTCCTGCGGCAACACCCGAATCAACGATCGCAACGCGCACTTGACCCTGCGAGAGTTTCAGGGCCTCTTTCATTCCGAGGAACGAGTAGGCCGAAGGAGGCTGAGTGATCCACTTATCGATACCGATTTGGCAGCCTTCCTCGGGCTGTTTTGTGGCGGATCCCCGCTTTTGCTGCGAGTTCGTCTGGTCGCTTCCCTGAGTCTCACCCGGTGTGGGCGTATCCGCATATGCGGAAGGAAGCGCAACTGCGCCACACAGCGCCAGAGCAGCAAGAGAGCTCAGCGTGCAATTTGTCAGTCGATTCACTGAGCACCAACCGTTTCCCAAGCCGCAGCGGAAGTGAGTTCTTGACCCTCAGGAATGAGCGCTAGCCATGCTGCCGGAAGGGGGGAGACCGCAGTTTCGGGCAGTCCCAAGCGTTGCAGTGTATCGCTGGGGTTATTTCCTAAACCGTGGGCCTTACCAATGTCAGAGACAAACACGATAGGGCCGCTTGACCCACCGGAGGAGGAACGGACCAGTGCACCTGAACCGCCTCGAACATTGACCTCGCGCGGGTGAAGTTGAGCGAGCTCGGAGGTGGGAATGGACTTAAGAACGGTCTCTGCCTTGGAGTGGTTCACGACGAGTTGAGCGCATGGCGCTGCATCGGCCCCCAGAACTTCACCAACCTGGCTGGGCCAATCCGAGGGGATGACGCCCTGGTTATTCACCGTCAGTGATGCCAGTTCTGAGAGGTCAATCATGAGGTTTTGCGGACTTCCGCGATCTGCCCACGAGGCCTGGTAGAGCTTGTACGAGAAGTCCGTCAGCGGAGTAATAGTTCCGTCGTCAGTGATGACGTAGCGACGCGGTGTTCCGGATTCGTCGACCTCGATAATTGTTCCGACCTGTGCTGCGGTGATTCGCGGCGACATTCCAGAAACCGGGCGACCCAGGTTCGGGATATCGACGGGCGCCAAAGTTGACCCTTCGGTGAACAAGTTCAGCCAAGCCGCGCTCACCGGGGTGATAGTGCGTCCGGACAGGTCGAGCACGTTGACAATGGCTTGTGCGTGCGCAATTTCGATGGGGTAGCGGACCCCACCTGTGACCAGGTAGAGCCTTCCTTCGTTGGAAACGAGGGCGCTGGTTGCGTTGCTGAGGCCCTCGGGGCTACCAGCAACCCAAGTTTTGATTCCAGACGAGGCCGCGCATGCGGTCCAGTCGTAGGAGTGCAGTTGGTCTGCAGTTGGGATGTCGTCGGGAACATCGCTCAGGCCGATCGCGCTTCCGCGGGGAATTCCCTCGAGCGAGGAAGTCGAAACCGAGGAAGTCACAAGCTTTCCACTTTCACTGAGAAGCTTGGCGGAGGTGACGTTAGAAACGGGGCGAAGTGTTCCTTCGATCGAGTAGTAGCGTGCACCTTCAGCCTTCGTGATGATCAGGTGCGAGTCTTGCCAGCCGCTGGGAAGCGTCGGCACGAACCTACCGACAGCAACTGCAATGAGAACTGCAAGTGCCGCAAGCGAGGCTCCGACGATTAGAGGGCGAGTGGTTGATTTTGATTCGAGCTCTTTTCCTCCGGGAGTACCAGAGGTGAATGCCGTGACCAGGCGGCGACGATTGAAACGTTGCGCTTCAAGGATGTCCTTATTTGATGGCATTACAGGACCCCCCATACCAAAGTCGTGATGGGCACCAGTGCCAGCAAGGTGATAAGCGAGAGAGTGTCAGCGATTCGGGTGACCCATGGGCGCATCTTCGGATCGATAACGGTCAGTGCCAGGACAAGCCCGGTTGCAATGAAGAGCAATAGGACAATTGGAATGAGTGCCTGAGGCATGAGGATTGCGCTACCGATTGCGCTGACAAGGATCAGGATGATGCCCAGAATCGCACCGATCAGGACCTCGACTCGTGAACGCAAGGACCGTGTTGAAAGCAGAAGAGCAACGCCTCCGCAGATAAGAAGGAGCAGTGAGTAGCGGGTATCAAGAAGAAGTGGAACACAGATCAAGATTCCCAGCGAAGCGCCAGTTTTAAGAGAAATGGTCAGGATATGACCGTCGTTTACCTTACGAACAACCTGGTAGGCGTCGATAGTTTCGGGGTTTCCTGTCACGCGAATAGGAATTCGAGCCATCGCAAACCAGGGAGCGATCAAAATAAGCACTATTAATAAGGTATAGATTGCACTTGCCGAGCGCTGGGTTGAAAGGTGTGCAAATCCCGTAAGCAAGCCGATTATTGCTGCTGATAAGCCATAGGTGAGGGGCGCAGCAATGGAGCCGTGCAAGGTTTTGGGAAGAATGATCAGCAGGATTGCTGCGCTAACCATCGCTGCAATTCCAAAGCCAGCCAGTGGAAGGGCTGACCAAGAGCCAGGGATTGCGCTCATGACTGCGCTACCGGCAAGGATCGGAATTGAGTGCGCAAGAGAGAGGGGAGCAAGGCGCTGGGTTGAGCGCGAAATCAGTGCGCAGGCTAGAGAGGCCAGTAAAGTTCCGGCCAATCCGGTAATTAAACCAAGGTAGCTTCCTTTGCCTCCGGTGAAGATCAGAACGGCTGCAGTGAGGACCAACAGTGCAGAAGCATGTGTGCTAAGATCTACCGAATTGTCAGAATTCCATGGAGCCTGATCGTTTTCGACTGCGGTTCCCACGGCCTCGACTAAGTCGTCATAGCGCAAATCCTGTGTGCTGTCGCCGATTTTGGACAGAATCAGAACGGATCCGGCTTGGATTCCTTGGTTGATCAGGGTCTGGCTCTGATCGAGAACTCGGCCCTGAGAATTCGTAATTCGGTACCCCTGAGAGGCAGAACTGGCCGATAATTGTGTGATTTGCGACACAATATTTGGGGCAAATTCGGCCAGTGCAACGTTCGTCGGGACCGACATATCGACGGTGTTCTCACCCATGCGAATGCTAACGGGCATAAGGGCTGGAGGCCTGGATGTGGTAGTGCTTGCCATGAGGTTCCTTTGCTCAATAGTGCTGCCTTAAGCCTAGCTGGTTTCATGAAACCTGTATTTGCATTCCCAGAGCGCTTCGATAATGTAATAACCGAAATCGCGATTGTGCCCTCCGTTACAGAGGGTCGATCAATGCAAGACTTCGGGGGGACCCGAACGACAAACTAGGAGGGTGGACCATGAGCGGTGCAAATATTTCTGCAGAACAAGCCAGCTATGATGCCATTCGCACAGCTGTCACTAACCTGCAGGCCTACCTGCAGGGCCTGAACGCAAAGGTTAAGGGTGAGGTCGCTACCGCTATCGGTGGTTGGCAGGGTGGCGCCTCACAGGCGTTCAACTCCGTCATGGAGCAGTGGGATGCTGGCTCGTCCAAGACCACTCAGGCACTGACCGATTTCGAAAGCGCACTTGCCTCGGTTGGCGCTCAGACAATTCAGAACGAACAAGATGCCCAGCAGACTGTTGCCAAGACCGGCGCAGCCATGCTGAACATGTGAGTAGATCGGAAAAGAAATGAACGGTGGAGATTTTCGCGTAAGCCCGCAGCTGCTCCAGCAGGTCTCGGCTGATCTGCGCACGCAGGCGACCGATCTGCTCAGCCGCCTTGAGCAGTTCAATAAGGACGTTGAAGCACGTAGCGCCACATGGGAAGGTGCTGCGAAGGAGTCCTACACCCAGAAGCATGGTGAGTGGACCGCTGGTATGCACCAGATGCAGCAGGCTCTTGATGCCTTCGCAGGTCTGGTTGATCAGCTTGCCGGCAACTACGTCGTCACCGATAACACGGGTGCGCGTACCTTCAATGGCCTAGGTATTGGCCGCTGATGCGACTCATGCGTAGCGCTCGTGAGTGTTGCGCGTAAACGGTGTGTGGGTGAGTAGAGAAATCTGCTCACCCACTGCCGTACTTACAGCAACTTGATCGGCCGAAGTGGGTAGATCGTTGAATTGGGCTTCCTTAGAGGGGAAAACAGCCGTGGTAATGATCAATGTCGTTGACGGAGAGTACGGCGCGACCGCGAATACCTTGCAACAAGTTTCCGGCGAATTGCAAGGCGCAAAAATTGATGACTTGTCCGAGGCAGTAGAGTCTTCAATGAGAGGTGCCGATTCGATCGCGAAGGCAACCGAGGTAGAGGGCCGCTACACATCCCTTCTTGTCTCACATTCGATAGCTCTTGAGGAACTCGCTCGAGCTGCGCATGCAGCCGGTGTCAACCTTGCTCAGACCGAAGCAGATAATACTCAACAGGCCAATGCTCAGGGCCAGGCTGCTCTTGCAGGAACAGCGGGGGCGACTCCGAGTCTGGCAAGATATTCTGAACAAGCATCGGCACTCAATGGTTCTTCCAGAGGTCCGCTGCGTGGGGGGTATCAGGGGCCCACCTTGCCGACGACTGCGGGTGGTGCTCAACCTGAAATGCCTGTGTATCGACCTGGGCAGGGAATGCCTCCCTACGCGCCGAGTCCCGCTGTGCAAGGTCCTGTTCCTCACCCATCGCCCGCTCCAGCTCCTGTGGCACAGTGAAGCTAAAGGCCTAAAGGCGTAAAAATGGCGTTAACGTGGAGTCAGGTTAAAACCTGGAGTTCAGACAGTTTGTCAGGTTATGTAGGGACGGTTGGCAGTAGGCGGGACACTGTTCTTAAGCAGGTCAATGCCCTTCAAGCTCGGATGAGCTCCTTCGAAGGGGAGGGGCAAACTGCAGATGCATTACGCGAAAAGATGACCGCTGCCCAGAAAGAACTCGAAATACTTGCCGATGACTTGGCAGAGGTTCAAGATGCGGTTGTTGCCGCGGAACGAAATGTTTCCGAAGTTGAAAGTGCTGTTAAGAATGCTCTCTCGGCCGCCTCGCTGAATGGATGCGACATTTCTGATGATGGTAGTGTCTCCTGCCATATTCCCTACGGAACCGATGGAACAGGTGCAATTCAAGCTGCAATCCAGAAGATTGAGGTGCTAGTTCTTGAAGCATTAACACTGGCGGATTACGCGGATTCAACGTTCCAAGCGCAGCTAGCTTCGGCGGGCACCGAGAAAAGCACCTCCTCAATGCCGGAGAAGGGAGCCCGCCCGTGGTCGAAAGAGGAACAAGAAAAGTTTCGCAATATGTCGCCGGAGGAGCGTGCGAAATTCTGGTCTGAGCAGACCTACGAGCAAAAGCAATATGTATGTGATCGCTATCCGCAGTTGATCGGAAATGCGGATGGTGTTGAGGCGTGGGCGCGAGACCGTGCAAACCGAATTAACTTGAGGGAAGAAAAAGCTAAGACTGAGAAACTAATTCGAAACCTTGAAATCTCAGTACGTAATTCTGCTCAATACACCTATCCAGGTGGCGCCTATGGAAACGATATCTATCAGAGAAATAAGGATCTCGACGACAGACTTGACCGAGCCAGAAGGGACCTAAAAGCCCTAAACAAAGTTGAATCGACTCTGGCGAACGGTATCTCTCTTGAGGACTATCAACATGGGATGAAAGGGGATCCGGTTTCTCTTCTAACCTTGCAAAATGATGGCCGCAGGGTAAAGGCTGCTGTTGCTCAGGGCGATGTCGACCATGCGAGTAATATCGCGACCTTTGTCCCCGGAATTGCGACTACTGTCGAGGGATCACTCGAGGGCTATGTCCGTCAGACAAAAAATCTTCGTGAGGCTGCGGCTGCTCAGGGAAATATTTCGACCAAAGATGTTGCAACCATTGCGTGGCTGGGCTACGACGCTCCCGGTGAGGCAAATCTATCCAATGCCGGTGACATTGCCTCTCCGAAGCTCGCACAGGCTGGTTCGGATCGTTTGGCGGGCTTCCTGACCGGGATGCAGGCTTCTCGCGAGTACGGCGCTGGGGATGCGCATATGACGTTGGTCGGGCATTCCTATGGTTCGACGACTTCTGGCATGGCAGCGACGAAGGTAAAACCAGGTGTCATTGATGATTTGGTGCTGTTCGGTTCGCCTGGTATGGGTACTTTTGATCCATCCGAGCTAAATGTAAATGAGAGCCATCGCTGGGTCTCTGGTCTTCCTGTGGGGGATAACGTTCAGGGCCTAGGGGGGATTCTCAGAAAGAAGATCGGAATCGCCGGATTAGGTAAAAATCCCATGGATGCAAATTCCACTTTCACCCATCTGTCTGATGATGCAACAGGTTATGAACGTTATAACCACGATGCACCGCCCAGCAACCCGGGTCTTTACGCTCTCGACACCATCGTGCGTCTTTATACGCATAATCACCCTTCGCTTCCGAGCTTCGATAACCATAATTTTTACCTCGAACAGGGAACCGAGACGCTTCAAGATATTGGCCGTGTCGTTGCAGGGACAAAGAAATGAAGTCTCTGAAGTTTCTGCATGCCTTATGCCTCCTTGGAGCAAGTGCGCTCATGCTTGCCGCGTGTTCGCCTGGTGTGCTTGATCCAACCAGCGGTACTTCGACAGCATCATCATCTTCATCAAGTGGAAAGACAAAGAAAATGAACTATTGGGATGGGGATCTTCCTCTGGAAGCGCGTCAGTCTGTACAGGCTTTTCAGCGTGATGAGGAACCGAAGATTCTTGAGTTTCGTCGTCGGCTTGCCGAGGCCGGTGGGGGAGCGTGGGAAGCACGTAGCTTCGGGTCGAGCATTGCGAAATGGGATGACGATTCTGCTGGATTTTCTCAAGACTCATGGGAGCTGCAAGGTCAGGTGACTGCTGGTCCCTTTGTTGCCATCCCTGAGATCGAGAAGATTGGTCGCGAGCTTCTGTCTGAGACTTATCCCGATTATGAGTTGGGTTCTGATAAGGGCGGGGTTCGTCAGCTTTCGTGGAGCGATCCGGTTAATGGTGGTTTCCTCTACGTGACCGTTCACGAGGGAAAAGCCACTTTAATGCGCTACCAAACGGGATTACGTCCATCGGATGGGACGACTGCTAACCCTCGTGATTTCATCTCCAGTCGTGTCGATATCGATATCCCTGAAAAGTAATTTGTGAAATTCAACTTCTAGTGTCTGTTCAAGGAAGTCGAAGGAAAGACAATGTCGTTAACATGGGGCCAGATTCAGACCTGGAGTTCAGCCGGTTTGTCCACATATGCGGGGGCGGTTGGCGTAAGGCGAGATACTGTCGTTAAGCAGGCTGAAGCTCTTCAGGCGCGCATGAGTTCCTTCAAGGGCGAGGGAGCAACCGCGGATGCATTGCGTGCGAAGATGGGCGTTGCTCACAAGGAATTGACGACGCTCGCCGATGACCTTCTAGAAATCCAAGAGGCCGTCAAAGTTGCATCGGGTGACGTTTCCCAGGTTGAAAGTGCAGTCAAGCTGGCGCTGCAAGAAGCGTCCTCGACGCACTGCACCATTTCCGCAGCGGGAATAGCGACATGCAGTTCGGCTGGGAACTCGATGAGTGAATACACTCGGCAAAGCATTGAATTTTCGGTTAATCGATTGGTGGGGCAGGCGGTCGACTTGGCCAATACTGCCGACACGACGTTGAATGCTCGCTTAAAAACCGTCGGGACGCCGGGGAGTACCGCGAAATCGACCTCGACGCAAACTCATGATCTTTCGGACGCAGAACAGAAGAAGTTCAAAAAGATGACGCCGGAGGAGCACGCGAGGTATTGGTCGCAGCAATCTGAGGCGCAGAAACAGCATCTGTGCGATACGTACCCGGATCTGATCGGTAACGCTGATGGCGTTGAGGGCTGGGCAAGGGATCGCGCAAACAGAAATCGTCTCCCGAAACTGAAGCAGGAAGCTAAGGACAATGTCTCCATGTACACGGAGCTCCTGAAGATCCCGTGGATTGATGACAATACTCGTGCGCTCTATCTGAGTGAGTTGGATAAGGCAGAGAAGGCAGTGAAAGCCTATGATATCGTGCAAGAACAGCTCGACAAGGGCATAAGCCTTGAAGACTACCAGCATGGGAAGGAGGGGGATCCCGTGTCGCTCCTGACTCTTCAAAACGATGGTGCGCGAGTCAAGGCCGCGATGGGTCAAGGCGACGTTGATCATGCGAAGAACGTGGCGACTTTTGTTCCCGGTATTGGCACGACAGTTGAAGGCAGCACGGTTGAGTACATGCGACAAACCCAAAACCTGCGTATGGCTGCGATGGTTCAGGGGAGCCTGGCTTTAAGCGATGTGGCGACTGTTGCCTGGCTGGGCTATGATGCTCCGGGTGAGTTTGATTGGAAGAAGCACCCTGAGGATGTTCCGGGGATTATTTCCCCCTTCCTTGCTCAGGCGGGGTCAGATCGTTTGGTTGGTTTCATGAACGGTATGCAGGCCTCGCGTGACTACGGCGCGGGTGATGCGCATATGACCCTCGTCGGGCATTCCTATGGTTCGAGTACCTCAGGCATGGCGGCAACAAAGGTCAAGTATGGCGTGATCGATGACCTAGTGTTGTTTGGTTCTCCTGGTATGGGGACTTACGATGCGAAAAACTACCACGTTGATCAAAATCATCTGTGGGTCTCGGGGGTCCCGAAGGGTGATAGTGTCCAAGGTGCGGGGGCATTCAGAGGTGGAATCGTCGGTAGCTTGGGTAAGAACCCCATGGACTCTGATTCAGGGTTTAGTCACCTCTCGGACGATGCGACAGGCTCGCCGAAATACAATAAGGATGCCCCCGCAAGTAAGCTGTCTAATTTCAACTTTGATAACCACAGTATCTATTTGGAAGACGGCACCGAAACGCTTCAGGATATCGGTCGCGTTGTTGCGGGGGTGAAGCGCTGATGCGCGCCGTGTGGCGGTCTGTGTTGGGGGCGGCTTGTGTGCTGGCCCTGGCAGCTTGCTCGCCCGTCCTGAGGGATCCCCAGAGTGCGGCTACACAATCGGCATCACCATCTAAGAGCGGAAAGGCAACAAGCATGGTCTATTGGGATGGAAGCCTCCCCCTGGAGCAGCGTCAGTCCATTCAGGCATTTCAGCGTGATGAGGAGCCGAAGATTCTTGAGTTCCGTCGTCGCCTTGCCGAGGCCGGTGGTGGAGGCGCGTGGGAAGCGCGCGCCTTTGGGTCCCAGATCAATAAAGAGACTGACCAATCCTCAGGCGATGATCAGCCGTCGTGGGAGCTTGTTGGGCAAGTTGTTGCTGGTCCTTATGTTCCCGTTCCTGAGGTCGAAAAGATCGGCCGTGAACTCTTGTCAGAGACGTATCCCGAGTATCAATTGGGCTCGGATAAAGGTGGTGTTCGTCAGCTTTCGTGGAGTGATCCGGTTAATGGTGGTTTCCTCTATGTGACCGTTCATGAGGGCAAAGCTACCTTGATGCGCTATCAGACGGGTTTGCGTCCATCGGATGGGACGACTGCTAACCCTCGTGATTTCATTCCTGGGCGCGTTGATATCGATATCCCAGAGAAGTAGCTTGTGAAGCAAGTGCTGTAGTATCCATCCAGTGGGTTCAAAGGAATAACAATGTCGTTAACCTGGGCGCAGGTGAAAACCTGGAGAGCATCAGATCTGGATATCTATGTCGGAAAAGTTGGAGTTCGTCTTGACGTTGTGGATAGACAGACTGAGGCTCTGCAGCAGCTTACGTTGTCTTTCAGCGGCGAAGGAGCAACCGCAGATGCACTACGCAGAGCAGTGGGGAAAGCTCGTTGGCAGCTCAGGAATTATAGCGACGAACTAGGTGACCTCCAAGTTGCTTTGAGGAACGCTCTATTTGAGGTTGCTGAAGTAGCGGAAGCGATTAAACAGGTAGAGAAAGTTGCTGCTGGATATGGTTGCGTAATTTCCCAAGATGGAAAAGTTGCGTGGAGAGACGCGACAAGTGTGCAGAGTGAAAGCTATCGACACGGTGCTGATGCGAACCTTGAACGAATGGTGGCGCGTGCAATTGCATTGGCAGATTCCGCAGATAGCGCGCTCAATCAGAAGCTGAGTTCTTTTGGGACAGCCCCGGGAAAGGAACCCACGAAACCCGGACAAATTCGCGACCTATCCCAGGCCGAGCAAGAGCGTTTCAAGAATATGTCTCCAGAGGAACGAGCAGAGTACTGGTCGGCGCAAAGCGATGAGCAGAAACGTCATCTTTGCGATACCTATCCTGAACTGATTGGTAACGCTGATGGTGTTGAGGTTTGGGCACGAGATCGCGCAAATCGGTTGAATCTTGATGCCAAGGAAGATCGAGCTAGGGAGAACCTGGCTCGCTATGAGGGTTATTGGACCAAAGCGCGGACGAATGAAGATCGCTACCTGATAGGGGAGAAAATACAACGCGCAAAGTCGGATCTTGCCGCTTATGAAAAAATCCGTTCTACACTTGCGAATGCATCAGCCTTGAAGACTATCAGCATGGCAAGGCGGGAAAGCCTATTTCGCTATTGACGCTTCAGGATGACGGACGCCGTGTTAAGGCTGCGGTGGCTCAAGGTGACGTCGATAATGCAGCGCATATCGGTACTTTTGTACCGGGGATTAGTACGACTGTTAACGGGAGTCTCAAAGACTATATTCGCCAGATGGAGAATTTACGTCAGGCAGCCGCGGATCAAGGTAACCTCGCATTGAAAGACGTAGCAACGGTTGCGTGGCTCGGTTACGATGCTCCCGGTGACGCCAAATTTGAGAATCTTAGTGATATCACCTCGCCTAAACTCGCTCAGGCCGGCTCTGATCGTTTAGCTGGTTTCTTGAACGGAATGCAAGCATCGCGTGAACACGGTGCGGGAGATGCGCACATGACTTTGGTTGGTCATTCCTATGGCTCGACAACGTCGGAATGGCGGCGACAAAGGTTCATGATGGCGTAATCGATGATCTCGTTCTCTGCGGTTCGCCGGGTATGGGGACCTATAACGCTTCAGATCTACATGTTGCTGAGGGGCATCGTTGGGTTTCGGGTGTCCCAATTGGGGATAGTGTTCAAGGTATGGGATCGCTACTTCCTGGAAGCACTATCCGCTTGGGATACCTCGGAACCGATCCGATGCACGACAAGACATTCACACATCTTTCAAATGATGCGACTGGGTATGTGAAGTATAACCATGGCGCGCCGCCGAGTGATTCGCATTTGTGGCTGCCGATGCTTAGACTCGGTCTTGTCTACCCACCGAATTTTGATAACCATAGCGTCTATTTAGAAGATGGAACGGAGACGGTTCAGGACTTTGGCCGAGTTGTTGCAGGGGTGAAGTAGTGAGCTATCGGGGTATTGTTCGCGTATGTGCGGTACTTGGAGTGGCAATGATTGCTTTGAGTGCCTGCTCTATTGGAGGTGTGGGCACTAACCGGTCCACTGCCACATCCACCCCGACTGTCAAGAAGGCTGTCTATTGGGATGGAAGCCTCCCCCTGGAGCAGCGTCAGTCCATTCAGGCATTTCAGCGTGATGAGGAGCCGAAGATTCTTGAGTTCCGTCGTCGCCTTGCCGAGGCCGGTGGTGGAGGCGCGTGGGAAGCGCGCGCCTTTGGGTCCCAGATCAATAAAGAGACTGACCAATCCTCAGGCGATGATCAGCCGTCGTGGGAGCTTGTTGGGCAAGTTGTTGCTGGTCCTTATGTTCCCGTTCCTGAGGTCGAAAAGATCGGCCGTGAACTCTTGTCAGAGACGTATCCCGAGTATCAATTGGGCTCGGATAAAGGTGGTGTTCGTCAGCTTTCGTGGAGTGATCCGGTTAATGGTGGTTTCCTCTATGTGACCGTTCATGAGGGCAAAGCTACCTTGATGCGCTATCAGACGGGTTTGCGTCCATCGGATGGGACGACTGCTAACCCTCGTGATTTCATTCCTGGGCGTGTTGATATCGATATCCCAGAGAAGTAGATTTACCGACTAACCGACAACTTCCGCTCGCCCAGCAGAAGCACCGTTCCAAGCGGCACCTTGACACGTTCACCGCGGGGGAGTGGCTGAGTGGTGCCATCGGGCGCCTGTAGTCGCGTGCCATTTGCTGAGAAGGTGTCTTCGACCCATATCGCATCGCCATCGGCCGGTGCGACACGCAAGTGCGTGCGCGACAGGGAACGCGTGGAATCCGCAATTGCCACTGCCCGTGCATCAGATGGTGTCTGTTCGGGGGCGCGCCCCAACACGATGGGAGCATTGACTTCGATTCGCTGTCCGTCATCAACGATGATTGCCAGAGGCGCCGCCTGCGCGAATGCGGGGGCAGAGGCCGGTGCGCTCGTTGCGGGAGTGGCCTGAGGCGTCGGTACTTGCGGAACTCGTGGCATTGCCGAGGCCGGGCTGTGGCGCGGGGGAGTGGGCACCTTGGGTGTGGCCGGAGTTTGTACAGCTTGCTGCGTAGGCATGGGCGCGGGCATCTCGCTGAGGACTTGGCTGGGAGCCTCGGGCATCGGTGAAGGTGCTGGTAGGTCGGCTGCGGGAACTCCCGCCGGCGGAATACTCAAAGCAGCAGGATCGGAAGCAGGAACTTCGGGGGACGTAACGCGCGGCCCTGCCCACTGATGTGCCGGGGCAAGTGCGGCGGGATCCATTCCCTGAAGCTGCGCAGGTGCGGCCCCAACCCCAGCCGAGGCCTCGGCAAACGAGGGGGAATATTGCTGGGAATAAGCGGAAGCTCCAGTGTCTGTGCGGCCAGCGCGGACGTCAAGGTTTCCCATCCCGCAGACGCGGTCAACCCAGGTTTGGCCATCTCGGGCGATCACCCAAGTGACTGCCGGTCCAACGACAGTCGCGTGCAAGAGCAACATGATCAGGCTGTGCGCGCTCTGGCGAGCCAAGCCGGGGGCGTGACCGGCCTCGAGACCCGCATCGGTGGCTACGGGTGCCATTGAAATTGCGGCCACTTGCATGGCGAAAGCTCCGGGAGTCCTTCCTGAATGCGCGCGAATCAGAGTGCCAACGATCCATGTCTCAAGCGCAACGATCACTGCAATGGCGATCGAAGGATAGAACCACCAAGAAAGCGCGGTAATTGCGACAAGGCATGCAAGGTCAATGAGGTAGGCCGTAACCAGAGCACCACCGGTCGCGGGCGCTGAATACGCCACGCTGGGCTGGGGGAGGCCTCGCTGGATACTACCTTGTTGAGCAGCGGCCAGATGAGCCGGGTCCACACCTATTGCCTGAGAAACGGGGAGCTGAACCGGGGTAATGCGAAGCTCACTCATGATGCCACCTGTCGAACGAGTTCAAAAAGATCCGCGGCGAAAAACGCAGCTGGGAAAACAACAGTCAATGACAGTGCTTGGAAAATGTCGGTAAAACGCCCAATAAGTGCGGATTGTTCTTTGCCTGAACGCAGGCGAGTCCACAGAAGAGAAACACAGCCGATGAAGACAAGAACAGCTGCCGCAATGGGCGTGCCAAGAAGGGCTCGGGAAGCGGGGGAAATAAGTAGCGTTGCAAGCAAAATGACTGCTCCCACGCGCGGAACGACTCGCGAGGATGCCCAGCGGCGCTCGCGGGGAACAACGACAAGCGCGATCACTGATGCGCAAACCAGCACCAGTGAGGCGATCTGCTGTAACGAATGAATCCCGATCATCGAGTAGATGACTGGAAGCGCAACAATGATCAGGCCAAGACCAAGGTATTGGACCAGTCGAGTACGCGAGGTCGCATCAGTGACAGTGCGGTTGACGCGGCGGCCGGTAATGCGCGAAGGAGAGGGAACCTCGGGTGCTCGGACAGTGGGCGCGGAGGTCGTCACGAGGGGCATATCCAGCAGCTGGGTCGCGGGGATGCGTACTGACAAGCTGGGCGAGGCGGTGATTGCGCATACTGCGCAAGCGATTGCGAAGGGCGCAACTCTGGTCAGAGAAGCATTGAGATAGGTCAACACAGTCGCACTTGCCGTAAGGATGCCCCAACTGAGCGCATGTGCGCTTGTGAGAGGAGTTGGGCGCCAGAGCCAGAGCCCAAGTGCAACGCCCGTTGCTCCCCACAGGGGGAAGAGGAGGGCAGCGACCTGCGACATTGTGGAGATTTGCGAGGCCTCAAGATAGATTCCTGCGCTTCCCAGAGCGGGAAGGACGCCAAGGAAAGAAAGTCCCGCAGCGAGAGTCCAGCCGGACAACAATCCGGCGTTGGAGTGGACGTGTTTTTGGTAGAGGACGACAAGGCAAAGAGCAAGCGAGAGCACGCCGATTGTCAAAGGTGCCCACCATGGCACACCCGCAATGATGGCCAATAGGTGGGCAAAGAGAGTGCAGAAAATGAGAACCGCGTCCATTGCAAATGCCAGCAGGGCGCAGATGCTCAGAGCAAGGGAAGGGCGGAACCAGGGGTCGGAAGCTCGCTCAATTGCGCGTTGTTCTTGACGCTGGCGCTCGCGGCCAGAGGTAATGGAGATGAGGACTCCCTGGGGAAGGTCAGTCCCCAAGACCGCGCCAAGATTAAGGGGACGACCGTCGGCACCAGTGATTTGTAGGCTCGGATCGCTTGAATCGATATCAAGCATGGAGAGTAGGCCTGTGACCGTTGTTCCCAGCGGAACAACCAAATCTTTGACGCCGGAAGCGTCGGTGACGGTTACCGCCGCCTGTTTCTGGGTCACGCCTCCTCCTTCATGCGGTTGTGCCGGAAATTGTCCTCGGTGCCGATCCGGCTATTGATCCGCTGAGGTTCTTTCACCGATTCTGTTCAAAAGTCATCATTCAGACTACCCGACCAGATCAGTGCCATGCCACGACTGCTCGTGCTACAAGCTAGGATACATACAGAAATGAAGGAAAACGGGAGATTGCACTCCAGGAGACTGTATGGCCGTCAATGAAACGGAAGCCCCCGAGCTCCCCAGCGGTGAAATCGCTGTAGAAAAGCCACCCAGCCAGGTTGAAGCCGGCGGTATGGGTTCGATCCTTGCTACCGCGATCCCCATGATGGGCTCCATGGGTGTCATGGTCATCATGGCGCTGACTCAGGGGCAGAACACGCGAATGCTTCTGATGGCGGGCGGCATGGTCTTCATGATGCTCTCCATGGTTGGTTTCAATATCTACCGCCAGGTCTCGCAGTACCGTAATAAGGTCAACTCCCAGCGTCGCGAATACCTCTCCTATCTGTCAGAGACTCGAACCAGCGTGCGTAACATTGCCGCGAAGCAGCGAATCTTCATGCAGTGGTACTTGCCTGAGCCGGACTCGCTGGTGCTTTTAGCCGAAGAAGGCTCGCGCCTGTGGGAACGAGAAGTGGGCGACGATACTTCTGTCTCCACTCGAATCGGAACATCTGACCAGGAACTGGCCATGCGCTTGGTCGAACCCGATATTCCCCAGATGGCGAACCCCGATGTCGTCTGCCATTCGGCGATGCGCCGTTTCTTAGATGTCCACAAGACCGTTGAAGACCTTCCTTTCAGCCTGGACTTGGGTCAGTTCTCTCACGTCGAGGTCGCCGGTGATGGCGAGCGCGCTCGCGGAGAAGTCCGCTCGATGATCTGCCACCTTGCGGTTATGACGCCGGATTCGGCCCTGAAGATCGCGGTATTGACGACTCCCGAAAACCTCCCGAACTGGGAGTGGATGAAGTGGCTGCCTCATATCCGTTCCGCAGAGGTCACTGACGCTCTGGGTGGTGCGCGAATGGTGTGCACCAGCTACGCCGAGCTCGAGGATCTCTTGGGTGAGGAAATGACGACCCGAGGCCACTTCCAGCCTCGAAATGACGCAAGCCCCTGGCCGCATTTGATCGTGATTACCGACGGTGCCGAGCTTCCTCCCGATTCGCACCTGGGCTCTATCGAGGGCTGTGCGGGCGTGACGATCATGAAGGTCCTGACCTCGTGGGGTATGTTCATGAACCCCACCGGTGTTCGTCTGCTTCTTCATCCCGCAAACGATGAGCACACCCCCATGGAAGTTCTGCTTCTTGAGGCAAAGCCAGTGCTCGCCAACGCCGACTACATGGGAATTCCTCAGGCCGAGGCCGTGGCCCGTCGCCTCACTCGCTTCCTGACTGCCGGTGGCAGGGACGCGGCAACTCCCGTCGGCAAGCCCGATCCGAAGCGTTCTCAAGATCTTATGGAACTGCTCAATATCGGCGATATTCGTGACTTCGATGCGGAACGGCAGTGGAAGCGCCGCAATGGACGTGATCGTCTGCGCGTTCCCTTCGCTGTCACCCCCGAGGGTATTCCGGTCGTTTTGGACATTAAGGAAGCCGCCCAGCAGGGCATGGGTCCGCACGGCCTGCTGATCGGTGCTACCGGTTCCGGTAAGTCCGAGGTGCTGCGTACCTTGGTGCTTGCACTTGCGCTCACGCACTCTCCCGAGCAGCTGAACTTCGTTCTGGTTGACTTCAAGGGCGGTGCGACCTTCGCAGGTATGTCAGACCTCCCTCACGTCTCTGCGATGATTTCAAACCTGGAGTCGGAGCTGTCTCTGGTTGACCGTATGGAAGATGCCCTTCACGGTGAAATGGTTCGCCGTCAAGAGATCCTGCGTGATGCCGGTAACTATGCAAATGTCACGGATTATGAAGCGGATCGTTTGGCTGGAAAACATGACTACCCAGTCCTTCCGGCGCTCTTCATCATCCTTGACGAGTTCTCCGAACTTCTGACCGCCAAGCCCGACTTTGGCGAGCTATTCGTGGCAATTGGTCGTCTGGGCCGATCCTTGTCAATCCACATTCTGCTGTCTTCACAGCGATTGGAATCCGGCAAGCTCAAGGGCTTGGATTCGCACCTGTCCTACCGCATTGGTCTGAAGACCTTCTCCGCCTCTGAATCTCGAGAAGTCCTGGGCGTGACGGACGCCTACGACCTTCCTCCCTACCCGGGTTCGGGCTTCCTCCAGCCGGGTACCGACCAGCTGATCCGCTTCCGCGCCTCCTACGTCGCAGCCCCGCCGCCGCCTCGTAGTGTGCTTCCCAGTTCGGGTTCCGAGGCCTCGCAGATCCGACTGCTTCCCTTCTCTTTGGGAGAGGTCTTGGACAATACTCCCGAGGAAGAGGCAATTCCCGAGGGCGGCTTGGTTGCACCCGGCGATGAGCGCTGGGAGGGCATGACCGAGATTGATATTGCGGTCGCCCGCATGAAGGGCAAGGGTATGCCTGCCCACCAGGTGTGGCTGCCGCCTTTGGATGTTCCCGACACCATGGATTCGCTCATGCCCGACTTGGCTGTGGATCCCGAGCTTGGCTTCATCTCGCACGAATGGCGTGCGAAGGGACCGCTGCATATCCCCATGGGTATCGTCGACCTCCCACACGAACAACGACGCGAGGTTTTGGAATACGACTTCGCCGGTGCCGGTGGTCACATGTCGATTTTGGGCGGTCCGCTCTCCGGTAAGTCCACGGCATTGCGCTCGATTGTCATGGCCCTGTCCCTGACCCATACTCCGAAGGAAGTCCAGTTCTTCGTCATCGATTTCTCGGGTACTTTTGCCGCTTTCGAGGGGGCCGCTCACGTTGCGGGTGTTGCCTCTCGAGAGGATGAGGACATCTTGAACCGTATGGTGTCTGAAATCGAAGGCATCATTGAGGACCGAGCTGCCTACTTCCGTGCGAACCGTATCGACTCCATGGCGACCTATCGCCGAGGTCGCGCTCAGGGACGTTTTGACGATGGTTACGGCGATATCTTCCTTGTTGTCGACGGCTGGGGAACATTGCGAAGCGATTTCTCGGACGCAGAAGACCGTATCCGTCTGATGGCCGAACGCGCGCTGTCTTTCGGTGTTCACTTCATTGCCACGGCACTGCGCAAGATGGACTTCCGTATCCAGATGCAGGACATCTTCGGCTCTCGCATGGAGCTGCGTATGGGTGATCCTTCGGATTCTGAGTTCCGCCGCGAGATCGGTAGTAAGGTCCCCGAGGGGCGTCCGGGACGCGGTTTGTCTATGACCGGTCACCACATGCTGGTTGCCCTCCCGCGTACTGATGGCGATCATGATCCGGCAACGATCGGTGAGGGCGTCGAAAAGACGCTTGTGCGCATTGCTTCTGCGACCGAACCTGGCCCGCGTCTGCGTTTGCTCCCCGAAAAGATCACCGTTTCTCAGATCGAGGCAACTCACGGCAAACAGCAGAAGATTGTTCTTGGTTTGGAAGAACGCCGCTTGAGCCCGTGGACTTTCGATCCGGAAAACGAATCACACATGTATGTCTACGGTGACGCGAAGTGTGGAAAGACCGCGTTCTTGCGCAACTTGGGCAACCAGGTGCTGGCAAAGCCAGGTTCGCGTCGCGCCATGCTGGTTGTCGTTGATGTGCGACGCTCCCTGCTGGGCGAGTGGGATGAATCGGATATGCCGATGTACATCACCAACCGTGATGAAATCCAGGGAAGCATGGAGGCAGTTGCCGAACAGCTGCGTATGCGCCTTCCGGGACCGGACGTGACCCCCGAGCAGTTGCGTAAGCGTAACTGGTGGAAGGGAGCCGAGGCCTGGGTTCTCGTTGATGACTATGACCTGATTTCCACCGGTGGTTTGAGCGGTTCACCTTTGGCTCCGCTTCAGCCTCTGTTGTCGCAGGCTCAAGATATTGGTTTCCACTTGGTGATTACTCGCCGTATGGGTGGTGCTTCGCGTGCGTCCTACGAGCAGATTTTGCAATCCCTGTCTGAGCTGTCGGCAACCGGCATCATGATGTCGGGTAATCCTTCCGAGGGCATGGTCATTGGCCGTGAGCGTCCGCGCATTCTTCCCAAGGGGCGAGGCCTGGTTGTCTCGCGTGATCAAGGAACCTTCTTGGCGCAGATGGCATGGTCCGAATCGCGGGTGAAGTAGACGCTGGTCGTTTATTCGGGCCGCATCGAGTCTTGAAGCGTGAAACTCTCAGGGAGCTCGATGTTTGAGATGGTAATTTGTCGTCTGATAAGTTCCCTGACCAGGCTAGGTTCGTGCGTATCGCCTACTGGTATTGCCGGTCATAACGGAAAGAATTGAACTGTGGCAGATAAGATCACTTTCGATCGCAACGCGATGGGGATCATCGAGAAAAAACAGTGGCAGGACGCTGAGTCACTCGGACGAATTGGGGCGTCAACCAAACGTATCTCAGCCGACCAAGTCGCAGAGCCTCTTCCTGCTCCCGGAGGTCCTGGTCCGCAGGATTTGATCTCTGCAGTGAAGGACTTCAATGAGGCGATGTCCATGGTCATCTATGAGTATTCAGATGCTGCATCGAACTTAGGATCGGCAACAGCTGGTGCGTCGGCGAACTTTGATGACACTGAGGGTTACAACCGTGAACGTGCGGCTCAGCTGGGAGTGGAGTGGAATAAATGAGTGCTGATCTTCGACCTGGCGCGGACGCCCTTAAGTCGCCCGAGCCTGTTGCTGGAGCATCCGAAGTTGCTTCGCATTGGAAAGCTATCGGTTCGGCGATCGGCCAGACTCAGGCCGCTCAGCATTCCTCGGTTCCTGCTGAATCGTGGACGGGAGTAGCCGCGGATGCGGCATCGGCTGAAATTCAGGCATTGGGTGGGAAGCTTTCGGATCTTTCTGGCAAATTTGCTGCTCCTGCAAGTGCGCTCACTACTTGGGAAGAACGTAATAGCCAGGGGATCAAAACCGTCGAGGGTCTTCAAACTCAGTGGGATGAAGCGATTGCTGCCTACAAGAAGACAATGGCCGAAATCGATACCCGTGTTGCGGCGGATAAGAAATATAATCCGGATTCGGATCGCAAAGCTGCCGAGAGTACTTTGGCCTCTGCTCAGACGCCTCTGAAGAAGTCTTACGACAAAGAGATCCACGATCTCAGTGCAGCTGCGAGTACCGCTGCAAGTCAAATACGAGGGACGTCGGCCGGCATCATTTCGCCAGAGGCCGTGAAGGGTGGTCGTACCGCAGTCGGAGTTGAACTTTTCGGTTCGGATATGCCCATTGCTGACGGTGCTGCCGAGTGGGACTATGCCCGAGATGTCGCTCCTGAAATGCTGAAGGATATTGAGAAAGCGGCAAACTCAAAAGAGTACCTGACTGAAGAGCAAGTAAAGGAACTTCAGAAAAAATGGGGTAAGGATCTTCAAAACCCATTCTGTGTTCAGGCGATGTCAGACGTATATCGTGAAAAGCACAGTGGTAAGGGCGAGTTCTCTGAAGTGCTCAATAAGCTTGTCGTTAATACTTCGGGTGATCCCTACAAGTACCCTGCTGACTCGGAGATAGCGACGCGAAATTCGCTGATAAAAGATATCGGAACCGCAATGGTTCTTTCGACTGGCGGCGTGAACGCTTCTGACTCTGAGAGCATTCAACGTAGTGAGACCTACGCTCAGATGAGAGACCATCTGTTTGGACAAGATGGTAAAACAACTATCTCCAATATGGAGAAGGCAAACATCAAGAGCTTCGAAGCGACGGGCGAGCAGGAATTTCCTCGAAACCCATCTAGTAGTGGTCCCACGATGCAGGGATATCAGATTTTTGCTCAAGCAACGACTTATGCCGGAGCTAAAAACCCTGATCTGGCATTTGGGCAAGCAATCTACGAAGGCGGAGATAAATCCTTCGCTTCAAAACTTGTTCAATACGATTACGAGTATGAAGCGGGACTCAAATGGGAAACCGGTTCCCAAGGGTACATGAATTTGCTCCACTACAGGGATGCTGATGAGGCTGCGTTCATACAGTTAGGGGACCCGCTTCAATCGCTGTATGTGTTGTCGGATACTCCGGATAGCTTGCAGTATTCGAGTTTCGCTTCAGAGCATCATGCGCTTGCTAAAGCCGAGCAGGGGCGTTTAAGCGCATTACGTGGTTTCTTGACTCAAGATACGCCGTTTGAGGTGGATGGAGACTGGGACCATGATGGCAAGGACCGCTCAGAAAAAATTCCTATGGTCCGCTATCTGACAGGAAGCCGCAATTATGGCGATAGCGGGTATGAGGGCTTCATTGATCATGGCGACGCATTTGGCACGATGATCGAAGACGCTACCCACCCATTGAGCGATGCTGAGAAGGGGCTTCTGGGTGACGACTGGAAGAAAGCGTCGAATCAACAGGCGAGTGTTGTCGGCAACTTTACTGCGGGATATCAAGACGGTCTTGATGGTGACCATGGTAAGAAAGATGGAGCCCAGAGTCACTTTGGTTCAGCGAATTCGATGCTTCGTTCACACGCCGGCATGATCCTTGGAAACTGGGCAGAGAGCCTGGCCGCGATGGACGGTGATGACGCTGGAGCTGTCGGAGGAAATGCACATGATTCCGTCGGTGAAGCTCGCATGAGTTCAGGGGCCACTCAGGCGCGTTTTACCCTCTCGCCGAAGCTGCGTGATGCGCTTTATGGCAAGGATGGGCTGTTTGCGGATCTTGCTTTTGATAATCCGAAACAATTGGGGGGAAAGGATACCCCTGATAACCCGTTTGACGATACTTTTGAAGGTGGGCGTCCCCCTGCGCTGAGTGCTATTGAAGCTGGCGCATATGCGGGTTATAAGCATGATCTCGGCCAAGCCATGGCTTCTGATTATCACGTTAACCCCAACGATACGACGCCAGGCCCATCTTGGAGTGACGGTGTTAGTGGCCAAGTGAAGAAGTGGGGTGGGCTCTTCCAGCATATTGAGTCTGCGATTTCGGATCAGTCGGTTGCTGAGCACAAGGCTATTGCCGACAGAAATAATCTGATTCGTCAAGGGATTGATGCCGTCGCTTCCACGGTCTCTTTTGATGGGCTTCCAGGCGGTAAGATTGTGGATTCCTTAGCCTCCTCCGCGTTTGAAGAGGGGAAGAATAAGGTGCTTGACTCTATCCTGCCCACTGATTTTTCTGACGAAGACTTTTCAAACAGGATTAATCACAAGTATGCTGCAACCCAGAAGGTCTCAGATACGCTGGTCACTACCTTCACAGACCGTGATGAATGGCCAAATTCGGATGATAAGTCTAAGAAGGAACTGGTCGCTGAATTCTTGAAGGAAGAGGCATCGCACTCAGATCCCGTTAAAGCAGACAAAGATGGTGACCTTCCCTCGTACAACACGATGGATGAAGCCCAACGAGGCCGTTTGAGGGACTTCTTAAAGGAACGTACCTATTTGAAGGATTCACTTGATGAGGCTGGCGATTCGACTTGGTCTGCCTTTACAAAGCAAGAGCAGGGTCGCCACAAATAATCTTCAGGTCAGTACTTCGCTGATTCAAGCAACAGGGTGTTGGATGCAAGGATTCTCGCATCCAACGCCCTTTTAGTATCTAGTAAGGTTGAAATGTTATCCTTTAGCGGTAACGTACGACCGATGGTGATCCGCGCTTCGCGTGCTCGAGCATTGAGAGGTTCAAATGACGGAAATTAGCTATGATCGCTATGCGTTAGGCATTGTGATGAAAGATCAGTGGACCGATGGTGACGACCTCGCACAGGTCGGTGTTGCTGTAGGTAAGCTAAATATGGTGGGTATAGCCTACGATCTTCCTTCCGGTGATAATAGCGGGGTAGCAGCGTTGCGTGAGGCGCTGAATCACTTTCGCGACTATATGAGTGTGGCAGTGTTGGAGTATTCCGACGCTTGTTCAGAATTAGGATCTGGCGTCGCAGAAGTCTCACAAAATATGGATAGCACAGAAACGTACAATCGAGATAAGGCTCGTGCTGCAGCCACTCGTCTAGGTGTTGGGGAGTATCTCTGATATGGCTGATGTAAGACGTGGGGCGGAAGCCCTCCCACAGGTCCCTCTTGTTGAGATGTCCGCAGAGGCAGTCGCTACTGATATCAGTCGGCAAGGAACCGCAATTGCTAACACACAAGTGGCTCAGAACAGATCCTTGCCTCCTGAAGAATGGACTGGTGCGGCAGCAGATGCAGCTTCAGCGGAGATTCAGAGCTTGGGTGACAAGACCGTCACGTTATCTCAAGCTTTCTCCCCTGCTGCGACGGCTCTTAACACGTGGGCTGAGGATGTGCGCTCTGCGTGTTCTGACATAACCAAGCTCCAAGAAGAATGGAATGCTGCAGTCGCAGAATATAATGACGTTGAGGCGGAATCAGCCTCTACCACAGGAACACATGGTAGCGGTTCAGTTTCTCATCCCGACGGTAATCTTGCTGTGGCCGGGTCAATTTTGTCCAGCAAGCAAACGCGCATTTTGGAGCGGTACACAAAGCGCGTTAATGATTTAGACGACCGCGCCGATGCTGCTGCAAAGGCGATTGATGGTACGCGCCGGACTATTGTCTCTGATGAAGCCGGTTCAAAGGGGCGCAATGCGATCGGGGTTGAACTTTTCGGTGCAGACACACCTATTCTGAGTGGCGCTGCGCAGTGGGCTCACGCCCAAGAGATTGCTCCAGAGATTGCGGATGCTCTCACGAAAGAGCCTCTTACGGTCGAAGATATTGCCGCTTTTAACGATAAATACGGCGGTTATCTTCAGAATCCTTTCTATGTGGCAGCGATCGCGCAGCATGTGAATATGGATGACCTCTACGCAACGGTGGTGAGAGCGGGAGACGTTAGCTACCAGAATCCTGGTTCTGAGGATGCGCTTTACCGCTTCAATCAAAATTTGGGTGCTTTCATGGCTATGTCTACAGGTGGAAGTAATCTTTCTGCTGACATGGTAGGAAATCAGCATGCGTTTGATGTAATCAAAGAGGGGCTAGTCGGGAAAGACGGTGCCCGAATTGACGGGATTGTTCAGGCAAAGCTCGCTGATATGAAAGCTACTGGCCGAAACGAATATCAAATTAATGACGTTAACTCTGCTACAAGCTGGTATAAGCTTCAAGGATATGACATTCTGGGCCAGCTCATGGGGTACGCGGGGCGTGAGAACCCATCATTGACTCTAGGCCCAGGTTTCTATCATGATCCGCTCGATCCTGAAGGCCGCGATTATCCGATTGATCCAGAAACTCGCAGGCAGCTAGGGCTTGCACCGCTTGACCCTAACGATCCGCATGTTAGATCAGTATTTGAGGATATGGTCGATTGGGATTACAACACTGCGGGACATGCACGTGCGGACTCGTATGCACAAACTTCTTATTTCCACTCGCTTGTCCCGCGAGGAACTTACTCTGAAGACCAACGGAGTTTCGATGCCCTTCAAGGTGTAATTGAATTATCTGATACTCCTGATTATTTGGAATCGAATGATGACACGGTTCTTCATCAGGCTGAAGAAACTCGCTTGCAAGCTCTTCGACGCGCTTTGGATTCAAATACCGAGTTCGGCACTAAGATGAATACCACTCGTTACTTAACTGGTTCGCGTGCTGGTTCTGATGCTGCCGTCTACTATGACGGCGGTGAAGCGTTGGGGAATATGATCAATGACGCTTCGAAGATCAACGAAGCTGCAATGGTTTCTCCATCTCCAGATGACTATGAAGGGGGGAAGAGTAATCCTGCATGGATCAAGCAACAGAAACTTTTTGAAGCGTGGCAGGCTGACGATGTACGACGTGCAAAGATCGCTCAGAATTTCATGTTGGGTTACCAGGATGGTCTCGACCAAGGCGCCCTCACCGAGAGTAATGGCGAGGATGAGTTCGGAAGAAATAACCCGAACATGCGCTCGTGGGTAGGGAATATTGCAACGCAGCGTATTGTCGATTTCGCAGAGCTTGCTAACGAATATGCGGGCGAAGGCACGGTTGGAACAAATAACACTGCCGGGCTAACTGGGCATGCGAGAATCGATCTTGGGCGCGAGGATCTGCAAAAAATGTTCGGTAAATCAGGGCTGTTTACTGATCTTATGTTTGATAAACCTGAGCCCGTTAGTGGGAAAGACACCCCAACTATCGAAGACGATGTCTACAGCGGACGTCCGCCAGCGATGTTGGCGTTGAATGCCGCCGCATGGGCTTATTACAAACCTCAGCTTGATTACTGGGTCAATCAGCCTGTGGGAGATCAGTGGATGGCCGATGTCTTTTCAAACACGCAAGGATGGCAAACTCTGATTAGCGTTCTGGATCAGGCTCCGACGAACGCAGGTTTCAGAGAAGATGACTATGTCGTCCAACGGAACCAGATGATTCGCGGGGCTGTTGACTATGCTTTGAGTTATGCGCCTTCAACGAAACTTCCAAGTGCTATCACTGATTACGCGAAAGACGGCCTGCTCGATCACTTCTTACCGACAGATATGGATAGCAAGCAGGCGACGGCGTTACTTGAGCAACATATGCAGACTGGTCAGAAATTCCAAGATGCGCTTGCTGCAGCGTATATCAAGCGAGATGAGTGGCCAAGCAGCGTTGGGCTATCGAAAGAATACTTAATGGATGACTTTCTTCGTAATAGAGGAGCGCAAGTTAACCTTCCGGCATCGCAGTACTTGACATTACCCGCATATGATGATATGACGGAAGAGCAGCGTCGAGAGTTCGCGGACTACCTGAAAGAGCAAGTTTCTGTAGATGGAAACGGGAATGTGATTAAAGCGAGTGGTTCTAAAGATGATCCAGGGGTTCCGAGGACAAACCTCGCAACCTTGCAAAATGCTCTTGATTCTGCGCAGCAACGTATTAATACCAAACTTTCGGGTGCGGGAAAGTGAGTGCTTCTCAAGATTGGGGCCTTTGAGGTAAAAGTACGGGTGGGGGCCGTTGGTGATAGCCAATGGCCCCCACAAACATCTACTTAACGACGTGCTGAATTCTCCGTCTTCGAACAATCTACCGCTGCATCGACCGTTATGAGTCTATTGGTTTTAGCCCTCCGCCGGGATGCTCCCAATCACCGGGTTCCACTCGCGGGGGATACGCTCAGCAATGAAACCTGCCTGATTAAACGGGTCGGCTTCCAGTAGCTCCAAAGCTCCCGCGGCATCTTCGGCGCGCACAATGATCAACGCGTCATGAGTGCCGGTGTAGGGGCCCGCCGCGATCAGATGACCCTGAGCTGCAAGCTCACAGTTAAAGGCGCGGTGCGTGGGGCGCACCTCTGCCATTTCCTCATCACGGTCAGTGACGTAGTGGTACTCGACAGTGAAAACCTTCATTTTTCCTCCTTGAATAGGACAACATCTTCACGATATACCGGCACCCAGCCTCAGGCACATTCGAAGGGGAGCAAAAGAGAAGGCGAGCGGGAAACAAAAAGAGGCGCGGAGCTGGGCTCC
>UWSI01000002.1 GCA_900541895.1 uncultured Actinomyces sp. | reverse complement strand
GGGCAGAAGCAGCCAGCACATTGGCGACAAACCAATGCCGGAAACTCCGGTACTCAAATGACTGAAAAGTTCGTGACACAAAAGCCCCCGCATCGCTCAATACTGCTTTTGCAGGATACGCCCAAATACAGGTGTGGGGGCCGACACATGCCGGCCCCCACAAAAGGTGAATAACGGATCAGGCTCCCAACGCGGCCCGAATCGGACCCAAGAGGAAGTAGACCACGAAGAGGATCGAGGTCAGCCACATCAGCGGGTGAATCTTACGAGCCTTGCCCAGGGTGATCTGAATGACCGTGTAGGCGATGAAGCCAACGCCGATACCCACCGAGATCGAGTAGGCGAAAGGCATGAAGGCGATGGTCAAGAAGCCGGGGATTGCATACTCCGGGTCCTTCCAATCAACCTCAAGAACCTGAGCCATCATGAGGAAACCAACGAATACCAGAGCGGTCGAGGCGGCCTCGGTCGGAACAAGCTGAACCAGGGGCGAAAGGAAGGTGGAGAGCAGGAAGAGGACACCGGTGACAACCGAGGCAAAACCAGTACGCGCCCCCTCGCCAACACCGGCGGTCGACTCAATGTAGGAGGTGTTCGAAGAGACACCACCCAGACCACCTGCAGCAGCAGCCAAGGAGTCAATGAGCAGAATACGGCTGGAGTGAGGAGGATTGCCGCCTTCGTCCAGAAGACCACCCTCGGCACCAACAGCAACCATCGTTCCCATGGTGTCAAAGAAGTCTGCAAGCATCAGCGAGAAGATCAGCAGAACAACCGAAACAACGCCAAGCTTCCCGAAAGCTCCGAAGAAGTTGATTTGGAAAAGCGAGTTAAAGCTGGGGATCGAAATCGGAGAGCCGCTCAGAGCCGGAATGGTCTGTCCCCAACCGGTCGGAGAGCCCTCACTACGCACGGGAAGGTGAACGAAAAGCTGGAGAATCGCGGCCAAAACCGTCGAGGTGATAAGGCCGATGAGCATAGCGCCCTTAACCTTGCGCACGTACAAGATGATGGTCAAACCAAGGCCAACAACGAAGACCAGGGTCGGCCATCCCTGCAGGGAGCCGTTAATACCAAGCTGAACCGGGGTTGCCCCTGCACGAATAATGCCCGCGTTGATCAGGCCCACCAGGGTAATAAAAAGACCGATACCTACAGAGATAGCGGTCTTGATCTGGTACGGAACTGCGCGGAAGACCGCGTCTCGGAATCCTGTCAGAACCAGAAGGGTAATGAGGATACCCTCCCAGAAGATCAGGCCCATGGCCTCTTGGAAGGTCAGTCCTGAACCAAGGACCAGGGTGAAGGCAACGATTGCATTGAGGCCAAGACCAGCGGCTAGCGCCAGTGGGTAGTTCGCAACGACACCCATGAGGATGGTCATGATACCCGCGACAAGTGCGGTGCCTGCAGCAATTCCTGCGGGGGTAATGGAGCCGTCTTGAGGCAGAGCGGCCGAAAGAATCGAGGGGTTAACAACAAGGATGTAGGCCATTGCGAAGAAGGTGACCACGCCACCTCGGATTTCGCGACCAATTGTGGATCCACGTTCAGTGATGTGGAAGAAAGTGTCAAGGGAATTCAGTGGCTTTGCGCTCGTTGGCGCTTTCTCTTGTGTGCTCACTCCCCAAATAATCGCTGAAAAAACACTAAAAGTGAAGTGCTTATCATCCAGCGAGATGCGCTTGGCTTTCCCAGATTAACCTGCTTATAGTTCTTATTTAGAACCAGTTTCCTTCTCAGGACCCGATTCGCTCAGATTCAACAAGGAAATCGTTGATACGCGAGGGGCGAACCGGCCAATCCGTTCCATTGTTCGGCACATCAGTTTCAGAGTGTGCACCGCAGGTGTGATCCAGACTCACGACACAGCCATCATCTTGCGCCCATTCATTTGCACAGACACCAAAGACCAGGCGCATCGAACCGGACATCTTCATGAGGAAGCCGCAGGTCGAACAGGTCTGCTTGGGGCGACGACCACGCTTCGGTCCACGATCCGAGGCGTACCAGCGCTTTGCAGCATCGTCGTAACCTTTATCAGAAAGAACGCGAACGCGTCCCAATCCCAACTCGCGATCCGTTGGCAAATCCGGATCTTCACCGGTGTCCTCAAGCCCCGAAATCAGGCGATCATCATCGTCACGGTACGGCAGAACATCCTCACGGCTCACATCACCCGGCTGCAGGCGGTCCTCCCACGGGAGCCACTCGGGTGCCAAAAGTGCACCGGAACCGGGTACCAAATCAACTTCACATACCGTGATCTTCCGCGAGCGCGGAACGCGCGTCAAAGTGACCGACCAACGCCAGCCGACATAACCGGCATCGTTACAGGCGAAGTAGTGAGTACCAAGGCGCTCGGCATTCATTTCGAAAGAAAGATGCTCCCCTACCGAGGCTTCTCCCCCAACTTCAACCGCGTTTTCACGCGCAAAATCCAGCGCTTGGGCGAGCTGCTGATCCATTCGCCCACGCGCGGAGGCAGTTTTTTCAGGCATCAAAATCCTCTGCAACGGCCCGCATGACCTTCGCGATCTTTGCTGCATTTTCCGGGTAGTGTCCGCGGCGCAAAGATTCAGAAGAGGCATCGAGCAGTTTAATTAAGTCTTCGACGACGGGCACCATAGTTTCGGGCTTACGTCGTTGGGCACGCGCCACGGAGTGCGGCGTGGAAATAATACGAACCGACAGCGCCTGCGGCCCCTTGCGCCCATCGGCAACTCCGTATTCAACACGAGTTCCGGGACGAGGCGTCACTCCTTCAGGCAGCGCGGAAGAGTGCAGGAAAACCTGACCACCGTCTTCTCCCATAATGAAGCCAAAACCACGCTCAGCATCAAAAAACTTCACCTTACCAGTGGGCATCCTGTGCACTCCTTCCTGTGTCATCGGCTAAGGACGTACCCTCCATCATAGATGGCGCGTCAATCAAACGCTTCTTAGCCGTAAACTAGTGGCTATGTTTTACCATGCTTTCCGCTCTCGTTGTATGGCTTTTCTCGCCGCGCTTGCTACGGTGTTTGTCACGACGTGTCTACCGGCCGGAACTGCGCGCGCCGATTCACCGGTGACCGTAACAACAAACTTGACGGATACAGCCTCGTTCCTGTCTGAAAACTCAGTCCAATCCATTAATACCGAACTGCATGACCTTCAAAGAAAAGGTCTGGATACCTACATCGTTGTGGTTCCGAATTTTTCAGGAACAGCCCCTCTGGCATGGTGCAATACAGTCGGTACCCAATCAGGCCTATCCAGTTCTTCACTGGTCCTAGTAATCGCAACGCAAGAACGCCAGACGGCCACCTGCGGCAATTCACACGAAAAAGGGATCAGCGACGCGGCGGTTGTGACCGCTTTCTCGGGATTAAAGGGCGTACTGAGCAAGGCAAATCCTCTGGACGAATCAACTTTAGCTACTGGCCTCGACCTTTTCGTTACCGAACTGGAAGCGGGACTAACAACTAAACCCACCACGGCCTCGCCGGCGGCAAGCAAGTCCACCGCGACGACTTCTCACAGCTCCAAGCGCAACTCGAGCTCACTGGCCATCGCCATCGGCGCAATGGCTCCCTTCCTTCTGCTTCCCGTGATCATCCTCGTATTTCTGTTTATTGTTATGCGCTCTCAACGCAAGACACACAAAAATGTCGTGCGTAATCAGGCTCAGGAGCATGTTCAGCAGACCTTGGATCTCGCACACCTCCTGCTGGACGCAGATGACATCGTTCGTTCAAGTGACGACGAAATCCAATTCGCCCAGGCTCAATTCGGCCCCGAGTCTGTCAAGTCCTACTCTGCGGCGCTTGAAACGGCGCGAACACTGGTTAATAAGGGTTTCACCATGCAGCGTGAGAACGAGGATGGAAGCCACCCGCGCTCTCCCTACGAATTCCAAGAGTTTGTCGGGAAACTCAACGTTGCAATGAACCAATTGGTTGCAGAGAAAAATGCTTTCACTCAGCGCCGTAACCAGGTTGCAAATGTCGGCCAGCAGGCCCGTGAGTTGCTCGAGATGATTGCGCAGACTCGCAGCCAAGTGACTCAGGCGGAGATGGACCTTCAGACTCTTCAGCTCGCCTATTCTCCCGAGGCCGTCGCCTCCCTCAAGGGACGTCCCGACCAGGCCCGCGCGCTCTTGGATCAGGCCGAAAGCAGCGCTAATGATGCTCTAGCAAACGAAAGCAACGGCCAGAACGCGCTCCAGATCCTCGAAGTTGCACGTCGGGCTCTGGCACTGGCACGCCATCAGCTGGAAGCCATCACTCAAGCCCCCGATCAACTTTCGCGTTCTTCTGAACTTTTGACCGCTGCAATCGGCTCAATCACCTCGGATATTTCCGATGTCACTCGCCTTCATGCGGATCCGACCGCATTCCAGCAGCTGGTTGCCTCCGCTCAAGAAGCAATTAACGCCGGTAACGCCGCGCAGAACGGGAAGGGCGATCCTTTAGTCGCGCTTGAATCACTGCGCATTGCGGAAGCCGCCCTTGACGAGGCCTTGACTCCCTTACGTAGCGCAGAAGAGCGCAGCCAACGTGCTGAGTCAGGAATTGACGCACTTTTAGCTCAGGCTGATTCCGTTGTCGCACGCGCAAGTCAACACGTGACAAGCCACGGCACGCTGGTTGGTTTCGACGCACGCTCAAATCTTTCCTTTGCACAGTCCTCACTTCAGAGTGCGCATTCCTATCACGACCAAGGCAATGACGAGAGTGCTGCCGGCCAAGCGCGAAACGCAATCACCTACGCGCAGGCAGCAATCAATGCTCCCCTGAATGCTCCGCAACGTTCCACAACGGGTGATTCAATCGTCAACGGGATCGGAATGGGCAGCATGCTTGTATGGTCCGTTCTCAATGGAATGCTCAATGGAGGAAGTTCACGTCGACATGATTGGGGCGGGGGCGGTTCCAGTTGGGGCGGTTCCAGCGGAGGCAACTTCGGCGGAGGCTTTAGTGGCGGCTTCGGCGGAGGCGGCTTCGGCGGTTCCAACGGATCAGGTCACACCGGATCTTTCTGAAATAGGATATAGTTCAACCATAATTTTTCCCGCTTCCCAAAGGAGGAAACAATGGCGGAAAAGCAAACCATTCTTGGACGTATTTCTCAGCTCGCAAAGGCAAACATCAATGCACTCCTCGACCGCGCCGAGGACCCTCAGAAGATGCTTGATCAGTTGATTCGTGACTACACGAACTCGATCGCAGAAGCTGAGACCGCAGTTGCACAGACCGTTGGCAACCTCCGCTTGGCCGAGAAGGACCACGATGAGGACGTCGCAGTGGCTGCGGATTGGGGACGCAAGGCAGCCGCAGCCTCGGCAAAGGCAGAGGAAATGCGCGCAGCCGGCGACCAGGCCGGGGCACAGAAGTGGGACGACCTGGCTCGCGTCGCCATCGGCAAGCAGATCCAGTTCGAGGGCGAAGCAAAGACCGCTGAGCCGCTGATCGCTTCTCAGCGCGAGGTCGTCGACAAGCTCAAGAACGGGCTGGTCCAGATGAAGGATAAGCTCAGCGAGCTCAAGACCAAGCGTGATCAGCTGGTGGCACGCCAGAAGGCCGCCGAGGCGCAGGCACAGGTTTCGGATGCAGTTGCCTCGATCAATGTCCTTGACCCCACCTCCGAGCTCTCGCGCTTCGAGGACAAGGTTCGTCGAGCCGAGGCAATGGCCCAGGGCAAGGCTGAGATTGCGACCTCCTCGCTGGATTCACAGTTCGCAGAGCTGGAGACCGATTCTTCTCAGGCTGAAATCGAAGCTCGTCTTGCGGCACTCAAGCAGCAGCACTGATTGACAGCATAAAAATGTGGGCCCTGATCCAGGGCCCACATTTTTGTATGTCAGAGATAGTCGAAGGGGTCGAAGTCGTCGATATCGATGATGTGAATACGTGGAAGCTGTACTTGGAATGCGTGCGCGTCGTATTCAAGGTCAATGATTTCAAGGCCCAGATCTTCCAGTTCGTGGAACTGGCTGGAGAGGAATTCCTTGAAACACATAATCCCGACGCGGTGTCCGTTTTCAAGCAGATCCTGAATTTGCGGCAGGAAATCAGCGTCGTGAGAAGCCAAAATGACTGAGCCCGAGCCCTGCTCTGCAATGGCTTCGAGGGTGCGTTGAATACCGACATCAACGACCTTCATGTCGTCTGGACCAGCTAGAGGAAGAGCGCGGTAACCCATTGCATGGAGCGCTTGAATAAAGCCCATCGGAAGGTAACCCGAGGTTCCATTGAGGTAGAAAAGGCCGCGCACTTGCTGATGCCAGAGCTGCTCGGTCGCTTCACGAATTCGATCCCAGCGGGGACGTTCATCGGGAGTTGGGCGGCGATCCAGAACGGAAAGCCCAAGTGTGGCATCGATGTTTTCGCCATCGATCAGGAGATATGTCGCTTCTGCGTCAGGGGGATTCATAGTCCAATCCTATACTTCTGGGCATCGACGCAGGCGTGAATTAAGGAGAAATCCTCATCGCGAGGCGCCTGAGACGCAAGTGGCCGGGACCGCAGATGCGGCCCCGGCCTCTTTGTTCTCAATACCTTGAGACTACTTCACGTCCTCGTCAACCCAGTCAAGAGTACGGGTGACGGCCTTCTTCCACAGGCGGTAGGTACGATCGCGTTCTGCAGGAGCCATTGAAGGACTCCAGCGCTTGCCTTCCTGCCAGTTGGCAACGACATCGTCGGTGCCCGACCAGAAGCCAACAGCGATACCCGCAGCGTAAGCAGCACCCAGCGCGGTGGTCTCAATGACCTTCGGTCTAACAACATCGACACCGCACAGGTCAGCCTGGAACTGCATGACCAGATCGTCGTGCGTCATGCCGCCGTCGACCTTGAGCTCCTTGAGAGGAACACCCGAGTCGGCATTCATGGCATCCAGGACCTCTGCGCTCTGGAAAGCGGTGGATTCCTCAACCGCGCGAGCAATGTGACCCTTGTTGACGTAACGAGTCAAGCCGACGATTGCGCCACGCGCATCAGAACGCCAGTACGGTGCAAAAAGACCGGAGAACGCGGGGACAAAGTAGACGCCACCATTGTCTTCGACCGAACGTGCCAGTTCACCGATATCGGAGGACTTCACGATCATGCCCAGGTTGTCGCGCAGCCACTGAACCAGCGAGCCGGCAACAGCGATGGATCCTTCCAAGGCATAAACGGGAGCCTGATCACCGATCTTGTAGGCAACCGTCGTAAGCAAACCGTTGTTGGAGAACACGGGCTCAGTGCCAGTGTTCATCAGCATGAAGCATCCGGTGCCGTAGGTGTTCTTCGCCATGCCCTTTTCGAAGCAAGCCTGGCCAAAGGTTGCAGCCTGCTGGTCACCAAGGATGCCCGAAATCGGCGTATCGATGAGCAGACCGTTCTTACGGCCGTAGCCGTAGATCTCCGAGGAGGACTTGATCTCAGGCAGCATCGACATGGGAATGCCGAAAATCTCGCAGACATCTTCGCGCCACTGAAGGGTGCGGATATCCATGAGCATGGTACGCGAGGCGTTGGTGACGTCAGTGTAGTGAACACCGCCGTTCACGCCGCCCGTCAAGTTCCACAAAACCCAAGAGTCGGTGTTGCCGAAGTAGAGATCGCCGGCCTCGGCGCGCTCGCGCGCACCCTCTACGTTGTCGAGGATCCACTTAATCTTCGAACCGGAGAAGTAGGGAGACAACCCAAGGCCACAAATCTGGCGGAAGCGGTCGGGGCCCTCGTCGCCTTCGAGTTCCTTGACGATGTCGGAGGTACGCATGTCCTGCCAGACAATCGCGTTGTAGACGGGCTCGCCGGTGTTCTTATCCCACACCACGGTGGTTTCACGCTGGTTGGTGATGCCGACGGCCGCCAGTTGGTGACGGTTAATTTCCGCCTTCTGCAGCGCATCAGCGACGACCTGACGCGTGGTATCCCAGATCTCGATCGGGTTGTGCTCAACCCAACCGGGGTTCGGGAAGATCTGGGTGAATTCCTTCTGCCCAACGGAGACAATCTCACCGGAGTGATTGAAGATGATTGCTCGGGTTGAAGTCGTACCCTGGTCGATTGCCATGACGAATTCTTTAGTAGTCATGAGTTTCCTTTCGAAAGTAGTGTCACGTCGTTGTGTTTACTCAGACAAGGACGAGGAAGTAGAGGACAGTTCCCAACACAGCACCGACGATGGGGGCGACAACGGGAACCCACGAGTATGCCCAGTCAGAGCCGCCCTTACCCTTGATCGGCAAAATCGCGTGAGCAATACGAGGGCCGAGGTCACGCGCGGGGTTGATCGCGTATCCGGTGGGGCCACCTAGGGAGTTGCCGATGACGACGATGATGAGGGCAACGCCAAGCGGGCCAATCGCAGTTTCGGTGTAGCCGGAGACAAAGACCCAGAGGATAAGGACAGCGGTGCCGATGGCCTCAGTCACGCAGTTCCAAGCGTAGGAGCGAATCTCGGGGCCGGTAGAGAAGACACCGAGCTTCAGCGCAGGATCGCAATCCTCATCGAAGTGCTTCTTGAAGGTCAGCCAGCACAGGACAGCACCGACAAACGCGCCGAGGAACTGGGCAATGATGTAGACGGCAACGTTCGAGCCGGTGACAAGAACAGCTCCGGGCTTATCTACCGAAACGCCATTGAGAGTCGTGTGGGGATCAAAGAGGTAGGCGACAACCTTTGCAATGGTGACTGCGGGGTTCAGGTGTCCACCGCTACGGAAAGCGACATAAACACCTGCAAATACTGCAAGTCCCCATCCAAAGTTGATCATGAGCCAACCGCCACCCTTGCCCTTGGACTTGGGGAGCAGATTCGTGGCAACGACGCCGCCACCAAGGAGAAGAAGTACTGCAGTCCCAAGGAACTCAGACCAGAAGACCTGCGCCGTTGTCACCGGAATTGACGTGTCAAAGGCTGGGAGAATTGTTGCGAGCATATTTCCCTAACTTTCTCCGTCGCGTCTTCGCGACGGGGTCATTGGCGGGATTTCACCGCCATGCAAGTACCACCAGACCACCCTCATTCGAAGATGCGCTGTGGATCACGTTTAGTATCTCATTTGTTACCCTTCACCCCAAATGGAAGAACGTATGTTCATGCATTTGGGTCAACCTGTGGACAAGTACACCATGTGGAAGCTGCTTCGCCTATAGGCAAATTGGTGACTAAACAGCTACGAGTGCGTGCTCATGGATGGCATACTAGGAAATGTGACAATACGTGATGAACAGGCCCACGAAGCGGCCTCGATGTATTACCTGCAGGGGCAGACGATGGAGACCATCGCCCGCCACCTCGGTGTTTCACGTTCGTCTGTTTCACGCCTACTGACCTACGCTCGAAACTCCGGTCTGGTGCGCATCTCCGTTGCTGCGACTCCAGGAAACCGCGGTTCACTCTCGGGCCAAATTAACGAAATATTTGGAATTCGAACATCAGTCGTTCCCGTTCATGATATTCACACGGAAGTGAATCGGCTGCACAATGTTGCACGAGTGGCCGCTGAACGCCTTGTGGATATGCTCAAGCCCGGAGACACACTTGGAATTGCATGGGGAAACACGACCTCTGAGGTCACCCGATGCCTCCCCCGAGTGAATCTCCCGGGTTCAACAGTGGTGCAACTTAATGGCGCTGCAACTGCGACAGAATCTGGTGTCCCCTATGCGGATGCCATCATTTCTCGCGCAGCTACTGCTTTGGGTGCCCGAATGGTTCACTTCCCCGTCCCCGCTTTCTTTGACTTCGCAGAAACGAAGGAAGCACTGTGGCGTGAACGTTCGGTAACCTCGGTGCTTGCGACGATTGATTCGGCAAATGTTGCGCTCTTTGGAATCGGCTCGCTTTCTGCTCGACTTCCATCGCGCGTCTATTCGGGAGGATTCTTGGATCCCGATGAAATTGCGCATGCACAAGAAGACGGCGTTGTTGGGGATGTCTGCACGGTCCTTCTGCGTGAAGATGGATCGACGGACATGGATTTGAACAAACGCGCATCCGGGCCAAGCCCGGCAACGCTGAGGAAGATTCCCCGGCGCTTAGCCGTGGTGGCAGGTGCATCGAAGGCACTACCACTACTGGGCGCACTCCACGCCGGTGTCATCACCGATCTTGTTTTGGATGATGGCGCTGCGCGTGAACTCCTGGATTTGGTGCGCCACCGCGCCCACGCCTAGTCTGCACCTGTAACGCTTGAACACTGCGCTTTCAGGCAGTATCCACCAGCACTTAGGTGCACTCTTTACACACAAAGGCGGCCGGCCTCGTCAAGTGACGAAAGCCGGCCGCCTTCACGTACTTAGCCCAGGCGCTTCACCAAGGGGAAGGGGATCGTTTCACGGATTCCCTGTCCAGTCAGCACCATCAGCAGGCGGTCGATACCCATGCCCATACCTCCGCAGGGCGGGAAGCCCTGTTCCATGGCAATAAGGAAGTCCTCATCCAGAACCATGGCTTCGGGATCACCATTGGCAGCGGCCAGAGCCTGCGCTTCAAAACGCTGACGTTGGACAACGGGATCAGCGAGCTCGGAGTATGCCGTTGCGGTCTCAAAACCACGAACATACAGGTCCCACTTCTCAGTCAGTCCCGGACGCGAACGATGGTAACGGGTCAGCGGAGAAGTATCCTCGGGGAAGTCATAGACGAAGGTCGGTGCCCACAGCTTCGAGGCAACGAGCTCTTCGAAGATATCCTCAACGATCTTGCCGTTTACTGCGTAATCATCAACCTCAATACCGATCTGATCGGCGTACTTGAGCAGCTTTTCACGAGGCGTATCCACCGTGATCTCTTCACCCAAAGCCTCTGAGGTCGAGCCATACAGGTCGATGTGGTCCCAATCGCCCGAAAGGTCATACTCGGTGCCGTCAGCAAGAGTGACAATTTCCTGGCCTTCGGGAAGATCAAAAGCATCGCGAGCAGCCTGCTGGATCAGGTTCCGGGTCAGAGCAGCCATTCCGTTGTAGTCGGAATAGGCCTCGTAGGCCTCCAGCGAGGTGAATTCGGGGCTGTGAGAGGAATCCATACCTTCGTTGCGGAAGTTACGGTTCATCTCAAAGACGCGATCCACACCACCGACAACTGCGCGCTTGAGGTAGATCTCGGTAGCAATACGCAGGTAGAGGTCCATATCCAGCGCGTTCATGTGCGTGATAAAGGGACGCGCCGAAGCGCCACCGTGAATGACCTGGAGCATCGGAGTCTCAAGCTCGATGTAATCGCGGCGGAAGAAATTCTCACGAATGGAACGGTTCACCGCAGCGCGAATACGGATCATATTGCGCGCGGCAGGACGGGTGATCAGGTCGAGCTCGCGGCGGCGGATTCGCTGGTCTTCCGAAAGAGAAACTTCTTCACCCTCGGCGGTCGTCCATGTCTTAGGCAAAGGACGCAGGGCCTTTGAGGCAATCGCCCACGAGGCGTCAGGAGCGGGAAGCGCAGTCGGGGCCGCGTCGTAAGCAGCTTGGGCCTCGGGAGTCACTTCAGCCGGGGTGGCGAAGATCGACAGCTCACCGCGCTTGGAGGAAATCACGCGACCGTGAACATAAAGGAAGTCACCCAAGTCAACGTCGTTTTTGTACTGAGCCAGCGACTCTGCACCAACCGAGGCGGCAGAGAGCATCACTTGGATCTTGTTGCCCGCACCATCCATGAGGGTTGCGAAGCAAAGCTTTCCACCGTTACGTGCCAAAATCACACGGCCAGAGAGAGCAACGATATCGTCGGTCTCTTCACCGGCTTCCAGATGGCTGTACTTTTCACGGACCTTTGCGATGGTCGTGGTGATAGGAAGCTTCACAGGATAGGCGGGAATCCCTGCCTCCATGAGGCGTGCACGCTTGGCAGCGCGAATTTGTACTTGTTCAGGGGTATCGTCAACAGGCGAATCAGTCATGACTTCAATGGTAGCGAAAGTCAGCGATTAGTCACGCCCATGCGTATGAGCGGATTAAAATTCACGCACCCGAACTTTTCAATCCCAAACTTTGGGCGTGGGGCGAAGACTCAGGGACCTGTCCCAGAGCACTCCCCTCTTCGATAATTCGATTCTGCGCATCAACGAAAACGACACTGGGTGTTACAGAACGAACCTGGGATTCGGGGACCTGGGCATAGGCCATGATGATGACCAAATCATCCAGGTTCACCAGATGCGCCGCGGCCCCATTGAGCTGAATAACACCACTTCCGCGCTGACCGGCGATTGTGTACGTCGATAGGCGTGATCCGTTATTCACATCCGCAATATCTACTTTTTGGCCGGGAACAATATTGGCCGCATCCAAGAGGTCTTCGTCGATGGTAATCGAGCCAACATAATGCAAATCGGCTCCAGTTACTCGTGCACGGTGAATCTTTCCAATCACCATGGTCCGAGTCATTTCACTCATGACGTGCGCCTCCGGCAACAGAAATAACGACATCCGCGTTATCGATCAAGCGAGTCGCTCCGACCCGCGCGGCAAGAAGAATTCGAGCGCGAAGGCTTCCCTGCGTTGCCGCAGCTTCCAGCACCTTCTCACGGCTTTCCTTGTCCACCTGTTCTGCGGCGCTTCCCGTCCCTGCAAGCAGGGTGAAATCGTCATCATCCACGATTGCAACGTAATCGGGAACAACTCCCTCTTCGGCCTCGAGAACGGAGGAGGCAGCACGCAAAACCTCGTCAAGAGGAACACCCAAAGCCGCTGCAGCGCGGGCCTCGTCAATCGCACGCGACAGGGAACGCGCGTGCACGCGTTCTTCCTCACTGAGGTACTGATTACGCGAAGAGAGCGCAACACCATCGCTATCGCGAACAATCTCAACGGCCTGAATGCGCACGGACATATCCAAGTCACGAACAAAAGTGCGAATAACTGCCAGCTGTTGGGCATCTTTTTGACCAAAGAGCGCAACATCAGGACGGATCAGATTCATTGCCTTTGAGACGACCAGTGCGACGCCGGCAAAGTGCGTCGGGCGAGTTGCTCCTTCAAGAATGTGGGCAACCGGGCCAGCGTCGATACGGGTGGTTGCGGGAGTTGGGTAAGCATCAGTGACAGAAGGAGCCCATACAAGATCAGCGCCCACCGTTGACAGCGCGTCCATATCGGCATCCAATGTGCGCGGGTAGGCATCGTAGTCCTCGCCCGGAGCAAACTGGGTGGGGTTGACGAAGATTGTGACGATGACATGATCGGCAAGCTCCTGTGCCTGCCGGACAAGCTCAAGGTGCCCTCGGTGGAGCGCTCCCATTGTCATGACCAGCGCGCACGTCCCCTCAAGTTGGGATAGTGCTTGCGCAAGTTCTTCTCGGGTATGCGTCAACTGAGGCGTAGAGTTCATGTGACTTATTTTCGCCCGAAAGGCCCCCGAAACGCCATTTCGTGGGGGTCTAACGGATCACTTTTCACCCATTTCACGCACAGCTGCGCGTATTTCCCAGGCCACCTGAGAGCTGATTCGTCCCTCAAATTCCAGTAGGTCAACGGTGTGCAGAGTCATTGCCGCGTAAGTCGAGCGCGCATCCTCGAGGCGGTGTCCCCACTGGCCCTCCCCCGCCAAGTTTTCTTCCTTGGCTTTGGTCTCTAGAACGCTCAGGTGCTCGCGAATTGTTCCGACATCTCCTCGCGGGATGGGGCCAGAGACACCGCGGTCCCCCGCTCGCAGCGCGCGATCTAGGGCGGCCTCGCACAGGGGACGCAAGAAAGTTCCCGGATCCTCAATTCCAACGGTGGAGAGGATCTGCTTAGACTGCGCGACTACAGTGGCAAGGAAATTTGCACCGTGATTCAACGCAGCGTGGTAGACCCCGCGATCTTCCTCCGCGATCTCGAAAGGCTCACCACCCATTTCAACGACTAGCGCTTGGGCAATGGGCAAGGCAATTGCTGGAGCAGTCACTGCAAAGGGTGTCCCCACCAAACGTGGAACGTCAACTGAGGTCCCCGTGAAGGTCATTGCCGGATGAATTGCCAAGGGAATTGCCCCCATACCCGAGGCGGGGCGCAGAATGTCAATTCCGTGCGCCCCCGAAGTATGCACAATCAGTTGCGAGGACTGCCAGGCACCTAATTCAGCCAGGCCCTTGACCAAACCTTCAAGCTGGTCGTCGGGAACGGTCAGAACAACCATCTGGCAACCAGAGACAATCTCTTCTACCGAAAGAATGGGAATCCCCGGTAACAGAGCATCGGCACGCTCCCGCGATTCCTCCGAAGAGGCACTCACCCCAACAATCGTGTGTCCAACCGCGCGCAGGGCCGAGCCGATCACAGGGCCAACATGTCCCATGCCGATAATGCCGATATCAAGTCGACCGCCGCGCATATTCCGCCTTTGCTGTGGTGTCTGATGGATGGCCCTGAGCGACAAGCCGCGTCTGAATCCGCGCCCCCAGATCGGCGCTATCTTCGCAGCTGCGTCAATGGATATTAACTGTGCATCCCATTTTCTACGCGCAGCATCCATTTCTCAGGAGGCTCGCTGGCACGGTTGGCCTGCCCCTCGATGAGCAAGGTGTAAATATCTGCACTTGCCTGCGAGGCATCTTGATGCTCCGCAATCATCTTGAATGCACCGGGAACCACATCCATGTGCAGACTTGCCACACCCAGTTTGCGTTCTAACGGACCCGACTGCACCCGAACCGACTGCAGACGTGCAATAGGCGCCCACAGGCTCTTCCGATTCAACCAACCATCGCGGATAACGAAAGTGGTCCGCGTGATTGCTCGAGCGCGGCGATGGTAGGCGAAGGGGTCCAAGAAGCGCGCTCGAGGCGACATCTGTACAAAGCCCTGCCCACTTCCCTTTCCCGCGAGCGCAGCCTCAATGAAGGAAGGAACATCATCGACACCCAGATCGTTGAAAACCATCCACAGTGCGAATTCAACGTCTTGGCGTGTACCTACAGGAATAAGGATGTGGGAGCTCTGCTGTTTGTTCGAGTCAGTGTCTTTCGCGCCGTAACCGGCTTGAAGAATGCTCACGCGGTACCAACCCAGAAAACGCCAAAAGAAGGGCTGTTGAACCTGAATCGCGTGAATACGCCTCGGCGGAATGGTCTGCGCGCGCGTACTGAGCAAACCGCGTCGCACGCGGATACCATCGGGAGAAATCGCTAGGCGGAAGTTGGCCTCGGAGGCAAAACGATTCCACTGCACACCGACGATCGACATTGCCACCGAGAGGAAACCACCCAATGAGGCAATGGCAACGACGACACCCTCTTGAACAGCGGCAATGCCTCCGGCAACGAGGAATGCAATCAGAAGCAAAATGGCTGCGATATTGCCCAAAGACAGCATCTGAGATCCAAGCAGGCGTCCCATCGAGACCTGATAAAGCTCGCGTTCGGGTGCGACCGGAATCGAGGAAGGCGCATAGACCTCTCCGGTATAGCTGTAGTTTGCAGGAGTTTGCGAGGCCACGGACTGGCTGGGCGCGTAGGGATCTGCCGTTGCAGCTGGGTACCCGCTCTGGACGGGAGCGCACGGAGACTGAGGTGTCGTCCCGATTGCCGAGGTCTGGGGGGAGGTTTGTGCCTCTACCCTCAGCCCTGCAGCACGAGCAAGGATTTCTCCGCGCAGAGCCTCAAGTTCTGAGACCTTGAGATAACCGATGGTGATGTTGGAGGAGGAGCCACCAGCAACTTCAACATCAAGCTTGCCCAAACCAAGAATTCGTGCAAGGACCGGCTGGGAGATATCAACGGCCTGAATACGATCCAAGCGCGCATGGCGCTGCTGACGCTTAAGAATCCCGTGGCGCGACCACACTGCGGTTTCCGTGACTGCAAAGGCCAAGGACCACCACTGGAGAAAAACAAAACCAACTAGGACGGCGATGACAATCAGCGCGCTCCCCGCCAAATAAAAGAAACGCTCCGAAAGGAAAGAAAGAAGATACTCAGAGCGCAGCATTTCCTGAATTTCACTGAAATTGCGATAAGTAACCAGGGCAAAACCTGCCACCAAGATTTGCCAGATCTCCAGAAGAGGCGTGATGACGTGGACGCGGCGCCACAGCGAGGGATCAACCCCTTGGTCCGCTGCATACACGTGTTGAGAAGAACTCATGCTCACAGCCCTGCCATCTCAGCGCTTCCACGCTGGGCGAGTTGGTCGCGCAGACGGGCAGCATCCTCAGAGGGGATCCCCTGAACAAAGGCACGAGTAGAGACCGAGGCCGTATGAATGATCACCGTGGAAATACCGAAGAAGCGAGAAACGGGGCCTTCTGAAATATCAACGTACTGAATACGGCCGTAAGGAACGATTGTCATCGAGCGGAAGAAAGCGCCTCGACGAATGAGGAAATCATGCTCACCTTGCGCCCATGCGAAATTACGTATTTGTCGGCCGATAATCCACATCATGTAGAGCCATCCGGCACTTAATCCAGCGATGATCCCAAAACCCCACTCTCGTGGAAAATCTGGTGCCATCACCATGCCAACCGATACCGCAGCAACAGCGATGACAAAGTAAATACTGACGTTCAGCCGCCGCACCACGGCAAGCGAGCGTTTAACCGGATTAAAAGTCACGCCTTGGGGTTCAAAAAGACTTTGAGAGCTGGATTGAGTCATGCTTGCATTATCTTCCTTTCAGCACCTTTTTCATGGAGATTCTCAGAAAAACAATTTCACACAGCAGGCATTCAGGATACATTCAGCTATCTCACTCAAAATGTTGACTATGACGGAATTTGAAAACACTGGAGAAGCGCGACTTCTTGTCGTTGACGATGAACCAAATATTCGCGATCTTCTGGCCTCATCTCTGCGATTTGCTGGCTTTGATGTCATTACGGCAGAAGACGGAGCATCTGCCTACCACCAGGCTCAGGAAGAACGCCCCGACCTGATCGTTCTGGACGTCATGCTCCCCGATATGGACGGCTTCACAGTGACTCGTCGCCTGCGCGATGCAGGTATCACTATCCCCGTCCTTTTCTTGACAGCTCGCGATGATATGCGCGACAAGATCCAGGGACTCACCGTCGGCGGCGACGATTACGTCACAAAGCCTTTTGGCCTCGAGGAAGTCGTCGCACGTATTCGTGCCGTTCTGCGCCGTACGCTGGGCGAGAGCGGCGACGATGGCAAGCTGCGCGTCGCTGACCTTGTCATCGACGAAGACGCACACGAAGTCACTCGCGCTGGAGTACCGATCGACCTGTCCCCCACCGAGTTCAAGCTTCTGCGCTACCTCATGATCAATCAGGGACGAGTCGTTTCCAAGATGCAGATCCTCGATCACGTCTGGGAATACGACTGGGATGGCGAGGTTGCAATCGTCGAATCCTATATTTCCTACCTGCGTCGCAAGCTGACCGTCGAAGGCGCCAGCGGCGAGCTCATTCACACCAAGCGAGGCGTTGGATACATCCTTCGAGACGATAACTAAAAAATGTACCCACGCGGTGTAGTACGCAGATTCTGGTCGTCACGTTCGTTGACGGCCAGAATTGTTGCGCTCACTGCACTTCTTCTCTCTCTTGGACTTTCCCTTTCAGCAACGGTGATGATCGGCCTCTTGCAGCGCCACCTCATTGCCCAAGTTGACGACCAACTCTCATCAACAGTTTTGTCATTGGCCCCCAAGGCCATTGAGAACCCACAGGAGCTGGCTCAAGAGCCCAACCTCCCCACTCTCTACTACCTCAACATCCAACGGGCGAACGAAGAAGACGTCACGCTGCTCTCGGCCTCGACACGCGACCACGCGGGTAAACCGCTGATTCCGGAGCTTCTCAAGCCAGGTCAATCCGCGCAGACGGCTACCGGCTGGACTGACCCCGTTACTGTCGAATCGACGAAGCAGGGATCTACATGGCGCGTGATTATTGTTCCCATTACGCGCAGTGGCGATATCACCCCAACGGGCAGGCTCACCGTCGCGCTTCCGCTCAACGACGTAAAATTCACCATTCAAAATATGGCTGGATACGTCGCAACAACGGCAATTGCGATCATCGCCATCGGCACCGGCCTGGCGACCTACCTAGTCCGGCGCGCGCTTCTTCCCCTGCGTGGAATCGAAACGACTGCAGGCAAGATTGCCGCCGGCGACCTCACCCAGCGTGTTCCATTTGCTCCGCCTTCAACGGAAGTCGGTTCGCTTTCGAAGTCATTGAACTCCATGCTGAGCCAGCTGGAACAGTCATTCGCAGCGCGCGAGGAATCTGAGCGTAAGATCCGTCGCTTCGTTTCCGATGCTTCGCATGAACTGCGCACTCCCCTAGCCGCGATTTCAGGTTACTGCGAGCTCTACTCAATGGGCGGCGTTCCGACAGAGCGCACCGGCGAAGTCATGGGGCGAATTCGATCCGAATCAACTCGCATGGGTTCATTGGTTGAGGACCTCTTGACTCTGGCCCGCTTGGACGAGGGCCGGCCGCTAGAAATCGTGGATGTCGATGTGATCGCGATGCTTCGCAATGCTCGCTTCGATCTTCAAGCTCTCGATCCCACTCGCCAGGTCAAGATTCTGGGGATCAACGACCAGCCGATTCCGCAATCCGTCTGGATTCAGGCCGACCGCGACCGCCTGCAACAGGTGCTCACAAATATCATCGGTAACATTGTGCGTTACACCCCGCGTTCAACACCGGTAGAGATTGCTGTAGGTCAGAATCCGACTTCTGTTCTGATGGAATTTAGGGATCACGGACCTGGAATTGCGAAGGAAGACTATGAAAAAGTTTTCCAGCGCTTCTATCGAACAGAAAGCTCACGTGCCCGCTCACTGGGTGGCTCCGGATTGGGACTTTCCATCGTATCCTCAATCGTCTCAGCGCACGGCGGTCACGCAGAGCTCACAAAGACTACGGGCGGTGGCCTCACCGTCAAGATCGATATGCCAATCGTGCAGTCCAAAGAACGCTTGAAGGCATAAACTGACGGAATTCGATCTTCGCAGCTTCCTTCCCGCGCCAATTGTCTTGCGAATCTCAACTACTGAAGCACTGGTGTTTTTCCTTGAGAATCACGCAGAAAACCGCTGGAAATTAAGTGATTATGCGCTGCATGGCCTCTGCGAATCCTTCGCTCATAGGAAAGCTCCGTGCCAAGCGTTCAAAAAGTGGCTAGCATTACCAAGTAACATTGTCAGACTAGGAGTGAGCGCGCATGGGTGCCGATGCACCTCAGTGGCTTTTTAGTTCCTTCGTGGACGCGATGCAAGAAATCGGGGCAAGTGCTCCGATTCCCCTCTTGGAGGCTGAAGCTCGAGATTTGATCTCGCGCTGGAATGCCAAGGGACGAATCCTTCACAACACCCGCCATCTCATCAAGACCTTGGCGCGTATCGACGAGATTGCCTCGACAGCACACGATCCTGATGTTCTGCGGGTTGCTCTGTGGTATCAAGGAGCGGTTCTTAACCGCAGTTTTGACGTTTTCCAACGCGGCACTAACAGCGATGAGCAAGAATTCTCCGCGCTGTACCACGCACGTTCTCGCATGGAAGCACTGGGGGTGAGCGAGGATGTTATTTCTCGCGTTCAAGAGCTCATGATGGCGCTTTTCACGCACCGCGCGGACCCTTCTGACATGGATGCTCAAGTCCTCATTGATGCCGACTTAGGAATGCTGGCAGCTAGCCCTCAGGACTTTAAGCGCTTCCGCGAATCATTGCGCGAAGAATGCCCTGATTTGTGCGATATGGATTACGTACGTGCACGCCGCCTGGCAATTAAGAAGATTTTGGCGCGCGAGCAGATTTTTCATTCACCGCTTGCACTTGCATGGGAAGAAAGCGCACGAGCTAATCTCGAGGCCGAAAGCGCCAAGCTTGCTCGAGTTCTCAAAGCTTGTTCCCCCGATGCCGATCTCAATGAGCCCGAAGAAGATGTCGAGCCAGAGGAACACCATGAGACGCTCTCATCGGATACTCCTGCCTCTGGAACGATGATTATCCGGCGCCGTCACCTCAACATTAAGAGTCATACTGAGCCTTTCGACCCCGTCGACACCCCGAGCACTCCTGCTGGGTCTTTGCCTTCCGCGGTCGTAGAGCTTCCTCAGTCAACCCTTTCCGTTGATTCCGATGAGTTTGCTACTGACGAGGCCGCTGGCCTGCCTGTAGCCCCCGCTCCCCTTGACAGCAGTGAGGATGAGGCTACAGCCTCCGTTCAGACCCCTTCCAATGCCACATCTGATGGCGTGGAAGAGGCAGCGGAGAATAGTGCGCCCGCATCGCCAACGCTTCCTCCCGAGAACACTGAGACACCTGCTCTAGGAATTCCAAGCGGAGCGGCAGCAAACGGAGCGACAGCAAGCGGAGCGACAGCCCCCACATCCTCTGGTGCGGCGGTGCCTTCCGCTCAACAGGTTTCTCTTCCCAGTACCGTCCACACCCCTCTGCCTGGAGTTGCAGCAGAGAGCCCTTCGCGTGGATCTGCTGCTGATGCTGACGACACTTCTTCTTTGGAGTCGGCATTGGATGACCTGGACATTCCAACTCCTCCCCCGCTGTCCTAAATCCTTAAACTTGAATCGTCGTATTCATCCACCGTGTCAGATTGAACCGTTTTCTCCACAGATTGTGTTATCTGCACGGTGCCGTCAACTTACTCTTCCTAGGCTGTGAACACCCATTCACCCAGCCTAGGAGGGCACAATGACCGCATTTTCCGTTGACTCCGCACACATCGCATCCTGCGCCTCGCGGATCCAAATTACTTGCGACTCGATTCGAAACGAAGTATCAGCGCTCATGAACGAGTTACTGGCGCTTAAAGATACTTGGCAAGGCGGCGCTTCGGCGCAATTCTCTGATTCTGTTGCCTCTTGGCAGCTCACCCAAGCTCAAGTTGAAAGCTCCCTGGACCAGATCTCAGGCTCACTTTCGCATGCGGCTCAGGTCTACGCAGATGCTGAAGCACAGAGCATCGGGCTCTTCGCACACTAGGAAACTGCCTTATTCACATACAGCTGCCTATTAAATGCCTGTGGGGGACGCGCATGAAGCGCGCCCCCCACAGGGACATTCATAGGGAATGCGATTTTCTACTAATCCCTAAAGGATCAGTACATTCCGCCCATTCCACCGTCAGCAGGTGCTCCTGCCGGTGCCGGAGGCTCAGGCTTGTCGGCAACAACGGCCTCGGTGGTCAGGAACATACCTGCGATCGAGGCTGCGTTCTGCAGAGCGGAGCGGGTGACCTTGACCGGGTCAGAGATACCCTGGGTCATCAGGTCGCCGTACTCACCAGTTGCAGCGTTCAGACCGAAGCCGGGCTCCATCTGAGCAACGCGGTCAGCAACAACGCCGCCCTCAAGGCCAGCATTCTCAGCGATCTGCTTGAGCGGTGCAGAGACAGCCTCGCGAACGATGTTCACACCGGTTGCCTCATCGCCGCTGAAGTTCAGCGAGTCAAGAGCCTTGGAGGCTGCCTGAATCAGTGCAACACCGCCACCGGCAACCAAGCCCTCTTCAGAGGCTGCGCGAGCGTTACGGATCGCGTCCTCGATGCGGTGCTTACGTTCCTTGAGCTCAACCTCAGTTGCAGCACCGGACTTGATGACTGCCACGCCGCCGGAGAGCTTTGCCAGACGCTCCTGGAGCTTCTCGCGGTCGTAATCGGAATCGGTGGTCTCGATTTCCTTACGCAGCTGACGGATGCGTGCCTGGATGTCATCCTTTGCGCCCAGACCGTCAACGATGGTGGTTTCATCCTTGGAGACGATGACCTTGCGCGCACGGCCGAGATCCTCAAGGGTGGCATTCTCAAGAGAGAGGCCAACGGTCTCGGAGATCACTTCACCGGCGGTAAGGATTGCAACGTCCTTCAGCATGGCCTTACGGCGATCGCCGAAGCCGGGGGCCTTGATGGCGACCGACTTGAAGGTGCCGCGGATGTTGTTGACAACCAGGGTTGCCAGGGCTTCGCCCTCAACGTCCTCGGCAATGATGAACAGCGGCTTACCGGTCTGCATGACCTTTTCCAGGACAGGCAGCAGTTCCTTGGCGTTGGTGATCTTGGTGTCGACCAGCAGGATGTAGGGATCCTCGAGGACGGCTTCCTGGCGATCTGCATCGTTAACGAAGTATGCAGAGAGGTAGCCGCGCTCGAAACGCATGCCTTCGGTGGTCTCAAGGGTGGTGTCGAAAGAGTTGGTCTCTTCAACGGTCACAACACCTTCAGAGCCAACCTTCTCGAAGGCCTGAGCAATGAGCTTGCCGATCTCGGGATCATTTGCGGAGATCGAGGCGGTGGCAGCAATCTGCTCGGTGGTCTCAACAGGCTTGGAATCCTTGTGCAGCTGGGCAACGATTGCCTCAACGGCACCATCGATGCCGCGCTTCAGGGCGATGGGGTTCGAACCGGCTGCAACGTTACGCAGACCCTCACGAACCAGTGCCTGTGCCAGAACGGTAGCGGTCGTGGTGCCGTCACCTGCGACATCATCGGTCTTCTTGGCAACTTCCTTGACCAGTTCTGCACCGATGCGCTCAAAGGGATCTTCGAGGTCGATTTCCTTAGCAACGGAAACGCCATCCTTGGTGATGGTGGGGGCGCCCCACTTCTTGTCGAGGACGACATTACGGCCCTTGGGGCCCAGGGTGACCTTAACGGTGTCGGCGAGAAGGTTCAGACCGCGCTCCATGCCGCGGCGCGCCTCCTCATCGAAGTGAATGAGCTTCGTCATGTTCTTCTATCCTTCCGCGATGCGGATTGGACCGATGCCCGCGACGGACGACTCAGGTAACTCCTAAGCCTCACCGGCCTTAGTGCTTATCACTCGGCACTCCCGAGTGCTAAATCCAAGTCTGGCACTCTCAGCCCCAGAGTGCAAGATGGGCAGTTTGGAGTTCGCTGAAAAAGAAAACCCCGGTACCAAGTACCGGGGAGAAGCTCCCGCGACTGGATTCGAACCAGTAACCGTCCGATTAACAGTCGGATGCTCTGCCGTTGAGCTACGCGGGAAAGCGACAAAAAGAAATAGTAGCGATGAAGTGAGCTAAGAGCAAATCCGAAAGCATCCTGCGCTCATGGCCTGCCTCACAAACCAATCACTTCCATTCGGGTTTGTCGGTATCGACACCGCTCTGATGAGCAACGTACTCAATTGCAGACGCGAGCCATTGGGCAAAACCGTCGAGCTGCGAGTCGTAGTGCGAGCGGAAACGCTCGTCGTGAATGTAGGAACGCGAAATCACGTAGTGCTTTGCGGGGGTCACTGGGAAAAAGGCACTGAGCAGTTCCCTATGCAAGGCCACAAGACGTGCCGCCTCGCCACTGTCAGGAGAAACTCCCTTGCGGATCGCGTTGATCATGTCCTTTTCGACCTGCTCAAAAGCTTCAGCATTCCCCTGCCAGTCCGCCGCACTCCACGACGCAGTGCGGCGCTGAGATTCCTGCCAGTCATCACTGCCACCGTAGAGTTGTTCAGCTTCCTCCTGATGCGTGGCAAAGTCAGCATCCCCAAGGATTGCCCCAATTTCTTCCGCGTTGAGCGCATTGTCGTTCATTGCTTCCTCCAATAGCGTATCGATTGCTGCGATCATTTTGTCCGTCTGTTGGCGATGGGCAATAAGGCTCTCTCGCTGACGTTTGAGGTGCACAATCGCAGAGTCACCGGAATCAAGGAGCTCCTTGATATCCATCAATTTCATGCCCGTCGCACGATAAATAATGATTCTCTGCACGCGCGCACAGTCTTCAAGCGAGTAGAGCCGATAGTTTGACCAGCTTCGCCCCGAGGGCACGAGAAGCCCCTGTTCTTCCCAATGACGAAGCGTTCGCACAGTCAACGAAAAGTGCTTGGCTAGTTCGCCAACAGTGTAAAGAATTCCGTCGTTGTTCATGTCAATCATTGTGAAGCCTCACGTCACGTCATGGTCAAGTCGAATGCGCAGGAAATTGCGAAACTTCCACTTCACGAGGCCGCGCTCGGTTGCGTGGCCGCGAGCGACGGCAGGGCGGCAGCAAAAGCGGAAACCCCGCCCTGCCGAAGCAGAACGGGGTTTCGTGGCCCATGACGGGCAAAAGTCTGAATGAATCAGACGGGGAAAGTCACTTAAGGGTGACCTTGCCGCCGGCCTCTTCGATCTCAGCCTTAGCCTTCTCGGCGTCTTCCTTCTTGGCGTTCTCGAAGATGGTCGAGGGGGCGCCGTCAACCAGGTCCTTGGCTTCCTTGAGGCCCAGGCCGGTCAGAGCCTTGACAGCCTTGACGACGGCGATCTTCTTGTCGCCTGCGGACTCGAGGACAACCTCGAACTCGTCCTTCTCTTCAGCTGCGGGAGCATCGCCTGCTGCAGGAGCAGCAACGGCAACGGCTGCGGGAGCAGCAGCGGTAACGTCGAAGGTCTCTTCGAAGAGCTTCACGAAATCGGAGAGCTCGATGAGGGACATTTCCTTGAAAGCTTCGATGAGCTCGTCGTTGGAGAGCTTAGCCATGATTGGCATCCTTTCGATTTTGGCCTGCTACGTGAGCAGATTGTGGATGTGATCGCAAAGGCAAGTGCCTTCGCGGGCCTGTCACGTCAGGCCGCTTCGCCCTGCTTTTCACGCAGAGCATCGATGGTGCGCACCGCCTTGGACGGAAGCGCGTTGAAGGCGTATGCCGCCTGAGAGATCTTCGCCTTGAGAGCGCCTGCAGCCTTGGCCAGCAGGACCTCGCGAGACTCGAGATCGGCAAGCTTCTTGACAGCCTCAGCGGAGAGCTGTGCGCCCTCCATAGCACCGGACTTCAGTACCAGCTGAGGATTCTCCTTGGCAAAATCACGCAGCGTCTTGGCAGCCTCAACGGGCTCACCGGTGACGAAAGCGATAGCGGTCGGGCCCTTCAGGTCAGCCTCGAGGAAATCGAGACCAACTTCGCGAGCCGCCAGGATCGCCAGCGTGTTCTTTGCCACGGCGTAGGTCGCATTGCCAGCCAGGCCGCGACGCAGCTGCTTGAGCTGGCCAACGGTCAGACCGCGGTACTCGGTCAGCAGGACAGCGTCGGCTGCGCGGAAACGCTCCACGAGCTCGGCAACTGCTGCCACCTTGTCGGACTTCGCCATGGTCCTCCTTTCAAAAATTCACCGCCGGACGCACGAAAAAGCCCGGCACGCAGGAAAGCGGCCGGGCTCAAATGAAACCCACTTCTCAAGAAGTCACTCACCTGCGTCGGAAGCTTTCGCACTTGGAATCCACCGAGGTGGATGACCGACGGTCTTCGGCAACGAGTAGCTTAACACGCATCGCGGTCGGGGTTCCAGCTTTGGATGTGTGTATCAGCACACGGTTCAATACACACGTCACGCATGGCCGGAGTCACTTTCCTCAGTATGACGTCTTATTCGACTTCCCTATGAACCAAAGCAAAGGTCCCCACGAGCAACGCTCGTGGGGACCCACGTGAAACGACTATCTGCCGTTAACCTCTAGTGCTTCAGGAAGCATCCTCGGAGGTCAGGGCGCGAGTCTTGGTGGCATCCAGCGGAATACCAGGACCCATGGTCGTGGCGACCGTAGCCTTGAGGATGTAACGGCCCTTTGCGGAAGCCGGCTTCATGCGCAGGATCTCCTCCAAGACGACAGCGTAGTTCTCGACCAGCTGCTCGGCGGTGAAGGAAGCCTTACCGACGATGAATGCCAGGTTCGAGTGCTTGTCGACACGGAACTCGATACGACCGCCCTTGATTTCCTTAACGGCCTTAGCGACATCCATGGTGACGGTGCCGGTCTTGGGGTTCGGCATGAGGCCACGGGGACCAAGCACGCGGCCCAGACGGCCAACCTTGCCCATGAGGTCGGGGGTTGCAACGGCGACATCGAAGTCGGTGTAGCCCTTGGCAACCTTCTCGATCAGCTCGTCGCCACCGACTTCGTCGGCTCCGGCGTCGATTGCTTCCTGTGCGCGCTCGCCAACGGCGAAGACCAAGACCCGGGAGGTCTTACCGGTGCCGTGCGGCAGGGAAACGGTGCCTCGGACCATCTGATCGGCCTTACGGGGATCAACACCCAGTCGCATAACAACCTCAACGGTTGAATCGAACTTGGTGACCGAGGTTTCCTTGGCCAAACGCATTGCGGCCAGGGGGCTGTACAGTTCGCCAGCGTGGATTTTCTCCGCCGCTGCGCGGTAGCTCTTAGAGCGCTTCGTCATTCTGCTTCTTCTCCTTGCAGGTGTGGGTGTCGGGCAGCGCCTGCCCTACCACGGAAATTAAAGGGTCAATCCTGAACAGTGATGCCCATGGAACGTGCGGTGCCCGCGACGATCTTGGATGCAGCATCAATGTCGTTGGCGTTGAGGTCAACCATCTTGGCCTGGGCGATTTCGCGCACCTGGTCCATGGTGATCGATCCAACCTTGGCGGTGTTCGGGGTGCCCGAACCCTTTGCAACACCTGCAGCCTTCTTAATCATTTCGGAGGCCGGAGGGGTCTTCAGAACGAAGGTGAAGGAACGATCTTCGTAAACGGTGATTTCAACCGGGACGATCGAACCGCGCTGCGACTCAGTTGCAGCATTGTATGCCTTCGTGAATTCAACGATGTTCACGCCGTGCTGGCCCAGTGCAGGACCAACGGGCGGAGCCGGGGTCGCGGCGCCTGCAGCAATCTGCAGCTTGATGAGGCCGGTGACCTTCTTCTTCTTCGGTGCCATATTTCGGGTCTTTCTATTTCTTACTCAGCCGCGGAGACTACCGCGGCATACGTCCACGTGGGATCTACAGGAAGAGCAACCCGTAGACAAAGTCCACCCAGACGCACGAATCTACATGATAACGCGATGTGGGTGACTCCCCAAGTCTAGGTGCTGCAGCTCACGCCGACCGAGAGATCAGCTGACATTCACTTCATCAGCAAAAAGGGAGCACCCACTTGCGTTTCAGTGAATTTACTCTTCGATCTTTTCGACCTGATCGAAGGTGAGTTCCATGGGAGTCTCACGTTCGAAGATGGTCAGCAAGACCTTCAGGCGCTGAGTCTCAGGCATGATCTCGGAGATCACTGCGCTCATGGTGGCGAATGCACCATCGGTGACGGTGACGACCTCGCCGACCTCGAACTGAGTGCGAACTTCCTGAACGGGAGCAGGAGCGCTCTTTTCCTCAGCGGCAGCAGCCTCGAGCACGTTCGGGGTCAGCAGCATAACGACCTCGTCGATCGACAGCGGCACGGGATTGTGCTGATCACCAACGAAGCCGGTAACCGCGGGAGTCTCCTTCACGACACGGTAGGAGTCTTCATTGAAGTCCATGCAGACGATGACATATCCGGGGATGCGCACACGACGAACACGCTTCTTCACATTGCCGCGGTACTCCATGACGTACTCATCGGGAACCTCAACCTGGAAGATCGACTCTTCCATGTTCTGACTGGTGATGCGCTGCTCAAGGTTTGCCTTCACCTTGCGCTCGTGGCCGGAGTAGGTGTGGATGACGTACCAGTCACCGGGAGACATGTAGAGCTCACGGCGCAGTTTCTCGATGGGATCATCCTCGCTCGAGGCCGCTTCCGCAGCTGCTTCCTCAACGCCAGCAATCGCTTCGCCTTCTTCAAGAGCTTCCTTGCGCTCTTCGGGGGCGTCTTCAAGGCGCTCTTCGCGCTCATCCTCGCGCTGTGCAGCGGTTTCCAGCTCACCTTCGGGGGCGATTCCACCATCAAAAGTATCGGGTTCCTGGCCCTCGATCTTGTCCTGGCTCACGGGTTTTCCTCCTGTGGTTACCGCTTGCGCGGTGCTTCACGGCCGAGCCGTAGAAGAAACCCGCCTGCATTCCTGCGGGCGGGTCACGGTTTCAGCCAAATACGATGGAACCTAGTCTACCGAATAGGAAATCAAGAATTCCAGTGAAAGCCATAACTGCGGCAACAAACACAATCACAACGATGAAGTAGGTCCACGTCTCTGATCCGCTGGGATAAACAACTTTCTTCATCTCAGCGACAACCTGAGAGACAAAGATCACCATGCGCTTGAAAATATTCGGACGCTTTTCCTGGGTCTTCTCAGAGGAGGAGGCTTTACGAGAGCGCGTTGCACTGCTCTTTGTGCGATCCGCCTTGGGCGATTCGTCACGGCGAGCCTGGGATCCGCTCATCGTTCCTCCAATAGTTCTGCACCTAAGTGGCAGGGCAGGCGGGACTCGAACCCACAACCGCCGGTTTTGGAGACCGGTGCGCTACCAATTGCGCCACTGCCCTACTGCAACTCTTTAAAAAGTGTTGCCTGGTTGAGTTTAGGGGAGAACGCGTCCCATGTCCAACTCATCCGCGCGACATTGCCCCGCAAAAGCTCAAATTGTGACTCAGACCAATAAATCACTGCGACCATGTCACAATACTGATGTGGATACTCAATCAGCTCCGCGTATCTCAACGCGCTTCGCCAATATCACCCCATCCGCAACCCTTGCCGTCGACGCTAAGGCTAAAGCACTGAAGGCTCAGGGTCGCCCCGTCGTTGGTTTCGGTGCGGGCGAACCTGATTTCGCAACCCCCGATTACATCGTCGAGGCGGCGCTCGAAGCAGCACGCAACCCCGCGATGTACCGCTACACTCCGGCCTCGGGCCTTCCTGCACTCAAGGAAGCAATCGCGCACAAGACTCTTCGCGATTCCGGATACGAGGTCAGCCCCGACCAAGTTTTGGTGACCAACGGCGGAAAGCAAGCGGTTTTTCAGGCATTCGCCTCGCTACTGAACCCCGGAGACGAGGCTATCCTCCCCACCCCCTACTGGACCACCTACCCCGAGGTCATCAAGCTCGCGGGCGCAACCCCGGTGGAAGTTTTCGCGGGTGCCGATCAGGACTACAAGGTCACCGTTGACCAGCTCGAGGCCGCACGCACCCCTCGCACAAAGCTTCTTCTTCTGTGCTCACCCTCGAACCCAACGGGTGCTGTTTATACTCCCGCTGAGCTGACGACGATCGGTCAGTGGGCTCTCAAGCACGGCGTGTGGGTGATCACCGACGAGATCTACGAGCACCTGCTCTACGACGGTGCGCAAAGCGCACACATCGTCAAGCTTGTCCCCGAACTTGCCGACCAAACCATTGTGTTAAACGGTGTTGCGAAGACCTATGCGATGACCGGTTGGCGTGTGGGCTGGATGATCGGGCCTCGCGACGTGATCCGTGCAGCAACCTCCTTCCAATCGCACCTGACGTCGAATGTCAACAACATTGCTCAGTGCGCAGCAATCGCTGCTCTTAATGGGCCACTGGATGTCGTTGAACATATGCGTCAGGCATTCGATCGACGTCGCCAGACCATGGTGAAGATGCTTCGCGAAATCGACGGACTTCAGGTTCCCACACCGAAGGGCGCCTTCTACGCCTACCCGGCAGTCAAGGATCTTCTTGGGCGAGAAATTCGCGGGAAGATCCCAACTACTTCCGCCGAATTGGCCGACCTGATCTTGGATGAGGTCGAGGTCGCAGTCGTTCCCGGCGAGGCCTTCGGCCCCTCTGGTTTCATTCGCCTGTCCTACGCCTTGGCAGACGAGGACCTTGTTGAGGGCGTGGGACGAATTCAGGAACTTCTGGCAGAAGCTCACTGATACAGCTGAATCAAAATTCCAATACACCCGGGCGGTAGCGGCACAGTGCCACCGCCCGGGTTTTTCTTACTCCGCGTCAATAAATACCCCAATAGCGCTATCCAAAATTGAGCTTGAGCTGTCACAATTGACATATGGACCTTTCGACGCGGCGAACACACCTCGACCAACCCAATGGACACGTCCTTGTCGCCCACGGTTATGGCGAGCATTCGGGACGTTTTGAAGGGCTGGTCAATGCGCTTCTCCAGGCTGGCTACGATGTGTCAACCTACGACCACTACGGTCATGGCGCTTCTCCAGGTCCTCGCGCCCAAGTCGACGTCGGTCTGCTGATCAAGGACCACATCGTTGCTCGCCAACAGGCTCTTCACAATTCACGCTGCGATGAATTGATCCTCTTTGGGCATTCAATGGGTGGTTTGATTAGCGCTGCTTCTGCGCTGATCTACCGCAAGCATCTGCGCTGCATGGTCCTCACCGGGCCCGCTTTCATTCCACTCCCCCAGCTTCCTATGCCGGTGGTTGGAGGCCTCGGGAAACTGGCTCGCTATCTGCCGGGAGTACAGGTTCCAGCAGCACAGTCCACGCCCGAACATTCCTTGCTTTCGCGTGATCCCAGTGTCCAAGAAGCTTTCGATGCCGATCCCCTCAACTACCACGGCGCTCCCCCGCTTCTGACGGCCTCGACCATGGTGATTCAGGGCAAGAAGGCACTTGATCATGCGGATCGCCTGACCTGCCCCACGCTGATTTTCCACGGTAGCGCCGATGAGCTGACCTCGCCGGAGGGCTCTGCAGAGTTTGTTGAGCGCGTGCGTGATGCACATCCCGACGCAGATATCCACCTGCGAATCATCGACGGGGCATGCCACGAAGTCTTAAATGAGCCCGAGAAGGATATGGTCCTACGTGACCTGCTCCTGTGGGTCGAGAGGCACTGATGGCGTCGACATCTATTCCTCGCCAGCCTTCTCTTACTGTTCCAGCACCGACTCCCCCTGGGCGACGACCGCTGTCCACACTCCCCAAAGCCCATCTTCACCTGCACTTCACAGGTGCGATGCGCCCACAGACGCTGGTGGATATGGCGCAGGAAAAAGGCACGCGCCTTCCCCCGCACCTGTTGGACCTGGATCCCTTAACCGTGCCCGCAGACGCCCGCGGTTGGTTCCGTTTCCAGCGTTCCTACGATGCCGCTCGAGCTTTAGTGCGTTCCGAAGCCGCAATGCGACGAATCGTTGCCGAGGCCGCGGAAGATGATGCGGCCGAAGGCTCGCGTCGCCTCGAGATGCAGGTCGACCCCACGTCTTACGCGCCCTGGGTTGGCGGGATTACTCCCGCTTTGGAGATCATCATTGACGAGGCGATCGCTGCGGGGAAACGCACGGGCGTTGAAGTTGCATTGATCGTTGCGGCCTCACGAATTCGCCATCCCCTTGACGCACGCACGCTTGCTCGTCTGGCGGTTCAGTATGCCGGCGACAGCCCCGGAAAAGTTGTGGGTTTTGGTCTGTCCAATGATGAGCGCGTTGGCGATACCTCGGCTTTTGCTCCCGCCTTCCGCATTGCCCGTGATGGCGGTTTGGCCTCGGTTCCTCACGGCGGGGAGCTTTTGGGCCCGGAATCGGTGATGAACGTTGTTTCAGCCCTGCACCCAACGCGTTTGGGGCACGGCGTGCGCACCAGTGAAGATCCCGATTTACTGCGGCGTTTGATTGACGCGGATATTTCTTTCGAAGTGTGTCCGACCTCGAATATTCACCTGGGGGTCTTCCCAGATTTCGCATCTGTTCCACTCATGCGCTTTATCGAGGCCGGCGCGCGCGTTGCTCTTTCGGCTGATGACCCCTTGTTATTCCATTCGCGTGTGGTTGACCAGTACGAGGCTGCGCGTGATGTTTTTGGGCTTTCTGACGCACAGCTGGCAGATTTGGCCCGTCAATCGATTGACGCTTCCTTGGCCAGCGAGGCATCGAAACGCGTGTGGAAAGCGGAAATCGATCAGTGGCTTGCAACCCCGCCCGCAGCCTAAGTATTTCTCTTCACCAATAGTGCATCCGTGCACTATCATGCCCTTATGACGCGTTTTAATCGGGAACACGCACCATTGCTTGTGCGCGAAGCGCGCACCGATGCTTCGCTTACACAGGCTGAACTAGCGGGGATGACCGGGATGAGCCAGTCAACCCTCGCACAAATCGAAGCTGGGAAACGTGCGGTATCCGCCGAGCTTTTAGAGAAAATTCTTCGCGCTGCCGACTATCGCCCCTCCATCCCTTTATCCCGCTACGCCCCCTCTATCAGCCGCTATGCCACGGAACAAGGACTAGAATCCCTCCGAGTCTTTGGCTCCGTCGCTCAGGGGACGGACGGTTTTGAATCGGATATCGATCTGATCGGTACACCCACCCGCGAGCTGTCACTGTTTGAGCTGGCAGATATCGCCTCGTTTACAAGCGAACTCACGGGATTTCCTACCGAAGTCCACGCGGATACACACGTACCCGAAGATCTGCGGAACATCATTGACGAGGCGGTACCACTTGTGAGCGACCCTGCGTCTTTCACGCCTCGGCCACGCGCGGCAAAGAGACAAACACTTAGCTTCGACGTTGATAACTTCTTACGTGAACTTGACGTTATCACCCGACGCATCGAGCGGGTTGCTGGGGTCCCCGCCGAGACCTTCACCAGCGATTGCCCCGAATATGACTCCGCGTGCATGGTGATCATCCGACTGGCCGGTTTCCTGGAGCGTGAGGAATACGCACCATACATGGATACCCTCACCTCAGTCGAGAAGCGCACGCTGCGGACGACTCGGAACATCGCGGCGCATTCGGGGTACCAAAGCATGGATGACAAGCTTCTGTGGACGGCCGTTACCCGCAATGTTCCCGATATGATCGAACGCCTGCGCAGTGCAGTTCAAGCAGATAGATGACAGCCTCTCGGGCAAACTATTAGCCTGTTCGCAAGGTTGACGAAGATCCGCGCTACCACTCAATACCGATCGCAACAGGCTCAGGAACAAGAGTCACGCCGTAGGCGTCAAACACGCGCCCGCGCACAGCGCGCGCCAAGGCCTCGATATCTGCGCCGCTTGCTCCCCCACGGTTCGTCAGCGCGAGCACGTGCTTGGTGGACAGGGACGCGCGCGGCGGGTCTCCGGCCTCGGGAAGATGGAAGCCCTTGGGGCAGCCCGCGTGGTCAATGAGCCAAGCGGCGCTGGTTTTCACCAGTCCCTCCCCCGCCGGGAAACGAGGCGCCTCTTCAGGGAGCGCTGCAGCTGCTGCCTCGGGAAGGATGGGGTTGGTGAAGAAAGATCCCGCGCTCCACGTATCGTGGTCCTCGGGGTTTAAGACCATTCCCTTCCCCGCGCGCAGCTCGAGCACGGTCGAGCGGACCAAGGACGCCTGGGCACGCTCCCCAGCCTCCACTCCGAGGCGCCGCGCGAGTTCGGAGTACATGACAGGCGCGCTCAGGGATGAGCGCTCGAGTCGGAAGTCGACGCTCAACACAACCCAACGCCCCGTCGGCCCCCAGACGCGGCCGGGAAGACCGGGCTGACCAATGCTGTGCTTGATCGCGGAGGAACGGTAGGCAAAACCAAGTTCGGAGGGAAGCAGCCGGACGATGCGCTGTTCGAGGCGGTCGTAGGCCTCGACACTGTGAATCGTTTCAGCAACCTCGTGTCCGTAGGCGCCCACGTTCTGTACCGGGGATGCTCCCGCGCTTCCGGGGATCCCCGACAAGGCCTCGATACCGGACAAGTGTTCTTCGACGGTCCACGCAACAAAGTCATCCCAGATCGTGCCGGCCCACACGCGGACGATCACCGAGTCAGGCCCGTCCTCTTCAATGATGCGAGCGATTTGTGCACCAGGACGCACAGCGATGACGGTTCCATCAAATGGAGCATCGGATGCAAGCAGATTCGATCCGCCACCCAAAACTAGAAGCTGGCGCAGCTCCTCATCAGCCGTGCGAACGGCAGCAACCAATTCCTCACTGGAAGCCACGCGAACAAGGCGAGAAACCTCTCCGCCCACGCGAAAGGTCGTCAATTCAGCAAGAGTCGTCATAACTCAAGATTAATCGCCAAGGGGTGCAACGGCTCGCACTCGCCCCCGCTGGTCCGGAACCTGACCGGCCAAAACGATCGCCAGAAGCACGGGAAGAACGACGAAGGCAAGCGCGCGGTGGTAACCGACATGATCTGCGATCAAGCCCAAAACCGGCGGTCCAATGAGCGCCGAACCATAATTCACCGTCGAGAGCACCGAGACACGAGCCGGAGTCATCACGGGATCAACACTGAGTGCGGAAATACCCAACGGGAAGACCAAAGAAGCCCCAATACCCCACAATGCAACGCCAACAATCGCCAAAATATGATGCGGAGCGAAAGCAACAAGCAGTAAGCCGACAACCGCACAGCCCATGGTGCATCTCAGCAAATGCGGCGCGCCAAAACGTCTTTCCAAACGCGGCGAAGCAAAACGCATTAGCGTCATCATAAGCAAGAAGAAAGCAAAGATCGCCGACGCGGAAGAAGTCGCGAAGCCATAGCCATCGACCATCGACAGGTTCAGCCAGTCGTTAGCGGCGCCTTCTAGGAGTCCGCCACTCATCACCATGAGCGCGATCAGGACCGTGCGACGCTCGCGCCATGCCAAGCGGGTCAGCCCCTTCTTCGCATTGCCCGCCGAGGCCTCGTCCCCTTCGCCCAGGGAACTTTCCTTCGCGGATTCAAGAGTGGCGACCTCATCTTGACTGAGGTAGAAACCGACAGCGATTCCACAGGCCATAAGCTCAAGTGCGGCCAGGCCGAAAAGGTGAGCCGCAACAGGAAGTCCCGCGCGTGCGGCAAGCGCGCCTACGAGCGCACCGCCGAGCATACCCACGGCATACATCGCCTGAATGACGGGAACAACCAAGCGCCGCACAGCAGCTTGTACAAGGCCGGCCTCGATGTTCATGCTCGAGCCCCACAGACCCGTTCCCGCAGACATCAAGACCAAAGATGCTGTGAAGACAGGAAGGGATTCCGTCAGGGTTCCACTTGCTGCACCGGCAATGCCTAATGCCCAAACGAATACGCCGATTCGTCCAGCCCACCGCGCACCGATCTTCATGACGATTGGGCCGGAAGTGGGAAGAGTCAGCAAAGATCCCAAGGAGGCGATCAAGAGCATCATGCCGATGGTTCCTGGAGTCAGCCCCAGGTGATCACGCACGTCTGGCAGCCGCGACAGCCACGCCGAGGTTGCAGAACCAAGGCCCGCGTAGACCACGAAGGTCGCACGAAGAGCACTGTGAGCACGCGACGAGGGAATAGACATGGTTCGAAATTTTACTCGCTGAAAGGCCCGTGGTTAAATGCCCAAAAAAGAGGTGTCCGTGTGAAATAACTCCACACGGACACCGGTTGAAAATCGGGAATAACGTCAGTTTTCGACTGCGGCCTTAAACCAACCCGTTACCGACGTCGGGTGAGTAATTGCGGTACCGACGATCACTGCGAAGGCACCGAGCTTCATGGCAGCTGCGGCATGCTCCGGAGTGTGAATACGCCCTTCACAAATCACAGGAACATTCGGGAATGCCTGAACCGTCTGCTGGAGAAGCTCCAAATCGGGGCCATCGGTCTTCGGACGATCACCGGTGTAACCGGCAAGGGTGGTCGAGACGATATCGACACCGGCATCAACTGCACGCTGCGCGTCGTCAAAAGATCCGCAGTCAGCCATGACCAGAGTCTCTTCTTCGCGAAGAGCTGCAACGGTCTCGGCAAAACTACGACCATCAAGACGCGGGCGACCGGTCGCATCTAGGGCGACAATATCGGCCCCAGCCATCACGCACGCGCGAGCGTGACGAAGCGAGGGAGTGATGTAGACGCCTTCGTGGCCTTCCTTCCACAAACCAATGACGGGAACATCCACGCGTCCCTTGATTGCGGAAATATCAGACAGCCCTTGGCAGCGAATTGCCGCGGCCCCACCGATTTCGGCAGCGCGCGCAATCTGAGCCATGGTTTCGGGGTGCCGCATGGGCTCTCCGGGGTAAGCCTGAACGGAAACAATGAGCTTCCCCTTCAGGCCGGCAATAAGCGGATGCATGGTTTCTCCTATGCGTTGAGGAAGAATGAAACGGCTCCGAGCAGCGGCGCATCACCGCCCAGGGAACCAATGAGGATCGGTGTATCGGCAACGGGAGTCATCGCGCTGGCCACGAAACCTTCACGTAGACCATCCCACCAGATATCTCCCGAACGAGTCATCGAACCGGAGATAATGACCGCTGCCGGGTCCACGCAGTTGACCAGCGAGGCCGTGGCCTCACCCAGTGCGTACGCGGAGCGCGAGAAGCAGGCGCAAGCCAGTGGGTCACCCGCATCGGCGAGTTCTTGCAGCGCACGACCGCCATCAACTTCGGGAGCATCTTGAGGACGCAGCGAGTTGTACCAAGCAGTAATTCCTGACCCTGAACAGAATGCCTCGATGTGACCAAGTCGGCCGCAGGAGCACACCATATCGGGGGCGAAGTGATGATGGATGTGACCGACATGCCCGGCGATCCCTCGGGAACCAAAAGTGACATGGCCATCTTCGACCAGAGCCCCACCAATTCCCGTACCTACTGCGATCGAAAGGACCGAGGAATAGGGGCGACCGGCTCCCAAGGTTGCTTCGCCCAAGCCGTGTGCGTGGACGTCGTTAAGAACGCGCACAGGAAGTCCCGTGCGCTGCGCAACGAGCTTGCCCAGAGGGGTTCCTCCCCACCCTGGCATGATGTCGGTTGCCGAGACAATCTTTCCCTCAACGGGGTCAACAACCCCAGCAGAAGCAATTGCGACGCCCGAGGCCTCGGGGTGAGCTTCCTTGAGAGACGAGGCCAGCGAGCAGATTCGCTCGGCGACGTCGGCGCCCCCGCGGGAAGCCTCAGTAGGAATTGAGCCGCGCTCAACAACCGTAGAGTTTTGTCCAACTTCGACAATGCCCCAACCGACTTTGGTTCCGCCGATATCAAGGGCGAGGAGCGTAGTCATGAAAGTTCTCCACTAAAGAACGGATGAAAATGGTAATCAGCGAGGCCAAGGCGGGCGCACGCTCGCGCGTACGCGAGAGGAGGACCACCTCAGCCTCGCTGATGATCAGGAGAGCAAGCCGGCTTCGCGCAGGACGGAAGCAACGTGCTCGACGTTGTCACTTTCGAGGGCAGCGACAGGACGCGGCATCTCGTTGGAATCAAAGACACCCAGAAGCTGCAGAGCAGTCTTGAAGGCACCAACGCCGGCGCCGAAGCCCTGAACGCCCTTCACCAGAACGATGCGCATGAGGTCCGCAAGGCGGTCCTGCTCGGTGCGCACAGCTTCCCAGTCACCGCGCTCGAAAGCCTGCCACTGACGGACGTAGCCATCGGGGTCAACATTGGCCAGGCCGGGGACCGAGCCATCTGCGCCCGACATGTAAGCACCGTCGACAACCACTTCGTGGCCGGTCAGCAGCTGAAGCGGGTGGCCAGCGGCCTCGTTCGCACGGGACAGCCAGCGGAAGCCCACATCGTCACCGGAAGAATCCTTAACGCCGTCAAGAACGCCTTCCTTACCCAAGCGAAGAACAAGATCATTCTGCAGCTTCGTGTGGACACAGACGGGAATGTCGTAGGCCCACAGCTCAAGATTGGTGTTCTCCTTGAGGATGCGGAAGTGCTTTTCGATCTCCGCCTGGCCGCCCAGCGCATAGAAGGGAGCGGTTGCAACGACGCCCAGAGCTCCACCGATTTCCTCAACTGCCTTGATGTTCTCAATGACGCGCTCGGTCTCGGTATCGATCACACCAACCAGCAGCGGAACGCGGCCGTCGACAATGCGAACAACCTCGCGCTGGATCTGCTGACGACGCTCGGAGGTCGAGAATGCAACCTCACCGGTCGAGCCGGAAACGAAGAGGCCGTTCAGCCCCGCACCAATCATGCGGTTGATGTGTCGTTCCAGCGAGACAACGTCCAGCTCGCCGTTCTTCAGCGGGATAGCCAACGGCGGGACAACGCCGCGAATCTGTGAACTCATTAGTTCTCTCCTCCGAGTGTTGGATGCAGCAGCGAGGGTGCAGCCCCCAGGAGCTTGCGGGTGTAAGGATCCTTCGGGGACGCCAGCAATTCAGCTGCCGGTCCCTCTTCAACGACCTTCCCACCGTTCATGACGGCGATCCGGTCAGAAACGTAACGAACAGTTTGAATATCGTGCGAGATGAAGACCATCGCCAAGCCAAGTTCCTTCTTCAGGTCCGTAAGCAGGTTGAGGATCTGAGCGCGAACCGAGACGTCCAGAGCACTGGTCGGTTCGTCAGCGATGATCGCATCGGGGCCGATGGACAGGGCTCGGGCGATCGCCACACGTTGACGCTGACCACCGGAGAGCTGACCGGGGAGTGCATCCAAGGCGCTCGAAGGCAGACCCACCAAAGAGATCAGTTCGCGAACGCGCTTGGAGCGCGAGGCCTCGTCACCAATCTTGTGCACACGCAGCGGATCGGCAAGCTGATCAGCAACATGCATACGCGGGTTGAGAGCGGTTGCGGGGTCTTGGAAGACCACGGAAACAACACGTCCGATACGCCTGCGCGCATCCGCACCGCGCTTGGTGACTTCCTCACCGTTGAAGAACACTTGGCCCTTCGTTGGCATCTGCAGGCCGCACATAACATTTGCAGTCGTGGACTTACCGCAGCCGGATTCACCGACGATACCCAGAGTCTGTCCACGCTCAATGCGCATGTCAACACCGCGAACCGCGTGCACCTTGTGGGGGCGGAACAGCGATCCGGTACGGGAGTTGAAGGTCACCTCAACGTCTTTGAGCTCGATGATCGGAGTTTCAGTACTCATCAGTTTTCCTCCTGACCTTCTTCAATGACGATGGTTTCGCTGGAGACGCGGACCTCTTCGCGAGGCGGCAGTGCCGCATACACGTGCTCGGGGCCCACCTCGGTGAGGACCGGGCGAATATCGAGGCCGTAGTCGGGGTGCGAGGAACGCGGGGCGAAACGGTCGCCGATCGGGAAGTCCCGAGGTGAAGGCACAGTCCCGGGGACCTGGTGCAGACGTCCGGAGCCGGACTCGATGGAAAGGACTGCGCCCAGCAGGCCGCGGGTGTACTCGTGGGTCGGGTGAGTGAGCAGTTCCTGAGTGGGAGCTTGCTCGATGACCTGACCGGCGTACATGACGGTGATGTTGTGGGCAACCTCTGCGACAAGAGCCAGGTCGTGGGAGACGAAGATCATTGCGAAGCCGAGCTTCTCACGCAGCTCGTTGAGCAGGTCGATGACCTGCTTTTGAACGGTCACGTCCAGAGCGGTGGTCGGTTCGTCAGCAATGATGAGCTTCGGGTCACGGGTCAGTGCCATTGCGATGAGAACTCGCTGACGCTGGCCGCCGGAAAGCTCGTGCGGGTAGGACTCCAGGGTGCGCTTGGGGTCCAAGCCCACCAGCTCAAGGAGTTCTTCTGCGCTGCGAGTGCCTCCACGCTTGGTCAGCTGCTTCATCTGAGCCTTGATCAGCATGGCCGGGTTTAGCGAGGAGAGAGCATCCTGGTAGATCATTGCCATCTCGTGGCCCAGAAGCGCACGACGCTCTTCATGCTTCATCTCCAGCAAGTTCTTACCTTCGTAGAGGATCTCACCGGTGATCTCTGCCTTCGGGTCAATGAGGCCCATAATGGTCAGTGCCGTAATGGACTTACCACATCCGGATTCACCGACGAGGCCCATGGTCTCGCCGCGGCGTACCTTGAAGGACACGTGATCGACGACATTGACATCGCCGTGACGCTCGAACTTGATGCACAGGTCCTTCACCTCGAGCAGAGGTGCTTCGTGCGAAGTAGAGACAAAACGATCGTGACGCTTGCCTTCGACAACTTCCAGATCATCCAAGCGTTGCTGCAAGGACTCGGCCTGCTCGGCGTATGCACGGCGAGGATCCAGAAGGATACGGTCGGCTTCGCGCTCAGAGTTCTTGTCAACCTGAGCAACAGCTGCCGTGGAGGGAGCCGCAACCATGGCATCGGTGATGCCTTCGGAGAGGATGTTCAAGCACAAGACGGTGACCATGATGAACAAGCCGGGGAAGAAGGCGGTCCACCAGTAGCCCAGCAGGACCGAGAGGTAGGACGAAGCCTCGGACAAGATATTGCCCCAGGTGGGGACCATGGTTGCGGGAAGGCCTGAACCGATGAAGGTCAGCGAGGCCTCGAGGATGATCGCATCTGCGACCAAGACCGTGGCGAAGACCAAAACCGGAGCAGCAGTGTTACGCATCACGTGCTTGATGAGGATCCACGGTGCACGGGCACCGGAGACGATCACTGCACGCACGTAGTCTTCACCGTATGCGGCCATCACGTTTGCGCGAACAATACGTGCCAGCTGCGGAATGTAGACGAATGCAATCGAGAAGATGATGACGAAGACAATGCCCATCTTGTTGTCGGACTGGGCAAGTGTGCGTCCGAAGACCAGAACCGTAACAGCCGCCATTGCGATACCGGGGACAGCCATGATGATGTCCAAGATACGCATAATGGTTTCGGAGATGGCCTTGCGCGTCACAGCTGCGATCGATCCGATGATTGCGCCGAAGAAGAGTGCGATCACGGTTGAGCACAAGCCGATGAGCAGTGAGTAGCGACCACCGAAGAGGACGCGAGACAGAATGTCTCGGCCCGCGTGGTCAGTACCGAAGAGGTGAGCCGAAGACGGCCCCTGCCACGGCGTATCGATAAATTCGGGTGAATAGGGCGCCACGAAGGGCGCAAGGATTGATACAAGAACGATCAGCGCCAAAACACCGATTGCGATCTTGGATCCCAAAGACATCGCACTGATGCGTGAGAAATGCGCACCCTTCGCGGTGACCTTTGCGAGTTTTGCTTTTTGGTTCATGACTCACACCGACCTAATACGCGGGTTGATGAGCAGGTAGAGCATGTCAACAATGATGTTGACGACGATGAAGGCGATTGCGACGACCAAGGCACCACCTTGCACCAGGGTCACCCAGTTCTCTTGGATGCCCTTGAGGAGCACGAGCTTACCCATGCCATCAATGGCAAAGATGATTTCAATGACGACGGCACCACCCATGAGGTAGCCGATACGCAGACCCAGAACAGTCACAGGAGTGATGAGGGCGTTGCGCAGGACGTTACGGGCAACGACGACACGCTTGGGAATGCCTGCGCCAATTGCGGTACGAACGTAGTCGCGGTCGAGTTCCTCAACCATCGAGGTACGCACGACGCGGGTCATTTGGCCGATCACGGGAACAGCCAATGCGATGGCGGGAAGAAGTAATCGAAGGAACCAACCCAAGGGATCGACGCTGAATGCAGGAATAGGACCGGAAACCGGGATGGAACCACCGACGAAAGCCAAGACCAGCAGCGCTGCCAGCCAGAAGGAAGGGGTACCAATGCAAATAACCGAGATCACGCGGATCAGCTGATCAGGCCAGCGATCGCGGTAGAGCGCGGCGATGACTCCGAGGGGGAAAGCGATAACGACTGCGAACAACAGACCCAAGAAGGTGAGCTGAAGAGTGACAGGCAGCGCCTGTGCGACCAGATCACTCACGTGGTACTCCGTGCCAGTTGCGTACAGACCGAGGTCACCGTGAAGCATGTTCCACAGATACGTTCCGTATTGGATGAAGAAGGGCTCGTTGAGTCCGCGTTCAACGCGGTACGCTTCGAGAGCTTCGGGAGTGGCTGTCTCACCCAGTGCCGAGTAGGCGGGGTCAATGGGAGACAGCGACATGATGAAGAAGACGAGGAATGACACGCCGACCACCATGATCGGCAGCGCCACCAGTCGTCGCGCGATAAGGCGCAGAAGGTTATTCACTGCTAGACCTCCATGTCAAGCGGAATTGAACAAAATGAAGGAGGGGTGGGGGTCCCACTGTGGCCTTAGCCCAAGGTGGGCATCCCACCCCTCCTTTCGTCGAAAGCCTGTTAGGGCTTTACTTCGCGCTTACTCCAAGCAGCTGCACGCTGGTGGCGGAAATTGCCTTGAAGCCATCGACCTTCTTGGGGTTAGATGCGGTAATCATGTTGCGGAAGACCAGCGGGTAGATCACGCTCTGCTCGGCGAGCAGATCCTGAACCTCGCCCCACTTAGCCTTGGCAGCGTCACCGTCAAGCTGAACAGCCTCGTCCATTAGGCCCTGCAGCTTCTTGAAGGAATCGGGATCCGAAACCTGCCAGCCGTCGCGCTTCTTGGTCCACACGTTGTCGCCGTTCCACCAAGAAACGATGATGCCGGGGTCAACACCGAAGACCGAGGGGTCACCGGGAGCCAGGACGACATCGTAGGTCGGGTTGTCAACGTCGGTCACGGTCGAGTAGAGAGCCGAAGAAGCCATCTGCTGGTGGTTGACCTTCAGGCCCAGAGCTTCGAGATCGGACTTGATCTGGGGAACCAGGGAGAGAACCCACGGGTGGTCCGTCGTCACCAGGTTGACCGTCAGACCGGAAGCACCGGCATCGGCGAGCAGCTTCTTGGCTGCATCCTTGTCGTAGGACAGGTCGGTTGCGGGCTTCTTGTAGGACGGGTTTGCTTCGGGCAGGAAGGACTTAGCTTCCACAGCCTGACCGTTCAGAGCCGAAGAGATCAGCTTCTGCTTGTCGATGGCCTTGAGGAATGCACGACGCACCTCAGGCTTGTTGAAAGGAGCCTTCTGGGTGTTAAACATCATGAAGGGGTTACCGTAGCCGGGCTTGGCTTCGACGTTCCAGCCTGCTGCCTTGAGCTGATCCTGCGCTGCGGCGGGAACGGCTTCCATGATGTCAATGCTGCCACCGAGAGCAGCGGAGAGGCGTGCTGCGTCGTCCTTGAGGGCGCTCCACTTGAGGGTGGCTGCCTTCGCGGGAGTCTTGCCGTTGTAGTGTTCGTTGGGAACAGCGGTGACCTCAGTGGCCGAGATGTTGTCGTACTTGTAGGGGCCAGAGCCGATCGGCTTGGCCTTGAGTGCGTCTTCGCTCATGGTCGAGGGAACGACGTGAACATTGACGAAGCGCTCCTTCAGGTTGGAGAAGGGGTACTTGAGCTTAACAGTGATGGTCTTGTCATCCTTTGCGGAAACGGAATCCACGAAGGTGAAGAACTGACGGAAGATGGACTTGTCACCAGTGGTGCGCTCGTAGGAGCTCACGACATCTGCTGCCTTGACATCCGTGCCGTCAGAGAACTTGGCTCCGTCGCGCAGGGCGATCTCGTACTCGGTGTCGGAGACCTTCACGGGGTCACCGGCAGCCAGCGCGGGACTGACCGAGTAGTCGGACATGTCGAAGCGGTACAGGCCTTCGAGGACCTGCCAGTTTGCGCCCATGCCGAGTGCCGAAGTGGTGATCGGGCTGTAGTCAGTGGTCTCGTAGGCGGAACCAACGGTGATGGTGCCCTTGGGTGCACCTGAATCTGAACTACTACTGCTGATTGATGTTGAAGTGGACGATCCGCCACCGCATGGGGTCAGGACCAGGTTAGCCGCTGCTGCCATTGCAGCACCGGTTGCGAAGTGCTTGCGCATACGCATATTCTCGCTCCTCATCTTCGAGAAATGGGATGTGCGGGCCGTTTATCACGTCCGCTGAAGCAAGCATATGTTGTCTGACAAATACCCGCAAGATATTCAGATAACAATTTCATACACCCCTTGAGATCTGCCCCACAGAGCACAGAAACTCTAGGACACGAGCTCGGTCATAGAAAGCACTACGTCCCACAGGCCACGGTCTCGTTCAAACACAACAACAAGCTCGTCACCACGGACGCAGACATCGCTATACCCAAACTCTCCCCCACCCAAGGCAGCCAGGGCCTCGGCGCGCACACTCCCCTCCCAAGGAGGAGTCAAGCGCAAAACGCTACCCGCACGACGCGAACTGAGCGAATGCGGGTGAATAAAGAAGTCCGCAAGCTGTTTCGCATTGCACCCCGGGTCCTCGCAATCCCACAATTGCCCGCCGTTCCAGCTGTGCCCATCCCCCCAGGCAAGATAACGAGCTCCCGAGCCTCGGCCTTCAAATCCTTGCAAACGACAATTGGCAACAAGGCGTCCATCCCAAAGCGCCAGCGTCGTCTCATCAAGAAGAACGCCCCTCGGACCAACTAGGGGATCTGTAAGCCACTGAATCGCACCGCCACGTACGGCAACCACCTGCACATGAGTGCGATTACCCACTCGCACAACGTAGGGAAGAAGAACTGCTCCCTGCCACGTCACAGTCGAACCAGAAGTCGCAAAGAGCGCATCAGCGCCCGTGCGAGAGTAGAGCTCATCCGCCAGATCACGCATTTGCAGGTCCTCCGGACCACTCCCCCACGCAAGGATCGCTTGAAGATGCTCAGCATCGGCACGCGAATCCATATATCCCACTTGCCCCTGCGTCGAGGCGCAAGCCAGATGAAGAAGACCGTCACCATCGATCCCCACACACGCATCAGAGGTAATCGCAGGGAGGGTAAGAGGAAGATCGCGCGGAGTACTCCACCTTGACGCATTGTCACCTTCGGCTGGGAACGTGCGCTCCACCCAACGAATTCGATTCGGGTTGGGAAGGTCCGAGGCCATCGTCAGCCCGTTAAAGTCCGACCCTTTTCCCGAGGCCGGGGCTGGCCGCTCGTCATAAAAGAGAAGCATGCGTCCATCGGGAAGCACCGTGAGGGCAGGAATACGAACCTCGCCCCTTTCAAGCGGCGCGACAATCTGACGACAATCCGTGCGGGTATTCATGGGGCCACCCTACCGGAAAAGTAGATACAGATAACAAAAATCCCCGAGGACCTTGCGTTCCTCGGGGTTTAGCGCGACGCCGTCAGCGGGTCTCGCGGTGAAGCGTAGACTTGCGGCAACGCGGGCAGTACTTCTGCAGTTCAAGACGATCCGGCGTGTTACGACGGTTCTTCTTGGTGATGTAGTTGCGCTCCTTGCACTCCGAGCATGCCAGAGTGATCTTGGGGCGAACGTCCTGAGACTTGCTTGCCACGGTGATTCCCCTTTTGCTATTGCTTATGTCGGCGTGCGACTCTGTTGGTCTGGTAGCGGGGGCGGGGCTCGAACCCGCGACCTCACGATTATGAGTCGTGCGCTCTAACCAGCTGAGCTACCCCGCCGCAGCGGCTGCGGTCGAAACCGCGACCTGAGCCCCGAAAGGGAATCGAACCCTTGACCTTCTCCTTACCATGGAGACGCTCTGCCGACTGAGCTATCGGGGCAACGCCGAGAAGCCTAACTCATAACCGAACTGCGAAGCAATTCCTGTCAGTGAGAATGACATCACAACGAGTCTCTACGAGACGGTGGCAGGTGAGGGATTCGAACCCCCGAAGCACGAAGCGTCTGATTTACAGTCAGATCCATTTGGCCGCTCTGGAAACCTGCCATGCGTCGAAAAAATCGGTGCTGTGGAAGAATAGCAGAATGAACGGGTCGCGCGCCAATCAGAGCGACCCAAGTGCGCCATAGAGCACAAAGAGAGGATGGTCATGGCCGATTCATCATTTGACATTGTTTCCAAATTAGATCGCCAAGAAGTCGACAACGCGGTCAATCAAGCCGCAAAAGAGGTATCAACGCGCTACGACTTCCGCGGCGTCGACGCCTCGATCCGCCTGAGCGGAGACGCAATCGAGATGGAAGCCAATACTCCCGAACGCGTCATGGCCATCGTCGATGTTCTCCAGACCAAGCTCATTCGCCGCGGAGTATCCCTGAAAGCTCTTGATCTCAAGGATCGCGAGCCGAAGGCATCGGGCAAGATCTACCGCCTGGTTGCACCCCTACGTGAAGGAATCGAACAGGACGTTGCGAAGAAAATCACAAAACTGATCCGCGATGAAGGACCCAAGGGGGTTAAAGCCCAGATCCAGGGTGATGAAATTCGCGTCTCTTCAAAGTCTCGTGATGATCTCCAGGCAGTCATCGCACTGCTCAAAGGCCCCTCGGGAGAAAAACTCGAGGTCGCACTTCAGTTTGTGAACTACCGCTGATAGAGATCGACTGACAGCAACACTGTGGGGGCATCTAGCGCTGCTAGATGCCCCCACAGGTTATTCATGACTTTAAGATGATCGCGTTTTGCCTCGAGGCTCTCACAGGTCACTGCCTATAAAAGTCAGTCACTTCCTAGTAACCCGCAATGTGTTCGAGGCGCGCAATACGCTGATCCATCGGAGGGTGAGTCGAGAAGAGATTACGCAAGCCCCGTCCCCTGAAGGGATTTGCAATCATCATCGCGGAGACATTCTGCGTCTGCGGCGTCACCGGAAGAGGATCCTGCGCATTTCCCGACTCGAGCTTTTTCAGTGCCGAGGCCAAGGCGAGCGGATCTTCAGTCAAGTAGGCACCATCCTCGTCCGCATCGTATTCGCGGGTCCTCGAAAGAGAGAACTGGATCAGTGTGGCCGCAAAAGGAGCGAGGAGCGCCAGCAGGATTCCACCAATTGCCGAAAGAAGTCCGCCCTCGCGATCATCACGACTTCCACCACCAAAGAACATGATGAATTGGGCAACCGAAGTCACGATACTCGCCATTGCTGCTGCGACGGAGGACGTCAGGATATCGCGGTTGTAGACGTGCATGAGCTCGTGGCCAAGGACTCCGCGAAGCTCACGCTCATTGAGCAGGTGCAAAATACCCTCGGTGCAGCACACCGCCGCGTGCGATGGGTTACGACCGGTTGCAAAAGCATTCGGCGTCATTGTGGGAGCCACCCACAGCGTCGGCATTGGCTGACCTGCTTTTTGTGACAGCTCGCGAACAATCCGATACATCGCAGGCTGCTGCGCTTCAGTCACCTGATAGGCATTCATTGAACGCAGTGCCATACTCGCAGAGTTCCAATAGGACCAAACGATTTGGATTAGTCCGATCCCGGCGAAGATGAAAATCCACATGGACTGTCTGGTTCCAAGGGCAATGGCATAGCCAATTGCCAGGAGCAGAGCCCACATGCCACCCAAAAGCACGGTGGTCTTCAGACCATTGTGATAGTGACGCATATGCATAACGCCTCCTTAGCAACCGTCTCAGGCGCGGGCCGGCCCCGAGTAGTCCTCAAAACGCTCTGGGGCTGAAGGAACGCCCATCTCCCCCATTTCACCGATCAGGTCCTCGTGAACCTCATCCTTGCCCTGGGAGATATCAGTCATCGCGCGACGCGACACGACCTTCACGCGCTCGCGTGTTCCGCGACCACCGGGAACCTCACCGAATTGCTCACCCAGCGCGGCCTCGTAGGCATCAAGAAGCTCCCAACCCTCCCAGGTTGTGAACTCAACGCCACGTTCACGCAGCAACGCAACCATGGCCTCGTGACCAACGTCGGAAGAAGTCGCATGCAGGCGACCGGCCTCGGCGTCCTCAACCAAGTGGGAAATCGTCTGCTGAGCATCGGACTTCGTCGAGCCAATAAGGCCAACGGGACCGCGCTTAATCCACCCGGTCGCATAGATACCCGGAATCACCGGAGCATCTTCATTCTTCGTCGTATCAGAATCGATCACGCGCCCCTCGACATTGGGAACAACACCAGCGCGCTTATCGAAGGGCAGCCCGGGGACCGGCGACGAGTAGTAGCCGATTGCGCGGTAGACAGCCTGGACGGGCCAGGTGGTCATGACACCGGTTCCACGTACGGATCCATCGCCCGTCAGCTCGGTTCGCTCAGTGCGGATTGCGCTGACATTGCCATTTTCATCGGAAAGGATCTCAACCGGAGATTGGAAAAGGTGAATGTGGATGCGACGCGAAGCCGTGTGAGACTCGGGATCCTCCATCGCGTAATTCGTCAGAGTCTTGACAACTTGGCGCTGCTGGTTGGATGCGCGCAGGGCTTCTTCAGAACCTTCATCGAAGTCAAAGTCATCCTCAGAAACAATGATGTCGACATCGGGAACATGCCCCAGCTCGCGCAGTTCCAGCGGCGTGAACTTCACCTGGGCGGGGCCACGACGACCAAAGACGTGAACATCAGTGATCGGATTTTCAGCAAGACCCTGTGCAACGTTTTCCGGGATCTCGGTCACGAGCATGTCTTCTGCATGCTTCGCCAAGACACGGGAAACATCCAGTGCAACATTTCCCACGCCCAAAACGGCCACGGACTTGGCTTCAAGAGGCCACGTACGGGGGTAATCCGGATGTCCGTCGTACCAGGAGACAAAGTCGGCAGCACCGTAGGACTGGGGCAGATCAACACCGGGGATATTGAGCGGGGCATCTCGGTCAGCGCCGGTTGCGATGATGATCGCATCGTAGTGCGCATGCAAATCTTCAATCGTAACGTCGCGGCCAATCTCAACATTGCCCAAAAGACGAATATCACCGCGTTGAAGGATCTTGTACAAGGCGACAATGATCTGCTTGATTCGCGGGTGATCGGGAGCTACACCGTAGCGGACCAGGCCGTAGGGGGCGGGAAGGCGTTCAAACAGGTCGATATTTACGTCCAAACCGGATTTGGACAAGATATCAGATGCATAGATGCCAGCAGGTCCAGCGCCGATAACGGCCACGTTGTAGGTGCTCACTCGTATCCTCTTCTCTGGCCACCAAGGAAGGCGACCCTAATCCTGTCCCAATCCTACAATTAGACGACCTGCAGGGCAGCTGAGAAGGTCGAGGCGCACCTCAAGAGGGGTGCCCGTAATCAGGCGACGCGGTCCACCATCAGGTGGGCAAAAGAGATCAAAGCTTGCTTGGCTTCCCCATCTGGAAGGTCGGCAATGCATTCGAGAGAGCTATCGCACCACTGACGAGCAAGCTCGCGTGTCTGCGACACAACATCATGTTCACGCAGGCGTTCAACCAAGGCAGCCAAAGCCTGGTCGGAGGAAAGATCCCCACCCAGCATGGACAAAATCTTTTGCCCCTCGGGGTCAAGATTGCCATTTGACTGCGCGCGGCGAAGAAGAAGCACCGGAAGAGTATCCACGCCTTCGCGAAGATCAGTTCCCGGGGTCTTCCCCGAAGCGCCGGCCTCGGGCCCCAAATCAATGACATCGTCAGCGATCTGGAAAGCGACTCCCAAACGCTCACCGAACTGGGTGAGAGCATCAATCGTCGCCTGATCCGCACCCGCATGCATCGCACCGAATGCCGCGGCAGATGCCACCAAAGAACCGGTCTTATCAGCCAGCACTTGGATGTAGAACTTCAGCGGGTCATCCCCCTCTTGGGGACCGAAAGTTTCATTAAGCTGCCCCATGCACAGGCGCTCGAAGGTAACGGCGTGCTGACGGACCGTTTCATTACCCAAAGTGGCAATCATGGCCGAGGCGCGCGCAAAGAGGATGTCTCCTGCAAGAATTGCGCGGTTATTCCCCCACAGATGCTGAGCCGAGGGAACACCCCTGCGGGTGGGCGCAGAATCCATGACATCGTCATGGTAGAGCGAGGCCAGGTGCGTCAATTCGATACCCGTTGCTGCTGTGAGGACTTCGTTACTCAGCGCACGCTCGGGATCACCAAACTGCGCGGCAACCAAGGTCAGCAGGGGCCGCATACGCTTGCCACCGGCCTGGGCCAAGTGAGACGTCAATTCTGTAACCAGGTCCCGAGAGTGGGACACGGCCTGGTGCAAACGGTCCTCAACGGCCTCGAGGCCCGGAAGAATTCGGGCCTCGAGATCAGGAACGTGTAAGTCGATTACGGCGCTCACGGGAGAAGCACAACCACCTGATTGAGTAGAGACAGAACCGGACTCGGGAAGAGTCCCAGTGCAATCGTACCCACAGCACACACGGTAATGGCAACACCTGTGAAACCTTCGGAGCGAACAACCGCAACGTCTTCACGCGGCTCCGAGAAGAACATCACGCGAACCAGACGGAAGTAGTAGAAGGCCGTGACCGCCGAGCACGCCAGCGCAAGCGCAACAAGCCAGGCATTTCCGGCCGCGAAAGCATCCGAGAAAACGACGAACTTGGCAATGAAACCGCCGGTGAAGGGGATACCCGCGAAAGACAGCAGGAAGATCAGCATTGCCGAGGCCAAGGCCGGGTTGGTCTTTCCAAGTCCTGCCCAGCGACGCAGGTCCGTTACTTCCCCACCAATGGTGTCCTGATCGTCGCGCGTCCGCACCAGGGTAATCACCCCGAAAGCACCGATAGTTGCAACCGCATAGGCAAGAACGTAGAAGAGAACGTGTCCTGCAGAGTAGCGGAGCAGCGAGATCACACCCATGAGGATGAAGCCCGCGTGGGCGATCGAGGAGTAGGCCAGCATGCGCTTGACATCCATCTGGACGACACCGGCGAAAGTGCCCACCAGCATGGTCAAGATGATGACAACAACCATGATCGGGATGAGGCTCCACTGCAGAGGTGCTGCGACAACCTGGAAGAAGCGCAGCATCGCAGCAAAAGCTGCAAGCTTCACGGCAGCAGCCATGAAACCGGTGATCGGAGTCGGCGCGCCTGTGTAGACATCAGGAGTCCATGCATGGAAGGGAGCAGCACCGACCTTGAAGAGCAGGCCAATCATGACCATGACCGTGCCCATGAGCAGAAGAATCTGCATTCCAGCGGTCTGAGCCGTAGGAGTCGCCGCATCGGAGATCAGCAGCGAACCTGAGTAACCGTAAAGGAAGGCGGAACCCATGAGCATAAAGCCAGAGGAGAAGGCGCCCAAGATGAAGTACTTCAGGGCAGCTTCCTGCGAGAGCTGACGGCGACGGCGTGCCGTTGCGGCCAGGATGTACAGCGGCAAAGACATGACTTCCAGAGCCACGAAGAGCGCGATATAGGAGTTCGCCGCGGGGAAGATCATCATGCCACCGGTAGAGAAGAGTACCAGAGCAAACATTTCCGAACGCTGGTAGCCCTTTGAATCGGAACGCTCCTCATCGGAGGAACCGGGACGATCCGAAGGCTGTCCAGCGAAAGCACCGTCTCCGGCCTCGGAACGATCGGCAATAACCAGAACGGCGAAGAAGGCGATCAGGACCAGGATTCCTTGAGCTGCAACCGTCAAAGGATCTTCAATGTACTCCCCCAGGGAGTGAGGAGATCCAAGAACGGCAGCCCAACGCATCACCAGAGCGACTGCGGAAGCGATCAGCGCGACGACAGCAATTCCGAAGACCGAGGCACGGCGCACACGTACCGGTACGAAGGACTCGGCCAGTACCGCAAGGATCCCGCCGCAAAGAACGCATAGAACCGGTGCAAGCGCGGCCCACGAAATTTCGGGGACCGTAAAGTTAACGGCCGTTGCAACAGAATTCACTGTGCGCTCCCTTCACTCAGAGTTGCGGTCGCTGCGGTGAGGAGATGTGAACCCTCATCGGCGATGGGTGCAAGAGCAGAAACAAGAGGTGCCGCCCAAATACCCAGAACAAGCATTGCAATGACCAGCGGGGTCATAACGGTCTTTTCACGTCCGTTCAGATCAGCAATATGCTTCTTATCCTCACGCGGAGGGCCGGTGAAGACTCGCTGGTAAGGCATGAGCATGTACAGCGCGGCCAGGACCACTCCCAGCACTGTAAAGAGTGCAAGAAGGGTTGAAACCTTCCACGTGCCCATCAGAACCAAGTACTCGGGGACGAAGCCCGAGAGGCCCGGAAGGGCGATCGAGGCCAAGCCAGAGAAGAGCCACAGGCCAGCCAAGACGGGGCTCACGCGCTGCATACCACCGTATTGGCGCATATCTTGAGTTCCGCCTCGCCTTGATAGCCAACCGGACAGCAGGAACATCGCGGCGATTGAGACACCGTGGGCGACCATGTAGACCATGGCACCGGTCAGCGCGATCTGCGAGCCGATGAAAATACCCAGAACCATGAAACCAAAGTGCGAAACCGAGGTGTAAGAAACCAGGCGCATGATGTCGTTTTGGCCAATAGCAGCCAAACCGCCCCAGAGGATTGACAGGACAGCGAATCCGCAGATCCACCACTGCAGGCTTGCGGCTCCCAGCGGGAACAGACGCAGACACAGGGTGATCATGCCGAATGTACCGACCTTATCCAGGATGCCGACAAGCAGCACCGAAGTTCCCGGACGCGCATTTTCAGCGGTGTCGGGCAGCCAGGTGTGCAGGGGCACCATTGGAGCCTTAATAGCAAAGGCAATGAAGAAGGTCGCGAAAAGACCGACTTGGATTCCCACCGGAAGACCAACGGTTCCAGCCGACAGAGTATCGATCATGAAGAGCGTGTCGCCACGGCGAGCAGCAAGGGCCCAAATAGCTACCAAGCCACCGAGCATGACCAGACCGCCAGCCAGCGAGAAGAGCAAGAACTTCATTGCTGCACGCTGACGCGTCTTCTTTTCACCAACTCCGTAACGACCGATCATCACGAAGAGCGGAACCAGCATTCCTTCGAATGCCAGGTAGAAGAGCAGGACATCGGAAGCGGCGAAGATCAGTACCATGAAGGATTCCAAGAACAGAACCCAACCGAGGTAAGCACCCGTACGAGCCGGATCCTCGTCCTCATTCCATCCGGCCACAACGACCAGGGGAACCAAGGCGACGGCCAGAAGGACCATCACCAAGCCAAGAGCATTCACGGCCAGCGCCCAACTCAGGCCAATCTGAGGAATCCAGGAATAGGCCTCGGAAAGCTGGTAGGCGGAGGAACGCGACCAGTCGAATGCAACCGCAGCGACGATGGCTACGACCAGCTCACACAGCGAAAGAATGAGCGCGAAGGCACGCCCCGCTTGCCGCAGGGCTGGAATCGCCAGAAGAAGCACAGCACCCAGTGCGGGAAGTGCAACAAGAATCGACAGCCACGGTAGTGGTGCGCTGAGCATTTGAGACATCTGCATAGATCCTTACTTCCTCACAGCGAAAATGCCAGGACAGCGGCAAGGGCACACACGACCCCGCCAAGAATGTAAGAGGCGTAGGTACGCACGCGACCGGACTGAGTGAATCCAAGCGCTCGGCCAGTACCGGTGGATGCCGCTTCAACCAAGTGGACAACACCGTCGATCGCCTTGTTATCACCAAGGGTGGCGGTCTTCACCAGTGCAATACCCGGGGTCATGAAGAGCGCTTCATTAACGGTGTCTTGGTACAGGTCAACGCGAGCAGCACGCGTGAGCGCATTGCCTGCCGGGATGGCGGTGGGAACCTCACGGCGACCGTACATGACCCAGGCAATTGCTGCGCCGGCAAGCACCAGAAGCAAAGTGACAATCTGGATAGCAATTTCAGGAGCAACCGGGTGAGCGTGCTCAGCAACGCCAAGCGAAGGCTCAAGCCATGTCGTGAAGACATCGCCAATTGAGAGGAGGCCACCGACCACAGCTGCGCAGATCGCCAAGATCACCATCGGGATAGTCATCAGCGGACCCGACTCATGCGGGTGGACACCATTGCCTTCGGCTTCGGTGGTCCAACGAGCAGTGCCGTGGAAGGTCATGAAGAACAGTCGCGACATGTAGAAGGCGGTGATGCCAGCGCCAACCATGGTGACGATACCGAAGACCCAACCTGCCCAGACGGCCTCGTGACCGGCGAAGGAGGTCGCACCGAATGCTGCTTCGATGATCTTGTCCTTGGAGAAGAATCCCGAGAAGGGAGGAATACCAAGGATTGCCAACCAGCCGCAGGCGAAGGTCAGCCAGGTGACCTTCATGGCGGTGCGCAGGGCACCAAAGCGACGCATATTGACTTGGTCATTCATTCCGTGCATGACAGAACCTGCACCAAGGAACATGAGCGCCTTGAAGAAACCGTGAGTAAAGAGGTGGAAAATTGCGAAAACCCAACCGATGGGTCCAAGACCTGCACCCAGCATCATGTAACCGATCTGGCTCATGGTCGAGGCCGCAAGCACCTTCTTCATATCGTCCTTGGCACAACCGACAATCGCACCAAAGAGCAGCGTGATCGCACCAACGATGACAACCGCAGTGGCGGCAATCGGTGATGCCTGGAAGATCGCACCCGAACGAACAATCAGGTAGACACCGGCGGTGACCATCGTTGCCGCGTGAATGAGCGCGGACACCGGGGTCGGACCGGCCATTGCGTCACCCAACCAAGCCTGCAGGGGGAACTGCGCGGACTTACCGCAAGCGCCCACCAGCAGGAAGAAACCAATGATGGTTGCCTGAACGGGAGAAACCGCCGCGGCCGCTGCGTTCACTTCCTCGATGTTGACGGTTGAGAAGTTAGCGACCATCGCCATCATCGCAATGAGCAGACCCATATCACCGACGCGGTTCATGACGAATGCCTTCTTCGCGGCAACTGCATTGGCGGGAACGTAGTTCCAGAAACCGATGAGCAGGTACGAGGCCAAGCCCACACCTTCCCATCCAACGAAGAGACCCGCGTAGGAGTCCGCAAGCACCAGGATGAGCATGGCGGCGATGAAGAGGTTGAGGTAGGCGAAGAAACGGCGACGCGCATCGTCATGAGCCATGTAGGCGATGGCGTAGACGTGGATGAGCGAACCAACGAAGGTGACCAGCATGACGAAGGTCATCGACAGCGGGTCGATCATCAAGCCGAAGTTCACCGAGAACTCGCCCGCGGGAATCCACGAGAACAGAGGGAGCTCAAAGCGGCGAGTATCGGGGACTGCGGAGAGCATGGCGATAATGACGCCGAGTCCAACAGCGAAGGATGCCCACGATGCCAGAGTGGCCAGAAGGTGACCCCAGCGATCGGAGCGGCGTCCGCATACAAGGAGAAGTGCACTGGAAACGGCGGGGATCGCAATCATGAGCCACGCCAAGGAAATGATTCCCGTGGGCTGGCCAGGAGCTGCGACCTGTGCCGCGGTGCTGAAAAGTGTCAATGTCATTCCGGCTTACTCCTCAGTTCTTCAGCAGATCGAGGTCGTCAACGTTTGTGGTGACGCGTGACTTAAAGATGGACACGACGATTGCCAGGCCGACAACAACTTCCGCGGCGGCAACGACCATGACGAAGAAGGCCATGATTTCGCCACTCACATTTCCGTGGATTCGTGCGAAGGTCACGAAGGCAAGGTTGGCGGAGTTGAGCATGAGCTCGACTCCCATGAGGGAGATCACCGCACTGCGACGGACCAGAACGATGGCTGCTCCGATCGCGAAGAGGATCCCCGAGAGCACCAAGTAGGCTGCAAGGCTCATTCTTCTTCCTTCCCTTCTTCAGTGGTCTGGGGCGCCTGCGGCTGCTTCAGACCAGTGGGAGCTGCGGCACCCGGCATACCCCATGCCTGAGAACGCTCGTGAGTGCTGGGGTGAGCCGGATCGAAGATCGTGTGGTAGAGAGAGCCGCCCTTGGCCAGTGCCAGCGACTGTGCAACTTCGGGTTCGACCTGACCAACAACACGATCCAAGCCACGCACTCGCAGAACCCTGGGAACCGATTCTTCAACGGATTCGTGAGTTTCGCCCGAAAGTGCGGGGACATCGACCGCGTTGGAGTGGGCGTACACACCCGGGGCCGGGAGCTGTCCGATTCGACGTCCAGAGGCCTTGAAGGCGCGCATCTTCGCTTCTGCTGTCGTGCGCTGCGTGAGTACCGGACCAAGCTGATCAGAGTGAGTGAGAAGCATCGCGCCGATTGCTGCGGTAATCAACAGAATCCCTGCAAGTTCCATTGAGAACCAGTAGCGCGAGAACAGCGTTGCCGCCAAGTCGGTGATTGGCGCGTTCGAGTAGGGATCGTCACTGAGCGAGGCCGAGCTTCCCGCGGTGCGCGAGCGAGCAATCGCTCCGATAAGGATCGCACCCAAACCAAGGGCCATCAGCACTGAGGTGAGGATGCGTCCACGCGATTGACGCGCGTAGTTATCAGAGGCACTCAAGCCGATCATCATGATGACGAAGAGGAAGAGAACCATGATTGCGCCGGTGTAGACGACAACTTGGACTGTGCCCAAGAATGCTGCCCCATGCATGAGGTACAAGATCGCAAGTCCGAGCATGACTCCAACCATGCAGATCGCACAGTAAACGGCCTTCTTGAAAAAGAGAACGCCCAGGGCGCATGCGACCATGAAGACCGCCACGCAGCCAAAGAGGATCGCCTCCCCCGTTGATGCCATTTCAGGCCAATTCATTAAGGTCATGCCTGACGCGCCTCCTCGTTGACGGGACGGGCAGTTGCAAGGGAGGGATCATCTGGACGATGCTCGCGTACCCAATCAATCTGAGTTTGTGTGGGGCCCTGTACCGCGCCACGGTAGTAGTCACCATCGCTCAAGCCTTCTACCTGCGGGTGAGGAGGCTGAAGCATTCCCTCTGAGAGCGGAACCAGAAGCTGGTCCTTCTCATAGATGTCATCAGCGCGGCGATACTCAGCCAACTCGAAATCGTGCCCCATGGTCAGGGCGCGAGTCGGGCATGCCTCGATGCAGAATCCGCAGAAAATGCAACGCAGGTAGTTGATCTGGTAGACGCGACCGTAGCGCTCACCGGGGCTGTACTGTTCCTCGGGAGTATTCGATGCGGCCTCGACGTAGATGGCGTCCGCGGGGCATGCCCACGCACAAAGTTCACAACCCACGCACTTTTCCAAGCCATCCGCGTAGCGGTTGAGCTGGTGACGTCCGTGGAAACGAGGCTCGACGAAAGGACCCTCGAAGGGGTACTGCTCGGTCACGGTCGGGCGGAAGAAGGAAGACAGGGTCACTCCATAGCCCGCGAAGGGAGCGAAGAACTGACCGATCGGCCCCTTCGGATCCTGCTCGTAACGCAGATTCTGGCTGTCGTTCTGATCAGTCATTCGTCTCCTCCAATGCGGCAGCAGTGACCACGCGGTTTGCGCGCGGCGAGGGCGGTAGCTGTTGTCCCGGAAGCGGAGGTACCGGGAAGCCGTCCGCCATGGGATCGAAGTTCGCCAAGCGTTCTTGCTTCTCAGCTTGCGCAAGGGCTTCCTTACGAGCATCACGCGAATCGGCGAACCACATGACGATCAATGCAATAACGAAGATTCCAGCAACGCCACCGATCAGCTGCGGCAGGGTCAAAGACACCCACTGAGTGATTGCCCGAATAATGGCAACCATGACCAGCCAGGCCAGCGAGATCGGGATGAGTCGCTTCCAGCCCAGCTGCATGAACTGGTCGTAACGGAAACGCAGCAGGGTGCTTCGCGTCCAGATCATGAGAAGCATGAAGAACCACATCTTGAGGAAGAACCACAGTATTCCGAACCAACCGCCATTGAGAAACTCAATGTGCGAGAGGGGCCAGGGGGCGTGCCAGCCGCCAAAGAACATGGTCGTCGCCACCGCTGAAACGTTGAACATATTGACGTATTCAGACAGGTAGAACCAACCGAATTTCATTGAGGAGTACTCGGTCATGTGACCGGCGACCAGCTCACCTTCGGCCTCGGGAAGGTCGAAGGGAAGACGGTTGACTTCACCGACCATGGAAATCAGATAGATCACGAAGGCGGGCGCCAAGGGCAGGAACCACCAGGTCTGCGCCTGAAAGGCCACGATGTGCGAGGTCGACATCGAGCCAGCCATCAAGAAGACCGCAACCAGCGACATTCCCATGGAAAGCTCATAGGAGATCACCTGGGCCGAGGAACGAACCGCACCGTAGAGCGGAAGCGTCGAGGACGCAGACCAACCACCCAGCACAATGCCGTACAGACCCAGCGAAGAAATCGCCAGAACATACAGGGCCGCGACCGGCATATCCGCTAGCTGCAGCGGTGTGGAGTGCCCGAAGATCGAAACATTCGGTCCCATCGGGATCACAGCGAAAATCGAGAAGGCTGCAAATGCCGAGATCGAGGGTGCAAGCAGATAAATGAACTTATCGGCCTTACGCGTCCACATGTCTTCCTTGAAGAGCAGCTTCACGGCGTCAGCGATTGCTTGGAACAGGCCGAAGGGACCGGCAACATTCGGGCCGGGCCTGGTCTGCATGCGTCCAATCATTCGACGCTCAACCCACAGGGCAAGCAGAACGTTGAGAATCAGGAAAACGATGATGAAAACGGCCTTGAGGACTGTCAACCACCAGGTTTCCTGCGTAAAGTCCGCAGCGGTGTACGTGGGAACATCCAGGGGGATCAGGTTCATCGGGCCACCTCCCCCTTTGCGCTCAAGGTGACAGAAGAACCGAAGTTCCCCAATGATTCGTGGACGATAGATCCCTGGGAGCACTCGGGCACCCAAACAACCCCGTCGGGAAGATCAGCAAATTGCAGGGGAAGCGTAATGCTTCCGCGCTGGGTACTGAGCGTGAGTTCCTCGCCCTCATCAATGCCGAGGCCCGCAACAGTTGCGCGCGAGGCAAAGACGACTGGACGGCGTGCGCTTCCCGCCAGCATGGTTGCGCCGTCTTGCAGACGACCTGCGTCGAGCATCGGCTTGTGGGTGGCAAGAAGTGCCTCACCCGGGCCGACCTCAACCAATTCTGAGGCCGTCGCCGGAAGGAATTCTTCACGCTGACCGTTCCACTGCATGAGCGGATTCACTTGGTCATACAGACCCACGAGGTCGTGCAGACCAAGATCCACGCCAAACTCACTGGCAAGCGCATCAAAAACCAGTCGATCGGTCTGTGAACGTGAGGCGATGGCCTGGCCAAAGGGGCGCAAACGGCCTTCCCAGTTGATGAAGGTTCCGTTCTTTTCCAGCGGAGGTGCGACCGGCAAGATCACATCTGCACGATCGGTGACCTCGCTGCGACGAACCTCAAGGCTCACCAAGAAATCAACCTGATCAAGTGCCTTTCGCGCGGCAGCCGGATCATCGAAGTCACGAAGGTCAACGCCACCGACGACAAGCGCCTTCAGGCGACCATCAGCTGCGGCGTCCAGCATCTGTGTGGCATCAAGACCGCGCTGAGAGGGAATCTCTCCCCATGCCAGCGACTCGCGAGCCTCTTGAGAGGCAAGCGCACGGCCGAAAGGCAGAAGACCGGGAAGAAGGCCGGCTTCCACTCCACCGCGCTCACCGGCGCGGCGGGGGACCCACTGAATACGGCAGTGAGTGCGTTCTGCAAGTCGAACAACTTCACTGAGCAGACCCGGCGTGCGGCTTGCGCGCTCGCCAACCAGGATCACTCCCCCGTCAAGACGCGAGGCGAGATCAGCGAACTCACCACCCTCACGGATCTCAGCGGCAACCTCAACCTCGGTGCCGGGAGCGCAGCGCAGCAGCTCTCCAGAGAGCTTGGCGAGGCCTCGGGAAGTCATGGGAGCCAAAGAAGCAACGCGGAGCTTGCCCTTGCGAGTGGCCTTGCGCATCCGCAGGAAGATCGCGCCACACTCATCCTCGGGTTCGAGTCCAACCAGGAGGACCTGGCCGGCACTCTCAAGCTGCGAGTAGGTGACACCCAAACCACTGCCTGCCACTTGGGCGGCAAGGAATGAACGCTCTTCTTCACTATGGCTACGAGAACGCATATCGATGGAATCGGATCCAACAACCGAACGCGCAAACTTCGACCACGCCCAAGCATCTTCGAAGCTCAGGCGGCCACCGGGAAGGAAACCAACCTGGTCACCGGAAAGGCCGGCAAGCGCGCGGTGGACACGGTCCAAGGCATCCGACCACGAGGTCGGGACAAGCTGACCGTTCTCGCGAACGAAAGGAGTATTGAGGCGCTGAACACCGGACCACTTAAATGCAAAGCGGTCCTTGTCAGTGATCCACTCTTCGTTGACCTCGGGGTCGTTTCCAGCTAGGCGGCGCAGAACCTCACCGCGGCGAATATCGACGCGGATCGCACTACCTGAAGCATCGTGCTCGGTCACCGAAGCGGTAGATACCAAGTCGAAGGGGCGTGCGCGGAAGCGGTAATCATTCGAGGTCAGAGCACCAACCGGGCAGATCTGGATGATATTTCCCGAGAAGTACGAGGCGAATGCGCGGCCCGAAACATCACGATCGTTGGGGGCAAGATCGCCTTCATTGAAGGAACCAATAATGCCCTCTTGGCCATAAGGCCCGGAAATACCTGCCTTGACATTGTCCTTTGCCTGCGGGTTGAAGTAGTCCAAGACCGCGGTATCAAAGGATCCAACCTGCTCACCCATGAAGTAATGGTGCTCGGTCGGTGCGGTGCCACCGCCTCGTCCCTGAAGATCAAGGAAGGGGTCGCCCGCAATTTCCTTACCGAAGCGCACGCAGCGCTGGCACAGAATGCAACGCTCGCGGTCCAGCAGAATCTGCGAGGTGAGCTTCAAAGGCTTGCGATAGGTGCGCTTTGCATCGATGAAGCGCGAGCTCTCGCGGCCTTCGCTCATCGCCTGATTCTGCAGGGGGCATTCGCCGCCCTTGTCGCAGATTGGGCAATCCAGAGGGTGGTTGATCAGCAGGAATTCCATCACGCCTTCCTGGGCGCGACGGGCCACCTCGGAGGTGTGCTGAGTCTTGACCACCATACCGGGGGTGACAGTCTGAGCACACGAAGGCTGAGGCTTGGGCATGAAGCGCAGCTCGCCGGTGTTACGATCGGGCATTCCGACCTCAACAAGACACTGACGACATGCGGCGACGGGCTCAAGCAGCGGGTGATCACAGAAACGCGGGATACGAATTCCGGCCTGTTCAGCCGCACGGATCACCAGGGTGCCTGCGGGAACATCCAATTCGACGTCGTCGATCGTGACCTTCACTAGGTTCTCGCTCATCGAACTCCTCCCTTGGCAAAGTTGCTCGAGGCCTCGTAGGGGAACAATTCGCGCGCGGGCGTGGTCAGCCCGGCCTCGAATTCTTCGCGGAACTTCTTAATTCCCGACATGATCGGGGTTGCCGCCGCATCGCCCAGAGCACAGAAGCTTCGGCCAAAAATGTTGTGTGCGATCTCGTCCAACAGATCGATATCGCCCTCCTGGCCCTTACCTGCTTCCAGGCGGAGCATGATCTGCTTAAGCCAGTAGGTTCCTTCACGACAGGGTGTGCACTTGCCGCAGGATTCGTGCTGGTAGAACTCAATCCAGCGGGTGATCACGCGAACCACAGAGGTCGTTTCATCGAAGACCTGCAGGGCTCGGGTACCCAGCATCGAACCGGCAGCACCAACGGATTCGTAATCCAAAGGCGTGTCCAGTTCGGCTTCGGTGAAGATCGGGGTCGAAGAGCCACCGGGAGTCCAGAACTTCAGCTGGTGTCCTTCGCGGATACCTCCGGCCAGCTCAATGAGCTCACGCATGGTGATTCCGAAGGGAGCCTCGAATTGGCCCGGGTTCTTCACGTGACCTGAGATTGAGAACAGACCGTGTCCCTTGGACTTTTCCGTTCCCATCGAGGCGTACCACTGTGCGGAGTGCTGGAAGATTCCCGTTACCTGGCTAATCGATTCGACGTTATTAATAACGGTCGGACGCGCATACAAACCTGCGACAGCAGGGAACGGAGGCTTCAGACGCGGGTGGCCTCGGTAGCCTTCCAAAGAATCCAGAAGAGCAGTTTCTTCACCACAGATGTACGCACCTGCACCCGCGTGAGCGGTGATGCGAAGATCACCCAGCAGGCCGGCCTCGGTTGCTTCCTTAACTGCAGCCATCAGGCGGCGGTAGACGTGAACAACTTCGCCGCGAAGGTAAACAAATGCGTGGTGGCAATTGATCGCGCGCGAGGTAATCGCAATACCTTCAATCAACACGTGGGGATTCGCCATAATCGTCGGGATATCTTTGCAGGTTCCCGGTTCCGATTCATCGGCGTTCACCACCAGATAACGAGGAAGTCCATCATCGGGCGGAAGGAAGGACCACTTCAGTCCCGTGGGGAATCCAGCACCACCACGGCCTCGCAAACCAGAGGCCTTAACGGTCTCAACGATCTCAGCGGGCTCCATGGTGTTGGCCTTTTTGAGTCCCTCATAGCCTCCTCGGCTCAGGTAGGACTCCAAGGTCCACGAGCGATCGCTCCCCCATCCGCGGGTCAGAATCGGGGTAAGGGCCACGGTTGTTTCACTCACCGTCCTTCTCCTTTCCTTCTTCCGCGGGAACGTCAGCAGGGGCGCTCCAGCCGCGTTCTTCGGCGATTCTTAGTCCCAGTGTCGAGGCCTCGCCGGCGCTGGGTCCTTCGTTCTCGTGTCCGTCAAGGAAGCCGGCAAGGACGTGCTCGGTTTCCTTGAAGGTCGGCAGCACTGCACTTCCGCGAGTGGGGTGCAGGGGCTTACCGGCCTCAATGTCGTCGATGAGAGCGCATGCGGACTCAGGGGTCTGGTTGTCGAAGAACTCCCAGTTCACCATGACAACGGGAGCGTAATCGCAGGCCGCATTGCATTCGAGGCGCTCAAGGGTGATGGTTCCGGCCTCGTTGGTTTCGTCGGTTCCGACGCCGACCTTTTCGCTGACGGCCTCCCAGATTTCATCGCCACCCATGACAGCGCACAGGGCATTGGTACACACGCCCACGAGGTATTCACCCGTGGGGTGTCGCTTGTACTGGGTGTAGAAGGTCGCAACTGCCGAAACTTCTGCACGAGTGATACCCAGAAGTTCAGCGCACAGTGCAATTCCATTTGCGCTCACGTAGCCGTCTTCAGACTGGACGAGGTGAAGCATGGGAAGCAGTGCAGATCGAGCGTGGCCCTCGGGGTAGCGCGCGATGATTTCGCGTGCCTCACCTGCAAGGCGCTCATAGGTTTCCACGGGATAGCTCATCGATCAACGCCTCCCAGAACGGGGTCGAGAGTGGCCAGTGAGACGACGACATCGGCCAACTGGCCGCCTTCCGTCATCATGGCCAGAGACTGCAAATTTGCGAATGAAGGATCACGGAAGTGCGCGCGGAAGGGGCGAGTCCCACCGTCTGAAACCAGGTGGACACCCAAGATGCCCTTCGCGTGCTCAACGGTCTGGTAAACCTGACCGGCGGGGACCCTAAATCCTTCGGTGACCAGCTTGAAGTGGTGGATCAGAGATTCCATTGAAGTTCCCATGACCTTTGCAATGTGTTCGGCGGAGTTACCCTGGCCGTCCGTTGCAACCGAAAGCTGTGCGGGCCACTTGATATGCGGGTCGGCAACCATGACGGGCTGGCCTTCAGTTGCCTCCAGGCGGCGAAGGACCTGCTCGACGATACGCAGCGACTGGTAGCACTCGTCGAAACGCACGCGAACACGGTTGTACGCGTCATTCGAGTCATAGGTCGGGACATCGAATTCAAAATTCTCGTAACCGCAGTAAGGCTGATCCTTACGAAGGTCTTGGGGCAAGCCCGCGGCTCGCAGGGACGGACCGGTCAAGCCCAGGGCCATCATTGCTGACAGAGGCATGTAGCCAACGCCAATGAAGCGCTGCTTAAAGATTGGGTTTGCCAGAACCAAGTCCTGGAGCTCACCAATATCGTTTCGGACCTTCGGGAGCTTTTCGCGGATGTAAGGGACCATACCGCTGGGCAGGTCCTGAACCACACCGCCGGGGCGGATGTATGCGTGGTTCATACGCAGACCGGTAATGCGCTCGAAGATTCGCAGAATCTCTTCGCGGCCCCTGAAGGCAATGGTCATCATGGTCGTCGCGCCAAGCTCGTTACCGCCTGTACCAATGGCGACGATGTGAGAGGCGATGCGGTTGAGTTCCATCATCAGGATACGAATGAGGTTTGCGCGTTCCGGCACGTCATTCGTAATACCCAACAGCTTCTCAACAGCCAGGCAGTAACCCACTTCTTGGAAGAAGGGAGCCACGTAATCCATACGAGTGCACAGCGTGACGCCCTGGGTCCACGTGCGGTATTCCATGGTCTTTTCGATACCGGTGTGCAGGTACCCCGTGTCAACGCGAGTTTCGCGAACGGTTTCACCATCCAGCTCGAGGATCAGGCGAAGAACGCCGTGGGTCGAGGGGTGGACAGGACCCATGTTGAGCACGACGCGCTCATGGTTAATCCGCTCGATCTCAGCGATAACGTCGTTCCAGTCTCCGCCTTGGGCAAGAACCTCGGGGACCTCGTCAATATCCAGGCCTGCACTTGAGGCTGCAGCGTGAAGTGAAGGAGTAGTCATTAGTTGTACGACCTCCGAGTGTCGGCAGGTGCGTTGACTGCACCCTTGAATTCCACGGGAATACCACCCAGGGGGTAGTCCTTACGCTGCGGGTGACCTACCCAGTCATCAGGCATAGCAGTTCGTGTCAGCGAGGGATGCCCATCAAAAACAATCCCCATGAGGTCCCATGTTTCGCGTTCCTGCCAATCGTTCGCCGGGTAAATATCGACGATTGAGGGAATGTGCGGATCCGAATCCGGGCAGGTCACTTCCAGGCGGATCATGCGATTGTGTGTGATCGACATGAAGGGGTAGATCGCGTGGAGCTCACGGCCTTGATCTTCGGGGTAGTTCACGCCGTTAGTTCCCAGGCACATCTCGAAACGCAGATCCTGATCATCACGCAGGTAACGCGCGACGCGACGGATGTGCTCACGCGGGATGAAGATGCTGAGTTCGCCGTGTTCAACAACAACCTTCTCAATAACATCCGCAACTGCCAGTCCATCGGCGGCAATCAATTCCTCGAGGATGTCAACGATCTGATCGAAGTAGGAGCCATAGGGGCGCAGCGCTGCGGGAGCAGTACGCGCAACAGTAACTTGCTGCGAGAAGCCCGTGGTATCACCTTGATCCTGAGTCCCGAACAGCCCCTGACGGGTTTTGATGACCTCGGGCTGCTCGGCACCGAAACGATTAATTTCTTCGCTCATGCCAGCAATCCCTTCAGATCATGAGTCGGGGTCGCAGCAAGTGCTGCTGCTTCAGCCTTGCGAGCAATTTCGCGACGGTGTGCGCCCAGCGGTTCGCTTCCGATCTGCTCACGCAGTGTAAGGATTGCGTGAATCAGGGCCTCGGGACGAGGCGGGCATCCGGGAAGGTACACATCGACGGGAACAATGTGGTCGCATCCCTGGACGACGGCGTAGTTGTTGAACATACCGCCCGAGGAGGCGCAGGCACCCATGGAGATGACCCACTTGGGGTCCGCCATTGAGTCGTAGACGCGACGCACGATGGGAGCCATCTTGTGGGAAACACGTCCGGAGACAATCATGAGGTCGGAGTGACGCGGCGACGCGCGGAAAACTTCCAAACCAAAACGCGACATGTCGAAACGCGGAGTTCCGGCTGCCATCATTTCAATTGCGCAGCACGCCAAGCCCATGGTGACTGGCCACTGACTGTGCTTTCGAGCAAGACCGAGGATCTTCTCCATGCTTGCCAGGGCAATGCCTGCAGGCAGGCTCTCTTCAATTCCCATTGTTTTCCTCTTACCTCAGTAATCCAGTCCGCCGCGGCGCCATTCGTAGATATAGGGGACGGTGATCACCGCGATGAAGGTCAGCATGGCAATCAATCCGAAAAGTCCCAGCTGGTTGAAGCTCACGGCCCACGGGTACATGAACACGACTTCAATGTCGAAGACAATGAAGGTCATGGCTACCAGGTAGTAGCGCACAGGGAAGCGCCCGCGCTCCAGGTGCTGCTCCGTGGGGTCGATTCCGCATTCGTAGTTATCGGCCTTCGTGCGGTTCTTGCGCGTTGGCCCCAGAATTGCGGATGCGCCCAGCCCGCCCAGCGCCAAGACCATGGCGGCTGCAGCCATGATCAGCAGCGGAACATAGGGATTTGTCATCGTTCCTCCCACATCGGGTGTACCTTCGTGGCCATCATGCTGATGGCACCAGCTTGGATAGGGTCGTAATCAGTCGGTCGTCGAAGTCGCCGCCTTGGCGTTCGAAGCCATCCGACAGAAGTTTGTGAACCAGGGTCATCAGGCGCGGGATGGGCAGACCGTAGGTCGTGCACAGGCGCATGATTCGCGGATTTTCAATGAGACGAACAAAGATGCGTCCCAACTGGTAGTAGCCACCGTATTCGTCGCGGATCCGTTGGGGATAGGCGCTCATCGCTCGGTCAATACCAGCGCGGTGCGTGCGGGCAAGAGCCTGAGCCATAGCCTCGGCCGCGTAGCGTCCAGCTTTCATCGCGGGTGCGATTCCTTCTCCGTTAAAGGGAGAAACCATTCCACCGGCATCGCCGACAATGACGAATCCATTGGTGTAGTGGGGCTGACGATTCAAACTCATCGGCAAAGCTGCGCTGCGAAGCTCGCCGATTTGGTTCTCGGGGGTAAATCCCCATTCCTCGGGGAGGTTGGCCATCCACTGTTCGAAAACCTGACGATAGGGCAGGTTCGTCGCACTTGCCGTCGAGGCGACGGAGCCCAGTCCGACGTTGACGACGCCGTCTCCCATAGGGAAAATCCAGCCGTATCCGGGAAGTAGATCTGAATGCCCGGGCTCGCCCGCCCACAACTCGAGGTGCGATTCCATCCATTCTTCGTTGCCACGAGGGGAATGGAAGTAGGTGCGCGCCGCAACGCCCATGGGACGCTTGGGATTCTTTTCAATTCCGAGGCGGGTAGAAACCTTTGCGGAGACGCCACCGGCATCCACAACCAGCTTGGCGTGGATCGTCACCTCCTGGGCATTCTTGCCACGGCCTCGGCGCGCGCGAACACCGCAGACGCGGTGTGCACTGTCTTGGAGGGCCTCGGTAACGGTGAGTTCTTCTTCGAGGCAAGCTCCCGCACTCTGTGCACGCTGAACCAGTGCGTAGTCAAGATCCATACGCGCGCGAGTCATTCCGTATCCCGGAAGTGAAGCCTGATCGGGCCACTCCATATGAATAGTGTGACCGCCTCCGATCACCGTCAAACCGCGGTTTCGTGCCCAACCAGAAGTATCAACACCCATGAGGATGAGCTCTTGAACGGCGGCGGGAGTCAGACCATCACCGCAGATCTTGTCGCGCGGGAAACGTGCTTTATCGACAAGAAGGACGTCAATACCAAGGGTCGCCAAATGATAGGCGGTAGATGCACCACCTGGGCCAGCGCCGACAATAAGGACATCAGCGTTCATGTCTTGGGCCTGTTGGCTCACCACGCCTCCTTCACGCTCCACGCAACGACGAACCTACATCGGGTCCAGTTCAGACCATAGTCACCGGTATACGAAGCCGCGAAAGCACGCCAAAAAGTCCGTGAGAACAACACTTTAGGGGCGTGAGCGAGCACACACCCGTATTCAATTTGCACATATGTTTGTTACGTTAATCGGCGCGGAAATCCTCAGGAAACCGGATAGCAGTGCTCTGGCTCCGCCAAACCGGGACCGAAGTCAACCTCACGACCGTCCAAAGACCAGACGTTTCGCGAAATCTGTTGGACATCCTCGTGGCGAGCAAGCCATCGGCTCAGCTCTGCCTGTTCCTGCTCCGTTAGCCATACCAGAGGATCGGAAGATGACTTGAAACCAGCGACTGCGGCAACGTCTTGAAGCCACCCGATCTGCTGATCATTGAGCAGGTTTTTCATGTGACGGAAGAAGATGACATCGGGATCAACATCGATGAGCTCACGCAGCCACAGACGCGATACAGAACCCATAAAAGCATTGCGCGCTTCTGCGTCGGAACGATCATTAGTCGCGTAGTTCTTCCAAATGGGCGCGACATCGCAGCCCACTCGAATTCCATCGTAGAAGCCGAGCGCGGGGATGATCAAAGCACCAGAGCCCAGCAGGTAAGTATCCTCCCCTGCCGCCTCACGCAAAATCTGCGAACCCAAAATAAATGCGTCATCGGGGCTTGCTTCACGATCAAAGCGCACACCTTCAATGGCGGCTGCGTTAATAAAGTCAGTCTTGATGTAGCGGATTCCCGCGTCAAGCAGATATCCGATGGTGTCGCGCAGATATTCCTGCGCCAGGGGGTGCGTTGTATCCAGCGCATAGTAGGGACCACCCCAGTTGTATCCGGCGATAGCGAGCTTCCCATCCTCCGCATGGACGAAAGCTTCGGGGTGCGCCTGCAGGAAAGGTGTCCCTTCTCGGGCAATGAAGGGCGCAATCCACAAACCGGGAGTCACACCGAGATCGGAAATATAGCGAGCACAGGCAGCAAGATCGTGTCCAAACTTCGCATTCGGACGCCAATCGCCCACGTTCAGCTGCCAACCATCATCGATCTGCAAGGCAGTGAAACCAAGTTTTGCAAGCCCGGGAAGCTGTCCGGCAAGAACATCCCAGGAAACGTTTTCGTAGTAGGAATACCAAGAACACCACACACGCGGTGCCTGACCGGGGCTGCGACGTCGAGGGCGCAGCTGCTCAACATAGGCCTCGAAAATTTCCGCTTCACTACCCCAGCTCACAAACCAGCGAGCCGGACGAGTCTCATCGAAGCCAACAAAAACATCTTCATCAGCGCGCACCTTCGGGTGTCCACCCGCGAGCGCACCAATGAGGAAACCCGCACCGCCCTCTTCTTCAACAACCGCGCCCATCCACGAACCGTGATGACGGACGGCGTCATCTGCTCCCGGATCATCGGCGGTTGTCCGACGTTCATCAGAGGGAACTCGCAGGGGTGCATCACTGAGCAAATTCCACCCAGAGGGCGACCAAGAATTGTGCCCACTGCGGTAGTACTGGCCACTTTCCATTCCGTGGAGCAGCGCGACACGGCTAGCGTCAATGATTGCGAAATTGTCACCCTGCTCGATGAGCTGAGCATCAGCTGACGCACTCAAAGTGGCGTGAGGAAGGGAAAGTACCAGACGTTGCATGATCGTTCTTTCATTGACGAGGCCGTGGGAAGCGGCGCAGAAGGAAAGGAAAGTTATGGGTTTGGGTGTGGAAAGCGGGTCCCGCTGACCTGCGATTGGGTAATCGACGGGGGCGGGACCCGCTCAGTGGCTTACTTGAGCAGGGCGTTTGCCTTCTCGTTGGCCGCGGTCATGGTCGCCTGAGGATCAGCGCCACCGGCGATCTCCTGGATAGCGTCCTGGATCAGAGCGTTGACCTCGTCACCGTGTGCGAAGACGGGAACCGAGAAGGTCTCCTTGTTCTCAACGACGGTGGTGAATGCGGAGTTGTCCTGGCCCTTTGCCTCGCGTGCCTTCAGGGACGCTTCGGTGCCCTTGATGCTGGCGGGGAAGATGACGCCGGACTCGCCGACCTTGATCTGGCACTTGTCCGAAGCCATGTAAGCGATCCACTTGAATGCCTCATCGGGGTGCTTCGAGCCGCTCCACACGACATCGTGCAGGCCATTCATGGCGCTACGACGTCCAACGGGGCCGATCGGAAGAGGTGCGTAAGCGAACTTCTTCTGTGCATCGGCACCCAGGTAGGAGGAGGTGGTGAAGGAACCGGCGATGGTCGATGCAGCAATACCTGCGTTCATCGTTGCGTCGGTGCCCAGCGAGGACTGCTTATCGAACTTGGGGGCGTAGCCCTTCTCGATGAGCTGACGTTCCCAAGCGAGGGTGTCGACCAGGCTCTTATCGGCGAAGTTGAACTTGGTGGGGTTCACGGTCTTATCGCCGTAGGTGAAGCCGTTGGAAGCGGCGAATTCGCCCCAACCGTTCTGGCCGATTGCGCCGTCTGCCCACTCGGGGTAGTAGCCGTAACGCTTGACGTTGTTCTTATCGAAGGCCGGGTCAAGTCCGTTGTGGCCATTGGCGTCAACGGTGGTCTTTGCAACGAATTCCTGGAAGGTACCGCCATCGGTGGGGTTCCAGGTCAGCTTGGCCATATCTTCCTTGGTGTAGCCAGCTTCCTTTGCGACCTCGGTGTCGTAGAGCAGACCCATGGTGTCCCAGTCCTTGGGCAGGCCGTAACGCTTGCCCTCGAACTTCGACAGATCAGCAAGTCCGGGCTGGTAGATGGAATCATCGATTCCAGCTTCCTTTGCCTTGTCAGTGATATCCAAAATCTGCTTGGAATCAATGAACTGGAGAAGACGCGTGGAGTGATCGACAAAGGTGTCGGGCGCGTTCGATGCTGCCAGCTGAGTGGTCAGCGTATCCCAGTACTGGCCCCATGCGGTCTGGGTGATCTTGACGGTGATGTTCGGGTTTTCTGCATGGAAGTCATCAGCGCACTTCTGGTACAGAGGAGCTTGACGGTCATCCCACAGCCAGTAGCTGACGGTCACACCGTCACCCGATGCCGAGGAACTCGAGGTGCTCGAGGAGTTGGCGTTGCAAGCGCCCAGGGACAGCGCCATTGCTGCGACAATCCCCGCTGAGACTACGGTACGAGTTTTCATGTGTGGTTCTTTCTCTTCAGGCACTTTCGTGCTATTTGATTCCAGAGAAGTTCAGGGACTCAACCAGCTTGCGTCCCATGAGAATCAGGAGGATCAGGACCGGGATGACGCTGAGCGTTGACCCTGCCATGAGTCCGGTCCAGTCGGGTGCCCTATTGGGCGATTGCTGCTGGAAAATTCCCAGAGCAACGGTGAGGAGCTGAGCGCCTTCGCGCCCGGTCAGCAGCGGCCAGAGGAAGTCTTTCCACATGCCGATGATCGTAATGAGGGTCATCGTCATGATTGGTCCTGCAGACATGGGGATGGTTACTTTGAAGAAACGACGGACGGGTCCCAATCCGTCAAGCATTGCCGCTTCCTCCACTTCCCGAGGCAGGGAGAGGAAGAACTGCCGCAGGAAGAAGATTGAGAAGGGTGCCATGAAAAGTGCGGGAAGCATCATGCCCTGCATCGTGTTCAGCCAACCAAGCTGCTTAATCAACACGTAGTTCGGCAGAAGCGAGAAGATCCCGGGGATCATGAGCGCACCAATGACGCACGCAAAGAGCGCGTTTTTGAAGGGGAACTTCAAACGGGCAAAAGCGTAGGCCGCGCATGAAGCGAAGAAGGTCTGAATGATGGCAATACCGCCCGCGTAAATCAGCGAGTTCGTTGTTGCAATAGCGAAGTTGATCGTCGCTCCACTACCACCGGCTGCCATCGCCTCTTCAACAGAAACCAGTCCAAGAATTCGCTTGAAATTGATCATCGTCGGGTGTGATGGCCACAGCCTCGTTGATTCGGCAATGAGATCGGACTGCGGAGTGATCGCCGTGCGGATCATCCAACAGAAGGGGAAAACCGTGACAAGAACTGCGATCGCGATGATTGCCCACGCGACAACTTTGGAAGGTTGGAATTTCTTGAGCATGATTAGTCCCCTTAGGCCAGATCCGATGAGCCGGCGCGCATGAGGCGCAATTGGATTGCGGTGAAGATTGCCAAGACGACAACCAAGAGCATTGCGACGGCGGAGGCGTAGCCCATCTTCAGGAAGGTGAAGCCCTGCTGGTAGATGTAGTAGTAAATGACGCGAACTGCGGGAATTGGGTGTCCGGCGTAACCGATCTGAACCGTATCGAAGATCTGGAAGGATCCAATCAGACCCATGACGAGGACCAGAACCAAAACAGGACGCAGAAGCGGAAGCGTAATTCCGAAGAACATTCGTGTCTCACCAGCGCCATCTAGCGACGCACTTTCATAGAGTTCACCGGGGATCTGCAGCATGCCTGCGTATAAAAGCAGTGCGGTGTATCCGGTGTAGGCCCAGATATTAATTCCGGCAACGATCGGCATTGCTGCGTTGGCGTTGAAGAAAGTCACGCCATCAACACCAACCGTTGAAAGTAGGTGGGTAACAAAACCGATATTTGAATCGAGGAGCCATCCCCAGATCAGTGCGATGGCGACATTGGGAACCAGCCACGGCAAGAGCAAGAGCGAGCGAACCCAGGTTGCGCGAGCAAATCGCTGCATGAGTGCTGCAAGAAGCAATCCGAGGAAAGTCTGTCCCACGATGTTGTACAGCGCGTAAGCAATGGTGACTTTGAAGGCGTTCCAGACTTCCTTATCCGCAATTGCCTTGCTGTAGTTGTCCAGGCCAACCCAGTTGGCCTCGCCGATCAGGTTGAAGTCTGTGAATGAGTACCACAGGCCCCGAAGTGCCGGGTAGACGTAGAAGATGAAGAATCCGATGAAGGTTGGAATGAGGAAGATAGCTGCTGCCCGGCGATCATCGCGACGCTTGAGCATACGAGTTCCAGCCGCATCTGCGCTCGAGCGCAGACCCTGCTTCTTGCCTGCCAGCTGCGCTCCCTGTTGCGCGCTGGTTTTCTGCGAATCAGAACCGGTCCCTGTCCGGTCTTCCGCAAGTGTGGGGCTCTTCATTGAGTACACCTCCATTGCTGTGACAGGCACTAATTAAACACCTTGAACAAAGTTTGTCAAGACCATTGACAAAGCTGATCCTGCTCTGCTTCACTACTTGTCACGAGCTCAATGACAGAGCTCAATCGCCCGAAAGGACTCTCGACGATGAGAAAAACACCAGCTTTTCTTCTCTCAGGCGCACTCGCGACGGCACTGACGATTGCCGCCCTGCCGGCCACGGCCTCGGACGCAGGAAATGGGGAATGGACGCAACTCAAGAGCGCCCCGGCCCCCGTTTCCAACCCTCTCAAGGGTTTCTTCCCCTTCGCGCCCGACGATGGAAGCGAGTTGCCTGCCGCAGAAGGCGCGCTTCCCTACACGATGGAATGGACTTACTTCCCCGTCAGTGACGTTGTCACCGCAAAGGGCGTCTACGACTGGAGCAAGGTCGACAAGATGCTCGACGCCATCGCCTCCCGCGGACACCAGGCAGTATTCCGTTTCTACCTGGACTACCCCACCAGGAAGTCCGGAGTTCCGCAGTATCTCATCGATGAAGGAATCAACACTTCCCGCACCTACACGGTCTTTGATAACAATCGCGTATCATTCTCGCCCGACTACAACGACCCCCGTATTCAGGAAATGATGCTTGACTTCGTCAAGGCACTGGGCGAAAAGTATGACGGCGATGCGCGCGTGGGTTATCTGACCGCCGGACTCATTGGTTTCTGGGGAGAAGACCACACGTGGCCCATGAACGGCGAAGTGAGCGCAGACAACCCCAAGGGTGAAAACTGGATGCCCAGCGACGAATTCCGTGCCAAGCTGGTTGCCGCATGGGACAGCGCGTTCAACGACACCCACATTCTGTACCGCCTTCCCACCGAGGCAACGAAAGCCCACCACATGGGCTACCACGATGACTCTTTCGCCTACTCAACCCTTGACAATGTTGACTGGCACTTCATGGCACACATGAAGAATCAGGGCGAGGACAAGGCATGGCAGAACGTTCCGATCGGTGGCGAGGTTTACCCGCCATTGCAGACCTGCATCTTCTCTCAGCCTTTAAACTGCCCGGGCGCAGAAGCAGAAAAGGCACAGGGCCGTAATTTCGACATGATTGAGTCCATCAAGGCCACTCATGCCACCTGGCTCATCAACCACAAGGCTTTCCTTGTCGGATACAAGGGCGCAGACCTAGAGCGAGCAAAGGAAGCAAATGCTCTCATGGGTTACACCCTTAGCGCGAAGAAAGCCCGGACAACTGTGAAGGATTCCTCCGTCACCGTCGAAGCAGAGATCGCCAACACCGGCCTCGCCCCCTTCTACGCAAATTGGCCGATTGAGGTCGCGCTGGTGAACAGCAAGGGAGAGAAGGTCGTTTCCAAGACCATTGAGTCCCCGCTTCCCTCCGTTGAGCCCGGATCGTCAACGATTGTCGAGGCCACGCTTGACCTGAGCAGTGGCGCTGGAGAACGCTCCTCCCAGGCAGCTACCGCCCCCGTAAGCGGAGATCTCAGCGCAGTCCTACGGGTTGTCAATCCGCTGCCCAATGGTGCACCTGTAGCCTTTGCAAACGAAGCAATGGGCACAACCCTTCCCGGCTACCTGAGCTTGGGAACGGTGTCTTTGGAAAGCTCGCTTCCGGCTCAGCCTTCCACACCGAAGGGCAATGACTCGAACACACCCGGCACTTCCACTGAAGCCAAGGTAGCTAGCGCCTCTTCTGAAAAGAAGAGTGCGCAAGCCCCCAAGACGAAGCTGGCGCGTACCGGCACCGTCGGTGGCACTGTCCTTGCAATCGCAGCGGGCGCGCTTGGGCTTGGAGCCCTTCTGATTCGCCGCACGCGCGCCTGATAGGCGTCGCAACTGTCGAATATTCAGAATTATTCGACTCGCCTATCAGCGTAGGCTCAGGATTTCCCTCCTGGGCCTACGCTGAATTGGTCTCATCCCAACGAAGAGAGAGCCATGACTCAAACCTACGGCCCCGACCGCATCCGGGAAATGAATTCCCTCGCGGTGCTCGCGTACCTGCGCGCTATTGAGGACACAACCTCCTCTCAAATTGCTGCCGCAACGGGCCTCTCACGCACTTCGGTCAATGCAACGATCACTGATCTTGAGCGTTTGGGATGGGTCCAATCCCTACCACCGACCTCACCTCCTACCGGGCGCCCCGCAAAGCGCTACCGTTTCCGCTCAGAGTCGGGTTTCGTCTTGGGTATCGATATCGGGGCAAACCGAATCGCAACCTCCTTGACCGATCTATGCGGTGAAGAAAAGTGCTCAGAAGAAACCGAACTGGCTCCTTCGTCGGCTGCGCCAAGGCGAATGGAAGCTGTTCAGCACACCATTTCCCACACTCTTGAGAAAAACCCGTCCTACCGCGACGGCCTGGCACTGATTTCGGTCGCAGTTACCGGCCCCGTTGACGAGGCCGGAAGAATGCCTTTCGGCGGTCCTCTTCCCGGTTGGGAGAGCGTGCCAATGGTCCAAGAGCTTCAGGCATGTTACAAACGCCCAGTTACCGTTGAGAATGACTGTAAATGCGCTCTGGATGCAGAGTCACACCTCGGTCAGGCGCAAGATGTTTCTTCTGCCGTCTACATCATGGCCGGTACACGAATTGGCGCATCCTTCATGATCGACGGAAAGGTCTGTCGGGGCTCTGCCGGTGCAGCCGGAGAAATCGGTGCACTCCCCCATCTCAATTGGTACAAAACGCCCGCACATTTCTTCACACACTCGCAGCTTCCTGCTGACCTCTCTCATCGCACAGCAGCACGGTGGGTGTGCGACCGGATGAGAGATGGCGACGCAGAAGCAACGCGAATTGTCAAAGAATTCGCGCGAGACCTTGCCCTTGGAGCAGCGGCCTTGATTCTGACGATTGACCCAGAAGTTCTCATCCTTGGCGGAGGTATCTCGGCATCCGCGGATCTGTGGAAGGATGAATTTTCTTCACGTCTCGAAGAACTCACGATCCACATGCCCGAAATCCGCGTCTCTCAGCTCGGCGGACGCGGGGTGGTCCAAGGTGCTGTATGCCGCGGAATCGACCAAATTACAGCCCACGCGTGCGGAGAGCAATTGCTCCCCGCATCGGAAGTTATTCAGATCGTCTCCTAAATTGATCGTGTCCTAAAAGATTGGGGGGTGGCCGCAGCCACCCCCCACTTTTCACCTGAGTCTCAGGCTCCTCGATCCTGGTTATTCTCGAAGTACCTCGTCAATTCAGGACTGACACGCGGAACATCAAAGGGAACAGAACCCTCACGCAGTGACTTGGTGGCCAGCACTCCCGCAGCAACGGCCTCGCGAGCCCCCAGCGGCGTCGTATCGGTCCGATCACCCTTGGCAACAAAGCGCAGGAACTCGTCCATCGTTGCGACATCGGCATCATCGTGTCCGCCAGCATCACCCTTAATGGGGATCTCGATATCGCCAGTGGGCTCCCATCCACTGCGGTGCTTCCATACGCGAACAACCCCACCTTCACCATCACCGAAGTTTTCCGCTCGGCCTTCGGTTCCAATCACGGTGTAGTTACGCCAGTAATCGGGAGTGAAGTGACACTGTTCGTAGGAAATCAGAGTGCCAGAAGCCTGCCTCATCATGAGCATGGAGACGTCCTCGACATCAATCACGGGATTAAGACCGGTAAGAGACGCGGGCGGCCAGTTATCGAAAGAGAACCAGTCACTCATGACCGCATCAGACTTCTGCCCGCTGCGATCAGTGAGCTTTCCGTAGAGCATGAGATCTCCCATGCCAACGACACGCTCGGGGACGGAATCAGACAGCCAGTTCATGACATCAATGTCATGGGCGGCTTTCTGGAGCAGCAGCCCAGTTGTTCGACTGCGATCTGCATGCCAATCCTTGAAGTAATAGTCACCACCATTGCCCACGAAGTGACGGCACCAAATTGCTCGGACCTCACCGATCAGACCATCTTGGACAACTTGACGCAGAATGCGCACAACCGCCATGTGTCGCATGTTGTGCCCAACATAGAGGGCAGTCTTGGTCCTATACGCGGTTTCAAGAACGCGATCAGCACCCTCAATAGTGATCGCAATCGGCTTTTCCAGATAAACCGCAACCCCAGCTTCCAAGAGCGCACAGGTGATGTCTTCGTGAGTGTCATCAGGGCTGGTAACAATTGCGCAATCAATACCCAGTTCCAGCAGTTCATCGAGGGTCTCAAACCACGGGTAATCACCCAAAACTTCTGTCGCGCGCTGGCGCATCGCAGGATTGGGATCGCATCCTCCAACCAGTTCTGCAGGAATCGTGGCTTTGTGGCAATTTTCGGCAATGACGCACCGTGCGCCCAAACCAATCACGCCAACACGTAGGGGTGCAGACATTTTTAGCTCCATTCAGGGGTCATCTTTGACACCCCTATTATGCGCCCTCTACCCCCACTTATGCAAAGGTCTTGACAAAGTCCCCAAGTATGAAGCTCCAGCTCCTCACTTGAGCAAAAACCAGCGAAACTTCAGTGCTTCACAGCGCGATGAAGAGCCACGATCCCACCCGTCAGGTAACGGTATTGGACGTCACTCCACCCGGCCTCGGCAATCAAGCTTGCAACTTCGGGAGCATCGGGCCACTCGCGAATCGACTCCGCCAAGTAGTCATAGGCAACGTCATCGGAAGAAGCCAGGCGCGCAACCAGCGGCATCACATACTGGAGGTGCAATGAATAACCCGCACGCAGCGGCGCAGAGGTCGGCGTCGAAAATTCGCAGACAACCAGTCGCCCGCCCGGGCGCACAACGCGAGCCATCTCCTCCAGCGCACGCTTGGGATCTGGAACATTTCGCAGACCGTAGGAAATGGTCACCGCATCGAAAGACTGATCTTCAAAAGGAAGATCCATCGCATCGCCTTGGATGAATTCGATATCGGGGTGACGATTGCGTCCCACCTCAATCATGCCTGCAGAAAGATCACAGGCGACAACGCGCGCACCGCTGCGCGCGATTTGCGCGGATGAGGCACCCGTACCAGCCGCAAGGTCCAAAATCCGATCCGAGGGCTTCGGTGCCAGCGCCTTCGTTAAAGCCTTCAGCCAGATAAAATTCATCCCGCCGCTGAGCAGCGCATTCATCACGTCGTAACGCGAAGAGACATCATCAAACATTGCGGCCACTTGATCTTGAGACTTACCAAGGTCTGCTCGACGCTGCTGGGAGGCGGTCTGTTCACTCATATGCATATTTTCCCATTTACACGCCACATCGGCACGCTTAAGTGGAAGCGCACACAAGGCACTAGCATGGAAACATGCCCTCCGGACACTTTTCATCGATCCCCACCCTGTACTGCTGGGTTGAGCGCATCGATCCTTCCTCTCCTCAGGGGCATCTTCCATTGACTTCTTTCCTCCCCACCTCTGGACTTTGCGCGTGGATTCGCGACGAGGCCATGGTCGGCTGGGGGCAGGCGTGGCGTTGGCAGCGAGGGAAGGACCGCCCTCCCCTTGTCGAGGCCGGGGAGAACGCTGCGATTACCGAAGCGGCGCGAGTGTGGGATTTAGTTCGAGAGAAAGCACAGATCCACTGGGCTGAAGGCACGCGCGATGCGTGGGGTTCTGATTCACCCGTCCTTCCGATTGCTTTTGCATCCTGCGCTTTTGAGGACGACGGGGAACGTGTTTTAGTTGTGCCCACTTTCCTCATCATCACCCGTGGTTCGACACGTTTCTTGGTGACGAGTTCAATCGATTCGCGTGACAAGCCTGTTTTTGATGCCGAGATTATCGATCACCAACTCCCGCCTGCCGAAACGCTCAATATTGGCCCAGGTGCCATGAGCGAGGAAGCTTGGTGCGGCGCGGTTGATGAAATCATTAATGCCCTTCGCAACGAAGAGGTCGGAAAAGTTGTCATGGCTCGCGACATGACGATCATCTCCGACTTTCCTTTCGATCAGGCTGCTTTGGTTGAGCATCTGCATCAGCGCTACCCCCAAACCTGGACCTTCGCCGTTGCAGGATTAATTGGTGCAACTCCAGAAATGCTGGTCTCCCTTCACCAGGGAAAGCTCCATTCGCGCGTTCTTGCAGGAAGCAGCAAACCCGAGGATGCGGATTCGCTCCCGCTGTCGTTAAAAGATCGTTCTGAACATCTCTTTGCAGTCGAGTCCGTCGTGGCCGCACTCCTTTCTGCGGCGCAGGATGTGCAAGCACCTGCACGTCCTAATGTGCTGATTCTTCCCAATATTGCCCACCTCAGTTCTGATGTATACGCAACTTTCCCGCAGGGAAGCGTTCTTGATGCGGTGGCACAACTGCATCCCACTGCCGCAGTGTGTGGAACTCCAACTGATGATGCGCTGGATCTCATCCACGCCTACGAACGCACGGAGCGCGAGCGTTATTCGGGCCCGGTTGGCTGGATTGACGGTGCGGGAAATGGGGAATTCGGCATTGCCCTACGTTGTGGCCAATTAGAGAACAACGACCGCACCTTGAGAATCTTCGCCGGCTGCGGAATCATGCCAGATTCATCATCCCGCAGAGAATTGGAGGAGACCCAGACCAAGATGCGGCCGTTGCTCGAGGTTTTAAACCTTTAACTCAGTGTTCTGACTGAAGCGTGACTTTTGCAGTGTTTTCTACGCCATCACGCACGTAAGTGACGCTCACCTCTTGGCCGCCCGTGTAGCGACGGACATAACCGACCAAGGACTGCGCCGAGGTGACAGTGTTCCCATCAATCTTGGTAATGACATCCCCGGCTTTCAACCCTGCAACTTCAGCTCCAGACCCCTGGCTCACACCGGAAATCTGCGCACCCGCACGGGTGTCGTTGCCTACTCGCGCGGCACCGGTACTGACCGTAACGCCCAATCGAGCATGATCAACTGTTCCGTTTTGAATGAGCTGATTAACAACCGAAACGACCAAGTCAGAAGGAATCGCGAATCCCAGACCGATCGATCCCGCTTCAGAGTTCGACGATGAGGAGAGCGATGCAATAGACGAGTTGATGCCGATCACTTGGCCGTGTTCATTAAATAGCGGTCCACCGGAGTTACCGGGGTTGATCGAGGCGTCAACCTGGATGGCATTCGTTGTGATCGATTGACTCTGGTTACCCTGCTGCTGAAGCTGACCGAAGGGATCCTTTGAGTTGTCCTGGTTTTGGGATTCCGAGGCCTGCACCTGAACAGGACGATTGAGAGCAGAGACAATACCCGTTGTCACCGTATTCGAGAGCCCAAGCGGCGAACCTATGGCCATTACGGGCTGGCCAACCTTTAGATCAGAGGACTGCCCGAACTGTGCAGCAACAAGATCCGAAGGCGGATTTACCAAACGGATCACCGCAAGGTCAGTGCTCTTATCTGTACCAACAATCTTTGCTTCGTAGATCCTGCCATCAGTGAGTGTGACTTGAATCCGTCCGCTTCCATCAGCAACCGAGGAAATGACATGGTAGTTGGTGACGATATTTCCAGAGGAATCGACGATCGCACCCGAGCCAATTCCCGAGGAGTTCTGAGCCGAAACAGAAATAGTGACGACAGCGGGAGACACGGTTTGCGCGACGTTCTCCCAATCGACTGCAGTTCCAGCGGAATTAGTCTGAGCCGGTGCGGAGGTCTGACTGACCAGAGGGGTTGTCACCGAAGAATGCAGGTTTTGTCCAATGACTAGGGTGCCTCCAATGGCCAGGCCTGCCGTGCAGGCCATCGCCAGCACAAGCGCTCCCCAGCCGGGTCCGCGCCTCGGGCTATGCGTCTCAAGAAGAGTGGGGACCGGGCCTGCCGGAACTCCAGTTGGGGTTTCACCTTCTGCCGAGCCCTCGGATGCAGGGGGCTGAGCAGAAGCAGGAGTATATGCTGCTTCACTTTCAGAAGTGGCGGGAGTTACTGCAGGCAGCGGCACAGTTTCGTGCTGCATCGGCACAGACGCGCCGCCCTCTTGCGAGGCCGATTGCTGGGCGGGTTCTTGCGCGTCAGGTTGAAAGCGCGCATCACCTTGAGGAGTGGTTTCTTCCGGATTCATGACCAACCCATCTCATTTCGTTATCAAATCGTTACATTAGCATCCTACAACGACCGCAAAAATGCAATATCTTCGGTCGGCCGAGGGATAGAGAGGTGCAGCACTTCTAATCCTTCAGTCTCCGTATTCAAAATCGCTCGAAGCTCGGACATTGAACTCACGCGACGAATCTTCGCTCCATATGCCGCGGCAAGCGCACTGATATCAGTACGCTGAGCGACTCCGAAATAGCGTTCATACACCGTCTGAGAAGCGCGCTGACCATGCTCCAAACTCTTAAATATCGAGCCGCCCTGATCATCCAGGACAATGATCCGACAGCGAGGAAATTCCTCTCCAAGAGGCATTCCCATCCCAGAGGCATCATGCAAGAAAGTTAAGTCCCCCATTACGGCATGAACCGTTGGCGGGCATTCAGATGTTTCTTCCAATAGGCGCGCCCAACCAAGAGCAGTCGACACATTTCCATCAATTCCCGCAAGGCCTCGGCTCGACCACACCTGCTGGGGACAACGGTGATCGCTTTCAGAATTCCCCTGCGGATCGTAACCTTGACGGCCGGCAATAAGATCCGCAACTCTGATGGGATTCGATGCGCCAAGGAAAATATGAGAGCACTCTTGCCATACGGCATCAAGAACACCAATTTCACTAAGCTCATCACCATAGGAATTGATCAGTTCATCAACCCCACGTGCCACCGATTGAGCACGCGCAGATAAGTCTTGACACAAAGAATTTTGGATGGCTGCATTCACGCGATCAGATCCGGTGAGAGACGAAACAACACAGCTTGCCTTGCCATGCAGATCCGTCCACGCCGCATGGGGAGAGACGATGATGACACGCTTATTGGAAGCCAAGAGCTTCTGGATCGGACGCGACAATGTTGGACGTCCGGTGACAACAATTTGACCGATTCGTGCGACAACATCTGAATCCGCGCACAGAGTCTGCTGGAAGGGGATGAGGACTTCAGTGCTCACACCGGTAACCATGGGCTCGGCAAAAACCGGCACCCGCGAGCGCTCAGCCCAGCGCAGCACCGAGTCCTGTGCGCCATGACCGGCAATCACAACCGTTGCAAGATCGGGCTTGAGGGCATTCTCCGCACTCGGTTCACGCACAATCTGGGACGGGTAGACCTCGACTCCCCCGCCGCAATTCTCCCTCAGCTGAGCGCTTTGAAGAGGCTCGGCCTCGTCGCAGGGCGTAAGCGGATCACGGAAGGCGCAGTTAAAGTGGATTGGACCTGGAGTGCCGGAGGGACGACCAGCGGCAGCTGCAAGTGCACGCGCAACACGGCCAGGAACACTGGCCAATTCAGCGGTGTCCGACGAAAAATCCCATTCGTCCACGACTTGGTCGGAAAAAATTCCCTGCTGAGTCATGGTTTGGGATGCTCCAACGCCATGCAATTCAGCGGGACGGTCCGCGCTAATAGCAACGAGAGGAAGATGAGAATAAAACGCCTCGCTCATCGCAGGATAAAGATGCGTGACGGCACTTCCCGAGGTGGTAATCACGCAGGCACGTGCGGCGGGGGAACCACTGCCTTCCCCGAGCGTGAGTCCAAGGGCAAAAAACGCAGCCGAACGTTCATCGAGGCGAATGTGCACACGGATTGGGTTCTCATTCAACGAGTCATACCGCGCAAGCGCATAGGCAAAGGGCGCATTTCGCGATCCGGGACAGTACACAAAATCGTGAATTCCACCGGCAATCAGGGAATCAATGATGCACTCAGCCAAAGCTTGTGAGGGGTACATACTCCTACTTCTATTCTTGATCTTTAACGGTGGGATGCCATTGCATTTAGCCGATTCACCCAGGATTCACAGAGCTGAGAATCGGGTGCTGAGGGCGTGATCAGGCTTTCGTTCACGGCTAGATCAGTTGGAATCATATGTCCATCAACTATACGCACTGGGGAAACCGCCGTATCGCCGCTCAATAGCGAGGCCGTGCCCAGACCGCATGCGCGTGGTTCCTGATCTAGAGCGCAGGCCACCCGAGCCGCGTAATCCAAACCAAAACTGGTTTCCAAGGCCGAAGAGATCACCAAAGGCATGGGCAGTTCCTCGGCCAACTGGAGAACTGCACCCGCCCCTCCCAGAGGTTCAACTTTGATAACGGCTACGTCAGCCGCTTCAAGCCGAGCAACCTTGAGCGGGTCTTCCGCGCGGCGAATCGATTCATCGGCTGCAAGAGGAACCTCTTGTTTGCGCCGCAGCCACGCAAGGTCTTCAACGGCCATGCAGGGCTGTTCAACATACTCCAGGCCACCCGCGGCTTGGGCTGCGCGATTCAGACGCACAATCCATGTCAGAGCAGTTTCTCTGTCCCAAGCACCATTGGCATCAACACGCACCTTCGCAGACGAGGCGTGCAATTCAACCAGAGCCTCAGCGACGGCCTCGACACGCTGGCAATCGCGCTCAAGGTCAGAACGTGTATCGGCAACCTTAACTTTTGCAGTCGCACAACCCGGATGATCAAATACTCGCTTGCGCGCATCTTCGGCCGAAATCACCGGAATTGTCACGTTGAGCGGCACTTTTTCGCGCCGAGGCCTGGGCGGCGCTACTCGGGCAGCTTCCAATGCGCTAGCAAGCCAGGTAGAGGATTCCCGCGGGTCGTAATCCCAGAAAGGTGCACATTCTCCCCACCCGTATTCACCGTGTAGAAGAAGGCCTTCACGCACCTCGATATTACGAAAACGCAGGCGCATCGGAATTGAGTAGACCAGCAGACGATCGATGCCCTCGAGAACCACTCGGGTCTTAGTGGCAAGCGAATCCACACAAAGTTCGTGGAGGCGAACAGCTGAAGAGGCGCTGCCGATATCCCCCACGGGCCTTCTCCTATCGTTCAATAACCATTGCTGATCGCGGAGCAAGAAGAACATGTCCCGTACACTCAGCTCCACTGAGAAGATCTTGGCCCACAATCCCAGCGAGTTCAACCGCACGATCAGAGTGGTTGAGAATGAAGAGGAAGCCTTCACGTTGTTGAGCTTCCACACCTTCGGGAAGGTCTGGGACCACAGGGCGAATTCGCGTGTAGGTCGTCCACAAGCGCAGCAGGACCGAACGAGTCAGCGCGTCAAAGTCCACAGCTGCATACCAGACACTTCCGCGGCCAACTTTCCTGCGGGTAAGCGCAGGCAGACCGGCAAGGTCGAGGCCACCACCTCGGCCATCAAAGTATCCAACGCACTCAGGCCCGCCCTCCAAGGTGGAATCCCCGGGAATCTGCCACTGCAAACCGGCAGCGGGGGCAATCTTTTCAGCCCAGCGACCACTGCGCAGGTCCGTCGCCGCTCCCCCAAGAAGGTCCGCGGTTCGTTTGAGGGCCTCGTTATCGGTATCGATCCCGCACCAATCACAGGCCGCCGGGGTACTTACTGCGGAAGAAATCCGGTTCGCGGCCTTCTCGCGCGCATCATACACACGCCCCTGGCTGGGACCGGTGAGTGTTGAATGCTCCAGAACCCGCACCCCTGCAAGATCAGAAAGGGAGCCGAGGTATCCGCCGAGAATTGCCCCAAGCTGGGAATCAACAACACCGCTTGGCGCGGTAATGACAATGTGTGCTCCGCGTTCAGCTGCCGCGTGCAAAGCCTGAGTCATCTGCGGGTAGTCAACGAAAAGCGCGGGAAGAATGATGAGATCGTAAGAGCTGAAATCATTGTCGACACCCACAACATCAGTAGCGATTCCCGCTTCCCACAAGCTTTGATGCCAAGACTTAGCGGGCGCGAAGTTCCCCCACGAATCTGCGGGATTTTCAGAACTAATCGGACCGATCGCATAGCGCCGCGCCCATTCGCTCTCCCAGTCAATGACAACTGCAGCGCGTGAGCTCATGCGAGTCCCCGTAATGGGCGCCAGAGACTTTAGAGCTTGGCCGGTGCTCACAACATCCGTCCAAATTGGTGAATCTTCGCCAGAGTGCGGCACCATCCCTGCATGGAAGGTTTCCGATCCCCTAGCGGATTGCCGCCACTGGAATTGGAGGATTCCATCCGCTCCGTGAGCGAGCCTTGCGATCGTCCACAAAAGGAACTGTCCCGGGCGCTTGGGAGAGTTTTGGGGTCGCCACTGCACCGCACCGGGGCTCTGTTCCATCAAGAGCCAGGGAGCGCCGTTGCCGAGGCCGCGCATGACATCGCCCTGCCAAGCAATGTCGTGTGCAGCCTGAGGATCTGCGGGGTCTGGGTAAGAATCATCGGCGATGATGTCACACAGCGGTGCCCACTTGCGGTAATCAAGAAGCGGGAAGGCCCCCATAAAATTCGTCGTAATAGGACGGTCCGAATAGCGACGAATCACCTCTCGTTCACGTTCCATCTGGGAACGCAGAGCGTAGTCACTAAAGCGACGCCAATCCAGCATCTGCCCGGGGTTGTAGAAGGTGGGCATTGCACGGGGAGGCTGGATTTCTTGGATGTCCCTATAGGTTTGGGACCAAAATGCAGTTCCCCAGGCTTGATTGATCGCCTGAATATCCCCGTATTTCTCCACTAGCCAGCGTCGAAATGCCGCAGCGGACTCATCGTCGAAACTCTCTGCCGTGTGACAGGCGTATTCGTTCGAAATGTGCCACATGACCACGCCGGGATGGTCGCTAAAACGGCGCGCCATGGCCTCGGTCAACTCACAAGCTTTGCGGCAAAAAAGCTCGCTTGAGGGGTTGTACTGCTGGCGCGAGCCAAATCCTAAACGCACGCCTCGAGAGTCAACGGGAAGGGTTTGGGGGTAGCGTTGAGCCATCCACACCGGAGGGGAAGCGGTCCCATTGGCCAGGTCCACGCCAATTCCAGCGCTGTGGAGCTGATCAATGAGATCCGCCAACCACTCCAGATCGTAGTGGCCTTCTTCGGGTTCAAGAGATGCCCAGGAAAAGATCCCAAGGGAGATCAGATTGACGCCGGCACGGACCATGCGTTCGATATCGTCTCGGTTAGTTTCCTTATCCCACTGTTCGGGGTTCCAATCGCCACCGTAGGCAATCGTCTCCATTAACCTATCCTTCCCAGCACCTCGTGGTGGCTCAACAGCGGGCTAACTATCCCTTCACAGAACCGGCAGCCAGACCTGATTGCCAGTACTTCTGCAGGCCAAGGAATAGTACGATGAGCGGCAAAACACCCAAGAGTGCGCCCAGCATTACTGCGCCCTTTTGGGGAGCGAAGTAGCTCATCATGCCATACAAGCCCAAAGTGACAGGCTTGAGTTCAGGCGTCGAGACCATCATCAAGGGAAGCAGGAAGTTATTCCAGGTTGCCACGAAGATGAAGAGGAAGATTGTCACCATTGCCGGGGCGAGCAGGCGAAGAACAATCGTGAAGAACACGCGCGCTTCGGATGCTCCGTCGATGCGGGCAGCCTCGATGAGTTCTGTCGGGACAGAAGATTCTGCGTAGACACGGCCGAGGAAGACACCGAAGGGAGAGACACAGCTAGGGATCAGGATTGCCCACACAGTGTCTGTCAACCCAAGGTTATGGAAGACAACGTAAAGCGGGATGGTGAGCAGAGCGACGGGCATCAGCAGTCCGGCCATAATCAAAGCCATAGAGACATTACGTCCCGGGAAAACAAACTTTGCCATCGCGTATCCAGCGGCAACCGAGATCAGGGTTCCAATGACGCCAGCAGTCGTTGAGTAGAAGAGGGAGTTGAGCACCCAGCGCCAGAAGAGGCCTTGAGTCCAGCCCATAAGCTTCGTGTAGTTGTCCGCCAGCTCAAAGTGACCAAACCAGAAGCCATTAGTAGAAACGAGATCTGCGTTCGACTTCGTTGCCGAGAACATCACCCAGATGATCGGCAGGATGAAGTAAAGCATGGTGAAGGTCAGAGCAACGATAGTGACGATTCGAGCGACCTTCGAGGGTGCGAGTGAACGCGGAGGCATTCCCTCGAGAGAGGGTGTGTACTGGCGTCCATCGGGCAGCGTGCGCATAGTGGTACTCATCGGACGGTCTTCCTTTGCAAGAGCGCGTAGATCACGGCAAGTCCGCCAGCAACCAGTGCCATCACGATTGAGATTGCCGAGGCCGGGCCATCGCCACCGGGCGAGATAGTTCCGAACATGGTGCTGTAGGCCATCATCATCGGCGTGTAGGCATAGCCCATCCACCCATTTGCAGACTGCATAACTGCGGGTTCATTGAAGAGCTGAATTGTGCCGATGATGGAAAGAAGAACCGCCAGGAGGGCAGCTCCGGAGACCATGGGGATCTTAATTTGGCGCACAATCTGCCACGAGGAAGCGCCGTCGAGACGTGCGGCCTCGTACAGCTCATGGGGCACTGCTTGCAGCGCTGCCAGGAAGATCAGCATGTTGTAACCGGTGTAGGTCCACGTCGTCATATTTGCCATCGAGGCCAGGATTGGTGCTCCAGGAGCCATGAAGTCGACATGGATTCCAAGGGAATCAAAGAACTTAACGATCGGGGAAAGCTCAGGGGTGTAGATGTAGAGCCAGACCATTGCGGCAACGATGCCGGGGATTGCAAATGGCAGGAAGTAGCTCAGTCGGAAGAAACCGACCCGACGAATCAGGAATGAGTCCAAAACAAGAGCCAGAACAAGAGCCGAGATAATCATGATCGGGATCTGGAAGGCCGCGTAAACAACGACTCGCCCCATGCCGGACCAGAAATCACCCGAAGCAATGACCATAGCGAAGTTGTCGAGGCCAACAAACTGGTTGGTGAGTTCGCCGCCGCCGTACAGGCCTCCGCCACTTGCGACCTGACGGAAGAAGGACTGGTAGATTGCCACACAAATCGGAACGGCAAAAACCAAGAGGAACATAATGAAGAATGGGGCCATGAAGGCCCATCCGGTACGCGCATCGTGCCGTTCTCTGATGCGCCGGTTTTGAATGTCTGACTGCATGTATCAATCACCCTCGATTGCTGGCAGATTGTGGACTTTAAACACGGTAGGGGTGTGGTTCCTCAGCGGAGAAACCACACCCCCTCCGCGATTAGCGCTTACTCAGCGACGGGAAGGTTTCCGTCCTTGAGCGCCTTCACGGACTGCGTCTGAGCAGCCTTGAAGATGTCGATCACCTTGCCGGAGCCATCACCAGCTGCGGTTGCAGCCTTGGTCATGGGATCGGTGAGGGTCGAGAAGTAGGGGATGTACGGGAAGTCGGGGGCCAGGTTGGCGTTTGCCTTCGACAGTTCAGCGAAGACATCCTGTCCACCATAGAATTCCTTGACCGAATCCGGGGTCTTCATGGTGCCGGTGGTGGTTGCGACGACCAAACCCTGCGAGACCAAAGCGTCAACCTGGGTGTTCAGCCAGTTGTTGAACTCCATGGCGCCCTTGGGGTTCGCGCATCCCTTCATGACTGCAACGCCGGAACCGCCGTTGGGGCCGGTCAACGCGCCCTTGCCGAAGTCAGGGAGCTGAGCAACTGCCCATTGACCCTTGTTGTCGGTCTTCTCCAGATCAGCGGAGATGAGCGGTGCTTCCCATGCGGCACCGATGCTGCCGATCAGGGTCTTGTCGGTCAGAGCCTTAGTGAAGGAATCTCCCCAGCGCTCGGCGACGAGAGTGGTCTTGTCGTCGAGCATCGACTGCCAGAAGTCTGCCACGGTCTTGGCGGACGCATCGTCGATCTTGACGGTCCACTTATCGTTTTCAGCCTTGTACCAAACACCGCCTGCTGCAGCTGCCTGAGCGGACAGGCTATAGCGCGACTCGTCAGCCTCGAAAGCAGAGATGTACTTGCCTTTTGCAGCTGCGGTCTTGGCAGCGGCCTTGAACTCTTCGAGGTTGGTGGGAACCTTGATTCCCAGCTTCTCGAACTCAGCCTTGTTGTAGTAGTAAACAAGCGGGCCGGTGTCCTGGGGCAGGCCGTAGTACTTGCCACCCACGCCAACCTGCGAGAAGGCGCCAGCGGAGTAGTTGGCCTTGTACTGGGTCGCGTACTGTGTCACATCCTCCAGCAGGCCCTTGGTGAACATCTCGGGGATTTCTGCATAGCCCAGCTGTGCCAAGCAAGGTCCGGAACCGGCCTTGACGTCGGTCTCGAGCTTCTTGATCATTTCGTTGGCCTTGCCATCAAACTTGACCGCCTGGACCTGAGTGTCAGGGTGCTCCTTGTTCCACTGCTCAACCAGCGACGAGACCTTTGTCATTCCTTCACCATCGGGCAGACGGTGCATGTATGTGATGGTTGCGCCCTTATCAGCAGATGCCGAAGAGCTTGCGGCGCTGTCAGTCTTCGCGCCCGAACCCGAGCACGCAGTCAGACCCATCGCAGCAACTGACATGAGCGCAACAACGCTCATGGAGCGGCGTGACATGTGCATGTTATTCCCTCTCCGTTGTGGGATATCTATAAAGTTGACACCTCTTGTCAGCTTTACCTATTGCTTTCTTATGCTATCACGGTGATGGTATCTGATCACAGATTGACATGTGAGAATGCAATTATATGGTCACGATTTAATAACTAGCCTTAATCTTCTTTCTTCCACTGAGTCCAACGTCCTTCGCCGGGAGCCAGATCCACGGTGCGTTCCAGACTAAAGCCAGTAATGACGCTCGAAGACGGAGCATCAGAATCATTGTAAATAAAAGCAAGTTGCGATTTTGGATACCAAGCAACCTCAACATCAGGATTGGATGACGCAAGGACACAATCCCACTGATCTTCTCGGTGCGCTGCCCACATAATCGCGCGGTGCAGAAGCCGGCTATTGACAGTCGACCAGGTCAGTCCAGCAAGGTAAACACCCCTACCTGAGCAGAAATCATGTGCAGAGGCACGCACGCTCCCCCGCTCCATCACAAGCACAGAAGTGTCAGGATCTGTCACTACGACATCTCCGGGGTCTTCACCGAAAACAAAGTCTCCATCCAGGTCAGCAGTAATGAAATGTTCTGGCACAATCTCGTCATAGCGATCCTTAGACAGAGACCATGAGATTTCTTGATCCACACCCAAGACGTCCGCGAGCGCAAAGATGCTTCCGCGGCAGATGCCTCCTCTGTCCGCTTGCCCTTGAGTTCCCAACGAGGCCGTGGGCTGGCCGACCCCAATAAAACCGCCGCCGCGGGCGACAAAGCGACGCAGGGTATCTTGCAGTCGCAAGTCCTCCCAGACTTCCCCTCCGGAGAAGGCCGTATTCGCAGCGCCTGCGTTGATAACCACGTCGACATCCTTCAAAGAGGAATCTCCCCCATCGATGACCTCATCGAAAGATACGAAACGCACGTCAAAAGGAAGTCCTGCAAGGGCTTCAATAACCCCCAAGTAGGTATGGATCTGCTTGTACCACAGGGCATGGGCAACCATATGGGTCTGCCACGTGCGCAACTTTCCCCACGCATTCAAAACGGCAACACGTACGGGTGCACACGCTGGCTTTTCCCCGCCCGTGGCCTCGTGAAGGGAACGGAACTCCGCAAGAATCTCCTCCACGCGGTCAATGAACTCGGGGAACTTGAGCGCCAGGGAAAGGTAGCCGCCATAGCCCATACGGTCCAGGGGACTACGAACGATTGCGCGACGAGCGGTGCGCCACGACCCGTTCGCTTCTCCCAGGGGATCTCCGCCCTCACGGAAGACATCGGGGAAGAAGTAGGGAAGGAAGCGCCCCTCGGTGTAGCGCACACCGGGAATATCGGAGATCATGCGGCAGGTTGCTGCCGAACCGACGGATCCAACAACCGCATCCATCTTGATCGAAGGGAAGTAGGGTCCGTAGGGTTCCATACCGATCCAGTTGTCGCCAAGGAACATCATGGCTTCGCGGCCTTCATCATGGACCTTGCGAACCAGTTCTCCCGCCTTTTGGGCCACTCGCTTGGAAGTGAAGTCAATCCAATCCCGGAACACACGTGTTGGCGTGCGGAAGGGGCAGTTATACCAGCCACCATCCACGAAATCCTCGGGAGTGAGCGCGTAGCCGTATTCCTTTTCAAACTCTTCCATCGCCGGGATCGACACCGAGGCCGAGTATCCAAACCAGTCGACGTAGCGTTCGCGGCCTCGGGAATCAAAGGCCAAGGTGAAGTGGTAGAAGAAGGTCGTAAAACGAACCACGTCCACTTGAGGGTTGGCCTGAAGCCAGATCGCCAAGGCGTCCTTCACGTGTTCCCAGGTCCGCGGGAATGCCACATCGAAGGGACGCTCCTTCACGCGGCCTTCTTCAAGCGCCCAGTCATTCGTCAAATAGTTGTACATCTGGGTGGAATCCCACATCTGTACGGCAAAGAAGCTCACGGTGTACACATGGAAGGGAATGGGCTCGTGAATCGTCACCACCGCACTCGAAGCAGTAGGCGGTAGCTCTCCAACGATCGGCACGGGATCAACGATGGGTGAAGGCTCAACCTCCTGAACGCTCCACTCCGAGGGATCCAAAGCCTGCCCACTGGTCCGATCAATGACCTGCCACCAACGGGAGGTGTCGCATTGAGTATCAGGACGGAATTGCGCTTGGAACCATCCCTCCATGACATTGATACTCAAAGGCCCGCTTTCTGGCGCCGTATGAGGGTTTGACGAAAGGTATTGGTGAATGCGCTCGCCTTCGCTCTGATCCGCCCACTCTTCATCACCACGCGCAGGGAAATACGTGGAGTACACCTTGGCAAATGCTCGGTCGACCCACTCAGGAAGTTCTGTTCCATCGGAATTTCGCACTGCGTCCGCGCCAAGGCGTTCAACAAGAGCGCGCACTTCGGCATCGATTCCACGCTCAATTGGAAGGGTAAGACGACCTGGCTTGGTCGATTTGTCAGTCATTGTCACTCCGATGTGTTGATTTCAGCGTCATTGCAAAGAGGTAGACAACTTCGGGTACTTATCCAGCTAGTCCTAAGTTATTTCCTTCTTGGTACGATAGTACAAGCACACCGAGGTGGTGATGCATTCCCGATAACAATGGAGACACCGATGTCCCTTACTTCTGAAGAAATTAACAGCCAACCTGAGCTGTGGCGTCGAGTTCTTGACGTTCCCACTGATGCACTTCCCCAAGATGGTGAGGCCATTGCCGTCATCGGGTGTGGAACATCGTGGTTTATCGCGCAGGCATACACCGTTGCCCGCGAGCGCCAGGGCAAGGGTCTCTCTGATGCCTTCACCGCCACCGAATTCCCCTGGGATCGCCACTACGACCGTGTCGTGTGCCTGTCCCGCTCGGGTACGACAACTGAAATTATTGACATCCTGCACGGTCTGAAGGACCGCGGCGTCCCCAACGTCTTGATCACCGCTGTGGGTAATGGCCCCGCAACCCCCTACGCAGATGTTGAGGTTGTTCTGGACTTCGCCGATGAAGAATCCGTTGTCCAGACTCGTTTTGCAACCACTGCTCTTGCATACTTCCGTCACAGCTTGGGTGACGATATCGCTGCAGCTGCGGATGACGCACAGCGCGCCCTCGAGCTCGAAATCCCCCAGCGTTGGGTTGATGCCGACCAGATCACCTTCCTGGGCACCGCATGGACCATTGGTCTGGCGAACGAAGCGGGCCTGAAACTGCGCGAAGCATCTCAGTCATGGACTGAGGTCTACCCGGCAATGGAATACCGCCACGGCCCGATCTCTATCGCTCAGCCCGGTCGCCTGACCTGGGTTTTTGGCCCGGTTCCCGAGGGCATGGCCGATCAGGTTGCCGCAACTGGCGCCGAATTGGTGACTTTCGACGGTGATCCCATGGCTCACCTCGTTGTTGCACAGCGTTTGGCTGTTGCTCGCGCTGAAGCTCGCGGTCTCAACCCTGATACCCCACGCCATCTGACCCGCTCGGTGATCCTCAAGTGAGCAATTCGGACCAGAAGCTCGCCATCGGGATCGATGTCGGCGGCACCACCATCAAGGGGGTGCTCGCTGACACCCGCGGCACTGTGATTACCTCTTCCGAGGCCGTCGCCACCCCCCAGACCGGCGCTGATGATGTCGTTTCTGCGGTCGTGCGTCTGGCCCGAACTCTTCGCGCGGCTTCGGTCGATGCGCCGGTCGGCGTGTGCGTTCCTGGAATTATTGACGAAGAACATGGAATTGGTATTTTCTCCGCCAATCTGGGCTGGAAAGACGCTCCTTTAAGCGAAAAGCTTTCCAAGGCACTGGGTTCTTTCGTCCCCCTGGGACACGATGTGCGCTCGGGAGCTCTTGCCGAGGCCCTGTGGGGCGTTCGCCGTCCCTCCTGCCTGTATGTGGCAGTTGGGACCGGGATCGCCTCGGGCGTTGTGATCAATTCGCGCCTCGCACCGGCACCGCCGTGGGCTGGTGAAATTGGACAGGTTCCCGTTCCGCACCCCGATCGCCCCTATGAGGTTGTTCCGGTGGAGCAAGTTGCCTCGGCCAGCGGTATTGCACGCCGGGCAATCGAAGCCGGGATCGTCCCCAAAGGATCGGGGGCCCGCGAAGTTGAGGAACTTGCCCTTTCATCCAGCGAAAACGCTCGAAAAGCGCGCGAGATCCTCGAGACCTCGATGAGTCTATTGGGCGGGATTCTTGCAACGGTTAGCCACCAGGTTGGTTCACTTCCCGTCGTTTTGGGAGGTGGCCTGTGCAAAGGTGGCTCGCTTGTTTACGATCCCCTTCGTAAAGGCTTGGAATCGGGGTGCACAGTCATGCCCGCACCGGCACTGCTCTCCGCTGCTTTAGGTTCCTCATCGCAGGCCTTGGGCGCGGCAGCTTTGGCATTCCAGAGCCATGGAATCGAGGTTGAATCATGATCTGGACCTTCACTCCCAATCCGGCTCTGGATATTACGTGGCAGGCTCCTGACCAAACCCGCGGTCAGGTCCACCGCATTACGGAGTATTCCCAGCGTCCGGGAGGGAAGGGACTGAATGTCTCCCGCGTCTTGGACCAGCTCGGAGTCCCCAACCACGCAACAGGTTTCTTGGGGGGCGCAACCGGCACTGTGATCGCCTCGCTCATGGAGGAAATGACTTCTCTGGTCACACCGGAGTGGGTTAAGGTTCCCTTCCAAACGCGACGCTCAATCGCCATGATTGATCACACCGCCACGGTATACAACGAGTCCGGTCATGCTCTAGATCCTGATTCCTGGAAGCAGATGGTTGATCTTTTGGGAAGCCGCCTGAGCGGCGATGACCTCTTGGTGGTTTCGGGTTCTCTTCCCGGAAGTAGCACTTTTGAGGTCCTCGAGCCGGTGCTGCGCCGTGTCCGCCAGATCGGTTGTCGCATCATTCTGGATACCTCAGGGCCATCCTTGGTTGAGTGCGCAGCGTGGGCCGATGTCCTCAAGCCCAATCACTTGGAGCTCCTCGAGGCTACGGGCGCGTCCTCCATCGAAGAGGGCGCACGTGCCCTTATCGAGCAGGGACCAAGCTGGGTGTGTGTATCGCGAGGTGAAGAGGGAATGGACCTCTTCTCTCGCGAGAGCCATTGGCACGCCGAGGCCGGGGTTGTCCTTCAGGGCAACCCCACCGGTGCTGGCGATGCCTGCGTTGCCTCCCTCGCTCGCTCGCTCGCTCAGGCTGGGGACGACCTTGAGTCGCAGATTCCTACTGCCATTGTCGAGGCCGTCGCAACCTCTGCCGCCGCGGTGACGATGCCCGTCGCTGGGGAGATTGATCTTCCCCTTCGCGAGGAGCTCCTTTCCCGCATTTCTCCTGTTCGCCTGTCCTAATTTGTTATGAAAGTAGGTCGCTATGCTTGCTGATACCGCTGTACTTGCACGCGATTGCGCCGCCCACAAGGTTGGCCTTGCAGCTTTTAACGTGGTCCTTCTCGATCACGCTGAAGCATTTGTCGATGCCGCCGAAAACACCGGTTTGCCTTTGGTTCTTCAGCTGTCCCAAAATGCCGTGAAGTATCACGGTGGTCGTCTGCGTCCCCTGGGGCGCGCGCTTATTGAGCTTGCCGAGGCCTCCACCGTTCCCGTTTCCGTTCACCTTGATCACGCTGAATCCACCGATTTGTGCCGTGAGGCTGTCGAGCTCGGTTTTACCTCAATCATGTACGACGGTTCAAAGCTTCCAGATGCGCAGAACCGTGAGACTACCGCTGAGATCACCACTTTCGCTCATGAGCACGGTGTCAGCGTCGAGGCCGAACTGGGTGAAGTTGGCGGAAAGAACGGTGTACACGACCCTTCGGCACGTACCAATCCTGAAGATGCGGCCCAGTTTGTTGCAGATACCGGCGTTGATCTGCTTGCTGTTGCTGTCGGTTCTTCTCACGCGATGGCAACTCGCGAGGCGGTTTTGGACAATCAGCTGATTGCTGCAATCCACGAACTCGTGCCTGCCCCACTGGTTTTGCACGGCTCTTCCGGCGTTCCCGACGAGGGCATGGTCGCGGCAATTCAAGCCGGAATGACCAAGATCAACGTATCGACACACCTGAATGTCGTCTTCACCCAGGGCGTTCGTCAGATTCTTGATGAAAACCCGAAGATTGTCGATCCACGAAAGTATGTCGGCCCTGCAACTCATGTGGTTCAAGAAGAAGTTGAACGTCTGATGCGCCTCTACGCACAGGCTTAAAACTCAACGAACGCAATTCGCTACCCACCTTGTTTCATGCGATGCGGTAGCACGCAGCCCTCCCCCGCTTCCGCGTGGGAGGGCTTTTCATCTGCGCTCTATTTATTTGACGTACCAGCCACGGCCTCGCCACAGGCCTTCGAGGCCCGCTAAACGTTCTTGGAAGTCTTCCCAGCTCCCACGTGGGCCTCCCGCCCAGGCAACCTCAGCAAGACCCGCTAGGCGCGGAAGCAGCATCTCCCAGACATCCTTCTCTCGACACAAGGTTTCACTCCACAGGCAGGCCTCGACGCCTTCAATTCCCTTGCGGTCCACGCCCTCACAGATGCTCTCGGGATCCCAATCCCAGGCTTTCTTCAAAGGAAGGATTCCGGCCCACGTAATCCCAAGCTTCTGTTCTGGGTATTCCTTCATATCGAAGTAGGCTTTCGGACCGGGAGACATGACTGCGCGCACGCCGCGCGCAACTGCACGAGCGATAGAGTCACCCTCGAGGTCATCATGCCAGACTTGAACGAGGTCTCCTTCGCCCAGCAGATCCGCGGCTTCTTCCCACGCCACAGCACGCTTGCCCAGTGCATGGATGCGTTCGATCTGGCTGCCAACGATGATCGGGTAGTCACCTTCTGCGGTCGAGAAGGACTCATCACCACCGATGTGGATACCAGCAGGAGAGAAGGGAGCAAGGGTCTCGACAACGGCCTCGAGGAAGGCTTGGGTCGCGGGCGCCTTGGTTGAGAGAGTCGAGAAGCCGACTTCCGTTCCTTCGTAAAGGGGCGGACAGACACCGTCGGGGTTGAGCCCTTCAATCGCGTGGAGAGCAGCATTGACGTGTCCGGGGATATCAATTTCGGGGATGATCACAATCATCCGCGAGCGCGCTTCTTCAACCAGCGTTTGGTAGTCCTCAAGACTGTAGTATCCGCCTTCTTCCCCGCCGACTGCGCAATCGGATGAGCGTTCAATGAGTTCGGGGAATTGCGGGATTTCAATGCGCCATCCCTGATCATCACTCAGGTGCAGATGCAAGATGTTCAAACCCACTTCGCTCATCGCATCCATGACACGAAGGATCGTGGGAACGCCAAAGAAATGGCGGGCAACATCGATGTGCAAGCCGCGGTGCCTATAAGCGGGATAGTCAATGATCTTCACTGCAATGGGGGCCCGGCTGTGATTCGCAACGGCCAATGTATTGAGGCGACGCAGGCCTCGAGACAGCCCCAATTCGGTAGCAGCGCTCACCTGCGCGCTTCCAGCGGAAATCATCAAAATGTAGGCCTCTGCGAACTGCCATTCCTCGGGGATCGTCAGGGGTTCAATTGCCGCCGAAAACTCCTCAGGAGTCTTCAGCACAACAGAGGGGCTAATTTCTGCCCAAGTGGCTTCTTCCGGATGCGCATCGGCCTCTTCAATGAAGACTGGTAGTGGAAGAAGTCCGGGAATAGCGGACAGAGAGGAGGACATCGACAAGCTCCTTTGCTTAGTCATCAACTGTATGAACATCCCTATCCTAGCCCTCTAGGCATCAAGTGGTCATCGGCCGCTATTGTTGTGGCTATGAGCGCACTGAATTTCGTTTCGGATACCTTTGATCCTTCGCGCTGGCGTGAGGTTGAGGGTTTTGAGCTGACCGATATGACCTACCACCGCGGGATTTCCCGAGGCCCCGTCGACGGAACTGAAAAGGGGGCCGACTTACCCGTGGTCCGTATTGCTTTCGATCGTCCAGAAATTCGCAATGCGTTCCGCCCGCATACCGTCGATGAGCTCTATCGTTGCCTGGACCACGCGCGAATGACCAGCGATGTCGCTGCGGTTATTTTGACAGGAAACGGGCCATCCCCTCGCGATGGTGGCTATTCCTTCTGTTCGGGTGGCGACCAGAGGATCCGAGGAAAAGATGGCTACCACTACGAACTTGAGGGCAGCGAGGCCTCGGCGGGAGTAGAACAGCGACGCGAGCAAATTGACCCCGCCCGTGCGGGACGCCTTCATATTTTGGAGGTTCAGCGCCTAATCCGCACCATGCCGAAGGTCGTAATTGCGGCGGTTCCCGGTTGGGCGGCTGGTGGCGGCCACAGCTTGAATGTCGTGTGCGATCTCTCGATTGCTTCTCGTGAGCATGCCGCATTCATGCAGACCGATGCGAATGTTGGTTCTTTTGATGCCGGTTACGGCTCTGCACTGCTCGCGCGCCAAGCAGGTGATAAGCGTGCACGTGAGATTTTCTTCCTTGCCAGGCGCTATGACGCCGATACTGCGGAGCGCTGGGGCGTCATTAACGAGGCCGTTCCCCATGCTCAGCTGGAGGAAACCGCGCTGGAGTGGGCTCGGATCATCGCGACGAAGTCGCCACAGGCTATCCGCATGCTTAAATTTGCTTTCAACTTGACCGATGACGGCTTGGCCGGCCAGCAGGTTTTTGCCGGCGAAGCGACGCGCATGGCGTACATGACGGACGAGGCTCAGGAAGGTCGTGATGCCTTCATCGAACACCGTTCGCCAGACTGGTCTTCCTTCCCTTATTATTTCTAATAGTAATTTGGCTTTCAGGAACCGAGCAGCTTTGTCACAGCTCAAGTCATGGTTACTTTGCATGACATTTCTGCGGAAATATCAGGGAAAGTAGTCATAAGATACACTTCTGTATCCCATTAGCTTGATAAAACCTATAAACTGTTAGCAGTACAGACTGCAGGAACTTTCCAGCAGTATCTGTTCCCATCACACAAGTTAAGTTCAAAGAAGGGGCCTATGTGAGAATTCGCTTAGGATCGCGAAACTCCCAAAGGGCGCTGTCGCATCGACAGGGCTCCAAGTTCTCGCGCACCCTAATTCTTCTCACAGCTGCCGCGATTGGCGGGTCCTTTACGCTTTTAGCTCTGCCTTGGTCTTCCGCATCTGCGCATCCGGACACAGTGCCCGTTACGACTGTTTCCACTGGTCCTCTTGATCATCTAGATGATGCCGGCGACAGCCTAGATGTACATGCTACGGCTGAAGCCCCCAGCGCAGATCCAACCCTCAGCGTCAAGGATCTTCATTCAACTCCCGATCGCCTTGTTCTTGACAGCGATTCCCCACTGGCAAAGAAATTTGTCCATACGCCTTATGAAAAAGCAGAGGTGATTGTTGAAGGTGCGGAGTTTGCGCCCGAAACGACACTGCCCAATCAGACTCCGGTGGCTTCCTTCGATCAACTTGAACCCAAGCCGACATCCAGTGACGGTACGCCGGTTCTGAATGACCTGAAGGGTCACGAAGGTGCGGTTTGGGCCGGGAGCAACGCAACACCTTCCGCCAACGCCACCTCAATTGCTCAATTGCAAGGTGATGAGCAGGATGCTAAGACTCTCGATGAGTTGCAGGAAAAGGGTATTCCCGCCATCGATTCTTCGCTTGCAACCCCTGAGATCCTCGTCGAAAACGGACATATTCGTACCCTGACATTCGAGCTGACCAATGTCGGCAAGGATGCGAAGGATATCGAGATTGAAGGCGTTTTCTCCAGTAAGGTCGCCGGCAGCAGTGAGGTCATTTGGAGCCTCCAGTGCTCAGTTAAAGGCGGAGCAACCTGCCCCGAGCGCGCCGATGGGTATGCAGAATCAGTTACCCTCACTCAGGACAAGCCTGAGTTCTCTCCCTTCCATTCCGTGGTCAACATGCCAAAGAGCTCCACCATCACGATCACTGCTCAGATACGCCAAACAATCAGTCAGTGCACCCCCGATGTCGTCAGCGATACAACTACTCATTTCACCTGGAAACGCTTGGGTGCTGACAAATCAAAGCAGACCGATCTTGAGCTAACTACGAGGATTGCCTGCGCAAGTGCAACTCCCACAGCGACGGCAACGCCTTCAGCGACTTCCTCCCCCACTCCGACGCCTACCGCGTCCTCGAGTGATGATCAGACACGTTCTACAACTGCGAAGCCCCTACCGACGGCAACACCGACCCGACACATCCACGAGAGCCAGTCGAGCGTCCAGCCCAGGCCCAGACAGAACGAGACTCGCCCTGCGCCTGCCCCGGCTCGTCGAGTACAAGTCTTCGCTCCCGGTTCACCGAACCGTCCGACCGCACAGGAAGCAGCGCGTCGCAGTGCTGCTGCTCGACAGGCTCAGGCAGCTGCACGCCCGCAGCAAAACACAAACGCTGCGGCCCAACGCAATAATGCTGCACCCGCCGCTCCCACGCGATCGAGCAGCGATGCCACCCCATCTGCTTCCCAAGCTCCTGTGGAGAACCAAGACAACTCGCAGCTGGCCGATTCCAGCTATGGTTTCAACGCGAACGGTCGCCGCGGCAGCTTGATGAGTGACGTCGAAGCCAATAGCGCGGTTGCGCTTGCTGCACTGCTCGTCACTGCTGGCGCCGGCGCACTGGCGACCTTCCACAAGGGCAAGTGAAACACTTTCTTTGATTTTCGCTGGTACCTATCACTCGATAGGTACCAGTTTTCCTTTTAGATTCGAAAGAGCTCCTTACGCTCTCTCTTTTGGGGTGCACAAGCAAATGCTGCTCTCGGAGAAGATAAAGAAGCGCTGGGCTGACACGTACAGCCCAGCGCTTATGTCGTTTCAAATGACCTTAGCGGCGTCCAAACTTCGCACGCATCACGCGCGCCAAGGCAAGTTCAGCGAAGGCATCCACCAGAAGAGCACCACCGAAAACACCCGAGAAGATCTTCCATCCCGAACGCGGCTTCGCTGCCTTCACCGCAGATACCAGTAGCGCCGCACCGGCCGCTGCTTCGATAGAAGCGAGAGCCGAAAGAATCCACGGACGGTCAGAAACGACCGCCATATAGGCCTTCTGAATAGCGCTGGGATCTTCTTCCCTGTTCCCGGTCATCATGATGTCAACACTACGACCGATAGCATTCGAGATACCGCGCGCGTTGTGGAGAACCGCACCTTCAACATCCCCGGCTTCAATTGTGCCCTGTAGGAACTCTGAAACGCCGTGAGGCAGCGCAAGCGCCTTCACAACGGCAGTAATTGCGTGAACTCCATTAAGGTCCTGAGCGGCCAGCAATGCCTCGACATCAGCGCCCGGGACATGTGCTGCGATTTCGCGCAGGGCGGGGCGATCCCCCACTAAGTCAACCACGGAAGGGTCCACGGACTCGGCAGAAGCGGAACCGGTCACGATACGCGTCGTCATTCCCCAGTTATGGGTCAGCACATGCTCGAGATGATCATCGGTCACCAAATACAGATGCAAATCACCATCGGTCATCGCCAAGGAAACCAACGGAAGATCACCGAAGTTCCACCCTGACTTATCTTCGGGAATTTCTGCCAACAGTGCGCGATACCCATTGTCCAGCTCGACATCTGCGACATCAACACCCTCAAGTGCGGCCAACAGCGGGACCGAGGAGGCGGGGGTACGACCGATCTCAACGACACGAACACCCGACTCTGACTCTTCAACCTGTTCAGGAAGGAAATCAGCCAGAGGGCTATCACCCTGAGGAAGAGCATCGATATGTTCTCCGCCCAAACGCACTTCTGCTTTGAAGTGCGAAGCTAACTGAGAAGCAAGCTCGCTGACCGTAATTCCTGCTTGCACATCCTGAGCACCTTCAGCAAGTGTCGCGACTCGCCCGTTTCCAACCGCAATATTGAGACCCAGAAGCTGAGGAGTTGCCTCAAACCACTCTAATTGGGCCAAAACGGAACGTTCACGAAGCACGTGCGCAACTTGATCGGGATCAAGCTGGGAGGCAATCATCATTCCCTCAACGCGAGTCCATGTCGCATCAGTCATCATTGTCATCCTTCCGAAGACCCTGAGAATCACCCTTCGACTAGCTACAAGTTTAGCCTGTCCTTTCGATTGATAGGCACATCACAACAGAAAAGGTGAGGGCACCCATTCGGGTGCCCTCACCTTACAGTGCTAATGAAGCAGTTTCAGAAGCGATCAGCGCATCTTGGTGCCGACCGAGCCCAGACGCTCAGCAGCCTCAACAACGCGTGCAGCCATACCAGCTTCAGCTTCCTTGCCCCAAGCGCGAGGATCGTACTTCTTCTTGTTGCCGACCTCACCGTCAATCTTGAGGACACCCTCGTAGTTGGTCATCATCCAGTTGACCACGGGGCGAGTGAAGGCGTACTGGGTGTCGGTGTCAACGTTCATCTTGATGACGCCGTTGGCAACTGCCAGTGCGATCTCTTCGTCGGTCGAGCCGGAGCCGCCGTGCATAACCAGATCGAAGGGGCGGTGATCCAGACCGTAGTGAGCAGCGACCTCTTCCTGGATGGTGCCCAGGAGCTCAGGACGCAGCTTGACGTGACCGGGCTTGTACGCACCGTGCACGTTACCAAAGGTCAGAGCGGTGATGTAGCGGCCCTTTTCGCCAAGGCCCAAGGCCTCAACGGTCTTGATGGCATCTGCGGTCGAGGTGTAGAGCTTTTCGTTGATTTCACCAACAACACCGTCTTCTTCGCCACCCACAGCGCCGACCTCGATCTCAAGGACGGTGTGAGAGTCAACTGCGAGCTGGAGCAGGCGCTTGGCGATTTCCAGGTTCTCGTCGAGAGCGATGGCGGAACCGTCCCACATGTGGGACTGGAACCAGGGCAGACGACCTGCCTTAACTTCCTCGGCCTCCATATGCATGAGCTGCTCGGTCCAGGAATCCAGGTTCTGCTTTGCGCAGTGGTCGGTGTGCAGAGCGATGGTGACGTCGTAGTTCTTTGCGACCTCACGCGCGTAGGCAGCCATTGCCAACGAGCCGGCGATACGGTCCTTGACGGTGGAACCTGACCAGTATTCAGCGCCACCCACGGAAACCTGGATGATGCCATCGGATTCGGCATCGGCGAAACCGCGAAGTGCAGCGCTCAGAGTCTGAGAAGAGGTCACGTTAATTGCCGGGTACGCGAACTTTCCGTCACGCGCACGGTTGAGCATTTCGTTGTAAACCTCAGGGGTTGCGATGGGCACAGGAGCCTCCTAATTGATGACAACATCTGTCGCTTCATATTGTCCCACATTTGCAGAAGAACAACACTGGACTATTGGCCCTCAGATCGAAGTAGTTTGAGCAAGGTATCATCCCCCCTGCTCAACACTGATCAGGGCCCAGGATTAGACCTACTAAAATACGCCTTCTATATAGGGTGTACTCTTCTTGTCCCTTTTCTCAATATAGGTGGGTGCTTTTTTGGAACGATTCAAACGCGCGCGAATTTGGCTTTACTCTCCGCAGACTTCGTGAGGAACACGAACTCTCACAAGAAACCTTGGCCTACCGTTCTGGCGTGACGAAAAACCAAATTCAACTACTGGAATCAGGACGCGCTTCGGGACGCAAAGGCGAAGCCCGCGCCTCCAATCCACGCATGACAACACTCAGCGGGATTGCACAGGCGCTCGGTATGAGCGTCTCCGCACTCCTTGCCGAGGCTGGACTCTAAACTAAAAACTCTAGCGATTTAGTAGTGCGACATGACCGGAGTGCCAATCTCCGACCACTGATACACCCAATGCGCCTCTTCAACTGGCATATTGATGCAGCCGTGTGAACCGCCGGGTCCACTCCAGCCGAATGAATGCTGCCAAGGGGCACCATGGAATGCGTAGGAGCCAGTCCAGTAAGTCACCCACGGCACTCCCTTCGCACAGTAGGGCCAATCTGGAGTACACCCCATATCCTGCGCCTGATACTTGAGGTATACGTTGTAGAGTCCCGTGACAGTCTCATGACCAGGCGAACCGGGAACAATTGCGACCGGACCGTGGACAACGGTGGCACCTTCATAAGCGGTAACGGAGTTATTTCCAAGATTGATCTCAAGCCACTTCTCACCCGGGGCCGCCTGATAAACCAGGTTTTCAGCTCCGTCAGCAATGAGCTTGCGTTCATAGGTAGCCGGAGTGACGTCGTAGCTGAAGTTTCCTTCGAACTTCTTGTTGTCCTTGAGCGAAGTAATCACCGAGGTAGCGAGTGCATCAAGATCCTTGGCCTTGCGCCCATCAACAGCCTTCTTCGGAGTCTGAACGATATCGCCAGCAGAGTTGACATTCTGGCGGCCATTCACAGGATCTCGGTTTGTTTCTTCACCCCGAGAACGTACCCACTCGCGGACGCGCTCTTCATCAACCGCGGGCTGTTTCAAGGAACCATCATCGGCCAGAGCAATCTTCACCCACCCAACCCGATCCTTCGAGCTGGCCTCGACCGTTTCTTCACCATCGGAGATCTCAACGGGAATCTGCGCAAGCTTATTTGCGGCCTCGGCGATGGTCTTCGCACTCGCATCATCAACCACGGGAAGAAGGTTAGTTGCACTCAACTGCACTTCTCCCCCACGGAGCATCCGCGCGGCCTCGTCCAAGGAATTGCGCAGGGCGTCATAGGGAACACCACGCCCAGCCTGGGATTTGGTTGAAACAAAGGACTCTTGATCCTCGGCTGGACGAACAGTAGCGTCAACCACCGGAGTTCCCAGTGAGGAGGCGATCGAGTTCGACAGATCTTTCATCTTCAGGTCGTCGACGCTGATTGCAGCCGGTACGTCATTGTGAACGAAAATCGCCTTGAACCGATTAAACAGGTTCGAATTCGCGGCAAGCGCTTGGTCCGCACTCCCCTGCGGGTCAACGGTTATTCCCATATCGGAAAGCGTCAGGGGTGTCGAATGTCCCTCAACTACAACATTGACCTGCACCGCCTTCGCACGTTGATCAACCATCTGTGCGATTTCATCCCGGGTCATTCCCGATACCGACTGACCTGCCACGCTGACGTTGGGCAGTGCACGCGTCGAATAGTGCAGGGCATAAGCAACCCCAGCCGCACACAGAGCAATCAGGACGCATCCAAGCATCCCACCGATCACAAGCGGCTTACGAGACCGTAAAGATTTATGTTCAGACATCCCTTCCATCCTACTGATTTCACATCATTTTTGCTTGAAATTCTCAGATTGTACGCACCTATGTAACCCATATATCTTCAGACAGGCCAGATCGTTTCCTGTTACCCTATTCCAACTGGTCAGGGGTACTGTTAAAGCAGGCGGACCCCAGGAGGGATAAACGTGAGTGAGCTTCGTCTTCTTGTCGTTCCGGGGGGCACTTCCCCGGCATCTGTAGCGATGGCTCATGCCTCGCTACACAAGCTCGCAGAGTTGTATGAAGAGCGTCAGGCAGACCCCGATCATCCTGCGCCGCACACCGTTGTTGTTATTCGAGACCCAGAGCTTGTCCCCCCATCGAGTTTGCGCACAGCGGCGACCACACCCCGTGAGGCCTTCCCACCCGAGCTCTACCCAGAGCTTGCCGACCGCATCGACGACCCCGCTCTTTTTGACAACATCGATCTGGTCTTAGCCTCCTCTGGTTCATCTGGCGAACCGCGGCTAGTTGGCCTCTCCATCGACGCATTGATGGCCTCGGTCAAGGCGACGCACTCCGTTCTAGGGGGACCGGGGCGTTGGATCTTGGCGCTGAGTTCCCACCACATCGCGGGCGCTCAGGTACTCATGCGCGCCGCCGCAACCGAAATTTCACCTCAGATCGTCGATTGTTCCCATGGTTTCAATCCAAAGGATCTGCTTCCCGCGATTGCGGGGGCAACCTCCGATCCCTCTCTGCCGGGCTATCTGTCACTAGTCCCCACCCAATTGGTTAATTGTCTGAACGCTGGCGATGAAGTCGTGAGCGCCTTGGCGCGCCTCCACACCATCTTGATCGGCGGGACTCGTCTTGATCCTGCGCTGCGCCAACGCGCCGAGGATGCAGGACTCACCATCGTCGAATCCTTTGGAATGACCGAAACCTGCGGCGGCTGCGTATACGACGGAGTTCCGCTCCCCGGAGTTATGGTCCGCACCCTCGATTGGGACGGTGCCACCCGTATTGCTATCGCCGGCCCCGTCTTACTGACGCGCTACCTTGTCGGCGACACCCCATTCCACGACGAGGCCGGTACCCACTGGTTTATCAGCGGAGATACCGGCATGATCGACGCCGGCGGGCGTTTGAAAGTTCTGGGGCGCGCCGACGACATGATCATCTCCGGAGGACTCAACATTCCGCCAATCCGAGTCGAGGATGCCCTGAAGAACGTGGCCGGCATCAAGGACGCCTGGGCGCTGGGCTTAGACGATGACAAATGGGGACAGGCCTTGTCCTGTCTTGTTGTCCCCGAGGACGCTCCTTCCTTCCCTCCCCCACCTGAATTTGTTGAGGAACAGGGGCATCGCATTCGCGAGGCCGTTTCTTCCCAGATCGGTCGCCCGCAGGCACCGCGTCGCGTGATCTTCGTTTCTTCGATTCCACAGCTTTCTTCCGGCAAGGTCGATCGCATTGCCGCACGCCAGCTCGCTGAATCGCTCACCGGGACAGAGTCTGAGTGGCGCCGATGAGCACTGAAAATAGGCGACAAGCAAGCCTGGGCGATTGGATTGAAGGTGCCAGGCTACGCACCCTTCCTGCTGCTGCAGCCCCAGTCCTCGTCGGCATTGCCGCTGCTTTCACCTTGGGCGCTGTTCATCCAGAACGCTCAGTCTTGGCGCTTCTTGTCGCTCTATTGCTTCAAGTTGGCGTGAACTACTCCAACGACTACTCCGACGGCATCCGCGGAACGGATGACCAGCGAAGCGGTCCCCAGCGTTTGACGGGTTCTGGGCTTGCACGGCCTCGTACTGTTTTGAAGGCAGCACTGGGGTGCTTTGCCACAGCCGGTGTCCTTGGCTTGATCCTTGTTGCAATCAGTGGAACTTGGCCTCTGATCGCCGCAGGTATTGCTGCGGTTGCAGCAGCCTGGTTCTACACGGGTGGGAAACACCCCTACGGCTATATGGGAATCGGCCTATCGGAACTCTTTGTCTTCGTTTTCTTCGGACTGATGGCGACCGTTGGAACGACATGGACGCATATCCCTTCAGCACCTTGGTGGCTGTGGCTTATGGCCTCGTGCTTGGGTCTGATGTCGGTGGCAATGCTCATGGTCAACAACATCCGCGACATTCCTACCGATAGCGTCACCGGGAAGAAAACCGTGGCTGTTCGCTTGGGACAGCGAGCTTCTCGAATCCTCTTTTCCCTGTGCCTACTGGCACCAATCTCCGTCTTCTTTGCGCTTCCCGCAGCGATCGGCACCCATGTCATCATCTGCATTTTGGCGTCGCTCGCGTGGATTCTGGCGATCTTCCAGCCGGTCTATTTGGTGTTGAGTGGCGTGAAGGGAAGGGACCTCATCATCGTCCTCAAGCACACCGGCTTTTTAACCTTGGGGTGGGCACTTTTCGTGAGTGCGCTCTTGATCTCAAGTACATTTGCCTGAACAACTGCTCTAAACTCAAAACATGGTACGCATTCTGTTCATCGTCGCGTGGTTCGCCGCATCGATTTATGCAATTTCAGATTGGGCAACAACGCCTGCCGATAGAATGCCCATGAAGCTTTCTCGGATGACCTGGCTGGTCATCTTGGTCGTGACAGTTCCATTCGTTTCTCTTGGAGCGATTGCGTGGATTGTCCTCAAGATGGTCGCAAATGCCGAGGATCGTCAGGCACAATCCGCTCCCAAAGCCCCAATCGCCCCAGACGATGATCCTGAATTCCTCTTCCGCATAGAGCGCGATCTTCAGATGAAGCGTAAACGCGAAGAAGAACGGAAGAATAAAGAAAACCCCTCCACCACTGAGGATGAAGGGGATGGGCCCGAAGAAGGGCAAACGACGAACTAGCGCTTGAGCTGGGCCTCGGACACCCCGGGGACCATATCCGATGCCTTGGACAGCAGGTGCGCAGCCGGCTCGTGATAGGCCATTCCAACCAGCACATCATCGTCAAAAATGAGCGAGGTCAGCGAAGCAAGGGAGCATTGCCTTGACAGCGGTGAGTGCCCCAGGGGCTGGTGACGGATCAAACGCTGAAGCGAAACGATCGGCATTTGGTGCGAAACCAGCAGCGCTTCATGGCCGCGCGCCTCACGCAATGCGCGAGCAACCGCACGGGTCATGCGCTGAGCAGCATGCGCATAGGACTCTCCCCAAGAGGGGCGCAAAGGGTTCACGTAGTAGCGCCAGTATTCAGGGCGTGCAAGAACCCACGGATTCGCATTGACCGCTACACCTTCAAAAACCGATTCAGCCTCAATGAGGTTGTGATCATGTTCAATCTCAAGCTCGTAGGCAAGCGCGGTTGGCGCTGCGGTCATCTGGGCACGCAACAGGGGCGAGGCGATGACGTGGGTAATATCAGCACCGCTGTCGACAAAATACTCAGCGACGGCCTCGGCCATCTCAATTCCAAGGTCAGTTAAGCCATAACCGGGAAGGCGGCCGTACAAAATACCATCGGGATTATCAACTTCACCGTGGCGCATCACGTGAATAACAGTCTTCATGACAGTGCCTTTCTGGAGGTACCACTGCGCTGAGGCAATACTGCGATGTATTCAGCGCATGCGTTGCGGGAGATATGCCGAAGGGCCCCACCAGTGGAGGGACCCTTCAAGAAGATCACTTCTTGTTGCGACGCTGGTGACGCGTCTTGCGCAGCAGCTTGCGGTGCTTCTTCTTCGCCATGCGCTTGCGGCGCTTCTTAATGACGGAGCCCATGGGGTTCCTCCCTCGAGTGTGTAGGTGCGGCAGAGGTGACTACCGCCTGACGTCAGGTGCCAAAAGGCACAGCAGGTTTATATTACCCGTTAATCCCCGCAACGCGTTCATCGATGTGATCAGTCAGACCGGCGCGGATCAGCTGGCCAACCGCAGACTCGGGAACTCGGAAGCTCTTACCGACACGAATCGCCGGCATTTCTCCGCTGTGAATCAAACGATAAACAGTCATCTTCGAGACGCGCATAATATCCGCCACCTCAGATACCGTCATAAAACGCGGGGCAGAGTGCTGATCCATTGATGACTCCCAGACGTGCAAAGATTAATTCGGTCTCATGATACTGGAAAGATCCCCCCATTTGGCAACTTTCTCCACTTCAATTTTCTTCAATCACTGTTGTCCCCTGTGTCACGTTATTCACATACGTTTCAGCCAATAGACTTTTAGGGCATTAGGATGAAGCTTACGAGTGATTTTGGAGGTGACATGGCTCGTAGAAATCGGCGTCCTAGCACGCCTGATCGGGCATCCGATCAGCATTCCTCTGCGTCACATCGTCGTGCGCTTGCTCACTCAAGCCGAGGCTACGGACCAACAGGCATCCCGGAAGATCGGCCGTCACCTACCGTTGTCTATCCCGCCGGAGTCAAGCCCTACATCCTTGAAGATTCCGGAATTCTCACTCGCTTCCGCGTCTGGTTTGCACATGAAGCACGCTTTTCACCCGCACGACTGGTGCTCATCGTCTTCGTCATGCTCATCGCATTCATCACCTGTCTTCTTGCCCTCCCCATCTCAACGACATCTGATGAACGCGCACCTTTCGTAGATATCCTCTTCACTGCAATTTCCGCGGTCTGCGTGACCGGCCTGACCGTTGTTGATACCGCGACATATTGGTCAGTTTTTGGCCAAACCGTCATTGCGATGGGCATCTTTATCGGTGGCCTAGGTGTCGTTACCCTGGCAACTATTTTGAGCTACGCCGTTTCGCGGCAGCTCGGGCTCACGCAGCGAATGTTGGCAACTGTGGAGACAAAAACCAGCGGTATGGGGCGGCTGACCGCTCTGCTGAAAGCGGTCATCGGCACCTCATTTATCGCTCAGATTTTGCTCACGATTACTTTCGTTCCCCGCTTCCTTACCCTGGGCCATGAGACAGTATGGGAATCGCTCTTCCATGCGGCTTTTATGGCAATCTCGGTGTTCAATAATGCCGGCTTTGTCATCTTGAGCGGTGGTTTGGTCCCCTACCACACGGACTGGTGGATGCTCAGCCCCATTATTCTGGGAACCTTTGTCGGGGCTATCGGCTTTCCTGTCATCTCCGATCTCTCACAACACTGGCGCACTCCCTCCAGATGGGCCCTGCATACGAAACTCACACTTTCGACATACATTCTTCTGGTTTTCTTCGGCACCATCACTTTCGCCATCACCGAATGGACGAATTCGGCAACCCTTGGCGATCTTGATATTTCCTCACGATTGTTGAACTCCCTCTTGGCAGGGGTCAACACCCGCTCCTCAGGTTTATCCTCTTTGGACGTCGCAAATATGCGCCCGCAGACCCACTTCATTCAAGACATCATGATGATGATCGGTGGCGGTTCCGTATCAACCGCAGGTGGTATCAAGGTCACGACCTTCTCCGTTCTTTTGTTGGCTGCTGCTGCCGAAGCCCGAGGCGACCGCGACATCGAAATCTTCAGCCGTCGCATCCCCCACTCGGTGCTTCGCCTGGCCGTTGCAGTGACCCTCTTGGGATCACTTTTGGTTGCTCTCTCGACCGTCGTTTTGCTGACGTTGACCGGCTACAGTCTTGATGTCGTTCTCTTTGAATCGATTTCTGCATTTGCGACCGTTGGGCTCTCAACAGGTATTACTCCCGATCTCCCAGCAATTGCAAAATACGTTCTTGCAGCCCTGATGTTTGCCGGACGTACTGGAACCATGACCCTCGCGGCTGCGCTCGCTCTGCGCGATCGGCCTCGGGCAATTCGCCAACCAGCCGAGTCTCCATTGATCGGCTAAGAGCCGCGTCGCCCCACGAGCAAAAGCCCTCACTCGTGGGAGAATACAACTATGGCAGAAGAAAAGACCCTTGCATCGGGAACCCTGGTCATCGGATTGGGACGTTTCGGTTCCGCCGTTGCCCTCACTCTGGACAAGCTTGGCTACGAAGTGTTGGCAGTTGAAAAAGATAGCCGCCGCGTCCAGCAGTTCTCGGGTCGTATTCCCGTAGTCGAGGCCGACGCCTCCTCGATCGAAGCACTGAACCAGTTGGGAGCCAGGGATTTCTACTCTGCGGTCGTGGGAATTGGATCCTCCTTGGAGGCCTCGGTGCTCATTACTGCAAACCTTGTCGATATTGGAATGACAAATATTTGGGCGAAGGCGATCTCGCGCGAACACAGTCGCATTCTTCGACGCATCGGCGCCCAGCACGTTGTTGCTCCCGAATTCGATGCCGGTCAGCGTACGGCCCACCTCGTTGGTGGACGCATGATCGACTACATCGAAATGGACAAGGACGGCTTTGCCATCATGAAGCTCCGTCCGCCGAAAGAAGTGTGCGGTTTTACCCTCAGCGAGCTCGATCTTCGAGGCCGTTACGGCGTCAATGTGTTGGGGATTCTTCGTCCGGGGGCGCCCTTTGAGTACGCCGACGCGACGACTCGAATTAACCGCGAAGACACCATTGTGGTTTCAGGCGATACGCGACTTTTGGAGTATTTCGCAAACCGGCCCTAAGTGGCAGCTTCACTTTTCCTGTTCTGTGGATGCGCCGTGTTGTTAGCGTGCACGGATAGGAATTTTATGTGCGCACGAGGCCAAACTGGACGCAGATGCCGGTGGTGTGGTTTAGCGTAGGGATATGGCGAAAGAAAAAAGTGTGTACCGCTGCAGTGAATGTGGTTGGACCTCACCCAAATGGGTTGGCCAGTGCAGAGAATGCCACCAATGGAACTCCATGGAAGAGTCCGGCCCCTCTGCTTCCGTTCCGGGTGCCGCTGTCGCGCTCACGCCTCGTCAGCCTGCTCAGCCCATCAACGACATCAGTGCGGAGCGCGCGCGGTCCAAGCCGACGGGAATCAGCGAGTTTGACCGTGTTCTTGGTGGGGGTATTGTTCCCGGAGCTGTCATCCTTCTTGCCGGTGAACCCGGGGTCGGAAAGTCCACTCTTCTTCTGGATGTTGCTTCGACCTGCGCCGCGGATGCGCCAGTCTTGTACATCACCGGCGAAGAGTCTGCCTCACAGGTCCGGGGGCGCGCAGAACGTATTGGCGCCCTGCACCCACAGCTTTTCCTCGCAGATGAAACATCACTTTCCACGGCTCTTGGCCAAATTGATGCGACCAGCCCTTCTTTGGTCATCATCGACTCGGTTCAAACTCTTCAATCCGACCAGCTCGACGGCAGTGCTGGTAGCGTTGCACAGGTTCGCGCCGTTGCAACAGCGCTGATCCGCGTTGCAAAGGAACGGTCAATCCCAATTCTCCTTGTAGGCCATGTGACTAAAGATGGCGGCATTGCCGGGCCTCGCCTACTCGAACACTTGGTGGATGTCGTCTGCCAATTCGAAGGCGATCGGCACACGCGGCTTCGCTTACTCAGAGCTGTTAAAAATCGTTATGGACCCACCGATGAAGTGGGCTGCTTTGAACTCAGTGACACTGGAATTGTTGGTTTGACAGATCCTTCTGGTTTGTTCCTTTCCCAGTCCCAGTCTGCGGTTCCAGGCTCGTGCGTCACCGTCACTCTTGAGGGGCGTCGTCCCCTCCCCACCGAGATCCAAGCTCTTGTTGCTCACACTTCTGCTGGTTCCCCTCGTCGAACCACCGTCGGAGTTGACCACTCACGCGTAGCGATGATTTTGGCAGTCCTTCAGGCACGCCTGGGTATCGATACCTCGGATTGCGACGTTTACGCCTCAACTGTCGGAGGTGCCCGCATCAGTGAGCCGGCTGCCGACTTGGCAACAGCAATCGGAATTGTCTCGGCCATTCGGGGAACTCCAACACGCAGCGCTCTGATTGCTTTCGGTGAAGTGGGGCTCACAGGGGAAGTCCGGGCATGTACTGGCGTACGTCGCAGAATTCAAGAGGCTGCACGCCTTGGATTCAAGGTTGCCATCATTCCCGCACAGGGAAGTGAAGAAGCCATGGGGATCGACGGAATTACGGTTCTGCCAATCTCGGACCTTGCCGGCGCGCTACGTGCCGCTATTCACTGAGTCTCTTCCTTCATTGTGCGGATACTCGAATACACTTAGAGCAGGAATCACGCATCGAAAGGCAGGATTCATGACATCAGATGCCGCTCTTCTGCGCAGCGCACTTCAAGATATCGCGCCGGGCACGCCCCTTCGCGAAGGATTGGAACGCATCCAGCGCTCCCATACCGGCGGTTTGATTGTTCTTGGTGTCTCTCCTCAGCTTGAGGAAATGTGCTCAGGTGGTTTCGATCTCGATATCGAATTCACGGCCTCACGTCTGCGCGAATTGTGCAAGATGGACGGCGCCGTCATCATTGACCCCACCGATTGGCGAATCCGCAAGGCAAACGTCCAACTTTTCCCCGATCAGAGCATCCCTACCGATGAATCGGGTATGCGTCACCGCACTGCACAACGCACTGCCTACCAAACCCACCTTCCGGTGCTCTCAGTTTCGGCATCAATGCGCCTTATTTCCATCTACGTCGGCAAGTACCATCACATCGTTGAAGAACCCGAAGCACTGCTGTCTCGCGCTAATCTGGCCGTCGACACCCTAGACCGCTACAGCCAGCGTCTGGATGAGGTCCTTCAGACGCTGACGATCTTGGAAATGCGCGATTCTGCAACGGTCCGTGATGTCGCGACCGTCATGCAGCGCATGGAGATGATCCGACGCATCACCTCTGAAATCAACGAATACCTTGAAGAACTCGGTTCAGAGGGACGCCTTTTGGCTCTGCAGGTCGATGATCTGGTTCGCGGTTCAGGGTCCGAACGCGCATTGGTTCTTCGCGACTACACCCGTGATGCTTCCGCGGTCTCAACCGCAGAAGCTGCCCTCTCGGAGCTTGCCAGCGATCGTCTGGTTGATCTCGCGGCTATCGCTAACGTGCTGGGCTTGGGCGTCTATGATCCTACTGATCTGGATCGCACCATCCAACCTCGTGGCGTGCGAGCTCTCTCCTTGGTTCCTCGTCTTCCGTGGAATGTCATCAAAGACATCACCAGCCATTGGGAGAACCTTGCGGACCTGCGTGAGGCATCAGTTGAGGATCTGCAGCAAATCGAAGGCATTGGCCCCTACCGCGCAAAGCTCATCCGCGAAACGCTTGAGAACCAATTCTCAATGGCTGCCACGGGAATTGTCGGCTGGTAATTAGCTAGCAATACGACTGCAAGCTATACCTCAACTAGCCCCACGTTTGGACATCCCTCATTGCTCCTCACCTCAGTGGGGAAGAATTTTAATGTCCTTCTTCACCCCGCGGAGCGCTAGTCGCTTCAGAAGTGCTGGATTGCGAAGGTTCCGGCGTTGCTCCAGTCGTTGGCTGAACCGGCTGAGTGAGAGTGAATACCCGCTCGTCTCCGACCGTCTGGCCATTCAACAGCAGTTGTAAACGATAAGTTCCAGCTGGAGCAGGATCGGTCGCACCATCGGAATTCCGGTCCTTCGCATCGCACCCCGAGTAGAGCCCACCATCCCACGTCAGACCACCATTCCAGGTATCCCCGGGGATCAAGAGCAACGTCGCACTCTCGCGATCACGCTGGCACTTCGAACCGTCATAAACCGTTTCGTCGCCGCTAGAGATCTTAAAATCAATGTGTCCGAACTCAAACGAACAGGCGACTCCCGCACGGTTTTCAATGGCGACCGAGATGTTCCTGGCTTGGCCAACCTCGCCACCAGAAATGGTCGGTCGAACAGTCAGATCCGCTGAAGCGCAGGCGGGAATACGAACTCGCCCTTCCGCATCGACAATTCCATCGGCTGTGGCCTGTTCACCATCTTGAAGCGCTGCGGTTCCAGAGCGTGTCACTGTGGCAGTGGGCGTCGGCGAAGGGGTTGCAGAGGCGCTTGGAGTGGCCTTAGGCACGGAAGAGTGAGTGACCGCTGAAACGGCCTTTGCAATCCCCCACACAACAAGTGCGATGATCACAAGCAATCCAAATCCGGTGATAATACGCCTGACCCACAGGGAAGGGGGCACCTGTCCCCCAGCCGGTTTTCTTGGAGGAGTCCCAGCCGAACGGACTGTGGGACGAGCACCTGGACGTCCTGCGCGAGGAGCGCGTGAGCGTGATGCTGAGGCTGAAGAAGACCGTGGTCTATTGGGCATGAGACTACCTTCTCCCCTCAGATAAATCGCTCTTCCGAGCATTCCGTTGTGCCCCAAGAGCGCCTTTGTCACGCCGAGCGCGCGACTTCATCACCTCAGTGTCATCATCCTTTGGGTCGATGACGCACCAGCGTTCAACGATCACTCCGGCAATGCCCCACAAACCAGCACCGAGCGCACACATCAGTCCGCAAATTCCAGCGTAAACACTGGTCTGCGCTTCCCAGCGAGCGAGGAAGGCCAATGACATACCTGCTAAAAGTCCAGCACTGATCACACCGCCAAGCGCACTCGCACGAGCGAACATTGCAATTCGGAAGGCCGATACGGCGTCAACCCAAGTAGCCTTATGTACTCGAAAGCGCCGAACCTGGATTCCCATCCAGAGAAGTACGCCAGCAACAACAACAAAAACCAGAGCCAGGGCGGGATGAATAATCCACGGCCCCGCACCCTGGCGAATCGCAAAGGCGGTTGCGGCTGCGGCAAGCGCCGAAGCAGCGGCTGCCTCGGCGATCAACAGCACAATACTCAGCGGCTTCATGAATCCTCAGGACGACGACGGAAGACTGGAATCTGACCGGTAATGCTTGGACGGATTGTCACGTCGCGGTTGACAGAGGAGGGGGTCCGCGAGCCCGGAGTCATTGGTCCCTGATCAATGGAGTCATCGAGCTTGGGATCAAGAACATGGCTGTAGCGAGGCGGCAAGCTCGGCGAAGGACGATCCACTTCCTCACGCGGACTCAGCGCACTGGAGTCATCCACAACACGGACGTCCTCAGAGAAGTTCCAGCCCGGCAGCGCGCGCGAGGCGCGAGCCAGTGAAGCGGACTTCCGCTGGGCAGAGCCAGCCGAAGGCTTCGCCCCCGAAGCGTTTTGTGCAGGTGCAGCATTCTCTGTACGCGCGCGCTCCTGCGTGGGAGCCGAGGCCTGACTTCCCGCTGACGAGGCCGGCTCGGGACGGCGAGCAAAGAGCGAGCTCCGCCTTGGCTGGGTCGCTTCCACTCCGAGCGTCTGTTGCTCTTGAGGAGCAGGTGCGCGGTGCGAGAGCTTTGCACGATGAGATTGTGCAGCAAGACGATCAGTACGCGCACGGAATGGACGCGGCGAATTAGCCGTCGAGATACCCGTTCCTTCTTCGGTTACCGGACGCCAACGCGGGCGACGAGTCCGACGCCCAACGGGAACCTCAGCTGTAATCGGTGAAGTTGAGGGAGAATTCTGCGCTGGCTCTTGTGCGCTCGGGGTATCGGAAGACTGCGGTGCGGCCTCGGGAATGGGGTGTGGAAGCGTGCTGCCCTGCAGGCGTTCGAGGAGCGACTGGCGCTCGACGACGGGGCGCTCAGGCTCCGCAGAAGGGACAGGACGACGAGGCTCCAAAGAGACCATGCCCTGAGCAAGGTTGGCGGAAGCCGCAGTCGTATCTGCCGGAGACGGGGTGGCCGACAGGTGCAGTCGACGAAGCGGAGGTGCACTCACGGGAGAAGGTGCAGGAACCTGGCGGCTTGCGAGCTGCGCGGGTACCTCACCGGAAGTATCCACCGGAGAGGACACGGACGTTTCTTTGGGCGCAGGCGCGGGTTGAGCGGCGGAAACTGCTGAGGCAGAAGGCTTCGAAAGCTCGACATGGCGCGATTCAACGGATTCAACCGGGGCACCCCAGCGATCCCACAAGCGATGCCAGGTCACATCGGCGCCTTCATCAGTGGGAGCAAGGCCAGAACGCGATGCTTCGGGAAGCATGTCCAGGCGACTCGGACGCGAGGATTGGGAATTTGTCTCAAGCTTCAAAGGACGCAACTGCTCAGCATGATCGAGGCGAGGAAGGCGCATCCGGTGAAGAAGTTCATCCGAATCAGTGATCACCGATCCGGGATCTTCGAGCCAGTCCCCCACTGCGTCAAGAATTCCACCACGATCCGGAGCCTGTGCGATAAGCTCCGATGCGGCGCCGAAGCCGGAAAGCTCAGCCTTGGGCTGGGCCATCAGCCACGGAGAGAGCACAAAAGCACGCTGATGTGCACGCGGATGTGGCAGCGTCAGACGCGGGTCATCCGAGCTCACACCGTCAATTTGAATGATGTCGATATCGATGGTGCGCGAGCCCCAGACTTCATGACGTACACGACCCAAGCGTGCTTCAAGCTCGTGGATCCGATCCAAAAGGTCGAGGGGTGCCATGGACAGCGTTCCCAAAACGACGGCATTCCAATAATCAGGCTGAGGCTTTTGGTCGGGACGCAATACCGCGCGAGTACGAACCAGAGGCGAAACTTGCGTAATTTCCAGGCCATCCCAGCTGGACATTTCGTCAATTGCTCGCTTGAGGGTGACGGGAACATTGCCCAGATTTCCACCAAGTGCGAGCACTACTGCACGTGGAAACGAGGGTGCGTCAAGCTCATCCTCGGCAGGCTCTTCGCGGCGTGCCGCTTCGTTTTCCTCTTGAACCGTGTCCGCCACTAGCTCCGAGGCCGTGGCGGGCTGCTGCGGCGCCGCGGGAGAGTGCAGCTGAACAGGCTTATCCGAATCAGGGGGCTGGGATTCCTTTTCCTGGGAAGTTACGACATCTGATGGTGCACTGGGTGCAGAGGGAGCAGGGGGCAGATCCCCATCAGTATCGGGAGCACTGGGGGGAACAACATTCGATGCCGCGACGAAAGGAAGTGGGATATCACCCTTGCGGATTGTCACCGAAACATCGGTAAAGGGAACGTCGATGGGCGCTTCAGGCTTGTGGACAATAACCTCAACGCCGCGAACACGCGAATCTTCAAGAGCTGCATCAGCGATCTTGTGGCCAAGTGTTTCAATCAGACGAACCGAGGGGCCCCCAAGGATCGCGTGAGCTTTCTCTGCAATTTCGGCGTAAGAAACCGTATCGGCGATATCATCACTAAGTGCAGCGCGATCGGTATCAACCCACAAAAGCAGGTCAACAGTGAAGGTTTGAGGAGCGTCCCACTCCTTTTCGAGAACTCCGTGGACAGCCTCAGCTGTAATACCGCGCAACGCGATCACATCGAGCTGTCCCACCGTGCCCTCACCTCCCTGCACGTACAAGCTTTGCTTGTTGGCTTATGGCATGGACCCTGACGGCCCATATTCCTTCTGAAAGCGCGCGCCGAGATATATCGAGAGTTGCTTCATCTCGGTCCGAAAGGGGGGACTGACCGAGGAAGCGTTTCCGGGACGCACCTATAAGAACAGGGTACCCAAGCTCAGCAAAAATCGGCAGCGACGCGACGAGAGACCAGCATTGTTCGTTATTCAGTGAAAAACCCAGTCCCGGGTCAACAATGATGCGCTCGGGCTCAACCCCGGCCTCGAGAGCATCACGAACCTGTTGGGAAACACGCTCTCTCAAGGCAACTGCGATGGGCTGATCACCGTAGTCGAAAGACTCTTCAGGCATCCCCGGAAGCGCGCGATAGTGCTGAATAACATAGGCACAGGAGGTCGATGCAACGGCCGCATTCATCTGCGGATCCCAGCGTCCTCCACTGACATCATTGATGATGGCAGCACCCGCGTCTGCCGCACGACGCGCTGTCAATGCGTGCAGGGTATCGACAGAAACAACAACCCCGGATGCAGCAAGGCGTTGAATAATCGAGCCGATTCGCTCCCATTCTTCATCCTCGCTGATTCGCGTGGAGTTCGGACGCGTTGATTCACCGCCCAAGTCGACCAGGTCCGCACCTTCGTCAAGCATTTCCTGAGCGTGGTCGAGTGCCGCTCCCGGATCTAGAAAACGTCCCCCATCCGAGAAGGAATCTGGGGTGACATTCAAAATGCCCATGACAAGCATTCGATCCCGTGGCAGATCAATCCCTTCGGGAAGACGAGGCGGTTGTGCACCTCCCGCGAGCGCCCATGAGGAAGATGCCTCGACAGAAATCATCGGCGGACCCCACCCAATGCCAAAGACATCATTTCCGCGCGAGTGGCGTCGCGCTTGACGATTCCACGAAGAGCAGAGGTCACGGTCGAGGACCCCGGCTTGGAAATACCTCGCATCGTCATACACATGTGCTCGGCCTCGACAACAACAATGACACCCTGAGGCGCAAGAACCTCATCGATCGCATCCGCGATCTGAGCTGTCAGACGTTCCTGAACCTGCGGGCGACGCGCATAGCCTTCGACGACGCGCGCGAGCTTTGAGAGCCCCGTGACACGGCCACCCTTGGGGATATATCCCACGTGCGCATGCCCATAGAAAGGCAGCAGGTGATGCTCGCACACAGAGTAGAAGGGAATATCGCGGACCATGACAATCTCATCAGTACCCACTTCGAAGGTGGTTCTGAGATGGTCACGAGGATCTTCTTCGAGGCCGCTGAGAAGTTCACGCCACGCACGGCCCATCCGCGCGGGAGTATTGTGAAGCCCCTCGCGGTTAATGTCTTCGCCGACGGCTTCAAGAAGTGCGCGTGAGGCCTCTTCAACGCCTTGTTGATCGTAACTCACTGGGCATTCTCCTCGGGCGCGATACCACCATCGGGGTCATCCAAAACCTCTGCGGGAGCAGCCGGATCAGCCGAAGGATCATCCGCAGATTCGGACTGCGCGCGATCACTGAGGGGCATAGCGATGGGATTTCCCATAACCGCGCCCTGAACTGCGCCTTCCGCACCGTAATTCCACACCGGACGCTCATCTTGCTTGATGACATCCTTGAAGATCTCAGCAAGCTGAGCTTCATCCAGGGTTTCTTCTTCCAAAAGACGCTGGGCCAAGCGATCCAGAACCGCACGGTTCTTAGTCAGAATCTCCCAAGCCTCACGGGTTGCGTTATCCAAGAGCGCACGCACTTCCTGGTCAACGACAGAAGCAAGCTCATCAGAATAGGCACGCTCAGCGCCTCGACCGGTACCATAACCGGTCATCGGGTCCGAATCATCCGCAGTCAAACGGACGTTACCCACGCGATCGGACATGCCGTATTCAGTAACGAGCGCACGAGCCTGAGAGCTGGCCTTCTGGATGTCGTTCGACGCACCGGTTGAAGGATCACGGAACACGATTTCTTCGGCAACGCGACCCCCCATTGCATAGACCAGATCGTCAAGAATCTGATTCCTGGTCTTGGAGTAGCGATCTTCGGTGGGCAGCACCATGGTGTAACCCAGCGCGCGTCCACGCGGCAGAATGGTGACCTTCGTGACCGGATCCGTGTAGCGCAATGCCGCTGCACACAGGGCATGGCCGCCTTCGTGGTACGCGGTTACCAGCTTGTCGTGGTCATTCATGACACGAGTGCGCTTCTGTGGGCCGGCAATCACACGGTCAATGGCCTCGTCAATCGCGCGGTTATCAATCAAGTCAGCATTTGAACGAGCAGTCAGCAAAGCGGCCTCGTTCAAGACATTTGCCAGATCCGCACCGGTGAAGCCGGGAGTGCGCTTTGCGATCATGTGCAGATCGACATCATCGGTCAGGGGCTTGCCCGCAGAGTGCACGCGCAGGATTGCCTCGCGTCCCTTCAGATCGGGGGCTTCAACCGCAATCTGTCGGTCAAAACGGCCCGGACGCAGGAGGGCGGGATCAAGAATATCGGGACGGTTTGTCGCCGCGATGAAGATCAGGTTCGAGGAATCGTCAAAGCCGTCCATCTCAACGAGCAGCTGGTTGAGGGTCTGGTCGCGTTCATCTGAACCGCCACCATAACCAGAACCGCGGTGACGACCGATCGAATCAATTTCATCGACGAAGATAATCGCGGGAGCAACCTTCTTTGCCCGAGATACAAGATCACGCACACGCGAAGCGCCAACACCGACATACATCTCAAGGAATTCCGAACCTGCGATGGAGAAGAAGGGAGCCTCAGCTTCACCCGCTACAGCCTTCGCCAGCAAGGTCTTACCGGTTCCGGGAGGGCCGTAGAGCAGCACACCGCGAGGAATGCGAGCACCGACCTTGCGGAACTTCTCGGGGGCAATCAGGAACTCGCGAACTTCTTCAAGTTCCTCAACGGCCTCGTCTTCACCGGCCACGTCTGCAAAGGTAACGTTCGGGCGTTCCTGGTTAAAGTCCTTGGTACGGGTCTGGCCAAAGGGACCCATCATCTGGGATCCACCCATACGGCTCATAAAGAACCAGAAAAGACCCATGACCAGCGCCAAGGGAAAGATCGCGGCAAGAGTTGAACTCAGGAACGAGGACTGCGGGTAGTACGCATCCCAGCCTTTACCGGGATTAACCTTCTCAACCGACTCAACAATTGACTGCGATTGCGTGCGTGCATAGGTGAAGCTGATGTTCCGGCCTAGGCTCCGTTCGCGGTCATTGACACCGGTGGACTTGTGGGTCCACGGGTCCTTCAACACCAAGTTGACCTGCTGAGTTCCATCGTTAACAACGACGCGTTCAATCTGAGCTTCCTTCAGGATCTGAAGACCTTCGGAAGTATCCACCGATTGCGGCTGGAACCACGTCCACAGGAAGAACAGGGCAATCACCAGGGGAAGCAATGGGATTGCAACAAGCCCCCAGGTATTCCTCTTCTTCTTGTTCTGAGTGTTATCTGCCATGGATTTACCTTTCAGCCGCCGTATACGTGCGGTGCCAGGGTCCCAACGAAGGGAAGTTGACGGTAGTGCTCTGCGTAGTCCAGTCCGTAGCCCACGACGAATTCATTCGGGATATCGAAACCGACGTACTTGACCTCGACCGGGACCTTGAGAGCGTCGGGCTTGCGCAGGGCAGCAGCAATTTCCACAGAGGCTGCGCCTCGAGCCAGAAGGTTTTCGCGAAGCCACGACAGAGTCAGTCCAGAGTCAATGATGTCTTCGACAATCAGGACATCACGACCGGTGACGTCTGCATCAAGGTCTTTGAGAATACGGACAACGCCGGTCGACTTAGTGCCCGCACCATAGGAGGAAACAGCCATCCAGTCCATCGAGAGAGGAGTGTGGAGGTGGCGCGAGAGGTCGGCGACAACCATGACCGCGCCCTTGAGGACACCCACAAGAAGAATTTCTTTACCCTGGTAATCGGCATCAATTTCAGCGGCAAGCTCAGCCATTCGGCGTGCCAGCTCGTCTTCCGTAACCAGAATGCGTTCGAGTGCGTTTCCCATGTCCTGTGCGTCCACAGTCCCATGTCCTTTCCTGTGCGGGTCCCGACTTTATAAGAGTGCCACATGTGCGCAAAGAGGCGCTCAGCGTGGCAGAGTTTCTCGCTCTTGGCGCAACAAGGAGGAGTCAGCAGGTGTCATGGCAATGAGATACGCCTGCTTTCCCTTCCCCTTGCGTAAGAGTGTTCCCCCTGGAACCGAGATGGGCCCTTGTCCCGTCCAGTGGTCGATAAGTGCGCGCGCTTCCTGCAGATGCACATAGCTCGGTGCGCCAAGTGCGCTCAGGTAGCGGTGTAGGACGCGCATCTGCACCGCCTGGGGAACCTGCCGCAGGCACTCGATTTTGAGGATTCCCATTCCCGAGGCCGTATCCTCCCCTGGCGGCATTGCTTCCCACGCGCATGTCCACACCTGGTTCGCCCACTGATCCAAGGCCTCGTCATCGGCTGCGGACAGCTCCGCAGTGCGTGCAAGGGCGGGTACGGGGTCGATCCCCAAGCTGCTGCGCAAACTGGGAAGCGCACATTCTCGGATCGCGCTTCGACGGAGTGCACTTCCATCAGCGGCCCTCCAAGGACCATCCATAGCGTTCGAAGGATCATCAACCCAGGGAAGACCAAGTTCGCGGCATACACCAATAGTCTCAATACGTCGACATTTTATAATTGGTCGGATCCAGACGATCTCTCCCGCGTCATCACGTGAGCTCATCGCTTTCAATGACCCAACTCCAGAGCCGCGCGCCAAACGCAAAAGCACGGTTTCAGCCTGATCATCCATCGTGTGTCCGAGGAAGACCGCAACGCGCCCTCCCAAAGATCTGGCATGGTCCACAAGAGCACGCCGACGCGCATCGCGAGCCGAGGCCTCGGGCCCCCCTTCTGCCGCAAGCGTGACGCTCACCCATTCGGCGTGGGCACCGAGCGAAGCCATGCGCTCACTCACCTCACGCGCCTCGATATCCGATCCAGCACGGATCCCGTGATCAACGGTCAAGGTGTGGGGAGTAGAGCCCGCGCGCAAGCAGTGATCAATGGTCACCGCCGCGAGCGCAGTTGAGTCTGCGCCCCCGGATACGGCAATGAGTAAAGCATCGCAGTGCTGAACGGCCCACTGAACGTGCGGACGCACTTCCAGCGAGAGTGTACGTACATCTCCCTTGGGATTAGCGGGAATTGTGATCACTGGAAGCTCGGCCACATCCGGTTGTTGAAAATCGATTCAAGGCCAGGACCGATCAAGATCTGATGGACTTCATTCGCCATCTCACGGCGAAGCTGAGTAATTCCTCCGGGAGCCACTCCCCCAAGCAGGCTAATCAGAGCCCCATCAACCATAAAATCTGCAGGCCGATGCGCAGTAATCCAATTGACCGAAGACAGATCTTTCGGAGTCAATGAATCCATAAAAACATCGATGAGACACTCACGAAGAAGCAGCTGACGTGCAAGCTCTTCAGCATCAATGGCATCAATCGGCGCGGCGGTAACAAGTTCGCGGCAGTACTCCCGATAAAAAGGCGTTCGCATGGACAGCCAAGTGTCAACCCCCGCGCGCAAAGACACCCACTTTGCCCAATCTCCCAGATCAAACTTGGCGCGCACACCCGCCTCTAAAACATTCGGGGCGACAATATAGGCAGCAGCACCGCTAGGTCCGCTCACACTCAGAGAATGTTTGGCCAGCACTCCTAAAGCCGTGCACAGGGTGGCTGCGCTGGGAAGACTGCGCGGGCGCGCTCCCCATTCATCGGCAAAATCTGCCCACTGGATCATTGCGCTGCGACGCTCAATGATCGGCAGGTCCACGTGCACGCTGTCCTGCACATCAGAAGAGGAAAACTCAGCGAAGCGAGTGATCAGGGAAGGTAGACGCCCAGAAGCCCATTCTTGTCCGCGTCGAAGACGCGAGACAATCGCCTGCGCCGATGAGGCTGAAGCCCGCGGTCCAGAAAACATGCCCATCGCGCTCAGGCGCGCGATCTGTGTGAGTGAGGGATACAACGGCATGTCTCTATGCTATCGAATTGCTCTGCGCTTGTATGCAGCCTTTTCAACTGAAGCCACAGCTTCACCGGCACCGCTCAGCGAATGCTTGGAAGCACTCACATCTTTGCAATGGCAGTGACAAAATCATCCAGATAGCTGCGAGTTGAATACGCGCCATCATCGGGGACTTTGTCGAAACCGACGATGAAAATCACCTGATGTCCCTTCGAGGTCGACACCACGCCCGCAAGTGAAGAGACCTGCGAAAGAGATCCCGTTTTCGCTTGCGCATTGCCAGCAACGACCTCGTCATTCAAGCGGTGTGCGAGGGTTCCCTGCACGCCCGCCCAGGGCAGGTTTCGGACCACTCGTGGCGCAACGGGCTGCGAGGCCTCAAAACCCTGGGAAAGAATTGCCGCCAAGGTCTTTGGCGCAATCCGGTCATTCGAGGACAGGCCCGAGCAGTCCTCCAGCGAGAGTTGATCCGTGGGAATTCCGCGATCGGCCAAAGTTTTTTCAAGATTCTTGACCGCACCATCGAATGTCACTTCAGAGCCTGCCTGGCGCGCCGCAAGGTGACAATACTGGTCTGCAAGGGTGTTATCTGAGTGGTAGAGCATCCAGCGAATCTGCTCATCAAGGCTTGCAGACTGAACGGATGCGATCCGGTTCGCACCCTGCGGGGCTGCGCCTCGGACACCAAAATCGACGGAGATCCCCTGGTCACTGAGCTTTTGTGCGAAAACCTCCGCGACATTGGAGATTGAGTCGGGGTAGAACTCATTGGACTTCGGGTAGGTGCGACCCGCATCGATCGCATAGGGAGCAAGCTGGCCTTCGTAGCCGGCAACCTGCTGTTCGCTCCACGAGGCGGGACGCTTGGTGTCGGCAAAGAGCGCGGGAGCCGCGTGAAGTTCGACGTGAGAAATTCCCTGAGAGACCAAGGCATTTGCCGTGTCTTTTGCAAGGGTTTCGAGGCCTGCGCGCCCACTGACCTCAAGGGAGTTGGTTCCCTCACCCAAGAGAAGGTCGCCTTCCCCTTCGAGGTAGATGTCATCATCACTTTGCGCGACCGAAGTGGTCAGGTGCGCATTGGGGTCCAGGTGGCTGAGTGCGGTATAGGCCGTGAGGATCTTGGTGATTGAAGCCGGAGTGTGGGCGCTTTCCGCATTACTTTGGAAGAGCGTCTGACCGTTGTTCGCATCAACGACGAGCGCCCATGCGTTCCACCCGCCTTCTTCGGCTGCCGAGGCCGCGGGAGCCCACGCTTCTTGGAGTTGTTGGGCGCTGGGAGCTTGACTATCACTCTGCGACTGTGAAACATTCAATGTAGGAGCGGGCACAGCAGAGGCTGTGGGGGCTGCAGATGGCGCGGATGCTTGAGAAAGTGTGAAGATGCCAGGTGCGATATCATGCACATCTGCCACAAAATAGGCTGCGATCAGCACCACGGCGCTAGTAGCGCCTACAATCGCAGCAGTAGTCCCGCGTCGCATGTGGGGATTGTCCTTCCATCAATGGTCTAGGAACAACCCTAATGCTTCGAGGGGTAGTAATACGTAATCGACATCCACGTGGTGGATCAACGACTCAACCAGTCAGGAGAGGCTCTAATGGAATTCGACGTGACCATCGAGATTCCTAAGGGAAACCGAAACAAGTACGAGATTGACCACGAAACGGGACGCATCCGTTTGGATCGTATGCTCTTCACCTCGACTCGCTATCCCGATGACTACGGCTTCATCGACGATACTTTGGGCGAAGACGGCGACCCCTTGGATGCGTTGGTTCTGCTTGAAGAGCCGACCTTCCCGGGCTGCGTGATCCGCTGCCGCGCACTGGGCATGTTCCGTATGCGCGACGAAAAAGGCGGTGACGATAAGGTCCTGTGTGTTCCCGCATCCGATCAGCGTGCAGCATGGCGTACCGAGATCGAAGACGTCTCAGAATTCCACCGTCTTGAAATCCAGCACTTCTTCGAGGTCTACAAGGACCTGGAGCCCGGCAAGAGCGTTGAGGGCGCACACTGGGTTGGACGCGAAGAGGCCGAGGAAGAAATTCGTCGTTCCTACCAGCGCGCAGAAGAGCACGGTTTCAACGCGCACTGATCGCTTAAACACTTTTTCAACGGGATTGGGCTGGTGTTCTCACGAACACCAGCCCAATCCTGTTTACAAAACAGACACACGAAGTCGGCAAATGGCACAGGCTATAACCCGTGACGTTTAGCGACTTCATGTGACTTTTCTGAGATAACGAACGGGAGCAGCCAAGCCATAAGCGCCACTCATACGATTCGCCCAAGAGCGATCCATAGGGTGTACATACAATCGGCGTTTTCCACAGATCTTTCCAACGTTCGTACGTTTGGATGCCGCTATTAAACACTGAATAGATGAACGAAGAAGAGACAGAAGGGAGCGTGCTCTCCCGATCGACACGAGAAGTTCATTTAGCACCAATAGACGGAAGCTCTCACTCACAAGTCAGGGTGAAACGCGGATTTATACTGACCATTCCGGCGGGATTAGCTCGGTGGGAAGTTAATCAATACATTGATCGTGCACGTATTGTTTCTCTCGCACAATCACGAGATCCGCGGATTGTATACGTTGGAACCAGCTCGCTTTGTGTCCAGAGAGTTCCACTGTGGTCATCGAACCACGACATCACCTTTTGGTGTCCTCAGCCCTATCCAAATTCCACTCTCCCATCGGTGCGCTACTCAGGTTTCACCATTCCACGTGTGAAGGTGAGGAAACTGCGCAGACCTCCGCTGACAGATCACCGGTTAACAGAGAATGGTGTTCTCGTAGAAGACAAATTGGATGCAGCTCTTCGTCTTGCGATGGGGTCGCAACACTTTGAGGCTTTTGTCGCCATGTGCATGACACTGCACACCGAATCTAATTTTTCGCTACAGTGCATCGGGGACTCAAGGAAGCGTGAAAACAACCTACGCGAGGAACTTACTCAACGATTATCTATTGCCCAGGAAAACGGCTGGAAATATGGAATCTCTACCGCGAAGCTCATTGTGAAGAACGCAGATGCAGGATGCGATAACCCCGCCGAAGCGGCAATGCTCTACGCGATTCGAAGCATCTACAGCGGTCCCGTGCTGACTCAGTTCGAAATTAATGGCAGTACAGGGAGGTACTTCATTGATTTCACCCTTCCAGAGAAAGACGTCGCGATCGAATTCGATGGGATGAGCAAACTGGGAAGTACGAATGAAGACCTCTACCGCGCAAAACAACGGTGGATTCGTCGAGAACAGGACCTGCGCGACTGCGGATGGAATGTCATTCGATACTCGTGGGAGCAGCTAAAGAACCTGCCTCGTCTTCAGATCGATCTTGCCCAACGGCTCGACTTGCTCGAGGCCATACCAACGACTTCTAGCCAGCTGTGGGACAAGGGGTATATCGATTGAGTATCCAGCGTCTTTCACCAACTTCGTGTGGCAGCAGAGAACGAACGCCCTGTTGCGAAAGCGGCGAGAGCATCACGAGCAGCACCCCAACTACCTCCACACGAAAGCTCTACGCTCGCCTAACCTCCACACGTTGTCGCCAAATGTCACAGGCTATAGCGCATGACATTCACCGACTTCGTGTGCAATTAGATGAGAGAATTGCCAACTTCGTGTGGCATTTCGGGATGAGCTGGCGGCACCTGACACCACACAAGCGCCCCCGAACAACCACAGCAAGCGTGAAGTGCCCGCTTCACTTGTGCAGCAAGTGCCTTACTTGTGCAGCAAGTGCCTTACTTGTGCAGCGAGCACCTCACTTACGCAGCAAGTGCCTTACTTGCGCATCAAGCCTTTTACTTGTGCGGCAGCCCCTTTGATTCAAGCCACTTCGACGCAATCGCGGAGGCAGACTGCGCCTCAACAGTCGACTGCCGATTCATCTCAATCAAATCCTTGGCATCCATAGCCCCACTGACCTTGTTGATAACAGCGGCTGCATCCTGGTTGATCTTCGTGGAAACAACTGGCACAACGTGCGATGCCAAGAAGAGGCCCTTCGGGTCCTTGAGGACCGTCAGACTTCCGTCTGCAAGGGCGGGGTCCGAAGAGTAGATGTTCGCCAGCTGAATCGAACCATCATTCAGCGCCTTTACCGTCAGCGGCCCGCCCGAGTCTTCAATCGGCGTGAAACCAACCTTCACACCGTATTCCGATTCCAGTCCCTTCGGCCCATACGGACGCGTGGCAAGCTCAGAGTTGCCTCCAAGAGTGATCTGTCCAGCATTCGCCAGGTCGCCAATTGAGCTTAGAGAGTGCTCGGAAGCGAAAGAAGTGGTGACAACATAGGAGTCTTGGTCGGTTGCGGGGGCTTCGTCCAATACGCGCAACCCCTTGGGCAGGGCCGCACCCAGTGCCTGGTAAACCTCAGCATCCGTACGAGCACTCGCATCTTTATCGAAGTACTGGAGCAAGTTGCCCGTGTACTCGGGGAAAACATCGATCGAACCGGATTCCAGCTCGGGCATGTAGACCTCGCGCTGACCAATGCGCAGCTGACGCTCGACCGTGAAGCCTGATCCTTCAAGCGCCTGGGCATAGACCTCGGCCAGGATTTCATTCGAGTAGTAGTCTTGGGAGCCAACCACGATCTTTGACGAGGCCGCACCTTCCTCTGCTTTTTCACCACCTTCTAGGGACTTCCCTGTGCTGCATGCGGTGAGTACAACGGCAGTAAATGCCGCTACAACGGCGGCGAGAGCAGAGCGTTTCATTATCTCTCCTTTGGTTTTGTCTTCTGAGTGCAGAAAAGTCTGTAAGCGAATGTGATGAAGTTATAAAGCTTGTGAATCCGAATGGGTTCTGGAGCGCAGGAGACGTATGAACCCTGCAAGTATGGCGTCGGTGACGAGTGCCAGCGCAACGACAACGATTGCGCCTCCGATCATCTGTCCATAATCACGCGTCTTCAGCCCTGTGTAGAGGAAACGTCCCAATCCAAGGTTCGCTGTGTATGCAGCCAGTGTGGCCGTCGCGATCACCTGGAGTACCGCTGAGCGCACACCAGCAAGAATCAGTGGTGCGCCCGCTGGAATCTCAAGCTGTGTGAGGATCTGACCTTCAGTCAGACCGATCGCTCGCGCCGCATCGGATGATCCTTGAGAAGAGATCACACCGGAATATGCACCTGCGATAATCGGCGGGATTGCAAGTGCAACCAAAGCAATCAAGGGAGCTTGCCAACCGATTCCAAGCCACAAGCCAACCAGGGTGAGGAGGCCAAGAGTAGGCACCGCACGCGCGGCGCCGGTCCCGATCATGACGAGGTTCTTCCAACGTCCGGTGTGCCCGATATACACTCCGATTGGCAATGCAATGAGTGCCGAAATAGAAACAACAGCTGCAACGAAGACGATGTGCTGACCCACTCGTTCGAGAATCCCGGATGGCCCTAGCCAATTGTGTCCATCCACCAGCCATTGAAAGGCTTCAAATAGGAGGTTCATTACTTTCGCCTCCACGGTGTCATTAGCGCTCCCAGACCGGCTGCAAGTGCATCCAAAAGCAGAGCCAAGGCAATCGTCATTACCAGACCAGCCAAAACTTCAACGGTTAATCCACGCTGGAAGCCATCGGTAAACAGAGTTCCCAGCGAGCGCACACCAATGAACGCACCAATTGTGACCAAAGATACCGTCGAGGTAATGACCACTCGTGTCCCAGAAACGATCACGGGAATGGCCAAAGGAAGCTCAACCGTGCAGAATCGGCGGAAACACGACATTCCCAGTGCATCGGCGGACTCGAGGACGTCAGCAGGAACAGCGGCGAAGGCCTCGGCGCACTGACGAATCAGCACGGCGATTCCGTAAATCGTTAGCACAACAACCATGTTGACTCGCGAGCGAAGAGCAATTCCTGACAGAACAGGAATGACAATCAGGAGGGGCAACGAAGGCACCGCGTAGAGAACTGTCAGGAAAGAAAGAACTGCACCCCCAAACCCTTTCGAACGCTGCGCCCACGCTCCTATAGGAACTGCAATCAGCACCGAAGCAATAATCGCGGGCACTGCGATGGTGAGATGGGTGAGGGTGAGCTCGCCAATGAGTGCCCAGGAAGCGGAGAGCCAATTCACGCGCGTTCCCCCTGGGCGTGGTTTTCCGAGGCCGTACCGGGTTTCTTCGCTTGGTCTCCGCCGGTTGCACCTTCCAAGATTCGTTCGCGCTCGCTGATTGCGGAGGTTCCGAGGAACTCGCGAACAAAGTCATTGGCTGGATTTAAGAGAAGGTCGCGCGGAGTCCCTTCCTGTGCAATCTGTGCTCCCTCACGAAGGAGTGCAATGCGATCTCCCAGAAGAATGGCCTCGTCAATATCGTGAGTGACGAAGAGGATCGTGGTGCCCAGGGACTTTTGAATGCGGCGAAGTTGGCGCTGGAGGTCGGCGCGTACCAGAGGATCAAGGGCTCCGAAGGGTTCGTCCATCAAGAGAATGTCTGCACGGTTTGCCAAGGCTCGTGCAACACCGACGCGCTGACGCTGACCTCCGGAAAGCTGGGCGGGGTAGCGCGTCGCCATCGAGGGGTCGAGGCCGACGAGCTCCATGAGTTTCAGCGCATCTGCTCGCGCGCTTGCCTTTGACGCGCCTTCTAGAACTGGAACGGTTGCAATATTGTCAACGATATTTCGATGTGGGAAAAGACCGCCATCTTGAAGGACATAGCCAATAGAGCGGCGAAGGGCGACAGGATCTTCATGCGCGACATCGCGGCCACGGACTGTAACAGTTCCGGAGGTGGGAGTCACCATACGGTTCACCATTCGCATGAGTGTTGTCTTGCCGCAGCCTGAGGTCCCCAGGAACACCGTTGTTGTGTGCGGGGCGATCGTTAAAGAAAAATCCTCAACCGCTTTCGTATCGGGTGAATATGTTTTCGACACGTGGTCGAAGGTGATCATGACATTCCTCTTCGCGATGACGAAACGCTGATGCGTCGTTGCCAATTTGTGGCGTCACCAGAGAAAACGACCATTTACGGGAACTTATTTCTTGTTTGCTCTAAGTTGAGCCAACTCACAAACGGATCTGTAGCGCCCTCAGCATAAACATCTCAGCGCTGCGGCTCAGAACTAGTCGTCCCACGCAGATAAAACGAGGCCCGGGCGTCTTCCCCAAACGCCCGGGCCGATTGTCCAGCCACCTCCACAGGACGTCGCGAAATGTCACAGGCTATGCCACGTGTCATTCACCAACTTCGTGTGTGAATTAGAGGAGAATGCCCCCGACTCACACCGTCATACCACGCGCACTGCGTAGGGCAGAACCGCGCTCCATCCGTAGATCGAGGTGATTCGAACCGGAACACCAAAGGTGGGCGCCTCGATGATCTGGTTGTTACCCAGGTAGATCGCAACATGGTCGATGTTGCCACCATCCCAGTTCCAGAAAATCAGATCGCCGGGCTGGGCTTGGCTGACCGGCACGCGAGTACCTTCCGAGTACTGTGCCTGCGACCAGTGGGTCAGGTAAATACCCTGCGAACGGTACGCCATGGTGACCAAACCGGAGCAGTCATAGCCGGGGCCTTCGCCCGCCCACACGTATCGCGCACCGAGTTTACTCTTCGCCCAAGCGATGGCGCCTGCAGCGGCATCAGAATTACCGCCGCCACCGCCACCCCGCGATGGAGTGTCATCGTCATAGCTGGCTGCCGGGGCAGGAGCTGGCGTGTACGAGTTCTGCTGTTCACGTGCGCGACGTGCAGATTCGGCAGCTGCCTGCTGGCGCGCAGCCTCTGCTGCGGCAGCCTGGCGTGCGGCTTCAGCTGCTGCCGCCTGACGCTGCGCCTCAAGCTCGGCCTCGCGTTGATTAATCAGCTCAACGGTTGTGTTCTGCTTGCGCGCGAGCTCCGCAACCAGAGCATCACGGCGAGCAGCAGTTATTGCCTGTGCATTACTTGCGTTATTTGCAGCGCTCTGAGCCGCAGCGGTACGAGTTTCAACCTGTGCGGTTGCTTCCGCCTGCTTTGCCTGCGCCTGGATCGCAGCGTCGTTCATGACGTTTGCGACCTGCTCGAGCGCGGCAACCTTTTGCATTTTGACGTTCGCCGAGGCCGAGAAGGAGTTGAGCGTAGCCTGCTTGGTTTCGACCGTGCGCAGCCCGTCGGCGGAAAGATAGGGGGCGATGGCGTCAAGGGATGAACCACCATCGCGGTATGCTGTCTGTGCGATGGAGGCGATCTCTTGCTTCCCCGCCTCGTAATCAGCCTTCGCTTTATCAGCATCCGCTTGCGCTTGACGCGCGGTCTGAGTCGCCTGTTCAAGCGAGTAGCGGGCACCATTCAGCTCTTCCTCAGCACTCATGGCTTTCTGAAGTGCAACTTCAGCTTCGCTTTTTACGCTTGCAAGTTCTACTTCGATCTGAGCGACCGACATTTTTGCCGCATTTTCGGCTTCGCGGGCTCGTGCGATCTCTTCGTCACTGGGAGCTGCAAGAGCGATACCGGGAGTTGCTGCAGCGAGTGATGCAAATAGCGCGGTCACGCTGATTGCGCGAATACCGCGGCGCTTTGTCTCACGTCTCACTGGTCCACCTGTCGTTGTACGCCGGGATAAGGGCGTGCGTCGTCATATACAGCATTCGAGAGTAGTTCACTTAGGCAACATTCGCAACAATGTTTAACCGAAGCCACATAAATCACGATCGCAACATTTGTAACATTTGCCCCAAATAACGATATCTTTCACGCGAAGATCCACATAAAATCAATGCAGATCCCCAACACAGGAGTGAGAACAGTGGACGAAACCGAGCTCCCCGAGTCCCCAAGCAGCACCGATGGCTTCGACGGCCTCGTCGACGAGGCCGTGCTGGCCCCCTGGGGAGAAGAAGGTCCAGCCCCCGTTGGCCAGTGGCGACGCGACGTGCTGGGTGAGGGCTACGAATCGCGCACCATCCCCCTCATGGATGATGACGCAGGTCCTGTTGTTGCAACTTTGGTTCGCTACCAAGGCCACGCAGCTTCTTCCCCCTCCCCCCGTTTCATTACCCTGTACATTCACGGCCGCAACGACTACTTCTTCCAGCGCGAGCTAGCCCAAAATATAGCCGACTGCGCAGGGGCCTTCTACGCAATCGACCTACGCAGGTACGGCCGTTCGCTACGCCCCGGCCAGCGCATGGGATTCGTTTCGAACCTCAGCTTGTACGATGAGGAACTCGGAGAAGCTCTGGATCTGATCCGCAATGATTATCCCGACCTTCCACTTGTTCTCATGGGTCACTCAACGGGCGGATTGCTTGCAACACTGTGGGCAAATCGCCATCCCGGCGCGATCGACGGCCTCATCTTGAATTCTGCGTGGCTTGAAATGCAGACAATGGCTTCCATGCGTTCAACCATGGCTCCAATTCTTGAACGCATTGCCTCTCGAAATCCGATGTGGGCGGTTCCAGGAGGAGGCAGCGGCCCAGATAACTACGCACGCTCGCTCCACGAGGGCTGGAACTCGCTAGAAGCCCCCCTACCGGAATCTCTCAAGGCCTACGCCGACGACCCCGCTGTTCAGGGATGGGATTACGCGCTGGAGTGGAAGCGTCCCGGCTCCTACCCGGTTTACGCAGCCTGGCTCGAGGCAATCCTTGAAGGCCACGACAGTGTTGCAACTTCGGTCAAATTGGATATTCCAGTGCTTTCGATGATGTCGACATCAAGTTTCTTCAGCGAAGAATTCACGCCAGAAACCTTTTCAAGTGACGTCGTCTTAGATCGGGAAGTCATCTTGGAGCGCTCATCGCGCTTAGGGCCACTGGTCACCATTGCCAGTTTCCCGGGCAAGCACGACCTGCTGCTCTCTGACCCTCAGGTGCGCGCACGGGTCTACGAAACAATGGATCGCTGGATTAAGGCGTTTATCTAATCGCGTGAGTACTCGCGAATGATCTCTCGGTTGACCTCTGCCAGGGACTCACCCAAGGTCGGGCCTTCTTCCCCACCCAGGTGCCACAGCGTCCAGCCGTTACCGGAAACACCAAAGTAGGAAAGCGCATCCTGCGGGTCATCCCAGCTCTCTTCGCCCGAGCGGAACAGACCCTCGGCAGTGAATTCACACTCTGCCTGAGGAACCTTAACGATAATTGCGGGAACATCCTCGGCAATAATCTGTCCAAGGACACGCAGGGCAGCCGCATCTCGCGAGAGGATGGGGATCCCCGCCTCGCGTGCGGCGCGGAGCTCTTCGCTCTCCTCTTCGAGGTCGTCGTCACCATCTTCACCAACGACTGGCGCAGCATGATGATGCAAATCGCTTCCTTCGAGCGCGTGCTCAGCTTCCATTTCAGGAGCTTGCGGCTCTAAGGTCTCAGCGTCGGCAGCAGGCTCGGAAGGAACAAAGTCAACGGCCGCGGAGGATTCAATGGTCACGGGAGCGGACACGTCCCGGATTGACGAGGCGATCGCGGGGACGTCATCAGAGCGCCCGGCCAGCAGGTGAGGAGCGTGCGCGTAGGTACGCGGGCCCACAGCGTGAACTTCGAGGAAAGAACGCCCATTGCTCATCTCGCGCAAGCTCATTTCATGAACCTCAACGCCGGAGGCAGCCAGAACTTCAAGCGCCGGACGAACTGCGGGATCGATGCGGCCAACAACCATGACCAGACGCGGCCCCGCACCGGGCGAGGGCGGCATTGAATCGCGGAATTGAATCCACCCGGACTTGAAAGCTGCGACGCCTCCGGGATATTCACGAGCCAGATCCGACCACGACAGCGCGGCAGTTCCAGCAAGGCGCGAAAGGGACTGAATCAGCGTATCTGAGTCAAGGAAATCAAGAATCTCGACCGAAACAACTTGACCCGAAGGATCAAGGGCAGTCAATCGAGGAGCTTCGTCTTCTGTGGAGCCATCGACAAAGGCCGAACCTTCAAAGGGGGAAATATCTCGCCAAGTGATGGGGAAAAGTGGGCGCGAAACGATCTCGAGCACCTGATTACATACGGCATCAACGATTTCGGGGGTCAAACCGTCGGATACTGAGCGGCCGAATTGGGCAGGGATCAAACGCCCCTCGTCGAATTCAAAGAGAGCCATGAAGCTTCCAACCCCTCGCGCTGATGCTAGATGTGTTGATGAATGGTAGATGCGATCTGGTCTTATTGTTCCACAATCACGCCGAGGCGTGGACGAAGACGGGCCGGAGAAGTTGAGAGTGATGACGGGGAAGCAAGGGCTTGAGGACATGTAAAAGACGGGTCCTCATCGTCTAGGTCCGGTACCGAAGTACCTGGGACGATAAGGACCCGCCTCAGTCAGTTCAGCCTCGAGAGGCCAACTGGTTTGGATTCAGCGGAAAGTGTCCTCGAAAGGATCACTCAACCTCGGCGCTCAGAGCCTTCTTGCGACGGTTCGAGAACACCAGCGCGTAGGCGCAAACAGCACCAACGAGTGCCACGCAGAGCGTGATCAGGAAGATGATGCGGTAGCCATCGTAGGGGTTGGCCTCGTGAGCGGTGATGATTCCAGCGGTGGTCGGGTTGCCCCAAAGAATGGAGGCGTAGACCAGGAAGGAACCGACCGACATTGCGGAGCCGTTGATTTCCTCGGGCAGGTGCAGCTCGGCGATAGGAGCAAGCAGCACGGACTTACCAAGGAAGACACCGAATGCCATGACGACCAGCAGGATCATTGCAGGCCACATCATCGAGTCGGATGCGGGCAGCAGGTAAACCAGACCAACGCCGATGGCGATAACGGTCAGAGCGACTGCGACCATGGTGGTCGAGGACTTGAAGACGTAGTCAGCGAGCACACCTGCAACGAGGCCGGCGATGATGCCAACGAAACCGGTCGAGAAGATACCGAATGCACCAGAGGCCGCGTCAGATGCGTGGAAGACCAGCTTCAGGTAAGGAGCCGAGGAGTAGATCAGGTTGACGTAGCTCCAGTAAACACACATGCCGGCGATACCTGCGAACCAGACACCGGGCTGTGCCAGAACCTTGAGCAGACCCATGAGAGCTGCGGTGTTCTTGGAGTGGCCTTCGGACTCGGCAACAGCGTTGGCGGGAACGAAGCGCAGGATGGCGATGATGTTCGGGATCAGCAGCAGCGAGTATGCAAGACCGAAGCCGATCATGATGCCGTTTGCGTGGGTCGGGAAGATAGCCATGAAGCCGATGATGATGAGGTTCATGCAGAACTCAACGCCACGACGGATGGACTCGAGGAGGCCCATTGCGAGGCCACGGCCCTTGGAGTCAGAGTCGGATGCCATGAAGGAAACGCCGTTGACGACGGCGGGCCAACCGATGGCGTCCCAAATTGCCCACGTAATTGCAATGCCAACAAGCATCTTGATGTTCAGGTGGTAGCCCAAGACCGGGGAGAGCCACAGGAACAGGAAGGTCAGCAGTCGCCAAGAGGCGAAGGCGATCAGAATGTTACGGATGGGGAAACGGTTGTTCACCCAGCCGGCGGGCACGTACATGAACATGGCGATGCCAAGCCAGCCCATGATGGTACCGAAGTCAGCGACCGTAATGCCAAGAGCATTGGTCACGGGGATCAGCAGAGATCCCTTAAACGCCTCGAAGGAGACGTAGACCAGCTGGCCGGTCAACACGACAGAGAGGAAGCCGCCCAGGCGTCCCTTCTGCATGAACTTAGGGAGGCGCGACTTTGTGCCTACTGAGGTTTCAGACATGTTGTTGAATTTACCTTTCGAGATTCACTCACTGAAGATGGGCAAAAGAGTCCGCAACATCGGTGAAGACACCGGTTGCGCCCCAATTGAAGAGCTCATGTGCTCGGTCAATCGAGTTCACGGTCCACACGTTGACACCGAAGCCTGCCTCACGGAAGGCCTCAACCTTGGACTTGGTCAGACCGCGGTCCTCGGGGTGAATGTATGACGCGCCAACCAGCTCGAGCATGGACTTCCAGTCGTCGTAGAGAGCACAAGTCTCGTACAGGCAGCCCACTTCGTACTGAGGTGCGCGTTCCTTAATCTTCGCCAGCAACACGTGATTAAAGGAGGAGAAGAAAACCTCTCGTTCGGGGTCGAGTCCAGTCAGCGCATCAAGAATCGAATCAATGAGGCGCATGGACATGGCGCCACCGGCCTCATTCGACTTGATCTCAATGTTGGCATTCAGTCCACGACGGTTGAGGAGCTCGATCAGCTGCTCAAGGGTAGGCAGGGGCTGCCCGGCGAATTCCGGAGAGAACCATGAACCAGCATCAATCGATGCCAGATCTGCCTTCTCGAGGCCGTAGTACGACCCGCTGCGATTGGTCGTACGATCAAGCGACGTGTCGTGGATGACGATTGGAGTACCGTCACCAAGGATGTCGACGTCAGTCTCAATCCAGGTGAGACCAGCATCTGCAGTCTTTTCAAAAGCTGCAAGACTGTTCTCGGGTGCGACACGGTTCAAACCGCGGTGTGCAAAAATGCGACGTTCCATAGAAGTTCACTGACTTCCTTGTCGAGGATGGACAAAACCTAAAGATCAGGGACTAATAGTCTCCGATCTCCGCTGTTAATTATGTGACTGGTATGTTCGAGTTTCATGCTTACAAATGTGTTCCCGCACACAGATTTGCATATTTGCTAAACGCGAACATCGATAGCTAAACTGCATTTTCGCAGGTCGAAAGCTATTCCAAAGAAATTGCGCAGCATTTACCCAGCTTTGTGCACTTATGTGCAGTGACATCTGCACCTATGTGCGGATACATAGTTGTACTATTCGCCACTCTAGAGAAGCGGACAACCCGTCAGGTCTTAATTTCTCGATTAAAAATTGGAAAAGGTACCAGCAAAGAGCGCTAAATCCAGCAGAACAAATACTGTTCAAGCACCAATTTCCGCGCTCATCAAGGTATCAGCTAGCACAAATTTCACATTGTTAGGATGAAGGCATGCCCTTGCTGTTCATACTGCTCATTTTCGCGATCATCATCGCCTTCCTCTTTTTCTACATGCGATTACTGCTGTGGATGCTCTTCTCCCCCGACTACGTACTTGCCATAGGGCTTACCGGCATTTTCACAATGGGCCACATGACATGGCTGACATCCTCAGAAACGGCCCACTTCATTTGGGCTGTTGTTGCAATGGTTATTGTCGGATTCGCCTATCACAAGCTCAATAACCTGCTGTACGCGGCCTCTCGACGCATCTATGCGATTGTCAGTTTCCCGATCGTGGTTATATCTAGCCTGATCCTCATGCTGACTGTTGTTTTGATGTTCTTGGAAGAATTCGCACCCAATCTTGCAGATAATCCAACCATCAAACACGCCATTTATACTGTGCTTGCCCTGATCATTGCCGTTTATGCATGGCGCAAACGGCAAACGACTATGGCCCAGCTACACTCCCCCACGAACATCGTGCTAACCAACGGCAATGTGATGGTGGTGGAGAGCAGCAGTCCCACGCCCACGTCGCCCTATACGCCGCCCGCGATATCGTATGCACCGCCCGTGTCACCGTATTCGCCCCCAGCGACTCCACCTACGCCGGCCCCCGGCGCTTTCCCGCCGCCACCCGGTAAGGGCGGATTCAAGAATTACTGACGCTCGGGCGATCTCTTGGCTCCATAGGCTGTCATAAAAATTCGCCGCAAGTGCCCCGGAAACGCAAGGTACCCCGGAAACACAAGTACCCTGAAACGCAAGTGCCCCGCCAGCCGAAGCTGGCGGGGCACCGCGCTATATCAGCGCCGGACGGTCCCTGCCGACCCCCACTTCACGGTGT
>UWSI01000001.1 GCA_900541895.1 uncultured Actinomyces sp. | reverse complement strand
GAGTGGTTGTGCTGGGGGTTGGCGCCGGAGTGGTTGTGCTGGGGGTTGGCGCCGGAGTGGTTGTGCTGGGGGTTGGCGCCGGTGTTGTCGTGCTCGGGGTAGGTTGCGGAGTCGTTGTGCTCGGGGTGGGGCGAGGCAATGAGGGGTTGTCGTCGGTGGAACCACCACCATCGGCCGTGATTACCGCTTTTCCGACCAATGCAACAGCGTTGACAGAGGCGTTGTTAGTGAAGGTCGCAGACTTACCGACCATCGCCGGGTTCTTGATCTTGGTGTTATAGGAGATCGAATAGATTGCGTTTCCGTTGCCCTTCGGCCAAGTCGCGGTGAAACCGCTGCCGTCGGCTTTCTTCGTGACGGTGAAGGTGCCGCCGTTCAGAGCGTCGCCATTCGATACCGTTGTGGAATCGCCCAATGGGAAGTCATCTCCGTTAGCCCACACTGACATTGAGGGCTCGTTGGCTAGGGTGTAGCCACCATTGTCATTCGTGAAGGTGTCGTCAACAGTGATGGTCTCGACTGAGATTCCCGACTCCACGACGTTGATCGACCAGTTAATCAACGAAGGATCATCGGAGTCGACTGTTCCGCCCTTGTTGTGTTTGGTGGTTTTTCCGATATTGGTATCGCCAATTCCGGTCCCGTCACCGGGGAGCGGAACAGAAACAGCCTTGCCATCAATCAAGAAGGACACAGCGCCAGCAGTGGTCTTTGCAGCTGCGCTCATCTTTGCCCAACCTGAACCGGTGATGTTTTGGTGGGAGTTTGCGTAGTCTGTGAAGGTACAGGTAATAACCGCTCCGGGTTCAGGTGCGGGAGCAGAGCAATTGACAGCGACCTGACCATCAGGGGCGATCATGTCGAATTGAAGTTGTGTGCCGGTCGAAGCGAAGGTATTGAGCTCCGGGGGTGCTTGGATGGTGAAAGTGTCTCCCTGGCGGATCGCCTTCCCAGTTCCGTCGATGGTGAAGTCAACCTGCATCATGGTGCCAACGCCAAGCTTCGTTGAGGAGCTGACTCCAGAGAGTTTGACATCCTTGACGATGTCGTTGACGGTTGCGGCCTGTGACACGCCTTGAGAAACGACGAAATAGGCCAATGCGAGGAAACATGCGAGGAGCATTGAAAGCCCCGAAATCGCTGATCTTGTAAGAGTTTGAACGCGTATCGACACCTGAAAATCTCCTGATTGATTTGTGTGGGATAACTAAATGCTAGTCAGTTCAGCGATGAATTCACAAATATCTGGGATGGTCTAAAAGTTCTCAGGTGGCTTTCTCAGTGTGTCATTCTGGTTGACCATGTTGTCAATCAGCGTTGTCCTGCAGGTATCGTTGCAGGTCAAAAGCGGTTTGTGCTTCGAGTTGCGAAGTTTGGGGGAGGTGGTGTGATTCTGGTCGCAGTAGATACAACAAAACCCTCGCGGTGCGAGGGTTTTATCTGGTGGCTCCGACCGGCGTCGATCCGGTGACCTTTCGATTTTCAGTCGAACGCTCTACCAACTGAGCTACAGAGCCAGGACCGAAACCTACTGGCCTGGTCTTGCGACCCCGACGGGACTTGAACCCGCGACCTCCGCCGTGACAGGGCGGCGCGCTAACCAACTGCGCTACGGGGCCTCACAATAGGTGAAGCCTATTGAAATTTTCTTCACTGTCGACACGAGCGACTTCGAAGAAGTACCCCCAACGGGATTCGAACCCGTGTCGCCGCCGTGAAAGGGCGGTGTCCTAGGCCTCTAGACGATGGGGGCCACTGTCGGCCACCGGTCTGGCGTCCGAGGACGAAGAGAATATTAGGCAGAAGCGAGGCGTTAAAGCAAAAAGAATGGCAGTGATGACCGTCACATGTCTATTTTTCCTTGATATTCTGGGACTCATGATGCTGCCCATCGATTCAAGGCTCAGGCGATTCTCAATGATCGCGCCTAGGCTTGAGGGAGTACAAAATGAGTGATTCAAGGACGGTTTTATGATTTTCAGTGCCGATGATCCGACACCTTCGCCTTCGCCAACGGGTGTTGCACAGGCCGCTGTTCAAAATGCGCTGGACTTGGCATCGCTGATCTTCGGCGCCGCAGTTGGTCTGGTTATCGCCTTCGTTGTCGCGCTGGTGATCGCCCTTTTGACGCGTCCAATTGCCCGTCGCTCGCGCTATTTTGCAGCAGTTACCAAACGCGTCCGGACCTCGTACTACATCACTGCGATGGCTTGGGGTGCGTGGGCTGGCCTGCAATTCATGCTGGTCAACACCACTTTGTCAGATTGGTCCAATGGCGGAATGGTGGGTTTTATCTCCCATGTTCTGCTCATTATTGGCATTTTGACGATGACCTGGATGGTCTACGACAGCGCGTGGATCTTCGAAGACGCGGCACGAATCCGCCAGGAAAAAGACGGAGGGGTTTCCCGTAAGTTTGAAACCCAAGCGCAGGTCATCCGTCGTCTCCTACAGGCTCTGGTTATCCTTCTCGGTGTTTGCGCAGCCCTCTTTACTTTTGACGCTGCGCGTCAGGCAATGGCAACCGTTCTGGCCTCTGCCGGTATCATTTCGGTGATCGCCGGTCTTGCAGCTCAGCAGACCTTGGGAAATGTTTTTGCCGGTATTCAATTGGCTTTCACGGATGCAATTCGCGTGGGCGATGTGGTCGTTGTCGGTAAGGACAATGCCTCGGGCAAGGTTGAAGAGATCACTCTTTCTTACGTTGTTGTTCGGCTCCCAGACGAACGCCGGCTTATCGTTCCCTCGACCTACTTCACGTCCAACACCTTCGAAAACTGGACGCGTCGCGCGGCAACCCAGCTGGGTAATGTCGAACTCAAGCTCGACTGGGCGGCGCCTTTAACTCTGATCCGCAGTCACGTTCAAAAGCTTCTTCTTGCAACTGATTTGTGGGATGGGCGTTCGTGGGCCGTTCAGGTTGCTGACTCGAATGAAACGACAATAACCGTTCGCATTGTTGTCTCTGCCAAGGACTCCGGAGCGCTGTGGGACCTGCGCTGCTACCTACGTGAAAACATGATTCGTTGGGTTGTTGATGAGGATCCTGCGATCCGTCCTCATACGCGTGTTCAGTCCTTGGAGGTTGAGAAAGTCACGCAGGATACCTCTCGCGAGGCCGTCGCCCGACTGGCGAAGGAACTGTCGGGTATTGCCGCCGATACGACGGGTGACCCCAACTTGCATCCGGTTTCGCCGGTAGGAAAGCCCACTCAGGCCTCGCCTGTTTCTTCTCAGGGCAAGACAGAAGAAAAGGCTGATTCGGACCCCCTCGATGACGCCGTGCATTCTGTGCGGCTCTTGGCAGCCCGACAGAAAGCCAAGCGCGCGCGCAGGAGGGCAATGGCCCAGCGTCAGCGTGAACTTGCTGATACGGGGAAGGTCACAGCGGTGGCCTCGGCAAATGACGCGCAGACCCAGGTTTTTTCACAGACGATGCTGCATTCTTTGGTTGCCGAGCAACTAGCCGAAAAGGTTGCCGAGGCCAATGCGCGTCTAGGTAAGAACCACCTTGGTGGGGGATCGACCGCGCTCTTGCCTCAGGCCCAGGCGGACGGTGACAATGCGCAGGCCTCATCCCCTCAGATACAGTCCGGTCACGCTCATATGGATGCGACTGTCGTTCGCGGGGAGCGCCTCTTCTCAGGATCTCCCGATGCCGATGAGCGCAATCAGATTTACGCCGGTCCCGGTGACGATGTCTTGGCGGAACGCGAAGCTACGGCGAAACGTCACGAAGAAGAAACAACTCGTTTGAACAGCGGACCTCGAGTGCCCGAGGATGCAGTGCGTCCGCGGCACAGCGATGTTCAACAAGACTGAATTGAGGAAAACAACATGAAGATCATTCGAACCCGTGATCGTGCAACGCAGCTCGAGCACCTTGCGCAGGCGCAACAGTCGGCACCCAGCGTGAATTACAGTGACGACGAGTGGCGTGAGCGGCTTACTCCCCAGCAGTACTTGGTTCTTCGTCAAGCCGGGACTGAGGCGCCGTGGACAGGTGAGCTGCTGGATGAACACCGCTCAGGTACCTATCTGTGTGCGGCATGCGGTGCTCAGCTTTTCCCCTCGTCAACGAAGTTTGAATCGCATTGCGGGTGGCCGAGTTTTTATGAAGCGCTGCCCGGTGCAGTTAACTATTTCGAGGATATTTCCCACGGAATGCGCCGCATCGAGGTGCGCTGTGCGAGCTGTGATTCTCACCTAGGGCATATTTTTGATGACGCACCGAATCAGCCGACGGGAAATCGTTTTTGTATGAATTCCGTGTGTCTACAGTTTGTCCCTGACCCTGTGGCATAGTGGGGGAGTGCTATCCCATCTTCGTGCGCTTCTTTCACGCGTTCCCGCGCCCATTCTGATTGTTGGTGCTGCGCTTAGCGCGTATAGCGGTGCGGCCGTTGCGGTCCTGATTTTTGGGTCTGTCCAGCCCGGTGCTGTGGCATGGATGCGTGTTTTCATCGCCGGGATCATTTTGTGTGCGTGGCGGCGACCCTGGCGTGTGGGCCTGAGCGTTAAGGATCTTGTTGAGTCCGCTTGCTTCGGCTTGGCGTTGATCACCATGAACATCACGTTCTTTGAATCGATCGCATATTTGCCCCTAGGTCCAGCCGTCTCCATGGAGTTCATTGGGCCGGTTGCAGTCGCAGTGATTCGTGGCCGAGGCTGGCTTCCGCGCCTTGCCGCATTCCTTGCCTTGGCGGGGGTCGTTGCTATTGGAGGGCTTGGCCTCGACACCAATGATCCAGGTTTTATTACCGGGCTGAAATGGGCGAGCTTGAGTGCTGTCGCGTGGGCGGTCTATATCCTTTTGGGGCAGCGTGTGGCATCGAAACGCTCGGGAATTACCAATGTTGCGGTCGGTTGTGCGCTCAGTGGGCTGATACTTTCACCTTTCATGGCTCAGCCAGCCTTACCTGCGCTCACTCAACCATGGTTGCTTGGGATTGTCGTGCTTGTTGCGGTCCTATCCAGCATCATTCCTTGCTCCTTTGAAGCCCTTGCCATGCACAGGATCTCGGCGGCAGATTTTTCGCTGTTCACTGCGCTTTCTCCGGCCTCGTCGCTGCTGATGGGTGTGATCATCCTTTGGCAGATTCCCACACCGTGGCAGATTCTGGGACTTGTTCTGATTTCGGTCGCTGTTGGAATTGCTTCAAAAGATTCCTCGAAGGAAGATGAGTTTCTTGCCGAAGAAGTACGTGAACTAATTGGAGGAGGGTCGTGAGCAGCCGAACACTCGCGGGAATAGCAAACCGCATTCCCGCACAGATATTGATCGTTACCTCGGCTCTCATTCAATACAGCGGAGCTGCCGTCGCAGTTTTTGCCTTCTCTGTCGTTGAACCGGCCTCGGTTGCTTGGTGGCGCGGTTTCGTTGGTGCATTGGTGCTGTGCGCGTGGGTTCGTCCTTGGCGAGGCCTTGACCGCGCAACCCTCAAGGGAGCCTTTTATTTCGGTATCGCTCTGGTCTGCATGAATTCGTGCTTTTACGAGGCTATCTCCCGCATTCCTTTGGGGGCGACAGTGTCCCTGGAATTTCTTGGTCCCGTGGCGGTTGCGGTGTTCCGAGGCCGCGGATGGGCACCGCGAATTGCCGCATTTTTTGCGTTGTGCGGAGTTTTCGCCATTGGTGGTCTTGGCCTGGATTTAAGCGATCCGCAAACGCTTCCGGGATTGGCCTGGGTGATGGGGGCTGCGGCCTCGTGGGCAGGATATATCGTTCTCGGGCAAAAGGCTGCGTCTTCAAGCTCCGCGATGACTAATCTTTCGCTGGGTTGTGCGTTCAGCGCCTTGATCTCTGCGCCAATTCTGGCCCCGGGGGCAATGGTTGCATTCAGTGATCGAAAGGTTTTAGTCGCGGTCATTGCCTTGGCATTCTTGTCAACGGTTTTCCCATACAGCCTTGAAGCCATGGCGATGAAGCGGGTTTCTGCAGCGACTTTTGCCTTGTTTACGGCACTTCTTCCCGCGACCTCGGCCTTGATCGGTGCAGTGCTTTTGCGTCAGATTCCTAGCCTGTGGCAATTGGTCGGTTTGGTGTGCATTTCAATTGCCGTGGGGATTGCCTCGATGGCGGGGCGTGCGCATCCCGATGTCAATGGGAAAGAAACATTCGTGGAATCTGCCGGTGTTTAGGGCACAGAAGAAATAGAAAACTAGAAAAGTGCAAAAGAAGTAGGCCCAGGGGGACTCGAACCCCCAACCCACGGATTAAAAGTCCGCTGCTCTACCATTGAGCTATAGGCCCGCGGGTACTCCCGCTGTGTGGCCCATCGGGTGGACCAACCCCACCATCTTACTGGTAGGAGAGCAAATGGGCGAACCGCAACGCATCCCAAGGCGTCCTGCGATTTTGGACTACGCGCAAACAGAGGCAATTGTTGGTGCGCCAGATGTTGCGGATTCTTCTGTTCTTGCTCACTCAACTGCGTGGGCGCTGCTGGGTGTGGGAGATGAAGATTTTGATGCCGAGGCCTTGCGTCGCCTTCGCGAGCTGCTCTCTACCGGTGGAGTTCCTCTAGTTGCCGAGTTGTGGTCGCTAAGCCCTGATTTCACTCTTCCAGGCGCGCTGTGGCGCGTGTACTTGTTCAGAGAGTGGTTCCACCGTGACCCGCTCACGGTTGCTGATCTGTACATCTTGGGATTGCATGCGGAGCAGATCCCCGGACTCGAAGAGCCTATTCATGCGCGTCCTTTGGAAGATGTTGTCCATGACGCGGACGCACTTCTGTCTGGAGAAAAACGTGATGATGATCTGGAAGACATCTTTACTGAGCTTGCACATGCGATGCGCATTGTTGCTGCGGGCGATCCCAGAGTAGGAAGACAGTGGATCGATGATCCGCATGATGCTTTGGCGTACGGAGTGACGACGCGTGCGCGAGCACTGGTCATGACCGCTCAAGAACTCGAAGGTGCTGCCTCCCGAGCGCGCATCGGAGAGTTGGACTGAGTTTTAGCGGCCCTCGGAGCCAATCGAAGGCGTGACCTACAACCACGGTGACCTTCTCAATGAGGAGGTCCTTCGCAGCGTTGTCGATGGTGCGGATGTGGTCGTTGGTGCGTTTCCGCCTCGGTGGTGATGTTCTGCTCACTGATGAGAATGGGGTTTCCGATATCTCTGGAGCGGACTTTGCCCAGGCCTTTGTCGATGAGATCGAAACGCCCACTCATACGGGATAGCGTTTCACTGTCGCCTACTAAATCACCAATCTGAGAAGAGCGCGGGCGCGGGTTTTAAGCCCGCACCCACGCTCACTCTAGGTTAGGGTTAATAACGTGACACCCAGCCCTCAGCCCATGCCCCCGATGCGCCTTATTCGTGCAGGCGGCGCCCTTGTATGGCGCTTACGCCACCCGGGTCGTGAGATTCTCCCAGGAGATGTGCTTGACGAGGCTGAGATCGAAGTTCTGCTAGTCCATCGCCCGCAGTATCACGATTGGTCGTGGCCGAAAGGCAAGATTGAGGGACGAGAGACCATTCCCGTCGCGGCTGTGCGTGAGGTCGAAGAAGAAACCGGTCACGTGATCAGCCTCGGTGCTCCACTAACGACTCAGCGCTACCGCCTCGGCTCAGGGCAGACCAAGGAGGTCCGCTACTGGGTGGGAACCCTCATGGAAGACAATCCTCATTCTGATTATGGCCTCGTCCACCTGCGTAAGCCGGTCCACCGTGCCCCTACGCGGGAAATTGACCAGGCGCGATGGATGTCTCCTTCGCGCGCCCAGGATCTTCTTACTCGTCGCGGAGATCGTCGTCTGCTCAATGAACTTCTCATGCGAGGCCGAAGTGGTGAGCTTGTGACTACTCCTTTGGCCATGTTGCCCCATGCGCGTGCGCTTCCACCCCAGCATTGGGAGGGCGATGACGATGCACGCCCTCTGTCGCGCACTGGGGTCCGCGAGGCACTTGAACTGGTAGATCTACTGTCTGCGTATGGGGTTCGTCGAGCGATGGCGACCTCTTCTGCGCGGACCCGACAAACGCTGGGGCCGTGGGCTGCGCTCGCGGGAGTTTCGATCGATACTCTTCCTTCGCGTGAGGGTACCGATTCTGCCTCTGATGAGGCTTTGGTGCATGCGCTTTTGGCGGACGGTCAGCCGCGAGTGCTGTGTACACCACGTACGATGCTTCCGGGACTTTTTGATGTCTTCCGTCAATTCACGCCTTCGGGCGTTCGGATGAATTTCCCGCTTGACGCCAGGGAGCTATCGGCATCTGAGATGGTTATTTTGCACACTCTTCCGGAGGGGAACCGGGTGCGTGTAGTCGACGTTGAACGTCACGCACCTAGAGTCGCAGAGTAGCCGCTAGCTAGCGCTAGTACGCCGAATCTCGAACAGAACCGCGAAGAGTTTGGTCGCCGTTCGCAGCGGCAAGACATACAATCTGTCGGTCGCCCCGCTCCCATGACTCTCGGCTAGGCGTCATCCAAATGAGGTCAAGGGCTGAATCTTCGACACCGCTTCCTACGTAGGGCGTGAAGTCTTTTTCGCACTCGCGCCGCGCTTCTGACTCAAGTTGCGCGGCCTCGGGGAATTCTGATCCCCCAACAGTGGGGAGGGCAAAAACCTCAGCCTGGTGAGGACGGGAGCAGGAAATAGTTTCTAAAGAATACGCGCTGGTTGAGGTTGGAATCTGAACGCAGGCCCCGACGGAAAGCCGCATAACAGAAGAAAAACCACACCCGCTGAGTGTGCTTGCCCCAAAGAAAAGGGCAAGCACCCCGCAGCAGGTGCGAATGAATGATGCTTTCACTGAATTGGGCCTCAGACTCCAACGATCAGTGCGCAGACCCAATAGACAACCGCAGAAACTGCTGCAGCTGCGGGTAGGGTCAAGAACCAAGCGGTCACGATCGATCCCGCGACACCCCAACGCACTGCTGAGAATCGTTTCGTACACCCAACGCCCATGATTGAGGTTGAAACAACCTGAGTTGTCGAGATTGGAGCGTGGACGACGTAGGAGCACAGGTAGAGGATCGAGGATGACACGGCCTCGGAAACGAAACCGCGAGCAGGATCGAGGTCGATGATCTTACGACCGATGGTTCGCATAATTCGGCCACCGCCGGCCATAGTGCCCAGGGAGATTGCAAGTGCTCCTGAGATCTTCACCCACATGGGGACGGTCATATCTCCGGTGATGGGGTCGTAGATCTGGTGGGCCTCGCCGTAGCCACCGGCTAGAAGAGCCATGACAATGATGCCCATGGTCTTCTGCGCATCTTGGATACCGTGGCCAAGAGCCATAGCGGCCGAAGAGAAGCGCTGCGCGGCACGGAAACGACGCATCGTGTGGTGATATTGCGCGTGACGAAGCAGAAAAAGCACAATGCGCATGACGATGTAGCCGACGAAGAAACCGATGATGGGGGAAGCGAACATCGGGATGATGACCGACTTGACGATTCCCCACCAGTAGACGGCGGTGCCGCTCATCAAACCGGCGCCGACCATACCGCCAATCAACGCGTGCGAAGAAGAAGAGGGAAGCCCAAACCACCATGTGATCAGGTTCCAGATGCAGGCACCGAGAAGCGCGGCAAGAATGATGACCAGGCCCTTTTGCTGCATTTCTGCCTGGGCAGATTCAGCATATGGAGAGATCGAAATAATCCCCTCGCCAATGGTCTTTGCAACCGCAGTTCCCATCATGGCACCGAGAATATTCATGCCTGCGGCCATCAAGAGAGCCGCGCGGGGAGTCCATGCCTTAGTGGAAACGGAGGTTGCAATCGCGTTCGCAGCGTCATGGAAGCCGTTGGTGTAGCTGAAGAACAGTGCAACGGCGATGACGACGCACACTAGGATCAGGTTAAGATCCACGGTTCAGGATTCCTTCAGTGCGAGGGCTTCGATGACATTGGCTAGATCTTCGAAGGCATCTGCGCATGATTCAAGGCTCTGAACGACGTCCTTGAGCTTGATGACCGTGATGGGGTCAAGACCGGAGTCGAAAAGTGTCGTGAGAGTGCGGCGGTACGCCAAGTCACCCTCATTTTCGAGGCGGTTGATCTCAATCCAGTAATCGCGCAGGTCCACGGGGGACTTGAGCGCCGGAATGTTCTTAGCCGTCAGCTCTGCACAATGAACGATGACTGCGATCTGCTCATCAAGCAGGTGTGCAATCTGCTCGGGGATGCCTGCAATGCCGTAGACGACCAGCATGTCGCCGGCTTCGTCAATGAAGTCCATGCAGTCATCCAAGTGGGATGCAAGGGACTGAAGGTCTTCGCGGTCGAAAGGAGTGATGAAGGATGAGTTAATCCGTTGGAAGATTTCGTGGTTGAGTTCGTCGCCCTGGTGTTCGACGCCATGAAGCTGGTCACGAAGTGCGATTCGCTCTTCGGGGGAAGCGGCGTAGATATGCGAAAGAATTTCGACTCCCTCGACAAGCTTGCTCGCTTGCTGGGTGAAGAATTCGAAGAAGTTTGGGCCCTGCGTTCTGTTCCGGATCCCCATAATGTTCCTCCGATTGTGTTGAGACTGCCTCAAGGCAATCGTCATCCATTACACACTGGATATTCAAGTTCACTTTAGGGTGAATCTCCTGTTGAAGAATGTGTCTATTGCCACACTCGCATGAATGGTTGAGATATTGCGGGAAACTGCAAGGAAACGTGGCCACAGTTGACGGAATTGTCTGATTCAAATGGAAAGAGGGACTTTGCGCCCGCGCAAATACCGGTGGGGTAGAGGATGATTAAGAACGTAGATCGGGGCGTAACCACGTCCCAGAATCACCGAGTGCCTCAGGAGGCAAAATGTCCGTGACTGAACAGGATGTGCGCGCAGCCGCTCCGGCAAACGCTCCCGAAGATGTCATCAAGTGGGTTGCTGAGATTGCAGCACTGACCACCCCTGATCGCGTGGAGTTCGCTGATGGCTCCCAGGAAGAGTGGGATCGCCTGACCTCTGAAATGGTCGAGAGTGGCATGCTCACCAAGCTGAACGAAGAGAAGCGCCCGAACTGCTTCCTCGCTCGCTCGAAGCCCTCCGATGTTGCGCGTGTTGAATCACGTACCTTCATCTGCTGTGAGAAGGAAGAGGACGCAGGTCCGACCAACCACTGGGCAGACCCCAAGGAAATGAAGGCAACCCTGCACGAGAAGTTCACGGGTGCCATGAAGGGCCGCACCATGTACGTGGTTCCCTTCTCCATGGGTCCCCTGGGTGGCCCCATCTCCCAGCTTGGCGTTGAGATCACCGACTCTCCTTACGTTGTTGTCTCCATGCGCATCATGACCCGCATGGGTGCAAAGGCAATGGACCTCATCAACGAGGGTCGCGTGTGGGTTCCCGCCGTTCACTCCGTCGGTGCTCCTCTGGAGCCCGGTCAGGAAGATTCCACCTGGCCCTGCAACGACGAGAAGTACATCACCCACTTCCCCGAGACCAATGAAATTTGGTCCTTCGGTTCCGGTTACGGCGGCAACGCACTGCTGGGCAAGAAGTGCTTCGCGCTCCGTATCGCTTCGACCATGGCAAAGCGCGATGGCTGGATGGCAGAGCACATGCTCGTCCTGCGCCTGACCCGCGAGTCCACTGGCAAGCAGTACCACGTGACCGCAGCATTCCCCAGCGCATGTGGCAAGACCAACCTGGCCATGCTCCAGCCCACCATCCCCGGCTACAAGGTCGAGACCGTGGGTGACGACATTGCGTGGATGCGTCCGGGAACCGATGGCCGCCTGCGCGCCATCAACCCCGAGGCAGGCTTCTTCGGTGTTGCACCGGGAACCTCCTACAAGACCAACCCCATGGCAATGGAGACCGCGAAGGCCAACTCCATCTTCACCAACGTTGCGCTGACCGATGATGGCGACGTGTGGTGGGAAGGCATCGACGGCGAGGTTCCGGCACACCTGATCGACTGGCGCGGTAACGACTGGACTCCCGAGTCCGGCGAGAAGGCTGCTCACCCGAACAGCCGATTCACCGTTCCCGCCTCGCAGTGCCCGATCATCTGCCCCGACTGGGAAGCACCCGAGGGTGTTCCGGTTGACGCGGTCCTCTTCGGTGGCCGCCGTGCAAGCAACGTCCCGCTGGTGGCTGAGCAGTATGAGCCCGCACACGGCGTGTTCATCGGCGCTTCCGTGGCCTCTGAGGTCACCGCTGCTGCAACCGACGTTAAGGCCGGTTCGCTGCGCCACGATCCCTTCGCCATGCTGCCCTTCTGCGGCTACAACATGGCTGACTACTGGGGCCACTGGCTGGAGATGCAGGACAAGCTGGGCGAAAAGTTCCCGAAGGTCTACCAGGTCAACTGGTTCCGCAAGGACGAAGACGGCAACTTCATGTGGCCCGGATACGGCGACAACGCTCGTGTTCTGGACTGGATCGTTCGCCGCGCAGCTGGCGAGGTCGAGGCAATCGACGGCGTCACCGGTCGCTACCCGCACTTCGAGGACTTCAACCTTGAAGGTCTGGACATCGACGAAGCCAAGTGGGCAAAGCTCTTCGAGATTGACCCCGATGCTTGGTCGGCAGAGATGGACGACACCGAAGAGTACTTCTCGCAGTTCGGCGACAAGCTCCCCGCAGCTATTACCGAGCAGCTCGCGAAGTTCCGTGCACGCATCGCTGCTGCAAAGCAGGCCTGATAGCTTCTAGCTAGCACACTCGATAGGCGGGCGGTTCCCATAGCGGGAGCCGCCCGCCTATGTTTGTCTTTCAGTGATGTTTTAGAGTAGAAGATACGTGCGCATTTTGGGCGCCCACGTGGGGAGGCGAATTGGCTGTTAAACGATGGACGACTGTTAACGGATACGAGTGGGCCGTACTCGAGCCATCATCGGGAAATCCGGATGATCTGTGGATGTGTTTGACACTCTCCTACGGAACATTCAATGTCGCTCCGGAAGAAATCGGTGCCCTTCACGTGCTCATGGAGTCCATTGGCACCGAGCTCAAACGTCCAGTTGAATATGCGCCCGGTCAGTTTGCTTCCGCGCAGGTTGAATTAGCAAGCTACCTTTCTGAAATTGATATCCGCGTACATGGGCCGCGCGAAATCGTCCGCCAAGCGTGGTTGCGCTTGCCGGCTTGCTTCGAAAACCCCGAGGGGATGCTTCCCTCCGCGGGACATGCAGCTGCCTCTGATATGTGGGCATCCGAAATGGCCAATCGCGCTGGTATTTCCGAGGCCCTGCTCGCTATTTTTCGTCCAGATACCGTTACTTTCGAGGCCGAAAAGTACTTTCCTGTGGCTTGTGAACTTGCGCGCCGGATCTCGCCTTTTGAAGCGCGCTACCCCTGTGTTTTTGTGACGACAGAGCCTGACTTCTTGGGACTGGGCTTTGATCGTGCGCCAGATTCTTTGGACCTGGATGACCTTCTAGCAGTAAATACCGCAACGCCGCGTGACCAGTATCAGCCGGGTAGTCAGTGGCAGGGGGGAACAAATTATCTATTCTCTTTTGCTGTCCCAATGACGCGCGCAGGCCTTGCGGCACGTTGGGCAATAGCCATTGACGCTACAAATGTTCTGAGAGCGATGAATTCGCGTTACTCGGATATCAAAGTATCAAGTGCTGCTTACTCAATTGCTCCAGAACTCATTGGAATGATCCGTTTCAAAGAGATGGACATGTACTGGGATGCGCGTCGTTTCCTTGATCAATTCTTTAAACCGGGGCGCAAGCTAACAGTCGATCTTTCGAAAATTATCGAGCGCGTTGCAGATGATGAGAATCTTGATGTTTCGCAGCACTTGCACCGGATCAATGACACCAGTGTGCCGACCCCAGCAGAGGTCCGCGATATCATCGACCGAGCAATCGCGAGTGCCCACATCGCGTACGATGTGGCATCGCCTCAGCTGCTGCAGCGTTATCCGCTTCTTACCGCACCGAAGTCTACTTACGACCACTTCCCACTCTATAAGGGATATCCCGAGCCGGCCCCTTCGATTCCATATCCCTCGACAGAGGGGACAGACCTTCTATCGAGCGTTCCTGAAAACCTCAGCGGATACTCGATGATTCTTCCTCATCACCTCATGGTCTCAAGTGACAGGCTCGTCGCGCAGTGGTTTGATCCATTGAAGGCTGGTAATCCGAACTTAGTTACCCGTCGTGTTGAAATTACCATTGCAAACATTGCGGTACTTCTTCGTACGGGGAAGGCCTATATCCTCATTGATCGCGATGGGACCTTCTTGCCCCTCTATCCCAAAGCTTTCATCAGCCCAGAGTCATTAGTCATCTTTGACTCATTGCTGGGGTATCTTCAAGAAAATGTTTCAACTCTGACTATTGATTCGCTGTTCGATCAGGAAATCGAGCTGGTTGATAGCTTTAACCAATACGGACCCCGGGGAGTTGAACAGGGCAGTGTGAAGCCGTTGCCCGACTACATCACGCACTTGGACACTGTAAGTCTGTGGCGCAAAAATGCTCCGGAAATGGAGGAGGCCTGGCGTAATCCCGGTGGAACTCCCGCAGACAATACTCTTTCCACGGAGGCCTACGGGTATGAATCGCAGGCTGTCGCGCGAAAAAAGAAGCGTGTGGGATGGATTCTTGCGGTCATCTTCATGTTGGTATTCGGGATTATTCGCGCATGCGCACACACGACGATCAAGAGTTCCAATACCCCAACGGTGACGCATATTCCGACCATTTCAGTCTCTATGCCCAGTTTTTCCGTACCTCCAATCACCTTGCCCACTCCCAGTAGCACGTAGTGATTGGGAAAGACCGGTGACTCACGAACCTGAATGCGCTTCTAAAAAACAGTAAGATATTCGTAATTATTCAATGAGCCAGGAGTTTCCTGAATGTCCACTTATCTCACCGATGATGAGCTCAAACGCAGCAAAGAGCTCCTGGACCGTATCCAGAAGATCTTCTCAGAGCGCGTTGTCGGCCAAGAAAACCTTCGTGAAACCCTGATTGTTGGCCTGTTGGCTCAGGGACACATCCTGATGGAATCCGTCCCCGGTTTGGCAAAGACTACGGCCGCTCAAACGATTGCGCAGGCAATTTCGGGTTCTTTCCACCGCATCCAGTGCACCCCAGACCTGATGCCGAACGATATTGTTGGTACGCGTATTTGGAACCAGGCCGAAAATGAGATGACAACGGAACTGGGTCCTGTCCACGCCAATATCGTGCTTCTGGATGAAATCAACCGTTCATCGGCAAAAACCCAATCTGCCATGCTCGAGGCGATGCAGGAAGGACAGACCACCATCGGTGGAATTGTTTATCCGCTGCCCAAGCCTTTCATGGTGATGGCCACTCAGAACCCCATTGAAGAAGAAGGAACCTACGTGCTTCCCGAAGCGCAGATGGACCGCTTCTTGATGAAAGAAATCATCACCTACCCCAAGCCCTTGGAGGAGCTTGAGGTTCTTAACCGCATCGAAGCGGGGACTATGGACAAGCCCATCGATGCGCAGCCCATCTCCCTGGAAGACCTGACTTTCCTCCAGCAGATGACCAGACGCGTCTTCCTGCACGATACTTTGAAGGCGTACATCGTCGACATCATCAATACCACTCGTGGTATGGGCCCCAACCCGCTTCCCGGTTTCTCGCAGCATGTGCGAGTGGGCGCATCGCCTCGTGGCGGTATTGCTCTCATGCGCGTGAGCCAGGCTGTGGCGCTGATGGCCGGCCGCAACTACGTGATGCCTGATGACATTAAGAAGCTTCGTCACGCAATTCTTCGCCACCGCATCATTCGCACCTTCGATGCGATGGCCGATGAGATTTCAGTTGATGGCTTGATCGATGCCGTCTTCAACGCGGTAGCAGTACCGTGAGCCCAATCCTGAAGAAGGGGGTCGTTGAGGGCACGTCTCAGACTCTCGGTGACGTCGACCAGCATCAAAAAGCGCACGCGAATAACGCACAGCTGCGTGCGCTGGGCGGTCGAACTCAGCTCCCGATCTTGCGCAAGCTGCTCTCCTTGATGGAGGGCCAGCACTATTCTGCGCGTGCCGGGCAGGGCTGGGAATTTATGGATATGGCCGAATACAAGCCCGGCGATGATGTCAAAGATATCGACTGGGCGGCAACCGCTCGTGCTGGAAAGCCCATCGTTAAGCGGTTTGAAGCCAGTGCGAATGTTCAGGTCATGCTGGTTGTTGATACTGGACGCTCGATGAGTGCGCTTGCCCCTTCGGGCGAAAGTAAAGAAGCGGTCGCGCTGACGATTTGCCAGGTCGTCGCATGGCTTGCCTCTAGCCGCGGTGACCAGGTGGGTTTGGTGTCGGGCTGTCAAGGACGTATGCGACACATGCCCGCGCGATCGGGAAATGCGCATATCGAACTGATTTTGCGACGCCTCGAGGAAGATATTGACCTGCGCTCGCCCTCTTCGGATCTTGAAACCCTTCTTGCTCGCGTGCAGGCGGCAACCTACCGTCGCTCTCTCATCGTTTTGGTCACGGATGAAACGCATCCCCAGCCCACGCCTCGTGTACGGGAATTGCTCAAGCGCCTGAGCGTCCGCCACCGTTTGCTCATCATGCAGGTTGCAGATGCGGATCCGACGCAACTCCCCGCGGGCACTCGGATCGTGGATGTCGACGCTGGCCCGCTTCCCGACTTCCTTTTGGGGGATAGTCAGATTGCTGCCGAGGCCGCCGCGCGAGCCGACCAAAGTCGAACTGCAGTGCGTCAATTCCTTGAGATCCCTGGGATTACCCGCGTGAGTGTTTCGTCCAGCGATCAGGTTGTTCGTACGCTTCTCTCCGCGTTGGAAAGGGAAAGTCGTGTCCGGTGAATTACGCGAGGTTCTCAACTACCCGAACTGGATGTGGATTATTGGAGTCTTGCTTCTGGCTCTTGTCCTGGTGTGGGTAGGAGTGTGGCTGATCCGCTGGCTGCGCTCGAACCGCTTGCAGGAACAGAATCAGATCGCACTTATTCCCTTGGATGAGAAGCGTCGTCTGCGCTACCTGGGCTTTATTGACGAGGTCGAGGGTCGCTTGAACACGGGCGACTTGGATGACCGCGGGGTGCACTTGGCAGTCGCGGGTATTTTGCGTGCGCTGGGCACTGAACGTACCGGTCGTGATCTTGAGACTGCAACCGTGTCTGAGATTCGAAAACTCATTCCCACATGGCCTGATCTTGCGGATGCTCTTTCTGCCTGCGAGGACAGCTTTAAATCAGATTCCGAGGCCAATGGCAAAGAAACTCAGTTCGATCCCGCATTCGTCATGGATTACGCGCGGGAGGTGGTGAGGAAATGAGGTATGGGTACCTCATCGCCGTCGTCCTGGGTGTTATTGCTGTCGCTGCAGCTTTTGGCTGGTGGCGTATCGGTCTGCGGCTTCATGCGAGGGAACGTCGAGGCTGGGTTGCCAATACCGGTTACGTACGTGACTTACCGCGTTACCGTGCACTGATGCGCCGCACGCGTATGGCGGTTGCTGGTTTGCTTGCTGTTTTTTGTGCTGCTGCCGTATCGCTTTCTGTCGTCGCTGCAAACCCCGTTGACCGTCGAGTGGATGACCGTCGTCTGGCCTCGCGAGATATCGTTCTATGCTTGGATGCATCAGGTTCGATGCTGGAATATGACAGCGAAATCGGTGATGCCTTCAAGAGCCTTGTTGAGCACTTCAACGGCGAGCGTGTGTCTTTGTACCTGTGGAGTGGTCGTTCAGTTCGGAAGTTCCCGCTGACTGATGATTACACGATGGTGAACGACAACCTCGATACCTTGAGTTCGCTACTGAGGAATGGCGTCATTTCGAAGACCTCGAACGGATATCGCATCACCAATGATCTTGCCCGTTATCTTGAGGGAACTGATGATCCCGATGGGCAAGCAGCATCCCTTATCGGTGACGGTCTAGCATCTTGCGTGCTGGGTTTTGATCACACAGATCAAGAGCGCTCGCGGACGATTATTTTGGCCTCGGATAATGAAGTCAATGGTGAAGGCTTGTATACCCTCAAGGAAGCAATTGACTTTGCAAAGCGTCAGAAGGTTGAGGTTATCGGCCTCTACCCGGGTTCGACGCTGACCACCGAGGGCGAAGATATGAAGAACCAGGTTGAGTCAACCGGTGGCGAGTTCTATACGATGTCCAGCTCCGGCACAGTGGATTCGATTATTCAAAATATCGAGGCCCAGCAGAAGCGCGAGGTTGAGGGCGATGCTCGCGTCACGGTTACTGACCGCGTCAATACGCCCGTGGCCTGGCTAGCACTTGCCATCGTGGCCTTCCTTGGGCTTGTTGGTTTTGCCAAGCTCTGATGCCTAGGAAAGAGCTGGAGGGAGATCTTTTAGTAGGGCCGTAGCGACGTCGACAGGATTCAGTGAGAGCCCGCCTCGATTGCTTGTGAATACATTTGTGGGGCCGCAGCTGTTGCTGCGGCCCCACAATGATTTATTGCCTGAAGCGCTTAGGCCTTGCGACGCTTAGCTGCAAGAAGACCGGCAATCAGGGTCAGTCCTGCTGCGCCAAGGACCATTCCGCTTGTGGCGCCGGTGTGTGCCAGAGGGCCTGCCTTCTTCGGGTTTGCAGCCTTGGGGCTTGCTGGCTTACTGGGCTCCTGAGGCTTGTCGGGAGTGGGCTCAGTAGTTGCCGGAGTTGAAGGTGAGACCTCGCATCCGGGGATAGAACCAACCAGGGTGTGGAAGAAGACCATGGGCTTCGAAGTCGGGGTATCGAATGCCTTTTCGCCGGTCAGCACTGCGGTGACCTCAACGCTCAGTGAGGAGTTTTCTGGCATGTGTGCAACCGTGAAGGTGAGGGTCTTCTTATCGGCGCTCACGGTCGGGTTGGAAATTCCTGTTACCGACTGCGAGAAGCCATTGCTGACAAGAGCACCACCACCGGGGGTCAATGCAGAGGCGATCGAGGCCTCGTCAAAGGTTGCACCCTGGGGAGCGCTTACGGTCATCGTCGCATTGGTCAACTCGCGCTTGGTTGCAGCGTAGAAGCGCATACGACGTGTTGCGCCGGCGGCATCTGAGTATTGACGCGAAGGATCCCAGCCGTCGGCTCCGGCCTCGCCCCAAAGGGCGCCGGTTCCCTGCCAGCGATCGGAGTACTTTTCACGAAGGTCAATATCCTTCGAGTAGGGCGAGAAAGTCGTGCGTCCAACGACTCCGGCTTGGCACTGTCCGACAGTGAGTTCAGGCTCAGGAGTCGTCAGGCATGCGTTGCCATTCTCATCTGTTTCGCGCAGGCCGCGGAAGTGAGAGGTTGCCTCGTAGTGCTTCGTACGGTCACCGTTTCCGACGAATTCAACGATCGCAGCGTGGCCTTCCGGCAGGCCATTCGGGAAGGTCAGAGTCCAGATATTACGCGCTGCATCGGTTTGGGTTGCGGTGGGGACAATATCCCAATTGAGCTTGCGTGCCAGTGCACCGAAGGTTTGACGCTCCATGAACTCATCAAGCGTCATGTCCTTGACCTCGGTTCGCAGGTCACTCATCAGATGGACATCGGTCATGTCGTCGGGAAGATCTACAGTCAGGGTTGCGCCGGGAAGGATCCCATATTCGGCACCGATCGGGATGCGCCAGTATTGGATATCACTCACAGGGTTGAACCAGTGGTGGTTCTCAAGCACGGCCTTGCTGCCATAGTCGGGGTGGACGCTCTCCATGAAGCCGGAAGTTGAGTAAGGGCCCTTTCGGAGTCCGACCGGAATATTGTTCATGTTCCGATCGAGCATGGCGCGAGCGGTCCAGTCGACGACGCAGCCGGAGCTGCGATCGCCGTTGATTTGCCCGGGAACGCGTTCAACAGCCTGAGCATCAATGGCGGTAAAAGAGGAAAAAACGAGCGCCAGTCCGAGTGAACCGGCGGCAATGTTTCGGAGGGTTTTCATCTTGCCTCGATTATTCTTTGTGGTTTGTATCAGGACACCATGATACACAAATGAATTTAACGATGGATCGCTTCAGATGTCAAATAGCTTCCCTGAGAGGATGAATTTGAGATGGGCACTATACTTGCCAGTGTTTGATCCGATCCGCAGGAGGAATATTGTCGCTCTCCTTCCGACCCCTTATGTCGGTTGCAATCATCATTGTGATCATTGCAGCGTGCGCTTTCTTTTCCTGGTGGAGTGCTCGGCGTCATCGCCCCTTTAGAACATCGGATCTGGTGCGCAGAGGTGCTATCACCTGCGCACTGCTCTCCATCTTGATCGGGCCTTCAGTTCCCGGTGAAGCGCAAAAAGTGACGACCAATGTCGAGGTCTGGCTTGCGATTGACCGGACCGGTTCGATGGCCGCCGAGGATTGGGAAAGCGGAAAGACTCGTCTTCAAGGCGTGAGCCACGATGTTGAGCAGATCCTTCAAGCTGCTCCGGGTGCTCGCTATCGCATTATCACCTGGGATTCCGAGGCCGATACTGGGCTTCCCCTGACCTCTGACCTCGGTGCGGTCCGTTCCTTTGTTTCGACGCTGACCCAGGAAGTGAGTTCCTCTTCACGAGGTTCATCCCCGGACCGTCCCGCGCAATATATTGCGGAAGAAATGCAGGAGGCCGCAAACAAGCATCCTGAAAATACCCGCCTGCTTTTCGTATTCACCGATGGCGAGACCTCGAACAATTCCGCGTGGAGAAGTGCCGGCGGAGGCGACTCTCGGCAATGGGACAAGATCAAGCCCCTCCTGACGGGAGGCTTGGTCATCGGCTATGGAACTGAAGAGGGCGGGAAGATGAAGGTTGCCGCTCTGGGGAAGCAGAATGATAGTTCGAATCCTGAATACATCAAAGATTTTTCCCAGCCCGGAAACCCCGATGCAATTTCGAAGATTGATGTCAAGAAGCTCAATGAGATCGCTCAAAAACTTGGTATCGATATGGCTCGTTCGCCCAATGATTCTGCCATTAGCTCCGCAGCTTCATCTTCGGTTCAGAATGCTCGAAATATTGCGGATGCAAATGATACTATCCAAACTTCACGCTACGTTTTGTGGCCATCGGCCCTTGTTTTAACTGTGTTATTAGCTTGGGAGGCCGCTATTTTTGCGGGTCGTATCCACGCACTGAGGAGGACCCGTGCGATTTAAGCGCCGCAGCGATAAGGAACAACGTCCTACTGCTTTCTATCAGCCGCCAGCAGATGGTCAGGCTGCAGCTGATGCCCAAACTGGAGATGGTGTCCCCACTGCAACCCCGGCCTCGGCAAAGAGGAACGAGGCGGAGAAGCCGCGACGCAATGGGAAACTATTGCGTCCACTGTGGTGGTCGCTTCCCATCGTTGTGGTTGCCCTTGCTGTTGGAATTTATATGACCGCCCTGCCGGTGTGGGCATGGAATACGGGTCGCAGTGTGCGCGCGGGGAATAACGAGGGTGCCCTGAACTCCTATTCAAAGCAGATTTACTGGGGAGATCTTGGCCCTGCCAGCTGGGTTGCGCATTACAACGCGGGGACACAACATGTGAAGCTTGATCATCCTGACGAGGCCGTCGCTGAGTTGCGCATTGCTTGGGACCGAGTTCCGAAGGCGAAGCAGATTGAGGATGGTCGAATTGAGACCTATTCCTATGAATGCACCGTCAGAATGAATTTGGCGCTTGCTTTGGAAAAACAGGGCGATGCGGCGATGAATACGGATCGCGCGCGTGCTGCTGAAATTTATAAAGAAATGGGCGAGGTTGTGGCCCCCTGTCAATCCGCTGCCTCGACACAGAATCAGCAGAACCAGAATCAGCAGGGCGGCGGTGGCGGTGCCGATGCTGACAAGGCTCATGATCGTGCTCAGCAAAAGCAACAGCAGGCTCAGAAACAGGAAAATCAGGACAAAGACAAGGATAAAGACAAACAGAACCAGGATAAAGATCAGCAAAACAAGGATAAGGATAAGCAGAACCAGGATAAAGATCAGCAGAATCAAGATAACAAGGATAAGGACAAGCAAAACCAAGATAAGTCCAAGGATCCTTATCAGGGAGAGACCAAAGAGCAACGCGCGAAGCGTGAGGAGATGCAAAAGCGTCAGGAACAAACCGATCGCGAGGAGCGTCAGAACAAAGATCGTAAACGTGGAACCGGTGGTACTGGCGCCTGGTAAATCTTCTGTGATCTAGATCTTAGGTCGGAATAAACCGGAATCTGGGTGACGTTCATGCCTGCAGTGCTGCTCGAAAGCGGCTCCTGGAAGAAAGGCTTATCCCATGACTTACAAGGTCGCTTACATCATAGGTTCGCTGTCCTTGAACTCCATTAACCGCAAGTTGGTTGGTGCGATGATTGCCGATGCTCCGGCTGATCTGGAGTTTGTTGAGGCTGATTTCTCGAAGCTGCCGCTGTACAGCCCTGATTACGATGCGAACTATCCGCAGATTGCTACTGATTTCAAGAAGATCCTTGAAGATGCGGATGCCGTTCTGATTGCAACCCCTGAGTATGGCCGCTCGATTCCCGGTGGTCTGAAGAATGCTATCGACTGGTTTGGCCGTCCGTGGGGATCCAACCCCATCGGTGGTAAGCCGGTTTATGTTGTGGGCGCATCTAGGGGAGCGGTCGGTGCTGCTATTGGGCAGATCTCAACCCGTCAGGCGCTTGAGTTCTTCAACCCCTTGTTGATGACACAGCCCGAGGTGTACATGAAGATGTCGCATGAGGATATCGGCGAAGATGGTCGCTTTATTGATGCGGCAACTCAGGGATTTGTGAAGTCAGCTATTGAAAAATTTGCGGACTACATTCGTTCGTACGCCTGAGCACAGAGTTTGCTGAGTTGAACAACCTCCCAGTAGAGAGTGGGACTAAAGTCCTTTTTAAGGCTGGGGGGTGTTTAATTTGCGTGTCTCTCGTGCTGGCACTTTAGGTTTACGTAAAACGCACTACGCCGTTTTATTGTGGTAGACAAGGTTGTCACTTCTGTTCAAAGCCTTCGTATTCAAGGGAAAATTTCCAGAAGAACACAGAAGTGAAAACATCTGAATGGTTTCTCATCGGCGCTAACGTGAGGAACGGAGACGTAAAACACCCCCTGACATTCTGCGTTTCCAAGAGGGCGCCTGTTGAGTCTCTTTCCGGGCGCCCTCAATCTCTTCTCTTGAAGTCTCACGGTGAGGTTATCAGGTCAATAAGCCAGTGCTGTCGAGGTGCGCACGATGAGAATACAGACTCTCAGAAAAGCGGAAGGATGAGTCTTCTCAGACTAGGCTTATGGCCATACATACACGCGTGAGGAAGGGACATGAGCGAGAACCGCGTACCGGCCACTGTGTCGAGCGATGAAGGTGAAAACGCCTCCGCTCATTCGCGCTCGCGTCCCCGGAAGCCCCCTGTTTACCAGCGCGCCTCTGACAAACTCTCGTTTGCGCAGGATCGCGACTGGGGTTTCGACGATGTTGTCGATGCCTTGTTCTTTATCTTCTCTGGTGTGGCAACGCTATGGCTCGCCTATGTTTTCTTGGCGGGGTCAATCAAACTCAAACCTACCGCTATCGCGTGGTTCCTGATCTGTTGGGCAGTTACCGCTTACCTCGCACTTCCCAGAATTCATCAGTTGCTCACGTGGCTGTATGTTCCCGACTACTTTATCGGTCGAACCAGGACTGCTGATGGTCTCCTCGGTGACCCAGTGAACCTTGCTCTTGTCGGTAGCGAGATCGATATTCATGCTGCCATGACTGCGGCCGGATGGGTGCGCGCTGACCCGATCACTCCCCATACAGTTTTTCGAGTGATACGGGCCTTTGTCAGTCGTAAAAGCTACGAAGCTGCGCCGGTTTCAAACCTTCTGCTCTTTGGGCGTAAGCAGGACTTCGCCTACCAAAAAGGCGTTCCCGGTCGTTCTTCAGAACGTCATCACGTACGTTTTTGGCGTACGCCCGATGGATGGGTTCTTCCGGGTGGTCGTCGCGTTGAATGGCTCGCAGCGGGAACCTTTGATCGTGCTGTCGGATTGAGTCTTTTGACCTTCCAAATCACCCATAAGATCGACGCCGATATCGACATCGAGCGCAACTTCATTGTTGATGATGTCCTCTTCGCTAACCCCGCGGCAGAGCTTGAGATTCTTCCCGATTTCTTCAGCTCCTACCACGATAAAAATGGTGGTGGGGATCGCGTCATCACCGATGGTGACCTATACCTATTGGACGTTCAAGACGTTGAGCCCAATGATGATGATGCCCATGAAATGGCAGATGCCCATGATGTCGATTCTCAAGCACATCGCCAACGTCCGGTCCAGCTGGTTGTCGGCATGGTCCTGGTTGCGCTTATGTTCGCAACCGAGCTGTTCCAGACTTACCTAGTCCTTCAAAATCCGTGGAAGTACATTGCACTTAATGTCATCGGCATTGATGATGTCGCCAATGCGCAATTCTATATTTTGTCGATGAGGCTGATTGTCGCTCTTGTAACCGTGATTCTTCTTGTCATGGAGATCATTACTGCTGTCATGACGTGGAATGGGCATCCTCGTGCCCGGATTATTCTTCTGACGGCCCTGAGCGCCGACATTATTTTCGCTGCCGCAGACATTGCTAGTTCGGGCGCGACACACATTGTGTTGACGACGCTGATCCGTTCGTCTTTGGGAGTGCTTGCTCTATTGGCTCTTTCAGCGCGCGCATGCCACCAATGGGTCAGAGAGCGTAAGAAAGAACGACTTCAGGCAAAAGCAAAGGTTGCAGGCGTCCTGCCTACTTCACCGGCTTCATGAACCACGCGGCCTGCGAATCCTCGGGTACTCCATCGTTGTAGGCAAGTCCCGCATAGGCCGCAGCATTCTTCCCCAGCTGGGATTCGAGGAATGCTTGGAAGGAATGGGCAGCCTCGGAATTCGAAGACGACTGCGGGACTGCGGCTGAAACGGTTAAATCCACGCACGTCCCCGGGATAGCCTCAGCGCGGCTTTCAGTGCCAGTGTTGGAGGCTGCGGCAACCGCTAGGCGCGCATCCCAGATGAGGATCGGACGTTGGTGGGAGCCCTGAGCACTCGTCGCACCCGAAATGAGCGAAAGACGATCATCCGCAGGGGTAGCGGTCCACTGCCCCAGGGCCTCCGCTGCGGAGGGAATGATCGAATGCGCGTCGTTCAGGTTTTCTTTCCAGCCCTCGTAGTCCTCGCCGAGGGCTGAGGTGGCTTTCGTAGCGAACGCGGCGCCGGCCTCGGAATCCTGGGAAGGAATCGCGGTCAGAGGGGCGAAGTTTGCCGAAGAAAGATCCTTGAGTGAAGAGGGGAGCGCCTTGCTATTTGCAGAGAACCATGAGCGATCAGCCCACGCACATACAGGGTCATTGCCGATGGAGATTGCTGTCCCCAAAGCTGTGGCTTGTTTTGAATCGACACCAAAGATGACGTCGGCATTTTGCGAAGAATTCGGAGCGTACTCGCTCTGCTCAATGGTGTAACCACTGGCGGCCTCGAAAGCAGAGATGTAATCAGTGGGGAGGCGCCAGCCGGGTGTGTAAGCGATGCGTAGGGTTCCGCTTCCTCGTGGGATTCCGTCAGTATTGCCTGTGGCTGCACGGTTCTTCGTTGCCGAGGCCGAGAGCCCCTGAGCTGAAGACGTTGAGTCTGTGCGGAAGGGGTCATCCGTCCATTGGGCTCCCTGTGGGATGGAGGGAGAGCACGCACTGAGGGCTAGCGCGCCCAGGAGCGTGCTGGTAAGACGGCGCAGATGCACTGAGCGTTGGAGGGACGGAGAGGCGGTCTTGGTCTTTCGCACCGTACCAGTCTAAGCAATAGCGCATGGAAGGAGAGATATTCCCGCGGTCATAGGGCAAAATGTTGGTATCGAGTGTTCGATGCGATCTGATGCAAGGAGTCATCATGGAAAGCAGTCTCAGTCAGAAACTCATTACCGCAGGGCTGTCTATGGCCGTAGGTTTCGTGGCCGGGAAGGTTGCGGAGCTGGGCTGGAAGGCTGTGACAGGTCAGGCCGCACCTCAGGATGATGATGGTACGGCATCCTTGGTTTCAGTGGTAACCTTCGCCGCGGTCTCTGCAGCTATTGCGGCGGTTGCTCAGCGTGGAGTGGTGAACAAGACGAATAAGTGGTTTGCGCCGGTTGAAGCCGTGTCGCAGATCCTGTCGGATCTTGATCAGCCGGCTATCGCAAATTAGAAAATAGCGGAAGATAGGTGGACAGATCGGTGCGCTGTCCCGAGGCCTGAAGATCCCCGTGGGAGAGCGCGTCTTTCCAGTCCAGCATTCCGCATGCGAGTTTGAGCCAGGTTTCTGGCGACATTTCGATCACCGCCGGGGGAGTCCCTCGGCGGTGAGTTGTTCCTGGGAGGATCTGAGTGGCACCGGCCGGGGGAACGCGGAGTTCGACGGCTCGACCGGGGTGAAGCTCGGCAATTTCTTCAAGCGTGTAGCGTACGGCGGTGAAGAGAGTCTGTCGCGTAGCGTCTTCGGGGGCGCGATACCACGTGAGGAGTGCGGTGTGGCCTTCTGCTGGATCGATACGCCGTTTTGCCATGTCGTCAGTCTAGGTCGCTTCGTCTATGTTGGCGTGGAATTGCCCCATCCTGCCAGATCCGCTATTGTGGTGTGCCGAGGTAGCGTGTCCGAGCGGCCGAAGGTGCAGCACTCGAAATGCTGTGTGGTGTAACAGCCACCCAGGGTTCAAATCCCTGCGCTACCGCGTTTAGGCTTGTGGCCCCAACTGATGTTGGGGCCACAAGTTTTTTATTCGGCAGAACGTCCGCAGTGTTGTGAGTGCATGCAAAGCCTAGCTTTCCTGATAAAACTCTGTTACGCTCGACCTGTCGGGTTGGTACCCCCGCGAGCCTGAAATAAATGGCCAAGAGAAAGTGGAGGCTGAAGGCCCGACATTTGCATAAGGCGAGGGAAGCCAGCCAGCCCACCATTTACCCCGGGCAGGCCTCGGGTCTCTCGCCTTTGTCATGCCCGGCGAATTGCAGTGACGCTGAATCGGCTGTATTTCGAATGCGCGAGGTTGCGATGGCGCGAAATGCACTAGCTACAGTGTTATCTTGGGTGAGTTCTCTGAGCACACGTGGCACTTGTGACGATTCTTGTTTTCCCCGCACGCACGGGGATGAGCCCAACGCAGGCGGTGATTGACCACAATCTATACGCGACAACAAAAGCAAACGGGAAGTGTACGGGCGGACACTCATACAGGCAAGCAGAACGCGAAATGAGGCCAGGACAAATCTCCTTCCCAAGAACCTGGAGCAACACCGACATTATCAGGGCCGCGTTTCTAACAATTACCAATCCGACGTCTCTTAGGATTACGCAACAAGGGTGCCGAATTTACGCATACAGCACAGTTAATGGAGCGGGCAAATAAGCGTGAGAGGTAAACACGCGACAAAGGGCGCAACAATCACTACACATCCCGTTGGAGGCGTAGGCGCACTTCGCGTATCAAATGGTAAATTGACACCAGTTGAGTGAGGGAGTGATCATGACTGAAGCAATGTATACGGTCGAAGACCTTATCAAATATGCAGACAGCATCCTTCCTATTCCCGTTCTCGAAGATGAGGAGAGTAAGTTTCTTCTTGAAATAGCCGAGGACGAATCGCTCACGATGAAAATTATCGGAGACCTCACTATTTACGGAGCAGACATTCCGGAAAATCTAATCGACGGCCTTGTAAGGGGGTACAACGAAGAATTGATCCGGGAGTACTGGGAGGACTGCCTGTACGACAGGCAGCACGCCTAATTCTCCCTCTTCATTTTCCCCGCACGCGCGGGGCTACAAATCAATGTTGCCTCACTGCTGCTTGCTACCCAAACAATTTCCACGCGGTTTCTTGAAGTGCGTACAGCGCAAGCCAAGTCTAGCTTTCCTGATAAATCCCTGTTAAGCTCGACCTGTCGGGTTGGTACCCTCCGCCAGGCTTGAAATAACAGCACGATTCAACGCGGGGGCTGAAGGCCCGACATTTGCATAAGGCGAGGGAAGCCAGCCAGCCCACCGTTTTTTCGGGCAGGCCTCGGGTCTCTCGCCTTTGTCATGCCCGAAAAGCCGGGAACTCGATCATCTTGCCCGCGCGCAAACAGTAAACGAACGACGGCAAACCGCCTAAAACCCTTACCTCAGCAACAGCGGTGTGACCTTGCATTCTTCACCCAGCTTCATCTGCGCGATTGAACATTCATCCCGCATAACAACCAAGCGTTCCAGCATCCGCTGGTGCACAGTCCAGGGATCAATCGTATTGAGGTAGATCCTTGTCCCGCCCTCAAAACCGGCGATCGTTGAAATCCTCCACTTGATCAAAATCCTCATGCGCATAGGAATCGATGAACTCGGAGGCCGGTAGTACCACTCTTCGTTACACGGAACCTCTGCACCCGTCGCCGCGTGCATGGCGTGCACAAGGTCACTGATGCCTCGCAATTGCTCGGGGGAGTACTCCCAAGGCTCAGCCGGCGCGTGAAGCGGCCAAATCGCCAAGGAAGGATAGCGATGCCCAAACCCAGCCATTGCCACGGCGTGATCGTTTTGTGCCAAAATCAGCCCACGGGTCACAGCAATCTTCAAGAGTTCGTCATAAATCCCCGGATAGGTGCGCACGCGCTCAATCTCATCATGCGTCTGCGTCGAGAACTCATCAATTGCCACAAGCTGCTTATGCAGGTGATCAAAAGACGCACCCGCAGGCTTGAGCCAGTTCTGGAAAGCCACCACGTACTTCACTGCCGGATCCAAGTCGTACAGATCCCGCATCGCCCGCACGGTCATCGACATGTACTGGAAGTGTTCCTCGGGCGTAAGCGTCCCAGCCGAAGCTAACTGGGATGTATCCTTCGCTCCATCAACGTAGTGACGTCGCCCGATAATCAGATCATGCCCGCCGGAAAAGAACCCATTCGCTTGGCTGAGTTTTTCAGAATCCGAAAGGGCGGCGAACTTTTCTTCGCTCCCGCCCGAGGCCATGAAGCGTGCGCGCACCACGCGCATCACGTGGTCGTACCCCTGTGGCGAGGCCAGGTATTCCGCCATCCTACGCCTCTCGGCCTCGGAAGGAACATGACCGTGGTTGAGGTGCCAATAGTTGTACGAAACGATCTCAAAAAGATTGGGAATTCGCCGAAACTCCGCAACCGTATCCCCAAGTTTCTCTGCGCCGAGGCCGTGGAGAGTTTCCCATTCCCCTGCGTGTGTGCGGATCACACGGGCCTTCTCCGGTGGAGTCTCAAGATAGCGCGCCGAGCAGAATGCACAATGATGCCCGTCGGCATCGTGATCAATCAGGGGCGGCGTGGAACCGGGACGAGTCAGGGGACGATGAGCTCGACCGGGAACCGTCCACACTTCAGTTCCGGTCAGAAGATTTCGCTGTTTCACCGTGCCGTCGGCTAGACGGAGGATTGCCTCATCGCTTCCCGTGGGTAGTACAGCCATGCTTCTACTTTATTCCGAATGCCCTTCCGCGTCTGATGAACAGGAAAATTTCAGGCGGGTAGCCAGCCCTTTGCTCGCCTTCCCAGATCTTCGAGAAGAGCCGTTGCCTCCTGAGCGCGATCAGGCTGGACAAAGAGGTGATCGTGGCGGCGACTGGCAATGAAATTCGCAGTAATTGAACGCGCAGCAAGGATCTGAGCGATCGATGCTGTGATTCCGATTGCAGCCAGTTCGGTCGATGAACCCAGGTCGATTCGCGTGTACAGCTCATCGGGGTTGATTCCTGCTTCACGAGCGGTGTCTTCCTCGACAACCACAGTGTAGGAATCTTCGTCGCGGATCAGTGCAAAAATGTCGACATTCTGGGGGATTTCGTCAACCAAGGAAAATACGTAAGTTCCGCTGGGTGTGGGATCAAGAGAAGCGAGGACGCGATCAAGATCCGTCGAAGATGCATGTGTCATAGCTTCACGATAGCCCAGCGGTACCCACAAAATACGGCCCTGTCTCACATCGAAAAACGATATAAGTTGCGCCTGAAGCGAAAGTTTTACATCCGGTCCATAACATCGGGGTGCTTACCGGTGCGCCCCGCTTCTCCGCGGTCCAATGCATCGATTCGAGCCATTTGCTCCGCACTCAACTCGAAGCCGGAAATATCAAGGTTTTCTGCCCGGCGCTCATGCGACGAAGCCTTGGGGAAGACAACGTCTCCTCGCTGAAGTGCCCATCGCAAAACCACCTGAGATTCACGTGCACCGACCTCGCGCGCAATCTCAGCAATGCTTGGTTCTCCTAGGACAGTGCCTCGGGCCAAGGGAGCCCAGGCCTCGGTAATAATTCCGTGCTCGGCGTTAAAACGGTGAAGCTCGCGGTTTGCGAAGTAGGGATGAGACTCGATTTGGTTAACGGCAGGCGCAATGCGTCCCTGCTCAAGGATTGGGGCAAGGTGATGGGCCTCGAAATTAGAGACCCCGATAGAGTGCACCAGGCCTTCATCGACAAAGCTTTCCATTGCGCGCCAGGTGGGCATGATGTCACCTCCGTAAAACATCGGAAGCGGCCAGTGGATCAAGAACAGATCCAGATAGTCCAGCTGCAAGTCCTCCAGTGAGCGCTGTAGGCTCTCGCGGGCAACATCAGGCTCGTGATTGGGGTTATTGAGCTTAGAAGTGACGAAGATCTCTTTGCGTGCGATAGGAGCATCGGCTAGGGCGCGGCCCACCTCGGCCTCGTTCCCATACATCTGTGCCGTATCGATATGGCGGTACCCCAACTCGAGTGCATTACGAACACCGTCATAGGCATCTTGGCCGGTCAGTTTGTAGGTCCCAAAGCCAAATTGAGGAATAGAAGCGCCCGAATTTAGAGGGAGGAGCGCAATTGAGTGACCCATAAAAACTCCGATACAAAAATGAATAAAATGCCAAAAAACTATGCCCTGAAACACATGATATGTCCCCGTGGCGGCGCTGGGACTTTCGTAGCTTCAAATTTGGGCCTTAAAGCGTGAAAATCCTTTATTTTCCGCGTGTGTCAGCAGGAAAAGCTCGTTAGACTTTTGGACGTAGTTAGATATACCGCGGAGGTGGCTGTGGTTAAGAAGCGTGCAGAAGGCGAAAGCAGAGCGCGAGCGAATACGCGTTCACGCCTAGTTGACGCCGCCATTGAAATTCTGGTGGAGCGAGGTTTCGCAGGGACCAAGATTGACGAGGTCGTGGCCCGCGCCGGATTCACCCGTGGTGCCTTCTATTCGAATTATTCGAATATGGATGAGCTGTTGGAAGATGCATTTATTGCATACTCAACGCGGCTATTAACAGAAATGACGCAGGCCTTTGATTCAATCGAAGGGCCGCTCACTCTAGAACGCATTGTTGATACCCTCGACAGTCTTTCCGCACAGGGGCGCACGGTGTATATCCTCCTGATGGAATACCGTCTATATCAAATGCGTCACCCTGATGCTGATGGAATTCCTGGAAATCAGCGCAATGAGCTTGCTGATTTCGTGACCCAGATGCTCGAATCCGCTTTGGATCGTATGGGACGCCGCGCACTATTGCCAACCAACATCATGGGAGAGATCCTCTCGATCTTCTACCTCGAGGCTCTAGGTAGCGTCAATGACTCTGCCGAAGCCAATCAAATGCCGATCCGAAAGATCATCGACGTGATCGTCTTTGGATTCTCAATCCCCAAGGACAGTGTGCAGCCAGTCGCTCAGGGACTTGAGGGTACTGACCGTGAGCAGTTCCTTGCCGAGGCCGTGGACCCTTCGCGTGAAAAGCTGATTCCCTTGGTTCGCCAAGCGCTTGCAAATAGCTGAGGAAGCAGCTCAAAAAAGCTGAGGTAATACAACTTGAGGGGGTACGCTACGGTTCGTACCCCCTCAAGCTATAACTGCCGAAGCATCAAGCGTTCTACTTCAGATCGCTTGGCCACCACTGCAGGTTTGTGACTCGGCAGGTGAGTGCTCGACCGGGAAGGTCTGCCTCGCTGTTCCAGTCTTTCGAACCGCCCGGAGTGACATCAGGGACCTTGACAATGCTCGTTGCAGTATCGGTTGTACCCTCAAGGGTGTAGGTGATCGTTAAAGTGAGATCGGCCTTCGTCTTTGTCTTTTGAGCAAATTCTGGGCCCTTGAATTGATCGATCTTTCCGCTGAGACGAACGTGGTTGCCATCCGTTTCGCACTTGATCGTCCCGTTTTCGGTGCGTGCGCTCACGCGTGAGTAATCCAGAGAAGCGGTCAGTGCTTTGTACTTTTCGCCGCAGACGTTTCGAACGCTCTTTTCATCGGGGTCGATCATCTTCAGCTGCTTGAGGAGCTGGTCGATCTTCTCTCGAGTGCCTGTTGAGTCAGCGTTCACGGAATCGCACCAGGGCTTAACCTGCTTCTGCGCGAGCTTCGTCTGTGCCTCGTCGACCTGTTCCTGGAGGGTCTGCGCCTGCTGTTCCAACTGCGCAGATTCATTCTCCAACGAGTGGTACCTGTTCAAAGCGACCATATTCTGCGTGAAAGTCACTAATGCAAAGATCAATGACGCGGCACAGATGATTGCGGTAATCAGGAATAAACGCTTCGACGAACCGGTCTTGGGTGCAGCTGCCTTCTGCTGTCCTGTTTCAGCGTGGCTTTCCTCTGTCGCGGCTTGGGCTTGGGTGGCGTCTGCTACCTGTCCCTGATTCGGAATTTGGGGTCCGTTCGTGCTCACTTGCCTGCCTCCCCGAGCTGCTTATTCAACGTATCGACTTGCTTTTGCAATTCGCTGATGGACTGACGTGCTGGCTGAAGTTCTACATTGACCGTGTTGGCACGCGCATTATTACGTGACGCTGCGCCAAGGAAAAGGAAGCCAAGCACTATGAAAAGAACGCTCAGGACAGTAAAGACGACGGCCCAGGTCTTCTGCTTATTGCGGGGTTTCTTCGGAGCTTTAGGCTTCTTCGGCATTGCGGGAGCCATTGGAGAAGCGGGGAAGGCTGATCCCGTCGTCGGAGCGCCCGTGTAACTTGCGGGACGCGGAGGGAATCCTGGCGTGGCAGCAGGTGCATTCTGTGTGGATTGCTGGCTTGGATATGTGCCTGGAGTTCCTCCCTGAACGGGGGGATAGCCACCCTGTTGTGCCTGGTAGTGCGCCTGAGCAGAGCCACTATTTGCTGCAAGAGGACTTTGGGGAACAGCGCTGTACGAGGACGAAGTTGTCGTTATCGGACGCTGGGGCGCTGATGCCTGTGTGGCGCCCTGAGCTACCTGGGTGTTATTCGTCCACTGCGTCCCATCCCACCACCGCAATTGTGAGGGATTTGAGGGATCGCTGTACCAACCCGCTTGGGGATTTGTCATGGAGGGATCCTTCCGTATACGTCCTTTTATTGAACGGTAACATGCTGGACGCTGTCTGTAAGGACTCTGGATGCAGTGTGATTGGATACGTGGGTGTATTCACAGTCCACGCCCATTGTGCGCCTCTCTTTTACGCATTTGACCACTACCCTTAGAGCTATGGCCCAATTCCTCGCACAGAACCATCTTTTGACGATTTTCCTGGTTGTCGGACTGGGCGCTGTTCTCGGCGCGATCCGCTTTGGGCCGCTGCGTTTCGGTGCAGCCGGTGCACTGTTTGTGGGCTTGCTTGTCTCGGCTTATTCGCCGCAAGCCGGTCAGGGAACTGCGATCATCCAACAGATCGGCCTGGCATTCTTCGTTTACACCGTTGGTATTGCCGCTGGTTCTACCTTCTTCTCCGATCTTCGTAAACAGACATCACTTTTAGGGTCGGCCACGATCATCTGTGTTGTCGGCGCAGTCGTGGCCACGATCGGAGGCCACTTCTTGGGACTGGGCAAAGGCCTCGTCACCGGGCTTTACACTGGTGCGCTGACCGCCGCACCTGCGTTGGATGCAGCGACGCGAGTCAGCGGTGACCCTCAGGCAGCAGTTGGCTATGCCTTTGGCTACCCCATCGGTGTGATTGTCGGAATCATTGTCGTCACCATGACGGTGACGCGAAAGTGGCTGGGGGAGAAGGACACGCCATCGCTTGCGGGCGCTGGCCTCGACGCCGTTACTGTTCGGGTGGACCGCCCGGTCTTCACGCGAAAGATTCTCGCTTGGCGCGAGGGACGCGTACGTATGTCCTACCTTCAGCGTGAAGGCCGCACCCGCGTCTTGATTCCCGGTGAAGAACTTCGCGCTGGCGACCTTGTTGTTCTTGTCGGTGGGACTTCCGCCATTGCCGAGGTCGTCGAGCAGTTGGGAACGCAGGTTTCCGACCACTTGGCTGATGACCGCTCCGATGTTGCCTTTGAGCGAATCGTTGTGTCGAGTCCCGATGTTGCGGGACGAGCGATCGTTGAGCTCAATCTGGCAACTCGTTTCGGTGCGACCATTACCCGAGTGCGTCGTGGTGATCTTGACCTGCTGGCACGTGATGATCTCAAGCTCAATCTGGGTGATCATGCGGCAGTCGTTGTTCCGCAGGAAGAGCTTGATAACGTTCAGAGCTTCTTGGGCGACTCGGAGCGTCGGGTCAGCGAAGTTGATGGAATGGCTTTTGGTATCGGTATGGTTTTGGGCATGGCCTTGGGCGCGATCCCCTTCCCGATGTTTGGTGGGGCAACCTTCCAACTGGGATCTGCGGCTGGACCCTTGATTGTCGGAATGCTGCTGGGGGCGCTTCGTCGAACCGGGCCTCTGGTATGGACGCTTCCCGCCTCAGCGAATATCACCATTCGCTCCGTAGGGCTGATGCTCTTCCTAGCGGCTTTGGGCTTAAACGCGGGACCGGCACTTGTTGATCTTCTGCTGCGTCCAGAGGGCTGGAAGGCTGCGATACTAGCGACGATTATCGTTGTGGTGTGCTGCGGTGCTCAGGCAATCGCCGGCCGATATCTGGGATTGTCTGCACCGCGAACCGCGGGTGCTGTTGCCGGCTTCTTGGGACAGCCAGCGGTCTTGCAAGCGGCAGATGCGCGTGTTGCTGATGAACGTATCGAGGCCGCGTACGCGACATTGTTCGCCTTTGCGATCATCGTCAAGATTTTCTTGGTGCCATTTATTTGGACACTGTGAGCACAGGAGTAACGTATGGCAACACCGGATTTTGTTCTGGAATTACGTCGACACGTGGGGCACTCTATGCTGTGGCTTTCGGGCTGCACCGCTGTCGTCTTACGAGGCCGTGGTGGGGCTGCGCTTAATTGGCGCTCTCCCATCGACCCGGCTTCTGTTGAGGTGCTGGTTGTTCAGCGCTCCGATAATCATGCGTGGACACCGGTAACGGGAATTATCGATCCGGGTGAAGAGCCGGCTCAGGCCGCATGTCGAGAGATCCTCGAAGAGACTGCATGTCAGGCGCGAGCCATGCGCTTGCTCAGTGTTGAGGTTGTTGGCCCGGTTACCTACGAAAATGGTGATCAGACGACTTACCTTGACGTTGCTTTTGCGTGTGAATGGCTCAGTGGGGATCCTTTCCCGGCAGATGGTGAGAACACTCAAGCGATGTTCGTTCCGGGGGATCAGATCCCGCAGATGAATGATCGATTCACTCGGACTATTGCACGGGCATTCAGCGGTGAGCAGGCGGCTGATTTTCAGCGCTAATCGCCACATGTCCTGTAACAAGCCTTAGGTGGAAGTCGGGGGGCCGGGGAGTTTGTGAACTCCCCGGCCCCCGACGGCCGTAAATACGTGCGGCCTTGTCTGTTCAGAGCGTATCCGCTCAGGCACCTAGCCAGTAGGCCGCCAGAACCTTACGCAGTCCCAGAAGGTCTGCAACATGGCTCATTTCGCGAGCCGAGTGCATAGAGAGCAGGCCAACGCCCACATCCACTGTTTCAATACCCAGTCGGGTTGCGGTGATCGGTCCAATTGTTGTTCCACATGGCGATGCATTATTCGACACGAAGTTCTGTGTTGGAACCCCTGCCGCATCACAGGCACGCTTCCATAGAGCCATTCCAACCCCATTGGTTGCGTAGCGTTGCTTGGCATTGATCTTGAGGATGGGGCCTCGGCCCATGACCGGGTGGTGTGAAGGGTCATGAACTTCGGGGTAGTTCGGGTGAATCGAGTGCGCAGCATCGGCACTCACGCAGGTTGAGGAGGCGATCATTCGTGCGTAACCATCTTCGTCGCGTCCCAAGGCGAAAGCGGTGCGACGCAGAACGTCTTCCAGAATTGGGCCAGCTGCACCCGTGCGAGACTCTGAACCGACCTCTTCGTGGTCGAAGCATGAGAAAACGAGGATGTCACCGTCTGAGGGGAGTCCCTGGCGAGCGAGGTCTTCAAGTGCGCAGAGTCCGGGGTGAACCGATGAGAGATTGTCCTGGCGTCCCGAAGCAACGAATTGCGAATCCTCGCCGAAGGTGACAGGTCCCTGCGAAGGGATGCAGATCAGATCGAAAGAGACCACGTCATCTGCGTTATCCAAGCCTGCGGCCTGTGCGATGGTATCCATGAGCGATGCATCGGGAGTGTCGACCGTCCATACCGGGTGCAGGTGTTTTTGGGGATCGAGGTGCAGAGAATCATTAACCCCGCGGTTGAGGTGGATTGCTAGCTGAGGGATGCGGGCCAGTGGAGCGGTACGAACCAGGATTTCTTCTCCCGAGGCCAAAATCAGTCGGCCTGCAATGCTCAGTTCGCGGTCCAGCCAGGAATTCATGATCATTCCGCCGTAGACCTCGACCTCGATTTGTCCCCAGCCATCAGCCGTTGTTGTCTGAGGTGAGGGCTTGAGGGTGAAAGCAGGAGAATCCGTGTGTGCCCCAACGATCCTGAAACCAGCGGTGTCGCTGATATTTTCGGGAACTACCCATGCCATGACGGCGCCTCCACGAACCAACATGTGTCCGCCGGGAGTCGCATCCCATGCTGCTGTTTCGTCTTGGCGACTGAAACCGAGGTTTTCCAAGCGCTGCGCAACGAGATGTGCAGCGTGGTAGGGGCTGGGAGAGTCTGCAAGGAAGTGGACATAGTCCAAAGTGTTTGCGTCGAGTTCGGGATGATCCGATTCAAGTCGTGGTGTCATGCATCCATCCTACGCTGCACGTTTCATTCACGAAGATGTGCTCATTTGTGCAGGACGTAAAAAGCGATCATCTTGATCATTTGACCCACTAGCTCACGAAGCGTGAGCTGACAGTCATTCAACTTTGAACAGCGTGGTGGATGATTTTGTTGTCAGATCGTATCAGTTCGTATTAATTCGGTGAAAATCTGTCCGGTTTATTTGGGCATTTACGCAGGTCAGAGGGTAGTTTTATTGTTGCTAAACTGATAAATTAAAAGGGTGATTACACAAAGCAATGAGACTCTCCTCGATGAGAGCGAATCTGAGCTTTGGCACGCGTGGAGTTCTGTTACACGTGCTGTTCAAAGCACGTTAGGTTCGGAAATTAGTAAAAGTGCACCTCTTGCTCTGATTGAGTTTGAGATGCTTGATGAGCTTGCCAACGGTGAGCAGCCCATGCGTTCTGGCGAGCTGGGTGCGCTGGTCTCCTTGACGCGTTCGGGAACTAGTCGTGCAATCTCTCGCCTTGCGGCGAAGGGATTCATTACCAAAGAAGGATCGTCAACGGATCGACGTTCTGTGCTTGTGTGCATTACCCCTGAAGGGCGTCAGGCCTATGAGGCCGCAAATGGCGTCTTCGCAAGCGCGGTGCGCAACGGACTTCTTGGCGCGGTAGAAGGCGATGATCGCGATACCCTGCTCAGAATCCTCAACGTCATCTCAGATACGCTTCTTTAAACAGAAAAGGTGGGACAGCGATTGCTGTCCCACCTCCCACATACGGGTCCTACGGGGTCAGAAAGACTTCCTGTAGACGTTGGTTTCGCGCTGAAGGAAACAAACCCCCCCCCCGACGGTAGAGGCGGTTCGCCGCCTCTCGCGTCGGCCGAGATGTGAGATCGACTGTTTTAGCTCCCAGCTCCCGAGCGCGCTCAACCGCGGTATCGAGAAGGCTCTGTCCCACGCCTTGACCGCGTGCGGCCTGATCGGTAACGACATCTTCGATCCATGCTCGGCGGCCAGTCGGAATATCAAAAACAACCAGTGAGAGCATCCCCAAAATCCGCTCATCCTCATCGAGCGCGCACACCAAGTGCAAGCAGTCCTGAGCCAGAAGCTGCTGGATTTGTTCGAGCGACAAAGGCTGTGCGGAAGAGGAAAGCTGCGGAAGAAGACGGTCAAAGGCCTCGTGAACCTTTTCGATCGTCGATGAGTCACATTCGCTGAGGATCTCGATACGCATGGGTGCTCCTTGTTAATGCGTTATACAGGCCATAAGTATGCCACTGAGGATAGTTATTATCCGATGCTCACGAGGCCCGACTCAAGGGGACACTAGAGTGCCGAGCGTTTAGGCCTCGTGGATTCAGTGAACGGATGGTAGAGATGGACGGTGCCGCGGGCGTGGGCAGTACTGGTTTAACCGGCGTATTTCCTGCTTGCTTGCTCAGCTGTGCGGGTGCGAAGACATAGCGGCTTTGCGCCGAGTAAGAAACCAGATACATGGTCGTGTCAGCAATGATCTTCGCGATCCACAGTGGCATCCCGATTCCCGTCAATACAGCAAGCATGGTGTACGACCCTGCAACCACTGCGACGGCAAGTGCGGCATAACGGAGGGCACTGCGACGCAACGGCACTCCCGTGGCCTCGAAAACGCGGCGGTTCATTGCGAAATTCACTGAAGCGCTCACCAGGCGAGCAGCAACAACCGGGAAGAAGAGAGCTCCAGTGAGGGAATTCAGGAGAAGGACCAGCACGTAGTCGATAACGGTTGCAACACCAGAAGAGGCAGCGAACTTCAACAGAGGTGCCCAAATTCGAGCTGAATCTTGCAAGGGACGGAAGTGAGAAGTCGGATTTCCGGCCTCGTAAATCGTCTCAATTGAGATTTGGGTGACCGGCTGACGGAACTTCGCCAAGTGCAAAAGGACGCGGAGCTCGTACTCGTAACGATCCCCCTGGACCTCGAGCAGCGCGGGAAGCAAGGCGAGCGGGAATGCGCGTAATCCGGTTTGCGTATCCTTGAGCTTCCAGCCCGTTGCTAGCCAGAACAGGGCTGAAGTCGCGGTGTTGCCGATCCGGGAACGAGCGGGGACATGCCCAACGAATTCGCGAACTCCCAGCACGCTTGTGCCGGTATCTGTGCAGGTCCGACCAACGCGGAAAATGTCAGTGAGCGTGTGCTGCCCATCCGCATCGGCGGTCACCACGCATTCCTGCGGGTTGCTTGCACTATCAAGGATCCAGGTGAAACCTTCTCGAAGCGCGTAGCCCTTACCGCGGTTGTTCTCATAGGAGATCACGTGCGCACCGGCGGTGGCTGCGGCCTCGAAAATATCACTGAACTTCTGGCCTGAACCTTCGTCAACGACAACGATCTTCGTTGCAGGATCTGCGCGATGCAGTTCAAGGATGAGACGCGGCAATCGTGCGTCCGGTTGGTAAGCGGGGATTAACACATACATCGCTCATGCTCCCTTCGTGATGTAGATGATGTCGGAGGTAGCGCGTTCGCCACCATTAGAGGGGCTATTGACAACCTGGCCGTTGAACCACATTTCAGATGAGCCGCCGCCGTCGAGGTTGTATGCGGTCTTTGCGCCCAGGCTCTGCATGATTTCGGCCAGGCCGCTCATGGTCACGCCGCTTGAAGTTCGAGAACGTCCATCAACAACGACGAAGACAAAGTGGTTGTCGTCGATAATGCCGATCGCGGTTCGCGGTTGTTTGCCCTGGATGGAGTGGTTACCGAAGTTGGTGTCAATCTCCAGGTTGTCGATTCCGCTGATGATCTGGCCGTCCTGCAAAAGAGCCGGACCGAAGGAGAGGGTTTGCCACACGCCCTCGTTGACCAGGGTCTGTGCGTTGGTCTGAGTTTCGTCGTAGACCTTCATCGTGCCGTCCTTGTAGATGGCCAGACCCTGACGAGCTCCGCTGTCGCGGTAGATTGTCCCGTTTCGGATCACAATTCCAGTCGAGCGGAAACCGTAGTAGTCGCCGTTAATGGCAAAGACGGCGTTGTTATCCGTAGCAATCGAGGAGACAAGGTCCGTGATGTTTGCGCCAAACTGATCGTTTGCGAAAGCGGAACGAAGTGCAGTCGCATCGGAGAGTTGGACATCGGCGACGTAATAGGTGACGCCGTTATCCTGGACCTGCTTGACGGAAATCTTGGTGTTTCCGTTCGTGTAGGTGTCCGAGGTCGTGGTCGCGGTATCGGTATTCAAGGAAGTGGTCTGCGCGTTGCCCTGCGAGGCCTCGTAAGAAGAAGCGCTGGTGACTTCAACGTGGTCGATCACGTAGCGGTTGAGAGCCCAAGCAGTGGTGCCACCCAAAGCCAGTGTGATCGCAGTTGCGCCCGCAATGATTCCGTTGCGCAGACCTTTGCGGCGGCGCTTTGTGGGGCGTGTGGGTGCAAGATCATCGGCCGAAGGAGCGGCCGGCTGGGGAAGGTTGTTCGTGTTCATGGCTACAGAATCCACTGGCGGATTCTGTAGGGATTAAGGACAAGCTGTGTGTGACCTGTGGAGGTTTGGCGTAAAAAGTGATCCCGCGGAAGGTTATTCCGCGGGATCACAGTGGTTAATGAGTCATGTTATGCGCGCGACCGGCGACGGAGCGCCATGCCGGTCGCTCCTGCCGCTGCAGTGCCCATGAAGAAGAGCACGCCTGCCGCACCGGTCTTCGCCAATTGAGGCCCAAAAGTTGGGGTTGAGGGAGTTGGCGTGGGAGCCGGCGGGGTAGGCTGCGGATCGCCCTTAAACGTCAAACGCGTGACGTAAGGGTGCGACTCGCTGCTTGTGTACGTCAAAGAATGCTCCATGAGCGGTGCCTCGGCCCAGCCAGCTGAGGGGCCGGTCATGGGCAAAGTCCATGCAGCGCTATATGCAGTCATTGGAGGGCATGCCGGCGTGGGCGGGTCAAACACTGTTCCTTGGACGGGAAGCGGCTCGGCAGGCTTGAGCTGGTCGTATCCGCCCATCGTTGGCGGGCAAGCGGGGGAGGGAGTGCCCGGGCGGACAATAACCCCAAGCTGCTTTTCAATATCGACTGAGACCAACCCCTGAGTCTGATGCTCGATTGTGTAGTCGGTGTCAGGGCGCGCCGAATCGGCAAATGCAATCTTCTTGATCGTGATGACAGCCTCGCCCTGAAGCCTTGCCATTACGTCCTTTAAAGCTTCGACCGTTGTAATGGACTCGGGATCATTGACATCGACTGTCACGCGTGCCGTCTGACCATCAATGGCCACAGTCTTTGCCGTGAAGCCTTCCGGGATCCCGGTGATGGAGATGGCAGAGGGATCAGCAAATTTCAGCTGATCTGGAAGAGTAATCTGTGTAGTGAAGCCCAGGTGTGCATTCTTCAGCGCCATCTCATCAAAAGTTGCGGGAGATTCCTCGTACTTTTTTAGGAGGGCGGCAATGCGCCCACCTTGAAGATTATTCAGGTGAACGACGTTCTCGATGGTCAGAAGTGACTTCTTATTTTCAGCCTGGATTCTTTCCTTTTCTGCTGGAGCAGCGCCGTCAGAGCTGATCGTGAAGTCGGTATCGACCGTTGGATCATCGCCGTTGACCGGAAGGTCGCCGAAAACCTTCTTGTACTTGTAGAAGCCGGTCATGCGGTCTGTCGACAGCTCTGAGGAAACAAACTCATAGTCGGGGATGCCGGCAGCCTGGAAGAAGTTCGGACCGGTCTGAGGGGCCTTGAGGTCGACTCCGGTCTCTGCATCCACCCAACGTGTCGTCCGCTGGGGTGCGTTCGAGAAACAGTCCGTGGGAGTGGATGCGATTGGAGTTGATACCACCGCAGAAGTGAAGACTTTGTTAGGGGTGTCGCCACCCGTATAGAACTTCGCAGTCGCGGTGCTGGTGACTTGCTCTTGAGCGATCCGTGCCGCGTCCGCTGCATTATTTGCACCGACAGCGTAGGGAATCTTGATCGTGACGGTGTGTCCAAGAGGATTGCTCTTCTCGGATGTGTAGGTGGTGTAGAGTCCCTGCCAATCAGTCTGTGTCAGATGAAGGTTAACTGTCATCTCGGTCTTCTCTGAATTGGGCGAGAACCACCAGCTTGAGAGAAGAGAGGAAGAATTTGTGACGGTTCCGGGACCAACCTGTGTTCCCTGAGGAACGGAAACCGTGAAGGAGATATCGGGGTTCTGAGCTCCCGCTGCGTGTGGGCTCTGGCCGGCTGCAGCTGCGGTCTGCATTTCATCTTGGAAATTGGCCAGAAGGGTGACAACGGGAATCGTCAGATTGACGGTCCCGTGGTAGGTCGTAATGACAGGACTGGTGTTGCAGACAGTGACTGCGTCAGCTGTGATGTTTTGAGAGATCGAGAATGCTTGATCCTGGGCTTGCGCGTCATTCGGACCCAATAGCGCCGTGCCACCGGTCATAAAAGCGGCAGTAGCAGCCGTGGCTAACACAGCATTTCGAGTTCGTATCATCCTTCTACCTTGTCGTTATCTCGAGGAAGTCTGCTCTTGTGTGAGATGGGGTCTCAATAGATTCAAATACGCATCTATTTCGAGTCTAGTTACGCAGTGAACTTTGAACAAGAATCCAGCGTATGTGAAGGTGTTGAAAAAGAGAAGAACTATACGACTTTCGTGAGCAAAACCGCGCATTCCATATGATTCGTATGGGGGAACATGTCGAAGAGGCGCGCTTCTTGGAGCCTGTAGGAATTCATGAGCTGAAGGTCGCTGACCAGCGACTTCGGATAGCAGGACGAGTAAATCACAGTGGAAATGTCGCTCTGGTTAATCCACCGAGCAAGCTCTGTTCCGATTCCGCGCCGCGGTGGGTTGACGACCAGGGCCTCGGGGTAATGATCCCTATCCTGTGCGAAAGCCCACTTTTGTGCATCGCTGGCCACCAGGTGTACGCGCTCACTCACACCGAGTTCTTCAGAGGTTTCCCGAGCGGAGGCAATGGCCTCGGGTGAAATCTCTACACCGCTGACGTGTTCAACCCCGCCAAGTGCCGCGTGCAGTGCGAAACCGCCCACTCCGCAGTAGAGATCCCACAGGGAAGACGCCCCGCTCTGTTGCGCCCAGCGCGCGACCTGGCGATAGAGCTGTGAGGCTACTCCCGTATTGGTTTGCGAAAACGAGCGTGGGCCCAGGTGAAGCTCGACATCGCCGACAAGCGTGGGCAGTGTGTGCTGCTGAGAAATGACGATCTCTTCATCGCCTTCTACCAGTGCGGCGTGTGCGGGCAGGATGTTAACGGTGACGACCTTGGCCGCGGGAATGAGTGAGTACAAGAGCGAAAGTTTTGAACGCAGCAGCGCTAAGTCGCGCTTTGAGCGCATGACGAAGCGGATTATCAGTGCGTCATCAGTACCCTGCGTGACTAGGATGTGCTTGAGTTCGCCACGCCTGCGCGCAATATCGTAGGGCTCCAAATGGAGCTCGCGGATGAACGCTTTTAAGGGGGCGATGGTATCTGCGATGACCGTTGTATGCGCAATGCAGTGGGGGAGGTCTACTCCTGCGTAGCTGGGTGCGCCTCCTGTGATCCCTAAAGTCGGCTGCTCGGCACTTCCCCCGACCGCAAATTTTGCTTTGCTTCGATAGTGCTCAGGCGCTGATGCGGCGGCGGGCAGCCATTTTATTTCCGAGGCCTGGGGCAGAGTTGCCAGTAGCTCGCTGGCTTCTTTTTGGCGCTGCGCAAGCTGAAGGTTATAGGGAGTGGGCATGAGTGGGCATGAATGGCATTCCCCGCTTGTTAAATGTACGCACTCCATCGCTTCATCTTGGCATCTTGAAAGTCTCTTCGCCACAACGAGGCCGGGCGTGCGCTGAGTGGTGGAGTGTCACTTGTGTGGGCGGCGGGGGAATAAGAAGGCTGCAAGCGCGTGGGCGTTAAGATGCTGCTATGAGCGAAAAGCCGGGCGTGAGCGCTGGTGATGAACCGCGTGAGGTCCCTCAGGGGGCGCTCGCGGCGGGTGAGACCATGCGTATTGATACGTGGTTGTGGGCAACGCGCCATGTGAAGTCGCGTTCGCAGGCAACCTCAGCTGCTCGTGCTGGTCACGTCAAAATTAACGGTGAATCGGTGAAGGCTGCGCAGAAAGTGCGCGTGGGTGATGAGGTTCGTCTGCGAGTAGAGGGCTTTGACCGTGTTCTGATCGTTCGCAAGCTCCTTGCGAAACGACTGGGTTATCCCTTCGCGAAACTTTGCTATGAGGATCTCAGTGAGCCGAGACCTCGGCTGGGCATTGCTTTTGCTCAGCGAGAACGTGGAAGTGGGCGTCCGACGAAGAAAGAGCGTCGCGATATGGAGAAATTCCGCGGAATGAACTCCGATTTTTCCGCGGAATTTCAATGGTAAATGGCAGAGTTGCCGATTCTTAGTAAATGTTTTGGGAAATTGGGGAATAAAACCCTGTGAAATAAGTTGAGTATGTCAGACTCAAGTTTTGATGTAGGGCTTGCGGGCCCGGTAGTCGATCCGTAAACTTGAGTGCAACAGACTCAAGGTGGTCTGAAGGTCGAAACCTCGGCCACCACAACAGAAGACGTACAAAGCGCGGCATCGCCTCGGCGACAATTTGCACCACGCTTTGATGAAAGGAAAAATTATGGGACGCGCAGTAGGTATTGACCTCGGCACCACGAACTCCGCAATCGCAGTACTTGAAGGCGGAGAACCCACAATCATTGCAAACGCAGAAGGCACACGTACGACCCCCTCGGTCGTTGCTTTCTCCAAGACCGGCGAGGTCCTGGTTGGCGAGATCGCCAAGCGTCAGGCGGTCACGAATGTTGATCGCACCATCTCTTCGGTCAAGCGTCACATGGGCACTGACTGGACCGTTAACATTGACGACAAGAAGTACACCGCACAGGAGATCTCGGCACGCATCCTCTCCAAGCTCAAGAGGGACGCGGAAGAGTACCTCGGTGAGCCCGTTACCGACGCGGTCATCACCGTTCCTGCGTACTTCAACGACGCAGAGCGCCAGGCAACCAAGGACGCCGGTCAGATCGCAGGCCTGAATGTCCTGCGTATCATCAATGAGCCGACCGCTGCGGCACTGGCCTACGGCCTCGAAAAGGGTAAGGAAGACGAGCTCATCCTGGTCTTCGACCTCGGTGGCGGTACCTTCGACGTTTCCCTGCTGGAAATCGGCAAGGATGACGACGGTTTCTCCACCATCCAGGTCCGCGCAACTGCAGGCGACAACCGCCTCGGTGGCGATGACTGGGATCAGCGCATCGTTGACTGGCTGATCGAGCAGGTGAAGGCAAAGAGCGGTGCTGATCTCTCCAAGGATCCGGTCGCACTTCAGCGTTTGCGCGCAGCAGCTGAGCAGGCAAAGAAGGAACTGTCCAGCGCGATGAGCACAAACATTTCGCTGCAGTACCTCTCGGTGACCGCTGATGGCCCCGTTCACTTGGACGAGACTCTCACCCGCGCAAAGTTTGAGGAAATGACCTCGGATCTGCTTGATCGCACGAAGGCTCCTTTCGAGAAGGTCATTAAGGACGCAGGAATCTCCGTGAGCGAGATCGACCATGTCGTCCTGGTTGGTGGCTCCACTCGTATGCCCGCCGTTGCCGAATTGGTCAAGAAGCTCACCGGTGGCCGCGAGCCCAACAAGGGCGTGAACCCCGATGAGGTCGTCGCAGTTGGCGCAGCCCTGCAGGCCGGCGTCATCCAGGGCGACCGCAAGGACGTTCTGCTGATCGACGTGACTCCCCTGTCCCTGGGCATCGAGACCATGGGCGGCGTCATGGACAAGGTCATTGAGCGCAACACCGCAATCCCGACCAAGGCTTCGCGTGTCTACTCGACCGCTGCCGACGGCCAGACCTCCGTTCTGGTCCAGGTCTTCCAGGGCGAGCGTCAGTTCACCGCTGATAACAAGCTCCTCGGTAACTTCGAGCTTTCCGGAATTGCTCCCGCACCGCGCGGAGTGCCCCAGATCGAAGTGACTTTCGATATCGACGCCAACGGTATCGTTCACGTTTCCGCGAAGGATCTTGGAACCGGCAAGGAAACCTCGGTGACCATCACCGGCGGTAGCGCCTTGAGTAAGGAAGAGATCGATCGCATGGTCAACGAGGCCGCTCAGCACGAAGAGGACGACAAGAAGCGCCGTGAGGAGCTGGAGATTCGTAACTCTGCCGAGCAGCTGGTTTACACCATCGAGAAGACCCTGAAGGAAGATGCCGACAAGGTCTCCGAAGCGACCCGCCAGGAAGTCCAGGGCGACCTCGACGCCGTGAAGGAAGCCCTCAAGGGCAGCGATCTCGAGGCTGTGAAGAGCTCCGTTGAGAAGCTCAACCAGTCCGCGATGAAGATCGGCCAGGAGGTCTACCAGAACGCTCAGGCCGCTCAGGCCGCTGCTGAAGCAGGTGCGTCACAGGAGCCGTCCACTTCCTCCGATGACGACGTCATCGACGCCGAAGTCGTGGATGAGGACGACAAGTGAGCACCGAGCCCACGAATCCTTCCGACGACGCCCAGGAACCGGTGGTCGGCTCTCAGCCGGCCACCCCGGGCGACGCCCAGCCCAATGCCCAAGAGGGCGCAGCTGCACACGCAACTGCGGCCTCGGCAAACAGTCAGGGCGAGGACATGGGTGAAGTCGATATGTCGGACTTCGAAGAGCAGCTGGAAGACAGTGAACTGTCCAAGGCTCTCGACCAAGTGGCGCAGGCTGAAGAAAAACTCGCTCGCGCCCACGCAGACCTGTACAACCTCAACCAGGAATACTCGAACTTCGTTCGTCGTTCCAAGGAATCCGTTGCCGGCCACGTCCAGTCCGGACGCGACCAGGTGCTGGAAGCAATGATCGGTGTCTTGGATGATATCGAGGCCGCGCGCAAGCACGGGGATCTCAATGATGGTCCCTTTGCCTCGATCGCGAACAAGCTGGAAGACACGCTTCGAACGCGCTTCGAGCTGGAACGTTTCGGAGACGAAGGGGACGATTTCGACCCCGTGCTTCATGAAGCACTGATGGCTCAGCCCAATCCCGATGTGGACCACCCGGTCCTGGGACAGGTCTTGCAATCTGGATATCGTCGCGGAGAGACCATTATCCGCGCGGCGAAAGTCCTGGTGTACAACCCTGAATAAGGAACATTCAACGAACTGCAGAGTCAAAAAAGGAGGTGACGCGCAGTGAGTGGAGAAGATTGGCTCCAAAAGGATTTCTACAAGGTCCTTGGCGTAAGCAAGGATGCTGATGAGGCCACAATCAAGAAGGCCTACCGCAAACTTGCGCGCACCTGGCACCCCGACCAGAACAAGGGGAACCCCGAAGCTGAAGAACGCTTTAAGGAAATTGGTGAGGCCTACACGGTCCTGTCCAATCCTGAGCAGCGCCAGCAATACGATGCGATTCGCTCGATGGGCGCCGGCGGTTTCCGAGGCGCTGCCGGTGGCGGAGCATCCGGCGTGAACTTCGAAGATCTCTTCGGAGCTTTCGGTGGGGGAAACGGCGGGAATGTTCGTTTCTCCACCAGCGGTGGCGGCGCAGGTATCAACCTGGACGACATCCTGGGTGCTTTCGGCGGTTTTGGTGGCGGCTCTTCGCGCGGGTCCTCTCCCTACGCTGGCGCATCTCAATTCGGCGGTTTTGGCGGAGCGCACGGTTCGCCTTACCAGCAAGCCCCCCAAAAGGGCGAAGACTTGCACGCATCGACACGCATTACGCTCAAGCAAAGCCTGAGTGGAGTCAACATCAAGTTGGCTGTCTCCGGTAAGCCTATGACCGTCAAGGTTCCCAAGGGAATTAAGGACGGACAGAGTGTGCGCCTGCGCGGCAAGGGGAAGGCCTCGATCAATGGCGGGAGCGCTGGCGATCTGATCGTCACGATCCATGTCGAGGAGGATCCGGTCTACAGCCGCGAAGGAAATGACCTTCGCATGACCCTACCCGTGACCTTTGCCGAGGCAACGCTGGGTGCCAAGGTTGAGCTTCCCTTGATCGATGGTTCGACCGTCACCGTCAAGGTTCCCGCCGGTTCTGATTCTGGTCGAACCCTGCGCCTGAAGGGGCGCGGTGTGGCCACGAAGAAGGGAACGGGCGATCTCTTGGCAACCATCAGTGTGGTGGTCCCCAAGGATCTCACACCTGAACAGCTTGATTCGATCAAGTCGCTGGCGGATTCTCTTGATCAGAGTGATCCGCGCGCAGATCTTGTAAAGAAGGTGAGTGCGTGATGGGACATCAGGATGAAGTAACTTTCGTGATTTCCGTTGCCGCACAGCTGGCGGGAATGCATCCGCAAACCTTGCGTCAATACGATCGGATTGGCTTGGTGACACCCCTTCGTGCGAAGGGACGCGGGCGGCGTTACACCCGACGCGATGTCGAGCGCCTGAAGGAGATTCAGCGCCTTAGCCAAGATGAAGGAATCAACTTGGCCGGTATCCAGCGGATCATGGAGCTGGAGGATAAGGTTGATCGCCTGCGAGAACAACGCGATGCCTTGGCTGAGCGGGTTGAAGAATTCGAACCCGTCTTTGATCGAGTATTCGTAGCAAGCCCAGATGGCCAGATTCGTCCCATGCGACGTGCACATGCACGCCGTGCTGAAGAATCTCGACGCGGTGGCATGATACCCGTCAGAGACCGAGGCCTCGTAGCGTGGCGACCTGCTGGTAACCAGCGCGTTCGCGCGCTTATTGAAGCATCGCCCGAAGGAGTCCGGGTTATCGAAGGGACCGTTGTGGTTTCTCGATAACACACCCCCTTGAGCGATGTCCTTGAGGTGGAGTGAGTGAGGGGAGGCATGAAAATGCCTCCCCTTTTTGCTCCCCATATTCAGGCAGCTAAGACCAGGTCCCGTCGAGTAATCCGTGCAAGCAACGACGAAAGGATGCCAGTGGCCCGCGTTGCTGTTCGCTGAAGCCCGGCCACGGCCTCGGAAATTGAGGAGTGAAGGTCAGCTAAGGTGCCGAAGACAAAGAAGTTCTGGCCCAGGTAATTGACGATGAAGAGCGAAGTATTTGCGGTTAAAGAGGCCATCCACAGAGCCATTCCGGCTGATACCAAAGCTTGGATCATCAGGTAGGACATGGTCATTACGCTTGCCGCCATAATCGCATAGCGGATTGCGGTCGCAACAATTCCACCGCGAGCGTTGAAAACCTTCCGGTTCAGAGCGAAGTTCAAGGAACACGAGGAGACCCTGGCCAGTGCGACCGGCAGGAAGACTCCGCCGATGGTTGCATTCAGGATGAGCAGCATTGTGTAGTCCAGCGCGGTTGAGGACAGCGACGAGGCCAGGTAGCGCAGGACGCGCACATTGGTGCGGATCAAGTCGACAAGCTTCGCGCTGAGAGTGGAAGCGAATGTTGTGGCGGCCTGCCCCTGCGACTGGAGTGCTGCGTTCGTGTTCATGACACTTACTTTGCCCACAGCTGATCTGTGAGAATTATGCCCAAGCTGTGGAGAAGCTATGAAGCAATCAATGTAGTGTAGGTTCCATGACTTCATTGACTTTACGTTCGCGCGTGGCCGTTGTAGCGGGGAAGGGTGCCAGTTGGGCCTCTCGCCGCCTCGGACGCGGTTCGGGTGGAATGATCGGTGGCAAAGTAGCGCTGAAGCTTGACCCGAATTTGCTCGCAGAATTGGCAAAGAACCGCCGAAGTGTTGTCGTTTCTGGCACCAACGGAAAGTCAACAACAACCCGCCTGCTTCGCGCTGCGCTCTTTTCGATTGGCCATGTTGCCTCCAATACAAATGGAGACAATATGACCCCGGGAATCACCACCGCGCTCATGCGTTCGGATGCCCCGCTTGCCGCGCTCGAAGTTGATGAGATGCACATGCCCACGGTGTCGCGTTTTGTGGATCCGCAGGCCATGGTTTTGCTGAACCTTTCACGAGATCAGCTGGATCGAGTGGGTGAGATCGGAGCTGTTGAACGTCGTCTCCGAAAGGCGGTCAATGAGCATCCCAATGCTGTTGTGATTGCGAACTGTGATGATCCCTTGGTCGCTTCGGCTGCCTGGGATAGCCCCAATGTTCAGTGGGTCGCTGCCGGACACGCATGGATGGGGGATTCGACTGCCTTCCCACGCGGCGGACGCGTCATCCACGCCGATGATTCCTGGCGGGTCGTTCCTTTGACGGCCTCTTCTTCGGATGAGGGTTTGGACCAGTATCGTCGCCCCGATCCTCTGTGGTGGCTTGAAGACGAGGACCTTTCCGATCCTTCCCACCCCAGTGCCATTGCCTGCCGTAAGGATGGTTTGCGAATTCCTCTGCGGCTCTCTCTGCCCGGTCGTGCCAATTTGTCCAATGCGCTCGAAGCGCTGGCTGCGGCCGTCGCGATGGGCGTTGACCCGCAGGCCGCGTGCCGCGCAATGTCCGAGGTCGTTGAGGTCGCAGGCCGCTATTCGACCTACGAAATCCACGGTCGACTGGCGCGACTCATGCTGGCAAAGAATCCCGCGGGCTGGCAGGAAGCCATGTACATGATTGACCCCAGTGTCGATCAGGTCATTGTCGCGATCAATGGCCAGGTTGCTGACGGGCAAGACCTGTCGTGGCTGTGGGATGTGGACTTTTCGGTTCTTGGCGCTCCACATCGCAAGGTTTATGCCTGTGGTGAGCGCGGTGCAGACCTCGCAGTTCGATTGGAATATGCGGGCGTCCACTGTGAACTTTTCCCGCTGCCAATGGATGCGCTGCAATCGTGCGTGCCGGGCAGGGTTGAAATTCTTCTCAACTACACGGCTTTGCGTGATTTTAAGCGGGTTTTGGATTCTCATCGTCAAGCGGAGGAAGCAGAATGAGTGCACTGCGAATTGGTGTTCTTCTCCCTGAAGTCTTGGGGACCTACGCGGATGGTGGCAATGCCCTGGTGCTCGCGGAACGCGCGCGTCGGCGTGGCTTTGACGCCCAGATTCAGTATGTCGGCGTTGGTGACGTGATACCCGATGATCTCGATATCTACACCCTTGGTGGTGGTGAAGACGCAGCCCAAGAACTTGCGGTTGAGACTTTCACCGCCGATCCCGGTTTGAAGAATGCTGTAGCAGCGGGCAGGCCTCTTCTGGCGATCTGCGCTTCACTTCAAATCTTGGGTCACTGGTACACAGATGCGCGTAATCGCAAGGTGGACGGCTTGGGGCTCTTGGACCTGACGACTCGTCCCCAGGGAAAGCGCTCAATCGGCGAACTTGTTGTCCAGCCCGAGATCGATGGACTATCGGAGCCGCTGACAGGGTTTGAAAACCACGGTGGTGGAAGCCAGCTAGGTCCTGATGCGCGTCCTCTAGGAAAGGTGCTTTTCGGTAAGGGGAACTCGATTCTTCCTCCCGAAGGCTTTGATGAACAGAGTGCTTCTGGCGATGATGCTGCCTTCAAAGCGCCGCGTGTCGACGGTGCTGTTCAAGGGTCAATCATTGCGACCTACCTGCATGGTCCGGTTCTTGCGCGTAACCCTCAGCTTGCGGACCTTTTGCTTGAGCGCGCTTTGGGACACAAACTTGACCCCCTTGATGTTCCCGGGGTCGAGGAACTTCGTCACGAACGTTTAGCTGCGACCATTTCGCGCCCAGAGCTCCGCGAGCGTTTGGAACGGCATGAGCGCTGAGGAATCGCGATCAGGGCGGGATGTGCCCTGGGATCAGTATGGTGAGCTGGTCCTGCCCTCGCGTGGCCCGCGTTTTGAACGTTATTCCGAGGCCGAGCCCCAGGTCACCTCGGCGCGGGCGCCCGAGCCCCGGCAGGCCTCGTCGATCGAGGCTGTACCTGGGAGGGAAGGGGACTCATCGCCGGCGGGAAGGACGCTGCCTCGCGAAGGGGAACAGGGACGGATCAAACTGCGCACTTCTGGCGGGAAACTCGGCTATGCGCCACCAGCCCAGCCGATGCGTGGTGAAGAAATCGGTGTGCCTACGCAGGTTCGTCAGTCGGCGAAGAAACGTCGTCGCGGAATTGGTGTGATCGTGTTGGGCATTGTCATGTCCGTACTTATTGCTCCTGCGACTTTCTTTGGAATTGCGATGTCTGGCGCGGATTTTTCTGCGATGCAGGCGAGTGCTCGTGAGGTTTCCAGCGGCCAGAGCGTGAGTGTGGACTCCAGCGGCGGCTATGTCGTTCAGGTGACCTCGGGACAGGCAACTTCGTGCCTCCTTCGTGGAAGTGATGGGGGAGAGCACCCAATGCAGTCCACCTTGAACCAGTGGACCGTTTCGGGACTGCAAGCTGGTGACTACACGCTTGCGTGCTCTCCTGATGGTCTGAAAATGGTCGGAATGACAGGCTTTAGCGAGTCCGTCGCACTGTCAAAGGCTCCCGATGCGATGACGTGGTCGAGCGTTGTGGGAATGCTGGGTTTGAGCGTGATTGGTCTGGGGATTTACCTGCGTCGTTCGCGCTAAAACTGCTCTGATATTGGTGAGTGCTGAGCTGGCGTGTTGCGCGTCCAGCTCGGCGTTCTTTTTCTTTTCTGTGAAATGTGTTTTCGAATGCTGATTCGTGCAGAAAAATAAAGTTGAGTGGAATAGACTCAAGTTTGTTGACGTTGTGTAAGTCAGAACGAAAAAAGCCGCCCGTAATGAGCGGCAGGAGGAATGATGACTGAACAATTTACAAGCAAAGCCCAAGAGGCAGTGAGTAGCGCGGTCCAGTCGGCACAGGCCGCTGGGAACCCGCAGGTGGATTCCCTGCATCTCTTGGAAGCACTTCTTGAACAGGGTGAGGGCATTGCCTACTCTCTGCTTCAAGCAATTGGGGCAAACCCGCAGCAAATCGGTGCGCGTACGCGCAATGCGCTGGTGGCGCTACCTTCGACGAGCGGATCGAGCGTCGCACAGCCGCAGACTTCACGTGGTCTGATCCAGGTGATTAACGATGCCCGCAAGCGTGCAGAAGCTAAGGGAGACGCCTACGTTTCTACCGAGCACCTGCTCATTGCGTTGGCCGCAAATGACGATAGCGCAGGCGAAATCCTGCGTGAAAACGGCGCAACCGCAGATCGCTTGCAGAAGGCTCTAGATGAGCTTCGCCCCGAACCTATCACCAGTGCCGATCCCGAAGGTTCCTTTGAGGCCCTCAAGAAGTACGGTCGTGACCTGACCGAGGTTGCGCGCCAGGGCAAGCTGGATCCCGTGATTGGTCGCGATAGCGAAATTCGCCGCGTGATCCAGGTGCTGTCTCGTCGAACCAAGAACAACCCTGTTCTCATCGGTGAGCCAGGCGTCGGTAAGACCGCTGTCGTCGAAGGTCTCGCCCAGCGAATCGTCGCAGGCGACGTCCCCGAATCTTTGAAGAACAAGAAGCTGATCGCTCTTGATCTGACCGGGATGGTTGCAGGTGCGAAGTATCGTGGCGAATTCGAGGAACGCCTCAAGGCTGTTCTGGGCGAGATCGAACGATCTGACGGCGAGATCATCACTTTTATCGATGAACTTCACACGGTCGTCGGTGCCGGTGGCGGCGCTGAAGGGGCAATGGATGCGGGCAATATGCTCAAGCCCATGCTTGCCCGTGGTGAGCTGCGTATGGTTGGCGCAACAACCCTGGATGAGTACCGCGAGAACATTGAAAAGGACCCCGCTCTTGAGCGTCGTTTCCAACAGGTGTTCGTTGGTGAGCCTTCGGTTGAGGACACCGTCGCGATCTTGCGCGGTATCGCGCCGAAGTACGAAGCGCACCACAAGATCACCATTTCTGACGGTGCTTTGGTTGCAGCGGCCCAACTGTCCGATCGCTACATCACCGGGCGTCAGCTTCCCGATAAGGCTATTGACCTGATCGATGAGGCCGCCTCTCGCCTGCGTATGGAACTTGACTCCTCGCCCGAGGAGATCGACGTTCTGCGTCGCCAGGTGGAGCGTCTCCGTATGGAGGAGTCCTACCTGACCGAGTCTGACCCCGACGGCCTAGACGAGGCCACTGCGGAGCGCCTCGAGAAGCTTCGTGAAGACCTCGCGAACAAGAACGAAGAGCTTTCCGCTCTCACCAGTCGTTGGGAAGCCGAAAAGGCTGGCCACAACCGGGTGGGTGAGCTCCGCGTCCAATTGGATGAGTTGCGTACCCAGTTGGAGCTGGCGATTCGCGCTGGTCGATTCGAAGAAGCTGGACGTCTCCAGAACGGCGATATTCCGCAGATTGAACGTCAGATTCGCGAAGAGGAAGAAAAGGTTGAGGCTGAAGAAAAGGCGAACGAGGCCAATGAGCCAATGATCGCTGAGAAGGTCGGCCCGACTGAGATCGCTGAGGTTGTCGAATCGTGGACCGGAATTCCCGTGGGTAAACTGCTCCAGACCGAAAGCGAGAAGCTCGTCCATATGGAGGACTTCATTGCTCATCGACTGATTGGTCAAAAGGATGCTGTCCGCGCGGTTTCCGATGCGGTCCGTCGTTCGCGTGCAGGCCTGTCTGATCCGAATCGACCCACCGGTTCCTTCCTCTTCCTTGGCCCCACGGGCGTTGGTAAGACCGAACTTGCCAAGTCCTTGGCAGAGTTCCTCTTCGATGATGAACGCGCCATGGTGCGAATCGACATGTCGGAGTACTCGGAGAAGCACTCTGTAGCCCGTTTGGTCGGTGCCCCTCCGGGATACGTCGGTTATGAACAGGGCGGTCAACTGACCGAGGCCGTGCGTCGTCGCCCCTACAGCGTCGTCCTCTTGGACGAAGTTGAAAAGGCAGACCCCGAGATCTTCAACATTCTCTTGCAGGTCTTGGATGATGGACGTTTGACCGATGGCCAGGGACGTACCGTGGACTTCAGGAACACAATCCTGATCCTGACCTCAAACTTGGGATCGATGTTCCTGACCGATCCTTCGCTCAGCGAAGAAGAAAAGCGTGAAGGCGTAATGAACGCCGTGCGCGCATCCTTCAAACCTGAGTTCATCAACCGTCTGGATGAGACCGTGATCTTTGATCCGCTCAGCCCCGAGGATCTGTCTGGAATCGTTGATCTCTTGGTTGAATCTATGGCTGATCGCCTGAAGGACCGCCGAATCAGCCTCAATGTCACCGAAGGTGCGCGAGGCTGGCTGACCAGGCGAGGATATGATCCGGCCTACGGTGCGCGTCCTCTACGCCGACTGATCCAGCGTGAGATCGGTGATCGACTGGCCAAACTGCTTCTGAGCGGCGAGGTTGAAGACGGCGATACTGTCACCGTCGACGTCACCGACGATCTTGAAGGACTCCGCGTTGAGGTGTCCAATCACTGATCGGTAGCGACTTGCGGGTGGTGCGAATAATTTCGCACCACCCGCATTTTCGCTTAGACTTTAAGAGTTATCCCCACCCAACAGAGCAGAACTGAAGAATGAAGGAGGTAGCCGTGAGCGAAGACGAAAATTCGCAAGCGGGTCCCGCCCGTAAGAAGCGAGGTAGCTACTCCGTTGGACGTTCCACCCGGACAACGATTATTCGCGGGGCAACGCAGTTGTTGTCCATGCGCGGCTACTACGGTTTTTCTCTGCGAGATCTTGCTGAAGAAATCGGCGTTTCCCATCCGACCGTGATGTATCACTTCCCGACGAAGGATGCTCTGGTCCTGAACGTTATCGAAGCTTTCGAAGAGGCTTTCGGTATTTTCGATGTTGAGGTTGTGACTGCCGAAATGGAAGATGGTACTCCCGGCGATCCGATCCTTGAAGAACGCGGCGCAAAAGTTGCGACGATGAATGAGTGGATCGCTGCGCACCTGCGCCTTGCTGCAGCCTCCGACAACCAGGTCATGACTGATCTGGATCGAGTTTTTACCGTTGAGTCTGTAAACGAGAGCCATCCGGCCCATGATCATTTCTCATATCGAGTTGATGCGATGCTTCAGCTCCTTGAGAAACTGGCCAAGGAGATGCCCGATTATGATCCCGAGAATCCGGTGGATACTCGCAGGCTTGTCGAGCGCTGGTACGGAATGGTGATCCTCGGTGGTTGGGACGGCGAGCGTCTTGATAGCCGTGAACTCATCATTAAGTACCTGGCCTTCGCGGTTCGGGAATTGCGTTATAGCGCTGAGCAGCTTCTCGCGCTTGGATCGATGATTCCACGTAAGGCAGCGGCGCCCTTCCAGCAGCTCCTGGTGGAGTACTCCAGCGCTCAGAACTGACGTACGAGCGATGTCTCCAGAGTTTTCCTCGATTCCCTTCCAGGCTGCGATTTGTGCTGAAAGTGACGGCGGTAGCTCGCTGAGCTGGGGGGATCCTCAGGAAGTTTTCCCTCTGGCCTCGGTCACCAAACTTTTCACCGCGTGGTCCGCGCTGGTTGCGATTTCTCGGGGTCTCATTACTTTGGATGCGCCCGCTCCCTTCCCGGGAGTGACGCTTGAGCACCTGCTCTCGCATGCCTCGGGAATGGCGATGAACGAGGCGCACCTGCAACGTGCACCAGGGGAGCGGCGAATCTACTCAAATGCGGGAATTGAAGTTGCCGGACAGATGCTTGAAGAAGCGACGGGAAGCCCGATTTCTCGCTGGATTGAAGAAAGCGTCAGTGAGCCTTTGGGGCTGGCGAGCGTAGAGATTGAAGGTTCGCCGGCCTATTCGGGCCGTGCGAATGCAGCTGACCTGATGGTGTTTGCTCGCGAACTTGCCCATCCGACTCTGGTATCAAGCGAGCTCGCGTCCAGTGCACGGAGTGTTCACTTCCCTGAACTGACTGGGATTGTCCCCGGGTATGGGAACTATCGTCCCTGTCCGTGGGGATTGGGGTGTGAAATTAAGGGAGAAAAGAATCCCCACTGGACTTCGCCCCAGTCGTCTGCGGCAACTTTCGGTCACTTTGGGCAGGCTGGATCATTCCTGTGGGTTGATCCGCTTTCAGGTGAACGCGCGGTTTTTCTTGGCGAAAAGCCTTTTGGGCCGTGGCACCACGACAATTGGAGCGCCCTGAACGAGGAAATCCTGCACGCTATGCGAGGTCAATGATCACGGGAACGTGATCAGAAGCGCCCTTTCCCTTGCGTTCGTCACGATCAATTTCTGCTGCGGTGACGCGTTGCGCAAGCTCGGGCGAGGCGTAGATAAAGTCGATGCGCATTCCCTCATTTTTGGGGAAGCGAAGTTTCTGGTAGTCCCAGTAGGTGTATTGATCGACGCGCTCGCGGGTAACCTCTTCCCAGCCGTGTTGAGCGAAAGCGAAAAAGGCATCTCGTTCGGCAGGGGAGACGTGTGTCTGACCTTCGAAAGCGGTTACATCCCAAACGTCATGATCGTAGGGTGCGATATTCCAGTCGCCAACCAGTGCAATTTGGCGTTTTTCTTCAAGCCAAGAATCTCCAACTGTGAGTAGGGCTTTGAGCCATTCGAGCTTGTAGGAGTAGTGCGGATGGTCGAGCTCGCGTCCGTTCGGAACGTAGAGGCTCCACGTTGTCACTTCTTGGTCGCCGTCACGTACTGTGACGCCCAGAGCGCGGGCCTCGACAACTGCGGGGTCACCGAAGGCAGGTTGTCCCGGGAAATTCACCTCGTGTGAAACGATCGGGAGGCGCGAGGCGATAGCGACGCCATTCCACTGGTTCAGGCCGTGCATGATCACCTGGTAACCGGCGGCCTCGAAGGCTTCAACTGGGAATTGCTCGGGCTTGCACTTAATTTCCTGCATTGCCAAGACGTCGATATTGGCGCGCTCAAGGAAAGCGATGACGCGGTCGACGCGTGTACGAATTGAGTTAACGTTCCAAGTTGCAAGCCTCATGCAATCCAGCATACGCAAAGGTCGTTAAGATGATGGCCATGGGTATCGCACTTGTGACCGGAGCAACCTCGGGTATTGGCGAAGAATTTTGCTGGCAGCTAGCAGCGGCTCATCACGACCTGGTCCTCGTGGCGCGGCGCGAAGAGAAGCTGCGTAAGCTCGCTGAGGATTTGCATCAGATCGCTGGAGTCAATGCGGAAGTGATCGTTGCTGATCTAGGCGTTGCTGGTGATGTTGAGCGTGTTGCTCAGCGTTTGTCAGATGAGCAATCGCCCGTTGGTTTGTTGGTGAATAACGCTGGTTTTGCACTGGGGTGCTCATTTATCGATAACGCCATTGAGGCCGAAGAAAACGCTCTGGATGTTATGGTTCGTGCGCCCATGGTTCTTTCCTATGCTGCATGCAAGGCCATGCGTGCGCGTGGACGGGGAGCCATCATCAATATTTCCTCGGTTGCATCAGAGACTGGCGCGGGGACGTATAGCGCGCATAAGGCGTGGATTCGTGCATTCAGTGAGGGGCTATCGGAGGAACTTCGGGGCAGTGGCGTCACCGTGACAGCAGTATGCCCTGGACCGGTGCACACGAACTTTTTCGAGGCCGCAGGCGTCGACATGTCCGCAGCGCCTCACTTGTTGTGGGCAACCTCAGAACAGGTCGTGACCGAGGCTTTGGCTGCGATGCGACGCGGTCAGGTATTGGTGACTCCCACGCCGGTCTACAAGGTGGCAATGGCTGCAATGCGAGTTGCGCCGCGTTGGGTCACGCGCCGCGTCATGCGCTTGCTTCCGCATATGTAGTGTTTTGTGTGCTCAGGGAGGAATTGACGCTCACATACTTCTTTTGTGATAATGATTCTCATTATGAGAGTAAAGAGGATCATTTCTACCGGAGCCCTAGCCCTGACCATTGCCCTTATGCCCCAGCTCGCATGGGCTGGGCCTGATCGCGATGCCGAATGGGTCGTTACCGGTCAACACGTCGATGCCCCCATTCCAATCTGGCATGCGGATACGCATAGTTTCACGATGAACACCATCAATATGCCGATGGAAAAGACCGTTCTCTGGCTTCCTAAAGCCTGGGCGGGCAGCGGAGCGCAAGAAGCGAAGTATCAATTAGAGATCCCTGAAAAGCGTCCTGACCTCGCCTTCCTTGGTCCTGAGCATTCAGTCCTCAACGCAGCCCCGCAAAACCCTGGTCCCAACAACACTCCAATTTGGGCGGGCCTCGGCGCAGACTCCTCTGTTGAATGGGCAGCGCCTGATGAATTTGATGGAAGCACCTATACCCTAGACCTGATTAATGTTGACGGTCCGGGCCGGATGGAGATGTTTATCGATCACGGAGACTCGGTGTCGCGTTTCCTGTCGAGCCACGATATCGCCTATCGATCGGTCTACAACCCGCGTCACACGCACCTTTTCACGACCTTCACACAACCGGGGCGCTACCAAGCGCGCTTCCGTGTGAATGCTCGTTCGATCGATGGGAAAACGATCTACACCTCGCCCATCCAGTCGCTGACCTGGCAGGTCGGTGGATCTAACCCCTCTTCCGGAAGCATCACAGATATTCACCAGGCATTTGCTGCTGCACAGGCACAGCGCAGCGATGGCGTTCAGGCGCAGCCCTCGTTGACGCTTGCTCCCAACTCGCAGCGTGAACACCCCGGAGACCAGCACCTGACTGAGATCACCTTCAATAGTGGTCACTCAACAGATCGCGGTCGCCTCTGGTTGACCGTCAACGGATACTTCCTCACCGAAGAACCCGTGGTTGACGGGAAAGCGCAGGTGCGTGAACTTCTGGGTGACGATGATGCGCTGGTTCAGGCGGTCTTTATTCCCGAGGCTGGAAGCGGTAGTGCGCGCTGGGCATCGACGCCTCAGGCCTTCTCTCAGCGCGACCGTGCGCAGGTGCGTGTCACCCGAGCGAGTTCGGTCATCATAGAGCCTTCTAATCCGGATCCGAGTCCCGTTTGGGATCCCGCGCAGATTTCAGTCTCGCGCCCGGGCGTTCATGTCTCCTATATCCGTAAGGAAGGAAGCGAAGACCAGTACACAGTTCAGGTCCAGGCTGACGACCCCGAATTGCGTGCTGCCTATAAGGTTGAGTTCTTCGAAAGCGAATATGACTTTTCCCCTTGGTGTGCCATTGAAGGCACTCTTGGAAAGGGGGGAATTGATATTCAGCAGCAAGATTTGGGTGCCTGCATGGGGCAGCCCATGTACATGAAATTTAGTGTTCGCCCGCACCCCAAGTCTTTGGCATCCATGACCACGAAGGCGCAGGAAGATGTGGAGCTATCCTCCTCATTCGGAATGGATCTGAAGTTGAAGATGTGGCCGGGTGGCAGCCCTGCTGAACCGGCTCCCGCACCAACCAGTGAACCGTTGCTTCCTTCTCCGGCGCCGACGCCTTCTCCCGCACCAAATATTCCTGATACCAGTAACGATCACGCGGCTGATGCCCTGAAGACCAATCCGGTCGAACTCGCACGCGGCCATATGGATCTGCGTCTTCGCGTGGATTCTGGCGCCCCCACGAACTACTCACTGGTGCTGAAGGATGATTCCCTAACGGGAGAGAAGACCTCAGTCATGCGTGCAATAGATTCAGTAACGTGGAAGGTCGGTGTCAACGCGCGCTTCACCCGTCCTCAGAGCCTCTCTGATCCCAGTTATGACGTTCTGGGCGCAATTGGCGAATCCAGCTATGTGCTTCCTGAAACTCAAAATCCCGACATCGTCTGGCCTGGGGTTAGCACGGAAGGTATCGACTATTCTCAATTCCCCAAGGGAATCGATTATGAGCTGAAGGTCGTGGAATCTCCGAAGGATTCGAGAGTTTCCTTCTTCCAGGGAGGAACCTTCGGTGGCCCGGCAAATATCATGGTCGACTCTGCAGACCCCGCAAAGTCGCTCATTCACACTGACTCGCCGACTCACATGCACGCAAACTGGGTGTTCTCGCGCCCCGGTCACTATCGACTACAGATTCGTGCGCTCGATGGAGACAAAGAGATCGCTGCACCGGTGAGCTGGAACGTATCCGTTCACGAGGCCGCGGTCCCCACGCCCGCGCCCTCAAGTGAACAGCCCTCTGAGCAGCCGATTCCTTCGCCCAGTCCCTCAGTAGACACTCCCTCAGTAGCACCGGCGCCAACGCCGGATCAAACAAGTGCTCCGACACCTGCCTCGACAGAATCTGCGCCCACTCCTGCGGCGAGTCCTTCGGCTGCAGATCCAAAGCTCTCGGAAACCCCAGCGGCTCAGCCAGACGCTCAAACGACTACGACCCCACCGAGCAATACTCTGGGGCAAGTGAGTGCGGGTGAACGCTTGCTCGGCTCGCGCTCTAACTCTTCGGGTTCCCGACGCGTTCTTGGGGGAGTAAGCGGTGGCGGCGGGGCTGTCCCATTGGCTGCCTCAGCAGAGCCAACGAGCACTCCGACGGTCAGTGAAAGTCCGGCTGCTGATTCAGATTCTGCAGCTCAAGCAGCTCAGCTGAGCAATGATGAGGCCGGCGAATCAACCGTGTCGCAAGTCCCACGCTGGTGGTGGATTCCTGCGGCGGCACTGGCAATTGTGCTGGGTGCTGGCGCTGCCCTGCTGATTCGTAGAAGACACTGACAACAAGCAAGTGCCCCGGTTGAACGCATCTCCAACCGGGGCACTTCAGTTTATTTCGCTACCGAATCGATTCCATGATTCGAACTGCGTCGAGTATGGGCATGTAGGGAAGAGGGTCGATTCCGGTCTCAAGCACATAGTCAGTGAGCTGCTCTCGGACAACGTTTCGAAGCGTTTGTGGATCCCAAGGCTTGGCAATGTAGTAATCCAAACCGGCTTGGTTCAGCGCCTTGATGGTGTCGCTTTGATCGGCCTGTCCCGTGACCAACACCGTGCGAGTCGAACTAAACCGTGGGTCTGCTGTCAGCTCAACAAGGAAATCGACACCCGACTTTCCCGGTAGGCGATGATCGGAGAGGACCAGGGCGAGCTCATCCCCGTCCGAGTTGATTTCGTCGATAACGCTCCACGCATCGGAGGCGTCTTCTGCCAATTCCAAACGGACGCGACCGTCGAATTCCTCAAGGTCACGTTCTAGCGCCTGACGAATATCGGCCTCGTCTTCGAGGGACAAAATGGTCAGCGTCATGATTCCTCCTCGTGTACATGGTGTGCTGGAATAAGGATCCGTATCGTAGTGGATCCCGGGTGAGAGTCAATGAGTAGTCGCCCATCCAAATCAGCGATGATCGAGTGGACGATGGACATGCCCATTCCCAAGCCGAAGCGCACGCGGCCAGCCTTCGTTGTGAAATGTGGTTCCATAATACGGTCCAAAACCTCGGGTGCAATACCGGGGCCGTTATCACTGATTTGGACCTCGACCTGATCTCCATCCATTGCTACTCGGATGGTAATTCGCGCTTCGTCATGGCCGCGCGCGGGAAGGTGAATTCCCGAGGCCGGACTGGCCTCTGCGCGCGCCTTGAGGTCTGCGGCCTCGTCCTCGATTGCTTCAGCCGCGTTCACAATGAGATTGGTCCAGACCTGCTGCAATTTGCTGGGGTGGGCGAGGACCGGCTCCACATCCTCGTATTCGCAGACGACATCAATCCCGTGAACCCGGTGCGAGGTTAATCGCAGTACATCATCGATCCCGCGCCGAACATCGACCTCTTTGCGCTCATCGGCATCAGGGCGCGCGTAGCCCTTTAATGACTGCGTGAGTGCGATGATGCGCTCACCAGATGCCAGGACTGATCGTAGGGAGCTTCCTAATCGAGCTCCTGTCTGGAAGGCAAGCAGCTGCTTGGGATCATCTGCGAGCTTTTGCGCCTGCTCGCGCTCGCTCAGCCCCGCGCGGATCAGCTGCCGAATAACGCTGCGATCGTGAAGGATTGGCAAGAATTCCTTTTGTAATTCCCTTTCGCGAGCGGTTGAAAGGGGCGGAAGGTCCATCGCAGAATTGAGCGCCTTGAGACATGCCTCCGGTTCGGGTGAACTAACCACGTCCTCGGTATCTTCGCGAAGATGCCCGGCCGCCCTCAAAAGGGCGGTGACGGGATTATTGAGTTCGTGGGCAATTCCAGCGCTGAGTTCGCCGAGCATGGCAAAACGCGCGCCTTCGACAAGCTTTGCGCGCGTTGCACGCAGGTCTTCCAAGGTAGCCGCCAGTTCTTCTTTTTGACGCTCCAAGTCTTCAGCCAACATCGCATTTTCAACATGAAGGTCCTCGGCTCGCATGAGACGTCGCGTCAGTGAACGAATTGCCAACGCAGTTAAAACCGTCGAAATTGATGGATCTTCCGTCAAGGCGATCTGAAGCTGTTCGGTGGTCAGACGCACCACCGTTGCTTCGCTTGTCGTCAAAGCGGTAAAAAAAGCATTCTCGCCTCGTGCAAGCGAAATAAGACCAATGAGCGGGCCCGAGGTCGCAAGGTGGGCAAGGACCTCGCCGTGGCGTGAGTCGCGGTGGAGCGAAACCGTCCCCTCGAGGACCAGGTGAACCGCTTCGACTCTGTGGCCCTGCGTCAGCAGGTGAGTTCCCCTTGGGAGAATGATCCGAGGCCGAGGCCCCAGGACCCTCTCGACACCTTCAAGTAACTCGCGAACAACCTGAGCCTCATTGAGATCTAGGCCTTCAAGGATAGGCCCTTGAACCGCGAAAGAAGGCGCGCCCTGGATGAGAGTGAGGATCTCTCCTCCGCAGTACCCACATTCCTCGAGGTAACGGCGCATGGTTGAATACGCCTGGCCGGACAGTAAGGGGACTGTCCACGGGGAGCGCACGACCGAGGCTAAATGTCCCGATTCCGTACATACCGCGAGGTCGGTATGAATTTCTTGGTCGCTCACGAGCATCCACTGTGTCGACGCCATGAGAGAGGAGGCGCGCGCAGATTCAATCAGGGCATCGACATTGGGGACCTCGCTGGTTGCAACTCCCAAGACCACATGGTCATCATCCCCTAGGTCCTCGAGGAAGACGCCCAGATCGTTGAGATCCTGGATGCGATCAAAGCAGAGGTTTGGGAAAGACTGCGTGAGATCGCGCGTGAGAGGAGCGGCAATTTGGCGGGAATTATCCCCAACTACTAGGACATGAATGTGATAGCCCACCCGGTGCCCACCACTGCGGACATCGGTTCGTTCAAGAATCTGAGCATCTCCTTGCGCAGGGCCTTGCGTCCACCCGTGCGCAAGCCCAGGTGCGCTCGCGGAAGAGGCCTCGGCTGGGGGGAAAGACACCTACATCACCCCTATCGCACCCCAAGTTAAAGGTGCGACGAAGGACAGAAGGATGATGCCGACAACGCCGACGATGATGCCAACGATGGCCATTTCCTTTGTCGGGGTGGTTCCTGTTGAGTAGGCAATCGCGTTCGGAGGGGTCGAAATCGGTAGGCACATGCCCAGCGAGCAGCCGAGGGCAATGACCATAGCGATCTCTGCGGCACCTGTCGATACCGTGGATGCTAGGCCCATACCCATGGGGACCAGAAGGTTCGCCGAAGCCGAGTGGGAGATGACGTTTGAGGTGACCCATCCGACCAGAGCCAGAACCAGAATGAGCAGCGCACCTGGGATCGAGGCCCACTGGATTGAACCGAGCATCCATTTGTCCAAGCCGGTCGCGCTGACACCGGAACCGAGCGCGATGCCTCCGGCAACGAGCCACAGAACAGGCCAATCCAATGCGCGCAGGTCATCACCGCTCATCACCTTGGTCATGAGCAGAATGACGACGGGGAGGAAGCCAACGATATTGGAGGAGATGTGATGCAGAGATTCGGTCATCCACAGAAGGATCGTCAGGCCTGCGACCGCGTAGAAAATGATGGCGCTCTTTGACTTCTCAAATTGTGCAGAGGTGTCAATGTCAAACTTTGCGTTGGACGGAATGTAGCGCCACGCGATGAATGCCCATGACAGTACCAGAAGAACCAACATGAGCGGGACGGCTGCCAGCATCCATTGGAAGAAGGTGACTTTAATACCCGCGTTTTCCAAGGCGCCCAGGGCGATGGCGTTCGGGGGAGTGCCAACAGGTGTTCCCATGCCTCCAACATTCGCAGCAACCGGGATCGATAAGGCGATACCTGTTCGTGCCTTACCTTCGGGAAGGGCCATGATGACCGGCATCATGACGGCAAACATGGTCGCCGTCGTTGCGGTGTTTGACATGAACATGCTCATGATTGCGGTGATGAGCATGACGCCCATGACGGTCAGTCGCGGCTTGCCAATGAATGGTTTCAGCAGCACTGCGGAGAGAGCGCGGTCGACCTTGTACTTCGCAGCTCCGTCGGCAACCATGAACCCGCCCAAGAAGAGGATGATGACTGGGTTGGCTAGAGCTCCAAAGAACTTTGTGTAGGCGGGGGCTTTTTCGGGGATGCTCAAAAGAGCATGGTCAGAGATGAAGAGGACCTCAAGGAAAATCACCAGGACCGCGGTACCCGCAAGCGGGACGGCCTCGGTGACCCACAAGAGAATTGCCGCCAAGAAGATCCCAAACATTCTGGTTCCCGAGGCATCGAGGCCCGGCAGCTGGATGAGCAGACAGGTGATGATCGATATCAGTGCGCCCACAGCTCCAAATACCTTGAAGGGGCTCAGGCGTTGCTTGGTCGCAGAAAAGTCAGCCGGTCGGGTCGACATGTTCTGCGCGGAGCGCGGGTTAATAGATACAGATGCAGTACTGCGGTTGCGGCGTACCATGGGCAGACCTCGTTGTCTTCACGGATTGAGTACGCATAATTATATGTCATACGTCACGTAATGATGACCATTTTGGTGATCAATCAGCAAGCGATGGCACGCAGTAGGTGAGTCCGGCTTCGCTTGCGAAATCCCGGGTCGAAGGGTCGGGGAGAAGGGAAACAACTCCGACCACCGTGGCGCCCGCGCCTTTAACAGCTTCATGAAGCACAGCGGTGTCGACCAAAGAAGAGTTCGCTAGAAGGACCGCCGGGCGCCCGTGGATGGGTGCGCCATTGAAAGGAGTGTCCGAGGCCGTCGCCTGAGCCGGACGGAGAAGTGCGGCATCCAGATCCAGCCCTCGCCCTCCTGCTGCGTGAATCATTGCGGCAGCAAGTGCGCCGTCACATTCGGGTGCGATCACCACTTCGTAGTCACCGATTGCGAGGTCGTTTTCCTCAAGAAGGTCAATGAGGACGTGACCGCACACGGCTGCACCTTGAGCGCTCAAAGAAATCTCATTGAGGTGCGTCAGTGGTTCTTCGGTGTCCAGTATCGGTGCAGTGAGCGTACGAAGGGCAAGGAGCTGAGGATCGTGAGTGATCATTGTTCCCATTCAGTTGGATGTGGGCTGGACGTAACGGATCAGGTCACCAATTCCGTTGTAGATACGGAAGGGACGGTAGGGGAAGTTCGCCACGTCATCTGAGTGCGTTGAACCCGAGAGCACCAAGAAGGTCCTCATGCCTGCCTCGACACCTGCGCGAACATCCGTATCCATGCGGTCGCCAACCATTGCAGCTTGTTCGGAGTGGGCACCGATCTTGTTGAGGCCGGCGCGAATCATAACGGGGTTCGGCTTACCGACGAAATAGGGAGCCTTGCCGGTCGCTGCCTGGATCATTGCTGCGATGGAGCCTGCTGCAGGTAGGGTTCCCTCATCGGAAGGGCCCGAAACATCCGGGTTGGTTGCAATAAACTTTGCACCGCGTTCGATCAGGCGGATTGCAGTGGTGAGTGCGTAAAAGTCATAGAAGCGAGTCTCTCCAAGAACGACGTATTCGGGGTCTTGGTCGGTCATCACGTAGCCCGCGGTGTGGAGGGCCGTCGTCAGCCCCGCCTCGCCGATGACATACGCCGTGGAGTTGGGGGACTGCTGAGAGAGGAACGAGGCAGTCGCATTGGCAGAGGTCCAAATGTGTTCCTCGGGGACCTTGAGGCCCGAGTTCGCAAGCCGAGCAGAAAGGTCACGGTTTGTGAAGATCGAATTGTTCGTGAGGACCAGGAAAGGGATCCCATTTTCTTCCAACGCTGAGATGAAGTCCTGAGCACCGGGAAGAGCGCGATTCTCTTTTACAAGAACACCGTCCATATCTGACAGCCATGCGCTAATTGGGGGCATATCCGACAGTGCGGTGGAAAGTGAATTCGTCATGCATCTAATGTATCTGTTTGCGGGTTCATTCGGTAGGAAGAAGGCGATGATGGACACAAACTCTCAGCCAGAAGTGGGCGTTGGCCCCTGGCCCGGCGGCCCCGAAAACTGGCCGAGCGATGATGTCTATGATCCTCAGCTCCTTGCCGATGGTGATCGGCGAAATGTCGAGGACCGCTACCGCTATTGGAAAATGGAGGCGATCATCGCCGATATCGCTGCCCACGCACTTCCCTTTGAGATCGCCATCGAAAATTTGGGACACGACTTCAATATCGGCTCAATCGTCCGTAGCGCGAATGCTCTGGGAGTTAGCCGCGTACATATTGTTGGAAGGCGACGATGGAATCGACGTGGTGCGATGGTCACGGACCGATACCTGGACGTTGTTCACCACAGTGATGTCACGGAATTCGCTGATTCGGTGCGTCAGCGGGGATTGTCGCTGGTCGGCATTGACAATGTGCCGGGCTCAATTCCGCTGGAAGGTTATCAGCTCCCCGCTCAGGCATGCCTGATATTCGGGGAAGAATCCAGTGGGTTGAGTGAAGAAATGCGCGCGCAGTGCGGTGAGATCCTCCACATCACGCAGCGGGGTTCGACTCGCTCAATGAACGTGGGCCACGCCGCGGCAATCGCCATGTGGGCGTGGGTGATTCAGCACTCTTAAGCGTGAGCTAGGGCCTCGGCGGGAAAATCTTGTACGCGGTCGGTAAAGATCCCGTTGACGCCCCATTTTGCGGCCGTGCGCGCATCCTCAAGGGAATTGACGGTCCAGGCATTCACTTCGAAGCCCGCGCTGAGCATCTCGCTGACCTCGGCCTCGGTCAGCCCTTCCCAAGCGGGATGGATGGCGCTGCACCCAAGATCGGCAGCCTGACGCCAGGAGCCACCAGTGACCTCATCGCGATGGCACAGCCAGGCCAGCGGCAGCTCGGGCATTGCCCGGCGGACAGCGCCGAGCAGCTCGTGGTCGAAGGAAGAAATCAGCAGGCCGCCCTCATTTTTGAAGGACTGCAGTGCGACCTGAAGGTTTTCAACCAATGTATCGCGGCGTTTTCCCTCGGCTCGCGGCTTCAGCTCAATATTGAAGGATGTCTGCGTCGCATTCGCAAAAGACACCACATCGGCCAGCTCAGGAATGCGTTCAAAACGGTAGGTCGGAGAAAACCACGCACCCGCATCAAGTCGGCGCAGTTCTCCGTAGCCCCAGGAATCCCAAGAGCCTGAAGAATTCGTTGTGCGGTCGACCGTGTCATCGTGGATCACCAGCAGCGTCCCATCAGCCATGACGCCCACATCGCATTCGCACCAGCGTGCGCCAATTTCCGAGGCCTTGGCGAAGGCTGCGATCGTATTCTCGGGTGCAAGGGTCGATGCGCCGCGATGGGCAATGATCTTTGGGAATTCGCTCATTGTGTATCCTTCATTTCTTCGCAACAGGTGCCGGTAGCCATCTCGGTCGGGTCTAGAAGTAATCGTCGACGGGAATTAATCCAATCCCCGGGACGAATTGCATCTTTGGACGACCGGGATTCTCGTCGGTCTCATCAGCTTTCCCATGCATTCCGTCAATTCCCGCGCGCTCTTCTTGGCGGCTAAAACCCTCTTCTTCGGTGAGCGTTTCCATCTCCGAGGCCGCGCCTCCGTCAGGTTGGGTCATCAGCGCCGGGTCCAGTAGCATCGCTTCGTCACGTTTGGTCGGAAGAATGCTCTTCACGTAAGACTCAATCGCCTCATCTTGAGGGATATCGCGCCCGGCTTCTTCGGCCAAATACCAGCGGTGTTCAAGGAATTCGTGGAAAATCTGTGCGGGTTCAAGCTTTGCAGCAAGTTCTGCGGGGACAGCGCTGATGACGGGTTCGAAGACTTCGTTCATCCATTCGTGCGCAACGATTTCCAGGGGGATCTTGTTCTTCCCGGTCATCGCACGGTAGGTTTCGATGTCGTTGAGCATTCGCTGTGACTGATTTTCGCCGACATCCATACCGGTCAAGCGCATGAGCTTTCGATGATGATGTCCTGCGTCGACAACCTTCGGAGTGATGATCATGTGGGTGCCATCAAGATCCGAGGACATCTGGAGTTCTCCGACTTCGAAGCCCAGGTCATTGAGGCGGCGGATGCGCTGAGCAACACGCCATTTTTGGTTGGTTTCAATGACTTCAGGGCCCGTGAGTTCATTCCAGAGCTCAAGGTAGCGTGAACGAATACGGTCGCCGACTGCGATGGGGTCTTCTTCGCTGGGGAAGAAAGAACCGGCCTGCAAGTCCATGAGCTCGCCGATGATGTTGGTGCGTGCAAGATCGACGTCGTATAGACGTTGCCCTTCGGTGAGTGAAGGGTGAATTTCACCGGTTTCTGCGTCGACGAGGTAGGCGGAAAATGATCCGGCATCACGCCTGAACAGGGTGTTTGACAGTGAAACATCGCCCCAATAGAAGCCCAGAAGATGGAGGCGAACAAGGAGGACGGCCAAAGCGTCAATTAAGCGTCCCGCGGTGTCGGGGGACATATGCTGCGAGAAGACTGCACGGTAGGGAAGGGAGAACTGCAGGTGTTCAGTCACCAATACGGCTGCGAGCTCCTCACCAAAGGCATCCCGTCGGCCGCTGACGACTGCTGTGGGGATCACCGAGGGAGCTCCCATTCGTGAGAGGTCGCGAAGGAGTTCGTACTCTTTGTACGCGATGTTTTCCCCGATCTCTTTGACTGCGATTACCCTGTCGGAAAGATTGACGAAGCGAACGACGTGGCGTGAAATGCCGCGGGGAAGTGCGGCAAGGATTTCCGTAGGCCAGTCTTCAAGGGGAAGGTCCCAAGGCAAATCCAGCAGTGCCGGGTCAACCGTTGCTGCCGTGATCTCAAGCGTTGAGGGAATGGGCATGGCTCTATTGTCTCATTCATTGCGCGATAGGGCACGGGGCCCGCAACCGTGTGGTTGCGGGCCCCGTATGAGCCGTATTAGTGATCAGAAACCTTGATCACTCGGGCAGACGATCGCCGGTGGATGCAGAGAAGTTGTGCTGCTGTCCAGCCTTGATGCGAGTGTGGATCACGCCGCCGGGCTTCGGAGCGGTACGCGGAGGAACGCGGACGATCAGCTGCTCGCCCTTTCCTTCGTTGCCCGAACCCAGGCCGTGGCCGGAGTCTGCGCCTGCAAGGTGACCGTAGATGTAGGCGTCCGAACCCAGTTCCTCAACGAATTCAACTTCGATCGGAATGGTGTTCTCGGTGTCCTCAGAAACAACCTCGAGGCCCTCTGGACGGAAGCCGATCGTGATCTTGCCTTCGTCTTCGGGAACCATGGCATCCAAGGTTGCCTGTGACAGCGGAACCTCTGCGGTGCCGAGCTTTGCAACGTTGCCCTCGACCTTGAACTTGCCCAGGTTCATGGCGGGGGAGCCGATGAAGCCCGCAACGAATTCGTTGGCCGGGTGCTCGTACATTTCCTGAGGAGTTCCAACCTGCTGGAGCAGGCCGTTGTTCAGAACCGCAATGCGGTCACCCATGGTCAGAGCTTCGGTCTGGTCGTGGGTCACGTACACGGTGGTGACGCCCAGCTCGCGCTGCAGCGAAGCAATCTGGGTACGGGTCTGGACACGCAGCTTGGCGTCCAAGTTAGACAGAGGCTCATCCATAAGGAAGACCTGAGGCTTACGGACGATTGCACGGCCCATGGCCACACGCTGACGCTGACCACCGGAAAGTGCCTTCGGCTTACGATCCAAGTAGGGCTCCAGGTCGAGGATGCGTGCTGCTTCCTCAACGCGCTGAGCAATCTCAGCCTTGGGGGTGCCTGCGATCTTCAGTGCGAAGCCCATGTTCTCGCGAACAGTCATGTGCGGGTACAGAGCGTAGTTCTGGAAGACCATTGCGATGTCGCGGTTCTTCGGCTGTACGTCGGTGACGTCCTTATCGCCAATGAAGATACGGCCGGAGTTCACGTCTTCAAGACCTGCGAGCATTCGCAGGGACGTGGACTTGCCACAACCGGAAGGACCGACGAGAACCAGGAATTCACCATCCTGGATCTCAAGATCGAGCTGATCGACTGCTGGCTTATCAGACCCGGGATAGATGCGGGTCGCCTTGTCGAAAGTTACAGTTGCCATATTGAACCTCCACCGGCGGTACGTGCCGGACGATCCTTTGTAGAGACCAGACGACAGCGTCTTCACTGCCGCCGCGCTTGCCCCACATCAGATGTGAAGTTCGCACTCGCTCACCATAGCACCGCTTGTCGCACAAATTCCAGCCCTATTTGTTGTCGACAGCGCACTTGAGCCCTGAAATCCGTCGACCATTCGCTAGGCTTGGGGTGATGCGTGAGCAAGACATGATTGGTGGGTACCGCCTTCTCAAGCGCCTGGGCGCGGGAGGCGCTGCCACCGTGTGGCTTGCCTGTGACGAGGCCGGAGAACGCGTTGCGTTAAAAATCCTTCACCCCGCCTTGGCTGCCGATGAGGACTATCGTGAGCGCCTCTTACGTGAAGCTCGGACGGTTAACTCGATTCGCGGTGGAGGGGTTGCGCACATCTTAGATATTGAGATCGATGCCACCCAACCCTTCGTCGTTAGTGAGTACATCCCCGGCCCGACTCTATCCGAACTTCTTGCCAGAGGGGCATTGAACATCGGTGGTGTAGCCGCGATCGGCGGCGCTCTTGCTCAAACCCTTGAAGATGTTCATGCGCGCCGGATTATTCATCGCGACGTCAAAGCCTCCAATGTTATTTGTTCACCCCGCGGTCCTGTACTCATTGACTTCGGTATCGCGATGGGACAGGACGAGGCTCGGCTCACCCAAACCGGCCTCGTTTCCGGTACCGCGGGCTATACCGCACCCGAATTGCTCAGGGGAGGACGGGCCTCGGCGGCTACGGACTGGTGGGGCTGGACGGCAACTCTGCTGACTGCGCTCACCGGACGCCCACCCTACGGAGAAGGCGCAACAGAAGGGATTTTGGACCGAGTCCTTAAAGGCGAACCTGATACGCGAGGACTTGATCCGCGAGTTGCTTCGCTCATGCGCATGGCGCTGCATCCAGACGCTCATGTGCGTCCAAGCCCAGATCAGGTTGTTCGAGAGCTGGCGCAGTGGGGTAGATTCCGCCTGAGCGATATGGCGGTCTATGGCGGCTCTATGGCGTGGGAAGGCCTCAATTGGGCGCGTCTTCTTGCACCTGCAACCTCCTCACAGGCTCCCACTGTGGTGGCCGGCTTGAATGAGCGCGATGAAGGCGAAGAGCGCTTTGTCTCTGACCAAGAGCATACTTCGCTCCTTGAGCCCGCAGACGCGGATGCAACTCGCGTAATGGAGAGTGGTTTTGCTGAGGATCCCTCCTATGTTGATCCCGAGGCCACGCAGGTTTATCCCCAGACCGCCACTGACCCTCGAGGCTGGGAAGGCAGAGGCGGGGGAGGGGAGACTGCTTATTTGTCTCCCGTTGCTCCAACGGCCTCGTCAATGGGAACAAGCTATCTTCCCGCAGAGGATGGATACCGTCAGGCGGCAATTCCTCCGAATGTCGAGTTCGTGACGGAACAACGTCATTACGAGTGGCAGCACCTGAAAACTGCGAATTTCATTGGACTTATCGCGCTGGCTGCGCTTGCTCTTGCACCTATATATATGGGGATGAGCGGGCTCATCTTTGTCGGCGTGATCACTGCTATTTTCGCGGCTCTGGGCGGTGCATACAGATGGCGAGAAAACCGCCGGATCCGAAATCAAGAGGTTCGTTCCAGTGACAACTGGGCAGCTCTGGGAATGCTTCCCTTTACGGGACTGGGAGCAATACTGTCGACGGCAATTGGCCTTTTCCCGGGGACGGCATTGGCGTGGGGGCAATGGGTTCTCTTCTCACGTGATTTCTACGCAGAGATTGGCTGGTCAATTCACTCGGGCTTTTTCGCAACTAGGTTGGGTAACCCCGGCATTTCGTGGTTCCCTCTGGTCCTGACAGGACAGACACCCATTCAGTCTGATTCCTGGCTAGCAATGAATCCATCCTGGGTTCTACTGACGTGGGTACTGACAACGATTTCCCTGTGGGGAATGTGGGTGATGCCAACGGGGCGGCCGCTTCGCACTGGCCTGAGCGTAGCGGTACGGGTCTGCACGCCGCGAGTGTGGATGCAGGTCATTCTCGGGCTGATTGGTGTACTTGCTATCGGTGTTATTCTCGCGGGGAATTTCTGACCGAGTGAACGCATACCCTCTGCGGTGGACGCTTGCGTCTGCGTCCCTGCGGAATGAAATGCGTAGCGTCAGTGTTGGTATTGTGCGTCGGCGGGTAATGCTCGCTAGGCTTGGATGCACATCAACAGAAAGGCCCAGATAATGGCAAAGCCGTCTCGCTCGCAGGAAGTGCGTGAGAAAGCTCAGCAACTGCGTGAGCAGCAGGCACGTGCGGATCGTCGAACCCGAAATATCATCATCGGATTGGTCGCACTGATTCTTGTTGTGATCATTGGAGCAATCGCTGCGGTGATCATTCAGTCGAACCACAAGAAGGCTCAGGACAGCCAAGCTGCGACCGCTACTATCGGTACCTACGGGGATGGCGCACCGATTGTGGTTTCTCACTTGGGTATTGGCAAGGTCGACGAATCTCTTCCGACGCTGACGGAATACTTTGATTACTCCTGCCACGTCTGCGCAGCCTATGACGTTGCTTTCGGTGAGCAAGCCACTCAAGATGCTCTCGATGGCAAGTTCAATATCAAGTACCAGCCAGTGAATACGGTGAAGGCGCCTTATCAGTACGCCGCAACCACCGCTTCTTTGATCGCGGCGCAAAAGGTCGATGCTCAGACCTGGGGCAAGTTCCACAATGCACTTCTTGCCTACTTCAACGAGGCCTACAACTCGGGTAACGGCTCCGTTGTTCAGGACCTGTCGAAGTCAGCCAAGCAGGTCAAGACCATTGCCTCGCAGGTTGGAATTCCCGAGGATGTGGTGAATTCCTTCCCCGAGAATGGTGTTGATGAATACCTGACTAAGACCACTCAGGCGTGGGCAAATGCCACCTACGAGGGGCGCAGTCCCAATTCCTTGGGTACTCCCGAGTTTGTCATCAATGACAAGACTGCTCTGGACTTCTCGAAGTTTGGCGTGACCACGGTTGATGGTGTGTACCCGGTAATTCAGCAGCAGCTTGCTACCGCGGGAACGGCATCCGCTTCGAAGTAAGGGCAATGTGATCCCCTAGGGTAATCGCGCTTTGGAACTCGAAGTGTGAGGGCGCGTGCGTGACGTGGTCGCGTGCGCGCCCTTTCTTTGTAGCTGTGGGGGCTGCTGGAGCGTAGCGTTTTTGCCGTGATGTGCAGCCTGTTTTGAGGGCCTAACAGTAGCGTGTGAGCCACATTGCGATTTTTAATTCGTCTTTGCGCCCTCAGTCATGGCACACTATGTGGGTTGCCACCTTAGCTCAGTTGGTAGAGCACCCGCCTTGTAAGCGGACGGTCGTCGGTTCGAGTCCGACAGGTGGCTCCATTTTTATCCGGAATCCCGACTTCTGGTTTTCCCTGTGTTTTCAAGCTTTTAAAACATTTTTGAATCTCATAGATTTAGGTTGTCGAAGCAATAAATACTCCGTCAGCTCGGTAAGCTCACAACTGTCCATCCAGCCTACGCTAAGGTGCGCCTAGTTGACAGGAGAGAGATGGATGGACTCATCTCATTTGGTCTAGACTCTTAACGTTTGTTGCCGCATCCTGCTTGGCTGGTCTAGCGCGAGCGATGCGAACTGACAAGTTGCCTCCGAATATGTGGGCGGGAATCAGGGCGAAGGCGGCATCAGAGTCGGAGTCGTCCTGGTATCAGGTTCAACGAGCAGGTTTAGTCCCACTCATTTGCTTAGCGGTTGCTTATGTAGATTCAAGTTTACTCTTCATTATTCAAGGAATCTATCGCGAGATCATTTCTCCGCTCATTCCGGTAGGTGTGTTTAGCGCGCAAAGTCTCGTCGGAATTATATGGATATACATGGCGAGCTGTAACTCTGATCCATCGCAAAAGCCGGAGTAGAAGCAGTGAGGTCTCCGAAAGAATTAAGGAAATAATGAATTCGGTCATCGTATCTGCATCTCGCAATCAATTGTTGGATTTGCGGAAGGCAGTACTTAATACGTGGGAGAGTTAAAGAGAGGTTTGAAGAATGTCCTGCAGATTTTCTTACTAAGAAGTGCGACCCCCGATCTTCAACAGTATGAAAGTTTGGTCAGAGCATTGAGTGATGCTCCGAAAGGTTTGCGATGCCTGAAGCGTGATTATGCAATCAACATGCGATTGAAAGATATTGATATCACGTCAGCTGGTGCGCCGGAGCCTAGTCCTCAAGTCTCGATTCCCATCCCTTTGTCGGTGTAAATCTCCTAGCTGTAAAGAATGCAGTCAGGATGATCCGTAACCCGCGTTCTGTTGAGACTCACTGAGATAAATTTATCGACCGATGATTTTCATCGAGTATGGATTCCTCTTGGAAATATCCGAAATGCGTGGGATGTCGCAACAGGAATGGGATTTACATCCGTCTTGGTGGAGGCCTGTAACGGCAAGAAAAATAAAATATCGCCTGAGTTATAGTATGTGGTCGACTATTTGGGTGGGGAGGCATCGATTATCGACGAATTGAGGAATCGTAGCGACTTACCTCCACAGCATGTGGATGGCACAAGGTATACGGTCTTAAGATCGCCTATCGGCAGGTTTGGGTGCAAGTCATTAGCTGTCAAGGGTAGAGCGCTGCTAAACGTTGGGATTCGATTGAGACCCGTGGACCGAAACCAGTGGAAAACGTCGCCCGGGCAACCGCGCGGGATTTGTTGGCCCATGCCATTCACGCTGTGGAGGCCAAAGGGGTGGCCGGCAGGCATGCATGTTCACAACGAGCTCATCATCGAAGTCCCCAAGAATTCAGTGACGGTTGAGCAAGTTACGACGGCCATGTGGGAGGCGCCGCGATGAGCATCTGGAGTGCCGTTGGGATGTGGACGGTTACCGAGTTACTGCTACATGAAGATGTGAGACGCAACCATTCAATTAGCTACCGATTCGGTTCTCCTGCTAGACTATAGGTAGCTCATCAACCAGGTGTTGAAGGAGTATCTGGAGCCGTTCACTAAGTGAGCGGCTCTTGCTTTCGCCAGTATTCGTCGTGCTCACGCCTCAGCTTTCGCCTTCGGTGTTCGTATTCTACATAGTAGGCCGTGACGAGGAGAGCATAGCCATTGCACTCTTCAATAACGACAATGTAGTCAAATTCTGACCTCGTAATGACATAGCGGTCACGGTGCGCACGCTTTTGGTCGATCCACCAGCAGATGTCAGTTTCGGCTGGGAAGTCGTTGTTGAACAATTCGATTATAATGCGGATCCAGCGGATCCTTCGGCATCGTTCGAAATCAATTTGGCGGTTTTCTTCAGTATTGCTGCCTCCAGAAATGACATGCCAAAACACTCGATGTCGGCCATCAACCTCGGGGTTTCTACGAAGACTTACGTGAGTATTTTTGTTTTTCCAACATAGGGGGCTTTTGATTAAGTCTTTCAAAAAGATTTGATAAATGTGGTCTATGTATTCGTCGCAAGAAGATGAATTTGGATCGTATTCAGATTCAATAGGGAAAGGCGGGCAAGATGTCATTCCTGTGCCTTCCAGTGAAAGAGGTTCATCTTCATTTCAGAAAGAAGGGTCGTGCAAGTCAGGCTTAAACCAGAACGCTCCCGAATCCTTTCAATAAGCCTCATTTTTGCAGGGTTTCCAACCTCGCCACGGTTCGCATAGTTAATTGCACCAATGATCAGATCAGCCAGCTGAAGCAATCCGACATGGTGGGACTCTACGATCTGCAAGCGTCGAATGTTACGTCGATCAAAGTCATACTCAGCGTTCGCTATGACGGTTCGAAGTTTGTCAATCTTCTGCTTACCGTTCGTATCCTTTTTGTCTAGGTATATGAACGCCTGTTCTTGTGGGGGAAGGACGTTGCGGAGAAGATAAAACATCATCTTGTAATACCAGTCATCATGAGTCTGGTTAAAACGACCATGATCAAGATTCTGTTTTGACGCAATTACCGCCCTAAAATTGAGGTCGTCGTCATCGAAAAAATAGTCAATAACATCTAGGTAGAAATCTACTTTCGCAGGAGAAACTTTAGTCCATTTGATCTCAAATTCACTTGGAATGTGGTGTTTGGCTCTTATCTTACGAAGTTGAACTGCCACTTCCCGTGAACGCTCAGTTGGACAGGTAATCGCACCTAAAACCATAAAAGGCTTCTGGTCGTTAGGCAGATGAGTGCTTTCGTCACAATAGATATTCAATGAAGACATATCTGCCTCCTTTCCTAGCCAATCCAATTTTTCATCCCAAGATTTTACCAGCAGTAGGTTGTTTTGGTCCGTTGGCATTCTCTTTCACCCGCACAGGCGTCAGTGGCAGGCTGATCGCAATGACTTCCTCCACTAGGTCACGGTTTTCGATATCGAGTACTCACCAGGGTTTCGTTCTTTGGGATGGTTCTTCCTTGGTGCTACCGACCAAAAGGTGCTGCATCTCAGAGTAGGCGTGCACGTACACCGTGTCACCACAGATCAACAGGATTGACTGGACAGCAATGTAGATGAAGTACTCGCTAAACATACGCCGCATCGTCACCTCCTTGAGGTCGTGGACTTGCTCGGTTTCGCTGCTCACTGCGTTGGCCCCCTCGTCCACGCGTGCCGCATGCGGAAGTATTTACCGCTCGAATAGCCTATCCGCGTGCGCGGTTAAGTCCTGTGGAGTGGTGTCATCGTATTGTTCGGCCAGGACAGCTCCCGTGAAGACGCCTGCCCTGACGTGATCGAGGTGATCACAGCCGACCGCCACACGGTTACACACTATGCAGGGCGCTACTGGTGTACCGATTGGATAGCGAGGTATCCATTTTTTATCCGGGAAACCGACCCCTGTTTTCCTGTGTTTTCAAGCTTTCAAAACATTTTTAAATCTCATAAATTTAGGTTGTCGCAGCAACAAATACTCCGCTCGCTCGGTAAACTCACAACTGTCCATCCAGCCTACGCAAAGGTGCGCCCCCCCCAATTCGCGCCTGAGCTTTTCACGACAGATGGGTTTACTTCTCATGCACCGTGTATATCCTTCGATGCGCCAGCGCACCCTCCGACGCATTTTCATTTCAACACTGTTGTCAACCGCGCTTGGAGTTGGAACCTCCGTACTTCCTGCACAGGCCGCTCCTACGGCTCCCTCCACTGAGGCAACACCAACGGCACCACATGCGACGCAGACGCCTTCAGTTCCCTCTGAAGCCTCGTCGGCTGCCACTCCTGAAGTCAGTGCTTCACCCTCACAAGAAGAAGGCACTGCGCCTTCCACCCAAAGCAGGCGCGTCGCTCGCTCAACTGCCGCCTCGGAAATCCTTCTTGAGCCGCAAAGGAACACCACCCAGGTGCGAGTGCGCCTCGGCGATGACGCCGCAGCCGATATCGCAGACACAATCGATACTGTTCACGTTCAGGCGACGATGAACTACCGCGGAAAAGTCACTCGCGAGATCGACAAGAAGATTCCCCTTGCGCAGGTGCAGGAGGGAAACTACTTTCTCGACTTTGGAACCTTCGGAAAATTCACTGTCGAACTTTCGACCGAGAAAAACGGTTCGCTTGTTCGACGATTCCCGAAGCAGACAGTTGGCGTAACTGCGGATAGCTACAATATTGCACCGGTCAGTGCGACACTTCCCGTCGCGATGTTCTCGCTGAACCTGTGGGGAGAAAACTCGGTTCGTAAAACGGGTCCCGTGATCGCGATGTTTGAGCGTCCCAACGCCTACGACTGGGGCGCCTTGCCCGGTCCAGCAGGTCCAGAGTATGGAGTCTACGCGCTTCCTTACCTGACCGAGCGTGAGAACGCGTTCCAGCCCGGTGGCTTTGACGAGGCCTCGCAGCAGTTCCGTAATTGCATCGATATCGTTGCCGACTATGTGCGCGACCTGCGTGAGTTGGATCCTTCTTCAGCATTCCATCTTTACTCGGTTGATATGTTCCCCAATATGGTCCAGAAGGTCATCTACGCGAACCGGATTCCTCAAGATCACTACACGATCAATCTCATCACTGATGGCGCGTATTCCTATGTGAAGTTTGCTGATCTCTATCAGGGATCAAATCCCAAGGGGACGCATGGTCGCTTGGTCCGTGAGTGGAAAGAAATGAAGGAACACGCCTATGCCAATGGGCGTGCTGATACGAAGGCATCCGATCAGGGGAGTACTGTTGACTATTTGTGGGCACTGGTTGATTCTGAGCCGAATGCGCACTGGTGGCTGGCTCGCCCGAAGCTTCTGAGTACTTCTGGAGATGGGAATGCCTTCGCGACCCAGGTTCAAAAGTCCCCTAAGGTTCGCGGAATTAATATCTCTCAACTGCTGAGTGCGAATATCAAGCCCTCGAAGGAAGCGACGGAGCAGTTTAAGGCTCTCTATAACTTCAACGATGGGTACTTCAGTGCCGCGGAACATGAGGGCAAGGATGTCCTTCTGCTTCTTGGAACGATTCATCCCAATGAGCAGGGCTTCGAGGACTACGCCCGCTTTACGAAGAGCTACTACGGGGATCGTTACGCCTACTACTACAAGGGGCACCCAGCGACGCCCACGGAAATGTCAATTCCCAAGCAAGAACAACTCAAGCGCCTAGGAATGGAAGATGTCGATGCCTCCATTGCGGCGGAATTGATTCTGTTCTTCAACCCGGGGATCGACATCGCAGGCTATCAGTCTTCAACTTTTGAGTCGACCCAGGCTGGGCGCTCGAAGGGAGTGTTTAACTACACCAAGGGTGAAGCCATGGCGAAGGCTGATTCCCCCTACCGTGACCTCGACTTCTGGATTGTCCCGATTGATCGGGCCTGGGACCAGCTCAAGCGCTTGTGCCCAGGTGGACACAGCTGCTATCAGGTGGAGTTCTCCGAGGAGATCACCGCGCGCGAAGGTTATACGCATGCGCTGTGGGATGCCACTGAATCGGTCATTGTCTACTACAAGAAGCAGGGGGATCGTTTCGAGAAACTCCGCAGTCAAGATGCGATTGGTGAAAAGTCCTCTGTAGAGCCGGGAGAGTACTTCATTAAGTCAGCACTCGCGGATCACCTGGTTCTGGACATTCCCGGCGCTAGCCGTGATGATGGTGCGAATGTCCAGCTGTGGGACGCTAATCGAAGCGATGCCCAGAAGTGGCGTGTTTCTTATGATTCGCAGGGCTTTGCGACCATCACCAATGTGGCCTCAGGTAAGGTGCTTGATGCCCAATGGGCGTCCTCGCGACCTGGGACAAACGTTGATCAGTGGAGTTCGAATGGCACGCTGGCCCAGAAGTGGCGCATCACTGCGGGCGATCAGGGCCGAGTGAAGATCGTCTCCGCTTTGGATTCCGCGATCGTTCTGGATGTTGCGGCGGCCAACGCCTCTGCAGGAGCGAATGTTGGCTTGTGGAATGCGAATGGCTCTGATGCTCAGGCATTTTCATTCATTCCGACGCAGCCCAAGGTTTCCTCTGCGGGGCAGGCAGATATCGTCCCCGGTTACTACGAGCTGGCAAGCGTCGTTGATGCCATGAAGGGAATTGATCTGAAGGATTTTGCGCTCAACAACGGAGCTCGACTTCAGCTGTGGGGCTCAAGCAAGACCGATAATCAGATCTGGAAAATTAGCCGTGAACCTGATGGCTTCTACCGATTGGTGAATACCTGGTCGAATAAGTCCTTGGATTCCACTGATGGCACTCCGATTCCCGGTACTGAGCTCCAACTGTGGGACACAGACACATCGAATATGAACCAGAAGTGGGTGATCTTCTCGGTGACGGGAGGGGCGTATATGCTCCGCAACGTCGGGACGGGTCTGGTTGTCAATCTCCGCTGGGGACAGGCGCGTGATGGTATGGCCATTGACGGTTACCTGCCTAATGGAACAACCGCTCAGCAGTGGCGTCTGAACCCGGTCCAAGGACCCCAAGAGATCCTGGACCAGTGGGCGAAGGAGTACCGCAACGAGGTTCCTGATGGTGAGTATCAGATCCGTCCAGTTGCTGCCCCGAATAATCGTGTCGAGGTCCAATGGGCATCTCGGGACGCGGGTGCTCGTGTGTGGTCTTACCAGTCCAATGGAAGTGCAGCGCAGAAGTGGCGTATCAGTCGCGATGACAAGGGCTACGTGACCTTGACCAACGTGGCTTCAGGGAAAGTCTTAGATGTCTTTGCGGCGTGGAAGAATTGGCCGGCTCGGGTGAATCAGCAGCCCTCGAACGCCTCCCTAGCTCAAAAGTGGGTCATCCAAGACAGGGGTGGCCATAAAGTTCTTATTTCGGCACTCTCACCCATGTTGGTCCTTGATCTTGAAGGTGGGCGTAGCCAGAACGAGACAACGGTTCACCTCTATCAGGACAATGGAAGTTCGGCCCAGCGCTTTGATTTCCTGAAGTAGCTTGTCGTTCAGCCAAAATATTGGGGGGGCGTTCGCGTCACTATGCGCGAGCGCCCCCCTATTTGTTGTACGTGCCCAGGCGACGAGCCTACGGCAATCTCCAGTCCACCGGCGCTGCTCCCTGCTGCTCAAGCATCGTGTTTGCGCGGCTAAATGGTCTCGAGCCAAAGAATCCGCGTCTGGCCGACAGGGGAGAGGGGTGCGCAGACTCGATGACTGGTGTGGATCCCAATTGCTCGCGTAGAGATTGCGCATCGCGCCCCCACAAAATTGCGACCAGGGGCAGTGGATTCCCGGATGCGTCCCTCCGGTTAACCAGAGCATCAATTGCGCAGGAAGTGACTTCCTCCCACCCCATCTTTCGATGCGAACCGGCTTGTCCGGCCCTAACTGTCAGCACCCTGTTGAGTAGGCACACACCCTGACGAGACCATGGCCGCAGATCACCACTGGTTGGCATGGGAATGCCAACGTCGGTGGTGAGCTCCTTGAAGATATTGCGCAACGAGGCCGGGAAAGGAATTCCGGGTGCGACCGAGAAACTTAGTCCAATGGCGTGTCCGGGAGTGGGGTAGGGATCCTGTCCCACAATGAGGACCTTCACCTGGTCAAGAGGATAGGTAAAGGCTTTCAAGACATCGCTACCGGCGGGAAGATAGCCGTGCCCGGCCTCGATCTCCCGACGCAACTGAGCTCCTAATTCATGGATTTTCCCCTCAACCGGTGCCAGTGCCCGCGCCCAAGAGGGATCGATAACCGTATCCAAAGATTCCACGCACCTACTGTAACCACAGGCGTGCCCAGCCACGGCCTCGACAGGGGGAAGCCTTCAGGGAAATCTAAGGCACGCGGGCAGGGACTATGCGGGGGCGGGGGTATTTCGCTACTCTGAAGCCGTGACTTCACAGTATCCAAAGGACGAATTTGACCGCGCCGGCGAAGACATGCCCCAGGGTATGCACCTTCAGCAGCCCTCGCGATGGAAGAGCGTGTGGCCCTTCCTTGCGGTGCTGGTGATCGTTCCCGCTGCCGCGTGGGGGATCAGCCACATCCTGACCTCGGGCGGTGCTCAGCAGAAGACGACCACAAGCGTCTCCACGACTGCTGCAACGACCCAGGCCCCCGCCGCCTCTGCGACTACCGAGGCCACTCAGACGCCTTCTGCAACCCCGACGACCAGTGAGACTCCCTCTCCTTCGCCGTCGATTCCCGTGCGCCACTCCGCAAAGATTTCCGTTCTGAACGGAACCGGAACAAAGGGCCTGGCAGCACAGAAGGTTTCCGCGCTTTCCTCCGCCGGATTTGATGGTGCCACTGCAGCGAACGCGCGCGGTTGGGATACCGAAGTGACGACCGTTTACTACGAGGATCCAAACCTCAAGGCCACTGCCGAAGAGGTCGCGAAGGTCCTTGGAATTAGCCGCGTGCAACAGACGCAGACCGGCGACCCGGATATCGTTGTCGTTCTGAAGTAACGTTTATTAGCCGCTGAGTAAGGTTCGTGTTGCGCTGAAGGTGAGAGTTCGCGTTACACTTTCAGAGCCCCAATAGCTCAGTCGGTCAGAGCAGCGGACTCATAATCCGTGGGTCGTCGGTTCAAGCCCGACTTGGGGCACGGACCACGTTCTGTGAAGAGCTTCAATGGCTGAAGTTGGACTGAGCGTCAGCTGAACGTGAGGTTGGACATATTCTTGTCCGTACATTGCACCGCTATATTCGTGTGCCTAAAATGAGTGTTTGCGCTTTATTGTGCCCGAGGTGGCCCGTATCCATTCGCTGTAATAGGCGCTGGGCGGATGTGGACGGTGCCAGTTAATGGGTCGAAAAGCGTGTGCGCGCAATGAGAACGCAGGGAAGGACCCCCGTTGGCTGCAAGTACCAACACTGCCAACCAGCCCAAGAACCGCATTTCTTTCGCTAAGCTCCGTGAGCCTCTGCAGGCACCGAATCTGCTCGGCCTGCAGACCGAAAGCTTTGACTGGTTGCTGGGAAACGATGCATGGAAAGCACGCGTAGATGCCGCAAAGGCTGCTGGACGCGTAGATGTTCCGGATGTCTCCGGTCTTGAAGAAATCTTCCAAGAGATCTCGCCGATTGAAGACGTGGCTCGCACCATGTCTCTGTCATTCCGCGATCACCGCTTGGAACGACCGAAGTACTCCGTTGAAGAAGCGAAGGCTAAGGATTACACCTACTCGGCACCCATGTATGTGACCGCCGAGTTCATGAACTACAACACGGGTGAAATTAAGTCTCAGACCGTGTTCATGGGCGATTTCCCGCTCATGACCCCCCGCGGCACCTTCATTATCAATGGCACCGAGCGTGTCGTTGTTTCTCAGCTGGTCCGTTCGCCCGGTGTCTACTTCGAACGTACCTCGGATCGTGGTTCGGACAAGGAAATCTTCAACGCGAAGATCATCCCCAGCCGCGGTGCATGGCTGGAGTTTGAGATCGATAAGCGCGACGCTGTTGGCGTGCGTATCGACCGTAAGCGTAAGCAGTCGGTGACCCACTTCCTCAAGGCAATTGGCCTGACGGAAGGTGAGATTCGCGAGCAGTTCGCCGCATACCCGATTCTTCTTGAGACTCTTGAGAAGGACACCGCGCGTACCCGCGAAGAGGCACTGACCGATATCTACCGCAAGCTGCGCCCGGGTGAGCCCGCAAACGTCGAGGCCGCTGAAGCGCTCCTGCACAACTTCTACTTCGATCCCAAGCGTTACGACCTGGCAAAGGTTGGCCGCTACAAGATCAACAAGAAGCTTGGTGTTGATTCTCCCGAAGGTACCTCTGAACTGGTGCTCTCGATCAACGACATCGTTGCAACGGTGAAGTACCTGCTTGCTCTGCACGCGGGTGAGAAGACCTTCGCAGGTGTTCGCCACGGCGAGCCCGTCGAGGTCCGCGTTGAGTCCGACGACATTGACCACTTTGGTAACCGTCGTATTCGCGCCGTTGGTGAGCTGATCCAGGCTCAGGTTCGCACCGGTCTTGCACGTATGGAGCGCACCGTCCGCGAACGTATGACCACTCAGGAAACGGACTCTATTACTCCGCAATCCCTGATCAACATTCGTCCCGTTGTTGCGGCAATCAAGGAGTTCTTCGGAACCTCTCAGCTGTCGCAGTTCATGGACCAGAACAACCCGCTGGCCGGTCTGACGCACAAGCGCCGTTTGTCGGCACTGGGTCCCGGTGGTCTGTCTCGTGATCGCGCCTCCATGGAGGTTCGTGACGTTCACCCCTCGCACTACGGCCGTATGTGCCCGATTGAAACCCCTGAAGGCCCGAACATTGGTCTGATCGGTTCGCTGGCAACCTTTGCCCGCATTAACCCCTTCGGTTTCATCGAGACCCCCTACCGCATCGTTCGCAACGGACAGGTGACCGACGAAGTCAAGTACCTGACCGCTGACGATGAAAAGGGACACTTCATCGCTCAGGCTTCTTCGCCTGTCGATGACGAGGGACACTTCATCGATGAGCAGGTTCTGTGCCGTGTTGCAGGTGAGGATCCGACGCTGATCGCCCGTGATCGCGTGGATTACATGGACGTTTCCGCACGCCAGATGGTGTCTGTGGCAACCGCGTTCATTCCCTTCCTCGAGCACGACGACGCAAACCGAGCCCTCATGGGTGCGAACATGCAGCGTCAGGCTGTTCCCTTGCTCACCACGGAAGCACCGCTGGTGGGTACCGGTATGGAACAGCGTGCCGCACATGACTCCGGTGAAATGGTCATCGCTCAGCACTCCGGTGTTGTCACCGAAGTTTCCGCCGACCTGGTCGTCGTGACCACGGACGAAGGCGGACGCGACACCTACCGCCTCGAAAAGTTCGAGCGCTCGAACCCCGGCAACTGCACCAACCAGCGCGTCATCGTTGATGAAGGCCAGCGCGTGGAGGTCGGCGATGTCCTCGCTGACGGCCCCGCTACCGACAACGGTGAAGTTGCACTGGGTAAGAACCTGCTGGTTGCTTACATGTCGTGGGAAGGCCTCAACTACGAGGACGCCGTTATCCTGAGCCGTCGCGTTGTCGAAGACGATGTTCTGACCTCGATTCACATCGAAGAATATGAAGTCGACGCCCGCGAAACCAAGCTCGGTGAAGAAGAGATCACCCGCGATATTCCTAACGTTTCGGAAGAGTCGCTGTCTGATCTTGACGAGCGCGGCATCATTCGTATTGGCGCCGAGGTCACCGCTGGCGACATCCTCGTCGGTAAGGTCACCCCGAAGGGTGAAACCGAGCTGACCTCCGAAGAGCGCCTGCTGCGCGCAATCTTCGGTGAGAAGGCCCGCGAGGTTCGCGATACTTCGCTGCGTGTTCCCCATGGTGAAGAGGGCATCGTTATTGGCGTTCGTGAATTCAACGACGACGAAGATGATCTCAACCCCGGCGTTCGTCAGACCGTTCGCGTCTACGTTGCGCAGCGCCGCAAGATCACCATTGGTGACAAGATGGCAGGCCGTCACGGTAACAAGGGCGTCGTTTCCAAGATCCTCCCGGTCGAAGACATGCCCTTCCTCGAGGACGGAACCCCGGTTGATATCATCCTCAACCCGCTGGGTGTCCCCGGCCGTATGAACGTCGGTCAGGTCCTTGAGTTCCACCTCGGCTGGCTTGCCCACCAGGGTTGGGACGCCTCGGCAGCTGTCAAGGCTGGCGAAGAGTGGACCAAGCACCTGCCTAAGGACGGCATTACCGTTGCCCCCGAGACCCCCGTTGCGACCCCGGTCTTCGACGGCCTCGAGGCCGAAGAGCTCGCAGGTCTGCTGCGCAACGTCAACCCCAACCGCGATGGTGACGTCCTCACCAACGCCGAGGGTAAGGCGCGTCTCTTCGACGGTCGTTCCGGCGAACCCTTCCCGTACCCGATCGCAGTGGGCTACGCCTACATGCTCAAGCTGCACCACCTGGTTGACGACAAGATTCACGCTCGCTCGACCGGTCCGTACTCGATGATTACGCAGCAGCCCCTGGGTGGTAAGGCTCAATTCGGTGGCCAGCGCTTCGGCGAAATGGAAGTGTGGGCCCTGGAGGCGTACGGCGCTGCCTACGCACTGCAGGAACTGCTCACCATCAAGTCCGATGACACCACCGGACGTGTCAAGGTTTACGAGGCAATTGTTAAGGGCGAGGACATCCCCGAACCTGGCATCCCCGAATCCTTCCGTGTTCTGATCCAGGAAATGCGTTCGCTGTGCCTGAACGTCGAAGCTCTCGACGCAGCCGGCAACGTGATTGACCTGCGTGAAGAAGATGACGACTTCAATGCGCGTGAGGAACTGGGCATCACTCTTGATGCGCGTCCGAACGCCGCGGCGACCATCGATGCGATCTGATAAGGAGCAATGACTTTGCTGGACGCCAAGACGTTCGACAGTTTGAAGATCACTCTGGCCACGGGCGAGGATATCGCCTCGTGGAGCCACGGTGAAGTAAAGAAGCCGGAGACCATCAACTACCGTACGCTCAAGCCCGAGCGTGACGGCCTGTTCGGTGAGCAGATCTTCGGCCCCACCCGCGACTGGGAATGCGCGTGTGGTAAGTACAAGCGCGTGCGCTACAAGGGCATCATCTGCGAAAAGTGTGGTGTTGAGGTGACGCGCTCCAAGGTGCGTCGTGAGCGTATGGGTCACATTGACCTTGCCGCCCCCGTCACCCACATCTGGTACTTCAAGGGTGTTCCCTCGCGCCTGGGCTACGTGCTGGATCTGGCTCCGAAGGACCTGGAAAAGGTCATTTACTTCGCTGCCTACATGATCACCGAGGTCGACGAAAAGGGCCGTGACGAAGATCTGATGGATCTGCGTTCTGAGCTCGAGGTCGAAAAGACCCACCTCGAGAACCAGCGCGATGCTGCGATCAACGAATTTGCAGAGCGCCTGGAAGCAGAGATCGCTGAACTCGAAGCAGGCGATGCATCCGCAACCGAGATCGAGCGCCGCCGCAAGGCAGGCGAACGCGATATGGCCAAGATCCGTCGTCGTTACGAGGGCGATATCGAAGGCCTGGAGACGGTGTGGGAGCGCTTCAAGTCCCTCAAGGTCGGTGACCTCGAAGGTGATGAGCGCCTCTACCGTGCGATGGTTGCCCGCTATGGCACCTACTTCAAGGGTGACATGGGTGCATCCGCCATCCAAAAGCGCCTGCAGACCTTCGATCTGGAGAGCGAAGTTGAACAGCTTCGTGCAACCATTCAGAACGAAAATGGCCCGCGTAAGACACGTGCCATCAAGCGTTTGAAGGTTATCAACGCCTTCGTTGCGACCGGCAACAAGCCCGAGTCCATGGTTCTGACGAAGATTCCGGTTATTCCGCCGGACCTGCGCCCCATGGTTCAGCTTGATGGTGGCCGTTTCGCGACCTCTGACCTGAACGACCTGTACCGTCGCGTGATCAACCGCAACACCCGACTCAAGCGTCTGCTTGAGCTGGGCGCGCCTGAGATCATCGTCAACAACGAGAAGCGCATGCTTCAGGAATCCGTTGACGCTCTCTTCGATAACGGACGTCGCGGCCGCCCCGTTGCAGGCCCCGGTAACCGTCCGCTCAAGTCGATCTCTGACATGCTCAAGGGTAAGCAGGGTCGTTTCCGTCAGAACCTTCTGGGTAAGCGCGTCGACTACTCGGGTCGTTCCGTTATCGTCGTCGGCCCGCAGCTGAAGCTCCACCAGTGTGGTCTGCCCAAGCAGATGGCTCTGGAACTCTTCAAGCCCTTCGTCATGAAGCGCCTGGTTGAGAAGAACTTCGCCCAGAATGTGAAGGCTGCAAAGCGCAAGGTTGAACGCCAGCGCCCCGAGGTGTGGGACGTCCTCGACGACGTGATCCGCGAGCACCCCGTGCTGCTCAACCGTGCACCTACGCTGCACCGCCTGGGTATTCAGGCATTTGAGCCCCAGCTCATTGAAGGTAAGGCAATCCAGCTGCACCCGCTGGCTTGTGGCGCCTTCAACGCAGACTTCGACGGCGACCAGATGGCAGTTCACCTGCCCCTTGGTGCAGAGGCACAGGCCGAGGCCCGTATCCTCATGCTGTCGACCAACAACATTCTGAAGCCCTCTGATGGACGCCCCGTTGCCATGCCTTCACAGGACATGATCATCGGTCTGTTCCACCTGACTTCGGATCCCGATCCGTCGCTTCCGGTTGCTCGTGATGAGAACGGCGAGGAAATCATCCCCGTCTACTCTACGGTCGCCGAAGCACGCATGGCCTTCGACAACGGTGATCTTCACCTGAACCAGCGCGCACGTATCCGCTTCGCGGGTATTGTTCCGCCGCTGGATTGGGAAGCACCCGAGGGCTGGAGCGAAGGCGACGACATCATTCTGGAAACTTCGCTGGGCCGCGCGATCTTCAACGAGCAGCTCCCTGTCGACTACCCCTTCGTCAACGAAGTTGTCGGCAAGAAGCAGCTGGGCCAGATCGTTAACACCCTGACCGAGCGTTACCCGAATGTTCTGGTCGCTGACTGCTTGGATGCACTCAAGTCCGCTGGTTTCCACTGGTCGACATGGTCGGGCATCACCATTGCCTTCTCGGATATTCAGGCATCGCCGAACAAGCGTGCAATCCTTGCTCGTTACGAGGCCAAGGCCGCTGAGATCCAGGATCAGTTCGAGACCGGTATCATCCTTGAGGAAACCCGCTACGAAGAGCTGGTTGACCTGTGGCTGAAGTGCACCGAAGAGGTCGCAGAAGATATGCGCGATCACTTCACCGCACGTAACACCGTGTACCGAATGGTTTCATCCGGTGCTCGTGGTAACTGGTCGCAGGTTCAGCAGCTGGCTGGTATGCGTGGTCTGGTGTCTGACCCGAAGCAGAAGCTCATCGAGCAGCCCATTAAGGCGAACTACCGCGAGGGCCTGACGGTTCTCGAGTACTTCATCGCTACCCACGGTGCTCGTAAGGGTCTGGCTGATACCGCACTTCGTACCGCGGAGTCTGGCTACCTGACCCGTCGTCTTGTCGACGTCTCACAGGACGTCATCGTCCGAGAGGCCGACTGTGGCACTCGTCAGGGCGTGCGCATCAAGATCGCGCAGAAGAACTCTGCGGGTGAATGGGAAGCTATGGACACCATCGAGACCACTGCTTACGCACGTACTCTGGCCCGCGATGCGGTTGCGGAAGACGGTACTGTTGTTGCCCACGCCGGCGATGACCTCGGCGATGCACAGCTCGCTGAGCTGGTTGCAGCCGGAGTTGAGGAAGTTGTCTGCCGCTCCGTCCTGACCTGTGAGTCTCAGGTTGGTACCTGTGCGACCTGCTACGGTCGTTCACTGGCCACTGGCAAGCAGGTGGATATCGGCGAGGCCGTCGGTATTATCGCCGCCCAGTCGATTGGTGAACCCGGTACTCAGCTGACGATGCGTACCTTCCACACCGGTGGGGCGGCCTCGGCAGCCGACATTACCCAGGGTCTGCCGCGTGTTCAGGAGCTCTTCGAGGCGCGTAGCCCGAAGGTCGAAGCCAAGATGAACGAGGCCGCTGGTCGCGTTCACATTGACGATGAAGATCCTTCGGTACGTCGCATCGTCATCATCCGTGATGACGGTAAGGAAGATTCGGTCGTCGAGGTTTCTCGTCGCCAGAAGCTTCTGGTCGAAGAGGGCCAGCACATCGATGCCGGTACCGCACTGACCGAAGGTCAGCTGGATCCCAAGGAAGTTCTGCGCATCATGGGCCGCAACGTCGCTCAGAAGCAGCTTGTGGACGAGGTTCAGAAGGTCTACCGCGATCAGGGCGTTGGTATCCACTCCAAGCACATCGAGGTTATTGTCCGCCAGATGCTCCGCAAGGTCACCATCCTGGAGCCCGGCGACACCTCCTTCATGCCCGGCGAACTTGTCGACCGCATGGCCTACTTGGCACAGAACCGCAAGGTTGCTGCTGAAGGTGGCCAGCCTGCATCCGGTCGTCAGATGCTCATGGGCATCACGAAGGCCTCGCTGGCAACCGACTCCTGGTTGTCCGCAGCGTCCTTCCAGGAGACCACGAAGGTTCTGACCGAGGCCGCCATGAACGGCAAGTCGGATCAGCTTCTTGGCCTCAAGGAGAACGTCATTCTCGGTAAACTCATCCCGGCAGGTACCGGCCTGTCCCGTTACAACAACGTCACGGTTGAGCCCACCCCCGAGGCAATGGCGAACTCGAACTACTCCGAGCTCGATTTCCAAGATGGCCAGGTGTCCGCGGACTTCCTGGATGCCCTTGGAGCGATCGACTTCGGAATGACCTTCAAGGAGTAATCCTGTTGGAGTTAATCCGGTGAGCATCGGACAGCTTCAGCCTTGACGGGCGTTAGGTTCTGACGGTCATGTGGCTTTGTGGTCATATGGTTCTGATCGCTGTAACGCTCTAGAGGTCGTAAGGCCCGGTCTGCTTGTGCAGACCGGGCCTTCACTATTACCACTAGGCAACCAGTGTCCGTCGCCTATCGCCGGTCGTATTCCGTCCTCTGCCGTCCCGCTCCGTCCTCTCCTGGTTTAGCTCACTGGTTCCGGGCCTATTGCTGTTCTAAGGCCGCAGGTGAGTGAGCTAAAACAGGAATGCGTGAGCCAAACCCGGGGTCCGGTTGGTCAACGGCGCCTACAAATCCGGTTGAGCGATGCCTATTTGTGTGGATGCGACGTTTTGGTCCGTCGCATTCGGCGCTGGGAATAGACCATATTCGTGCGCATTCCGAGCTCGGCGGAAGACGTTTCACCCCCAAATTTGATGCAATGGCACGACGTAAAGCTGGAAAGTCTTCAAGGTCTGCCCATGAAACTCTGAAGATTTTCCATCCGAGATTAATGAGATCCTGCTGGCGACGCATCCATGCGTGTTCTGCGGATAATCCGTCTGAACGTGGAAGAGAAAGTTTGCTCACTCCGTCTGTCTCGATGACCAACTGGAGAGCGGGAATAACAATGTCGCCGAAATAGCGACCATATCTGCCGTAAATCTCAAATTGTGTTACAACTTCACCGGAATAAAGAGTGCGAACTACCCAAAGAACCGCGGCCTCGAAAATGTTATCGCAGCCACCGTCGGCAAAAGCGAGAATCGAATGCGCTATCGCATAATTCCGGTGCGATAGTTGATCGTCTAAAACGGCGAATAGTCTTTCTCTTGCTATCTCAACGCGAGTTCTAGATATTTCCAGCGCAAAATGCGAAAAGTCTGAAAGCGAATGTAACGCCATGCACGCGGCTACAAAGGCCTCAAGAGGTTCTTCCTTGAGTGCAATTCGAACTACTGCGCTTTCAACAGACTCAACAGCGAGGCCGTCGGGAAGCCGCACCACCGTGTGGGGTTTGTGAGAACGAAGAGTAATCGCACACGGAGGAACGCACATATTCTGAAACTTCACACTGGCGAAGGGGATAGTTCGTCTACCCCCGTCTTCGCACCAATACTCAACATTCGGATTCGTCACCCATGTATGGATTGAATGAAGAAGCAGGGCGGATCTTCCGGTAAATATGCGTTCGCTCCGGGCGAGCGCAGCTGATGCGAATACGCGGGAGAGTGCAACGGCCTGCCACAAATCCCAGAGAGGAACTTTGTCTGACGAATGAAAACGCGCGTAGTAGCCGCGTCGAATTCGACAGACTGCTGAATCTTCGCGTAAATGACGGAATGTATTATGTCGAGTTTGAATGTTCTCAATGGTGACGGTACTCATTTCGTCAGTGTCTCTAAAGGAAAGGGCCTCGAAACCCAGAATCGTGTTGTTGTGGAAAACACCGATTCTTGGGTATTCCTGTGGAAAGAGGGATAGAGCGGTGCGATGGGGAGGTTTCGCCCGGTGCTGGTTCTGTTCTAGAGCGGTGTGCTCCTGGTTTAGCTCACTAATTCCGGGCATATTGCTGTTCTAAGGCTGCAGGTGAGCGAGCTAAATCAGGAATGGGCGAGCTAAGACAGAAGTGGTCAGTCCCACAAGCAATGTGAACAATCTGCCTTTGACTCTGCGGCGTGAGACTGAGTATCCTTGAACGCGGTACCCGTGACTGTACGGGTTTCCTATGTCCACATTATGTGTGACAGTTCCCGAGCGGTTCTTCTCCGTGAGTTTATCGCGGCGACTATGAGCCACATGTGGAACGCGCGGGCTCCCTCCGTCGGAGCTCCGGGTGTCATTCTCTGACGCGGCTCAAGCCTCGTTATCATGGCACACCGGCCCCTGGCGGATCGCTGTGCGCGCTGGGGGATTCAAGCAGTCGCGGAAGACTGAGACATGGGTTTAAGGAAATCCTTAAACCGTAGACGGAATTGAACTGGAGAACCAGTGCCTACCATTCAGCAGCTCGTCCGCAAGGGCCGCAGCTCCAAGCGTGCGAAGGTGAAGACCCCCGCGCTTAAGGGCTCGCCCCAGCGTCGCGGCGTGTGCACCCGTGTGTACACCACAACCCCTAAGAAGCCGAACTCGGCTCTGCGTAAGGTCGCTCGTGTGCGCCTTTCGTCTGGCATCGAGGTCACCGCGTACATTCCCGGTGAAGGCCACAACCTGCAGGAACACTCGATCGTCCTCGTTCGTGGCGGTCGTGTGAAGGACCTCCCCGGCGTGCGTTACCGCATCGTCCGTGGCGCTCTCGACACCCAGGGTGTCCGTGGTCGCCAGCAGGCCCGTTCCCGTTACGGCGCAAAGAAGGAGAAGAAGTAATGCCTCGTAAAGGCCCCGCTCCCAAGCGCCCCCTGGTCGACGACCCGGTATACGGCTCAAAGATTGTGACCCAGCTCGTGAACCGCGTGCTCCTCGACGGTAAGAAGACCGTTGCAGAGCGCATTGTTTACGGCGCACTCGAAATGGTTCGTGAGCGCACCGAGCAGGAACCTGTTTCCGTGCTCAAGCGCGCACTGGACAACATTCGCCCGGCCCTTGAAGTTCGCTCCCGCCGTGTTGGTGGCGCGACCTACCAGGTCCCGGTTGAGGTTCGCCCCGCACGTGCGACCACCCTCGCACTGCGTTGGCTCGTGGACTTCTCGCGTCAGCGTCGTGAGAAGACCATGACCGAGCGTCTCGCCAACGAGATTCTCGATGCCTCCAACGGTCTTGGCGCCGCTGTCAAGCGTCGTGAAGACATGCACAAGATGGCTGAGTCGAACCGCGCGTTCGCTCACTACCGCTGGTGATCACCCCTCCCGCTTCGCGATGACCCCATCCGGAGCGGGCAGGATGTTTTAACACCCTCACTTCAAACGAAGGACTGATGTAGTGGCACACGAGGTGCTTACTGACCTCAATAAGGTTCGCAACATCGGCATCATGGCTCACATCGATGCCGGCAAGACCACCGTGACCGAACGTATTCTGTTCTACACGGGCATCAACTACAAGATTGGCGAGACGCACGATGGCGCCTCGACCACCGACTGGATGGAGCAGGAAAAGGAGCGTGGTATTACCATCACCTCCGCAGCCGTGACCTCCTTCTGGAACGGTAACCAAATCAACATCATCGACACCCCCGGTCACGTTGACTTCACGGTTGAGGTTGAGCGCTCGCTGCGCGTCCTTGACGGTGCAGTTGCCGTGTTCGACGGTAAGGAAGGTGTCGAGCCCCAGTCTGAGACCGTGTGGCGTCAGGCTGACAAGTACGACGTCCCCCGTATCTGCTTCATCAACAAGATGGACAAGATGGGCGCAGACTTCTACTTCTCGGTCCAGACCATTCGCGACCGTCTTCACGCAACCCCGATCGTCATGCACCTGCCCATCGGCGCAGAGAATGACTTCGAGGGAACCGTTGACCTGCTCACCATGGAGTCCGTGCGTTATCCCGCCAAGGACGAGAACGGCCAGCCCACGCTTGGCGCCCTCGTCGTTCGCGGCGAGATCCCCGCAGAGCTCAAGGAGAAGGCAGAAGAGTACCGCGAGGCGCTCATGGAAGCTGCAGCGGAAGGCTCTGACGAGCTGACCGAGGCCTACCTTGAGAACGGCGAACTGACCGTTGAGCAGATCAAGCAGGGCGTTCGTGCGCTGACCATCTCCGGTCGCGCATTCCCCGTCTTCTGCGGTACCGCACTGCGCAACATGGGTATTCAGCCCGTGCTCGATGCGGTTATCGACTACCTGCCCTCGCCGCTGGATATCCCCGCGGTTCGCGGCTTCAAGCCCGGACACGACGAAGAAGAGCGCAATGAGGTCCGCGAGGCCTCGGAGAAGGAACCCTTCGCAGCGCTGGCCTTCAAGATCGCAGCTCACCCCTTCTACGGCAAGCTGACCTTCATCCGTGTCTACTCCGGCAAGCTGGAAGCTGGCTCGCAGGTCCTCAACTCGACCAAGGGCAAGAAGGAGCGCATCGGCAAGATCTTCCAGATGCACTCCAACAAGGAAAACCCGGTCGAAGAGGCACATGCAGGCCACATCTACGCCGTTATCGGCCTCAAGGACACCACCACTGGCGATACGCTCTGCGCGATCGACAAGCCGGTTGTTCTCGAGTCCATGACCTTCCCCAAGCCCGTGATCCACGTGGCCGTTGAGCCCAAGTCGAAGGCTGACCAGGAGAAGATGGGCGTCGCCATCCAGAAGCTGGCTGAAGAAGACCCGACCTTCACGGTCGAGCTCGATCCCGAAACCGGCCAGACCGTCATCGGCGGTATGGGTGAGCTTCACCTCGACATCATCGTTGACCGTATGCGTCGCGAATTTAAGGTCGAGGCAAACGTTGGTAAGCCCATGGTTGCTTACCGCGAAACCATTCGTAAGAACGTCGAAAAGTTCGAGTACACGCACAAGAAGCAGACCGGTGGTTCCGGTCAGTTCGCGCGTGTCATCATCGCGCTTGAGCCCATCCCGGCCGGATCCGAAAAAGAGTACATCTTCGAGGACAAGGTCACAGGTGGACGCGTTCCTCGCGAATACATCCCCTCGGTTGATGCTGGTATTCAGGACGCCATGCAGAATGGTGTTCTTGCCGGTTACCCGATGGTTGATGTCAAGGCAACTCTGCTTGATGGTGCATACCACGAAGTTGACTCTTCGGAAATGGCCTTCAAGATCGCAGGTTCGATGGCATTCCGCGAGGCCGCAAAGAAGGCTTCACCGGTTCTGCTCGAGCCGATCATGGCCGTCGAGGTCCGTACGCCCGAAGAATACATGGGCGACGTCATCGGCGACCTGAACTCTCGTCGTGGTGCAGTCCAGTCCATGGATGAGCAGCACGGTGTGCGCGTGGTCCGCGCACAGGTTCCGCTGTCAGAAATGTTTGGTTACATTGGTGATCTGCGTTCCAAGACGCAGGGTCGCGCGGTGTACTCCATGCAGTTCGATAGCTACGCCGAGGTCCCGCGTAACGTCGCGGATGACATCATCGGAAAGTCTCGGGGCGAGTGAGTCCCACAGGGTTGGATGCGGCTCAGGAACAGCCAAAATTGTTCCTGAGCTGTGACCGACCTGACAAGAATCAATAAACCTGTAGGTCTCATGCCCCATTGGGTGTTATGCTGACACCTAGCCATAGGCTGAGAATTTCTACCCGAGTCCAGGAGGACACAAGTGGCGAAGGCCAAGTTCGAGCGCACCAAGCCGCACGTCAACATCGGTACCATCGGTCACGTTGACCACGGCAAGACCACGCTGACTGCAGCAATCACCAAGGTTCTGCACGACAAGTACCCGGATCTGAACGAGTTCACCCCCTTCGATCAGGTCGATAACGCTCCTGAAGAGCGCGATCGCGGTATTACCATTAACGTCTCTCACGTTGAGTACCAGACCGAGAAGCGTCACTACGCACACGTTGACGCCCCCGGCCACGCTGACTACGTGAAGAACATGATCACCGGTGCGGCACAGATGGATGGCGCCATCCTCGTTGTCGCCGCCACCGACGGCCCCATGGCCCAGACTCGCGAGCACGTTCTGCTCGCCCGTCAGGTCGGCGTGCCCACCATCCTCGTCGCCCTGAACAAGGCCGACATGGTTGATGACGAAGAAATGCTGGAGCTCGTTGAGGAAGAGGTCCGTGACCTCCTGTCCTCGCAGGGCTTCGACGGCGAGAACGCTCCCGTCATCAAGGTTTCGGCTCTGAAGGCCCTCGAGGGTGACCCCGAGTGGACCGCCAAGGTCGAAGAGCTCATGGACGCTGTGGACGACTACGTTCCCACCCCCGAGCGCGACATGGACAAGCCCTTCCTCATGCCGATCGAAGACGTCTTCACGATCACCGGTCGTGGCACCGTCGTTACCGGTCGTGTCGAGCGTGGCAAGCTGCCGATCAACTCCGAAGTTGAGATCCTCGGTATCCGCGAGCCCCAGAAGACCACCGTCACCGGCATCGAAATGTTCCACAAGTCGATGGACGAAGCATGGGCAGGCGAGAACTGTGGTCTGCTTCTCCGTGGCACCAAGCGCGACGAGGTTGAGCGTGGCCAGGTTGTGGCCGTCCCCGGCTCCATCACGCCTCACACCGAGTTCGAGGGCCAGGTCTACATCCTGAAGAAGGAAGAAGGCGGACGTCACAACCCGTTCTTCTCCAACTACCGTCCTCAGTTCTACTTCCGTACCACCGACGTGACCGGCGTCATCACCCTTCCCGAGGGCACCGACATGGTCATGCCTGGCGACACCACTGAGATCACCGTTCAGCTGATCCAGCCCATCGCCATGGAGCCCGGCCTCGGCTTCGCAATCCGTGAAGGTGGCCGCACCGTTGGTTCCGGTCGTGTGACCAAGATCCTGAAGTGACTTTGTTGATCGCCTAGCGATCGCTGAATCTTCAGTAGAGCAGGTCCGTTCTTTTGAACGGGCCTGCTCTTTTGTTATCGATTGTGGGGGAGTGGCGTATCTAAAGGTGACCGATCTGACTTTGCGACACGCCCGAGTGCGGTGTAGTGTAGGTATCCGGTGCGCAACGTACCTCCATTGGAGCAATGCATGCGCACGTCTTCTATGTCAGTGGATTCACACGGGTTTCCTTGGCCTCGAGCTTGAGGAAGCCTGCGTATTTCTGCCAAAATAGAAGGGTTGCCCCGCTAGAGGTGGGGCGGTTAGGCAGTGCAATCACTGCTTAATCGGGCAAAATGCCCAAGATCTTTGGACAAGACGCCGGTCCGCACTGGGCGCTCTCGCTAAGAGCGACACGCCCGGATACGGGTACCGGCGCCGAATCTGTACGAGAAGAGGTAAGACGGCATGGCGGGACAAAAGATCCGCATCCGGCTCAAGTCGTATGACCACGAGGTCATCGACAGCTCCGCGCGCAAGATCGTGGACACCGTGCAGCGAGCAGGTGCCACTGTCGTGGGCCCGGTGCCGCTGCCGACCGAAAAGAACGTGTTTGTCGTGATTCGGTCGCCCCATAAGTACAAGGACAGCCGCGAACAGTTTGAAATGCGTACGCATAAGCGGCTCATCGACATCATCGACCCGACTCCGAAGGCCGTCGATTCGCTCATGCGCCTCGATCTGCCCGCGGACGTCAACATCGAGATCAAGCTCTGAGGACATCTGCAATGACAAAGAATAAGCAGCACGCTGCTGCGCCTGTTAAGGCGCTGCTCGGCCGCAAGCTCGGTATGACCCAGGTGTGGGACGCCGACGGCCGCCTCGTGCCCCTGACTGTCGTGCAGGTTGGCACCAACGTTGTTACTCAGCTCCGTACTGAGGAAACCGACGGATACACCGCTATTCAGCTTGGCTTCGGCGATATCGATGCACGCAAGGTGACCAAGCCCCTGGCTGCTCACTTCGCAAAGGCCGGGGTTGCTCCCCGCCGCCATCTCGCCGAGGTCCGCACCTCCGAGGCCGATAACTTTGAGCTCGGCCAGGAACTGGATGCCTCAATCTTTGAAGCTGGACAGAGCGTCGATGTTTCGGGTAACACCAAGGGCAAGGGATTTGCCGGTGTTATGAAGCGTCACGGTTTCGCTGGCGTGTCCGCATCTCACGGTTCTCACCGTAACCACCGTAAGCCCGGTTCGATCGGTGCTTGCGCAACCCCCGGTCGCATCTTCAAGGGTCAGCGTATGGCTGGCCGTATGGGTGGTGTCCGTCGTACCGTCCAGAACCTGCACGTTCAGGCCGTTGACGTGGAAAAGGGTCTGCTCCTGATTTCGGGTGCGATTCCCGGACCTAAGAACGGCATCGTGCTGGTTCGCTCCGCTGTGAAGGGTGCGTGATCATGTCTGAAATCCGTACCATCGATGTTCTTGACCTGAAGGGTAAGAAGGCCGGCACCGTCGACCTCCCCGCAGAGGTCTTTGACGTTGAGACCAACATCCCGCTGATGCACCAGGTCGTCGTCGCTCAGCTTGCTGCAGGCCGTCAGGGCACGCACGCAACCAAGACGCGCGGCATGGTTTCCGGTGGCGGTAAGAAGCCGTTCCGCCAGAAGGGCACCGGTAACGCTCGTCAGGGCTCCATCCGTGCACCTCACTTCACTGGCGGTGGCATTGTCCACGGTCCTCAGCCTCGCGATTACTCGCAGCGCACCCCCAAGAAGATGAAGGTCGGCGCACTGCGTTCGGCTCTTTCTGACCGTGCACGCAATGGTCGCATTCACGTCGTGACCGCTCTGTTCGAAGGCGAGAAGCCCTCGACCAAGCAGGCACTGGCCGCGGTCCGCGCACTCGTTGCTGACCGTCCGGCACTTGTCGTGCTCGAGCGCGGCGATGAGCTTTCGGCTCTGTCGCTCCGCAACGCTCGCGAGGTTCACGTGCTGTGGGCAGATCAGCTCAACACCTATGACGTCCTCGACAACGAAGATGTCATCTTCACCCAGGGCGCCCTCGAGGCATTCCTCGGCACCAAGGAGGAAACGAAGTGAGCTCGATCGAAGCCGCTAAGAACCCCCGCGATATCATTCTGCGTCCGGTTGTCACCGAAAAGTCCTCGATCCTGATGGATCAGGGCAAGTACACCTTCGAAGTTGATCCTCGTTCGAACAAGACAGAGATCAAGATGGCCGTCGAAGCGATCTTCGGCGTGAAGGTTGCCTCCGTGGCTACGCAGAACCGCAAGGGCAAGGTTTACCGCACTCGCAATGGAATCGGTACGCGCAAGGATGTCAAGCGCGCCATCGTGACCCTGCGTGAAGGCACCATCGACATCTTCGGCGAGCAGGCCTGAGCGTCGGAGAACTAGAGGAAAATCATGGGAATTCGCAAGTACAAGCCCACGACCCCGGGTCGTCGCGGTTCGAGCGTCTCCGACTTCGTCGAGATCACTCGTTCCGAGCCCGAAAAGTCGCTGGTGCGTCCGCTGCACAAGACTGGCGGCCGTAACAACAACGGCCGTGTGACTGCTCGCCACCGTGGCGGCGGCCACAAGCGCGCCTACCGCGTGATCGACTTCCGTCGTCACGACAAGGATGGCGTGCCCGCACGGGTCGCTCACATCGAGTACGACCCCAACCGCACCGCTCGTATCGCCCTCCTGCACTACGCAGATGGCGAGAAGCGTTACATCCTGGCACCTGCCAAGCTCAATCAGGGCGACCTTGTCGAGTCCGGCCCCGCGGCCGATATTAAGCCCGGCAATAACCTGCCCCTGCGCAACATCCCCTTGGGTACTGTTGTCCACGCTGTGGAGCTTTACCCCGGTGGCGGCGCAAAGATTGCACGCTCTGCTGGAACCTCGGTTCAGCTCGTCGCAAAGGAAGGCCGCTTCGCTCAGCTGCGTATGCCCTCCGGTGAAATTCGCAACGTCGAAATCACCTGCCGCGCCACCATTGGTGAGGTCGGCAACGCCGAGCAGTCCAACATCAACTGGGGCAAGGCCGGCCGTATGCGCTGGAAGGGCAAGCGCCCGCACGTCCGTGGTGTTGTTATGAACCCGGTTGACCACCCGCACGGTGGTGGTGAAGGCCGTACCTCTGGTGGTCGTCACCCCGTGTCGCCTTGGGGCAAGCCCGAGGGACGCACCCGTCGTCCGAACAAGGCCAGCGACCGCATGATCGTGCGTCGTCGCAAGACCGGCAAGAATCGCTGAGTAGGAGCTGGGAATGCCTCGTAGTTTGAAGAAGGGCCCCTTCGTCGACGATCACCTTATGAAGAAGGTTGACGCCGCGGTCGAATCCGGCTCTAAGAACGTTATCAAGACTTGGTCGCGCCGTTCGGTCATCACCCCGGATTTCCTGGGTCTGACCATTGCCGTGCACGACGGTCGTAAGCACGTGCCCGTTTTCGTCACTGAGTCGATGGTGGGCCACAAGCTCGGAGAGTTCGCTCCCACGCGTACTTTCCGTAGCCACGACAAGGACGATCGCAAGGGACGTCGGCGCTGAGCCGGCCTTGCGTAACGAAGAAAAGGCAGGATTTCATGGAAGCCAAGGCGCAGGCGCGTTTTGTCCGCGTCACGCCCCAGAAGGCACGCCGTGTCGTGAACGAGGTTCGCGGCAAGGCTGCTTTGGAGGCAGCCGACATTCTGCGGTTCGCCCCGCAGGCCGTCGCCACCGATGTCCGCAAGGTGCTCTTGAGCGCAGTCGCTAACGCGAAGGTTAAGGCTGAAGCCGCTAAGGAGACCTTCAATGAGGCGGATCTTTTGATCCTCGAAGCCTACGTTGATGAAGGTCCTACGATGAAGCGCTTCCGCCCCCGCGCTCAGGGCCGTGCAGGACGCATTCTTAAGCGCACCAGCCACATCACCGTTGTGGTTGGCACTAAGGAAGATCAGAAGAAGGGAGACCGGTAAATGGGCCAGAAGGTTAACCCCACCGGGTTCCGCCTGGGAATCACAACTGATCACCGGTCTCGCTGGTTCTCCGATTCGACGACTGCAGGTCAGCGCTACGCTGACTACGTTGCAGAGGACGTCGCAATCCGCAAGAACCTGACTGAGAACCTTGAGCGCGCAGGTATTGCAAAGGTCGATATCGAGCGTACGCGTGACCGCGTTCGCGTTGATCTGCACACCGCTCGCCCCGGTATCGTTATTGGTCGCCGCGGAGCAGAAGCAGATCGTCTTCGTCAGAACCTGGAGAAGCTCACCGGCAAGCAGGTTCAGCTGAACATCCTCGAGGTTAAGAACCCCGATCTGGATGCACAGCTGGTCGCACAGGGAATTGCTGAGCAGCTCGCTGCTCGTGTCTCTTTCCGTCGTGCAATGCGTAAGGGCATTCAGTCCGCACAGCGTGCGGGAGCCAAGGGCATCCGTGTCCAGGTCTCCGGCCGTCTGGGTGGCGCTGAAATGAGCCGTAGCGAGTTCTACCGCGAAGGCCGTGTCCCGCTGCAGACCCTGCGTGCAAACATCGACTTTGGATTCCACGAGGCCCGTACGACCTTTGGTCGCATTGGCGTCAAGGTGTGGATCTACAAGGGCGATATCACCGAGCGTGAGTTTGCCCGCCAGCAGGCTGAGCAGGCCAACCGTGGTGGACGTGGACGCGGCGATCGTCGCAACCCCCGTCGCGGACAGCGTGGCCAGCAGCAGCACGAGAACACTCAGCAGCAGGCAGCTCCGGCTGAAGCACCTGCCGCTACCGAGACCGGAACGGAGGCCTGAGCCCAATGCTCATTCCCCGTCGTACTAAGTGGCGCAAGCAGCACCGCCCGCACCGCACCGGTTTTGCTACCGGCGGCACGGAGCTCGCATTTGGCGATTACGGGATTCAGGCACTCGAGGGTGCCTACGTCACGAACCGTCAGATCGAAGCTGCTCGTATCGCAATGACCCGTCACGTCAAGCGTGGTGGCAAGGTGTGGATCAACATCTTCCCGGACCGCCCGCTGACCAAGAAGCCCGCCGAAACTCGTATGGGTTCCGGTAAGGGTGCCGTCGAGTGGTGGGTTGCTCCCGTTAAGCCGGGACGCATTATGTTCGAGCTGGCCGGTGTGCCCGAGAGCCTTGCTCGCGAGGCAATGCGCCGCGCCCAGCACAAGCTTCCGATGAAGACCCGTTTCGTGGTCCGCGAGGGTGGTGACAACTGATGGCAGATAAGGGTCTGACCACCGTCGATCTCGACGCCATGGACGATGCACAGCTGTCCAAGGAGCTTGAGAAGGCAAAGGCTGAGCTCTTCAACCTCCGCTTCGCGCAGGCAGTTGGCTCCCTTGAAGACAACGGTCGTATGAAGACTGTTCGTCGTAATATTGCCCGCATTTACACCATCGCGCGTGAACGGGAGCTCGGCTACCGCACCGCACCTGGCACTGAGGAGTGACTAACATGGCAGAAACCACTGTGCGCAACGAGCGCAAGGTCCGTCGTGGATACGTCACCAGTGACAAGATGGACAAGACCGTTGTCGTCGAGATCGAGGACCGTGTCAAGCACGCCCTCTACGGCAAGGTTATGCGCAAGAGCAAGAAGGTCAAGGTTCACGACGAGCACAACGAGTGCTCCGTTGGCGACCTCGTCCTGATTATGGAGACTCGTCCGCTCTCCGCCACCAAGCGGTGGCGCGTGGTCGAGATTCTCGAAAAGGCGAAGTGACCTTCGCCTAACAGACCGAAATCCGTTCGGCAAGGCTCGGCCCCGGAGGTAACTCCGGGGCAGAGAACCGGCTCGACGACAGGAGTCAGTAGAAAATGATCCAGCAGGAGTCGCGACTGAAGGTCGCCGACAACACAGGTGCCAAGGAAATCCTCACCATCCGTGTTCTCGGCGGATCTGGTCGGCGTTATGCCGGAATCGGCGACGTGATCGTCGCCACCGTCAAGGATGCAATCCCCGGCGGAAATGTTAAGAAGGGGGACGTCGTTAAGGCGGTCGTCGTGCGTACGCGCAAGGAGACCCGTCGCCCCGACGGTTCCTACATCCGTTTCGATGAAAACGCGGCAGTCATTCTGAAGAATGACGGTGAACCCCGCGGTACGCGTATCTTCGGCCCCGTGGGCCGCGAGCTGCGCGAAAAGAAGTTCATGCGAATCGTTTCTCTCGCACCGGAGGTGATCTGATGGCAGCGAAGATTCGTAAAGGTGACTTGGTCGAGGTCGTTCGCGGACGTACCTCGGACGAAAAGGAACTCGCAAAGCGCAACGCACGCCGTGCCGAGCAGGGCCTCGAGCCCCTCAAGCCCGGCGACAAGGGCAAGCAGGGTCGCGTTATTCGCGTTTTCCCCGCTCAGGAGAAGGTCCTCGTTGAGGGCATCAACCTGAAGACCCGCCACGTGCGTCAGGGACAGACCCAGGGCCAGGCCGGTGGCATCATCACCGTCGAGGCTCCGATCTCGCTGTCGAAGGTTGCTCTGGTTGATCCTGAGACGAAGCAGCGCGTTCGCGTTGGCTTCCGTGAGGACACCGTTGAGCGTGACGGCCGTACGCGCACCGTTCGCGTTCGCGTCACCCGTGGCGGAGCCCGTCGCGGCATCGAGCAGGGCAAGGAGATCTGATTATGGCCCCGCGTTTGAAGGAAAAGTACAACTCCGAAATTCGCGATGCTCTGCGCGCTGAATTCAAGCACGCAAACCCCATGGAGGTGGGCGGTCTGACCAAGATTGTCGTCAACATGGGCGTCGGCGAGGCTGCTCGTGACTCGAAGGCACTTGAGGGCGCGATCCGCGACCTCACCGCCATCACCGGTCAGAAGCCTCAGACGAGCAAGGCGAAGAAGTCCATCGCACAGTTCAAGCTGCGCGAAGGCCAGGTTATTGGCGCATACGTCACCCTCCGTGGCGACCGCATGTGGGAGTTCCTGGACCGCCTCCTCTCGACTGCGCTCCCGCGTATTCGTGACTTCCGCGGTCTGTCCTCGAAGCAGTTCGATGGACACGGCAACTACACCTTTGGCCTGACGGAGCAGTCCATGTTCCACGAGATCGATCAGGATTCCATCGACCGCGTTCGCGGTATGGACATCACGGTCGTTACCTCGGCCTCCACCGACGAAGAAGGCCGTGCTCTTCTGCGTCACCTCGGCTTCCCGTTTAAGGAGGACTGACCATGGCTAAGACGTCACTGAAGATCAAGGCTGCGCGTAAGCCCAAGTTCGGCGTGCGTGGCTACACCCGGTGCAACCGTTGCGGTCGTCCCCGCTCGGTGTACCGCAAGTTCGGACTGTGCCGTGTGTGCCTGCGTGAGCTCGCCCTTCGTGGCGATCTCCCGGGTGTCACCAAGAGCAGCTGGTAAAACTGACGTCGTAGGTCCCGGTTTTCCGGAGAAACCGCGACGAGGAAGGGGAGAATCCCCAAATGACAATGACTGATCCGATCGCAGATATGCTGACGCGTCTGCGTAACGCGAACCACGCGCGCCACGAGTCGGTTTCCATGCCGTACTCGAAGCTCAAGGCCGCGATCGCGAAGATTCTCGTCGAGGAAGGCTACATCGCTTCCATCGACGTCGAGGATGCCAAGGTCGGCCAGACGCTGGTTCTTACTCTCAAGTACGGCTCGCACCGCGAGGCCGCTATCGAGGGTCTGCAGCGCGTCTCCAAGCCCGGTCTGCGCGTCTATGCCAAGTCCACCAACCTGCCCAAGGTCCGCGGCGGCCTCGGCGTGGCAATTCTGTCCACGTCTTCCGGCCTGCTTACCGACCGTCAGGCAGCCGAGAAGGGTGTGGGTGGGGAAGTCCTCGCCTACATCTGGTGATGAGGAGGCTGAAGAATGTCGCGTATTGGTAAGAATCCGATCGAAATTCCCGCGGGCGTCGACGTCACCATCAACGGTGCAGACGTTACCGTTAAGGGCCCCAAGGGAACACTGAGCCACGTTGTGCCTGAACCCATCAGCGCCGCCATCGATGAAGGCAAGGTCGTTGTGACCCGTCCTTCCGATGATCGTGTTGCTCGTTCGCTCCACGGCCTGACCCGCACCCTGATCGCCAACATGATCGAAGGTGTGACGAAGGGCTTCTCGAAGCAGCTTGAAATTGCCGGTACCGGTTACCGCGTTGTTGCAAAGGGCAAGGACCTCGAGTTCTCCCTCGGCTTCTCGCACACCGTTTTCGTTCCGGCGCCCGAAGGCATCGAGTTCTCCGTCGAATCTCAGACGAAGTTCTCCGTGTCGGGCATCGACAAGCAGCTCGTTGGAGAGACCGCCGCTCGCATCCGTAAGCTCAAGAAGCCTGAACCCTACAAGGGCAAGGGTATCCACTACGTGGGCGAGACCATCCGTCGCAAGGTCGGAAAGGCTGGTAAGTGATGGCGTACACAGTCAAGGGCAAGGGCAAGTTCGTCGCTCGCAAGCGTCGTCACCTGCGCCTGCGCAAGAAGGTTCAGGGCACCCCTTCGCGTCCGCGTTTGGTTGTCACCCGTTCGAACCGCCACATGGTCGCACAGGTTGTGGACGATACCATCGGTCACACCCTGGTCTCCGCTTCGACCTTGGAAGCAGCACTTGTTGCCGCTGAAGGGACGAAGAAGGACAAGGCCTACCAGGTCGGCACTCTCATTGCAGAGCGCGCAAAGGCCGCAGGCATCACCGCTGTGGTCTTCGACCGCGGTGGCAATAAGTACCACGGCCGCGTTGCGGCAGTCGCAGAAGCCGCCCGTGAGGGCGGACTTGAGCTGTGACTGAGCCTCGAGGAAAGAGAGATCAACTGATGGCTGCATCGCAGCGAGGCAGGAACGGTCAGGAAGGCGCCGAGCGCTCTGGCGACGGCGAACGCCGTGACCGCCGCTCCGGTCGCGAGAACCGCGACACCCGTCGGGGCGAAAGTAAAGATCAGTACATCGAGCGTGTTGTCACCATCAACCGCGTTTCCAAGGTTGTGAAGGGTGGACGTCGTTTCTCCTTCACCGCTCTGGTTGTCGTCGGTGACGGTGAAGGCACCGTCGGTGTCGGCTACGGAAAGGCCAAGGAAGTTCCCCAGGCTATTTCCAAGGGTGTTGAGGAAGCGAAGAAGAACTTCTTCCGCGTCCCGATGATCCGCCGCACCATTACTCACGTTGTTCAGGGCCGCGACGCGGCAGGTGAAGTTCTGCTTCGCCCCGCCGCCCCCGGTACCGGCGTTATCGCCGGCGGCCCCGTCCGTGCAGTCCTCGAGGCTGCAGGCGTCCACGACGTGCTGACGAAGTCGCTCGGTTCTGACAACGCAATCAACATTGTTCACGCAACTGTTGCTGCACTGAAGCTTCTGGAACAGCCTGAAGCAGTCGCAGCTCGCCGCGGTCTTCCGCTCGAGCGCGTTGCTCCCGCTTCCATGCTCCGTGCACGCGCAGAAGGCGAAGCTGAAAAGCGCGCTGCCGCCGAGGCAAGCGAAGCTGATAAGGCTGCTGCGGGGGTGACTGAGTGATGGCAAAGCTGAAGATCACGCAGGTCAAGTCCAGCATTGGCGCCAAGCAGAACATGAAGGACACACTGCGCACCCTCGGGCTGCGCAAGATCGGCCAGAGCGTCGTTCGTGAGGATGCAGAAACCGTTCGCGGTGCCATCCACACCGTTCGTCACCTGGTTACAGTTGAGGAGGTCGACTGACCATGGCGGACTCCACGAAGAACACCGGTGAGGAGCAGGGTCGCGTCGTTCGACTGCACCACCTGCGTCCCGCCGCTGGTGCAACGACCGCGAAGACCCGCGTCGGTCGCGGTGAAGGTTCAAAGGGTAAGACCGCTGGACGTGGTACCAAGGGCACGAAGGCTCGTTACCAGGTTCCCGCAGGCTTCGAGGGTGGCCAGATGCCCATCCACATGCGCCTTCCCAAGCTGCGCGGCTTCAAGAACCCCTTCCGCGTTGAGTACCAGGTCGTCAACGTCGGTCGTCTGCAGGAGCTCTTCCCCGAAGGTGGAAAGGTAACTGTTGAGGATCTCGTTGCACGTTCCGCAGTGCGCGACGGTTGGGCAGTGAAGGTGCTTGGCACCGGTGAGCTCACCGTTAAGCTCGATATCGAGGTCGACTCTTGGTCGGCTTCGGCAGAAGTGAAGATTACTGCTGCCGGCGGTTCTATCAAGACCCGCTGAGTGGTGATTGCCACGGGGGTGGCTCGGTTTCCGGGCTGCCCCCGTTTCGCTTTCTTGCACGTCGAGGCCGTTTCCCCAGTCACTGAAGCCCCCGATTTCAGTGGCTATCCAAGCGGGAGATGGCCTTTACCCATATCACAGTTTCTCAAGTTCTCTACTTTTGATTCACAGTATCCCTGTCATTTCAGGTAGTCTTTTGAGAGTCGTGCGATCTAAATGGTCGCAATTATTTCATTACGTAGGAGGAAGCCTTGCTCAGTGCGTTCGCGCAGGCATTCCGTACCCCAGATCTCCGACGGAAACTTCTGTTCACGCTATTCATCATGGCGATGTTCCGTCTGGGCTCTTTCATCCCAACTCCGGGCGTTGATTCGCAGGCAGTAAACAAGTGTCTTGCTCAGCAGAGTGACGCTTCACTGCTGGACTTGGTGAACCTCTTTTCTGGTGGTGCGCTCCTCCAATTGTCGATCTTTGCGCTGGGTATCATGCCCTACATCACCGCATCGATCATCATTCAGCTTCTGCGCGTCGTGATTCCTCGTTTCGACGATTTGCACAAAGAAGGTCAGACCGGTCAAACGAAGCTCACTCAGTACACACGTTATCTGACAATTTTCTTGGGCGTACTTCAGTCCACAACCATGATTTCGCTGGCCCGTTCAGGAAATCTTTTCGCCGGATGCTCTGAGAGGGTTATCCCCTCGAATTCGGTGTGGACCTTCCTTCTCATGATGATCGTCATGACCGCCGGTACCGGTGTCATCATGTGGCTCGGCGAATTGATCACCGAACGCGGTATCGGTAACGGTATGTCGCTGTTGATCTTTACTTCTATTACCGCGCGTATGCCTTCCCAGCTTCTCACTATCGGACAAAGTGGTAAGTGGGGAGCAGTCTTCGCGATCATCGGCCTGATGCTTCTCGTCTCGATCGTCGTGGTTTATCTTGAGCAGGCTCAACGCCGAATCCCCGTTCAGTACGCAAAGCGCATGATCGGTCGCCGTCAGTATGGCGGTACAACGACTTACATTCCTCTGAAGATCAATATGTCGGGCGTTATCCCCGTCATCTTTGCTTCTTCACTTCTGGCATTCCCTCCGATGCTCGCACAGTTCGGCAGCCAGGACTCCAAGTGGGTCCAGTGGATTAGCGCGAACTTCCACCAGGACGCATGGCCCTACTTGACCACCTACGCCCTGCTCACACTCTTCTTCACCTTCTTCTACACCGCGATCACCTTCGATCCGGATGAGGTTGCGGATAACATGAAGCGCTACGGCGGCTTCATCCCCGGATACCGCGCAGGCCGTCCGACGGCTGAGTTCCTGCGTTACGTGATGAACCGAATCACCACCGCCGGTGCGCTCTACTTGGTCATCGTCGCGCTCATTCCTTCGTTGGCGATCATTCCGTTGCACATTTCCCAAGGACAGATGCCCTTCGGCGGCACGACCCTTCTGATTATCATCGGTGTCGGCCTACAGACGGTGAAGGAAATCAACACTCAGCTTCAACAGCATCACTACGAAGGATTCTTGCGATGACCGCTATCGTTCTCCTCGGCCCTCCCGGAGCTGGTAAGGGTACCCAGGCCGCGCGTATCGCCGAGCGCCTGAACATTCCCGCTATCTCCACCGGAGAGATCTTCCGCGCCAATATGTCTGAGGGCACGGAATTGGGCAAACGAGCCAAGGAATACATGGAACGCGGTGAGTTCGTTCCTGATTCGGTAACGAACCCCATGGTGAAGGTGCGTCTTTCGGCACCGGACACCGCCAACGGCTTCCTCCTTGACGGCTACCCCCGTACCCTGGAACAGGCGCATGTTCTGCGCGACATGCTTGCCGAACTTGGTGTGAGCTTGGATGTCGTCTTGGAGATTCAGGTTGACGAAGACGAGGTCGTGGCTCGCATGCTCAAGCGTGCAACCGAGCAGAACCGCTCGGATGATACTGAGCCCGTGATTCGTCACCGCCTTGAGATCTACCACGAGCTGACTGAGCCCATGGCAACCTACTACGCCGATCAAGACCTACTTCAGGTCGTTGACGGACGCGGTTCGATCGACGAAGTGAGCGAGCGCATCTTCGCGCTTCTCGACGGTCTCAACAAGTAAGCAACACGTACCCTGGCGCTGCTCAGCGCTGATACGGAACCGGGGCGCGGTGGTGAAAGCCATCGCGCCCCGGAGTTTCATCCAAAGGAAGCACAATGTCCCACATTGAATACAAGACCCTTGATCAGATCAAGTGGATGCGAGAAGCCGGGCTGGTTGTTGCAGAAATTCACCGAAGCCTGCGAGAGGCGGCTCGTCCCGGCGTAACAACCGGTGAGCTGGACGAGGTAAGCGCAGATGCGATCCGTCGTTGCGGTGCGCGCTCGAACTTCCTCAATTACTACGGCTATCCCGCAACGGTGTGTATTTCCCCCAATGACGTGATCGTTCACGGCATCCCCGGAAAGCGCAAGCTCGCTGTCGGTGACATTGTGACCTTCGACTGCGGGGCATGGCTTGAGCGCAGTGGTCAACAGTGGCACGGAGATGCAGCATTCTCAATGATCGTCGGAGATGAATTCACCTCTGATGAAGAGTTTGCGCGTTCTTGGGTTCGTCGTCACCAAGGACCGGGCGCGGGAAAACGCTGGGGGAGTGCGATCCCTTCAGCTCCTCAGACTGAGGTGGGCGAAACCAAGGCGGCCTCGGCAGGGGAAGTTTCGCAGCAGGGAAGCGTTGCACGCAGGCGCGAGCTCGACCTCGTTACTCGTGAGGCGCTGTGGGCGGCACTCGCCTCGGTTGCTCGTGGAAAGCGCGTGAGCGCAGTTGGCGAGGCCGTCGAGCGCGTCGTTGCCGAGCGTGCGGAGGACCTTGGCTGGGAAGCGGGAATTATCGAGGACTTCACCGGACACGGGATTGGTACCGCGATGCACCAGGACCCGGAAGTCCTGAACTATCGCGTGCGTGGCATGATGCCCAGGCTACGTCCCGGAATGGTTCTGGCTGTTGAACCGATGCTGACCAGCGGGGACATTGAGAATGTCACCGAGAACGATGACTGGACGGTTCGCACCGTTGATGGCTCAGATGCCGCTCAATGGGAGCACACCATCGCAATTTTGGATGATGGTGTCGCAATCTTGAGTGCCATTGACGGGGGAGTAGCAGGGCTTGCGCCTTTCGGCGTCACTCCTGTTTTGCTGGACTGATCCGCTTGCGCGCATGAATATGCCAACGCCTTGCTGGAATTAAGCGTGAGGTGATAGACACCGCATCCAGCTTTCCAAGAAGGGCCAAAATAGCGTAGGCTCGACCCTTGGACGTGTCTTTGGGGGCAGTATGCCTGTTTCCAAGGGCAATCCCGAGCGGCCTGAGGCCGTTCGAATCCGAAAAAGTAGTAGAGGATAGACGGAGGATATGGCGAAGAAGGACGGCGTCATCGAAATCGAAGGCACGGTTATCGAAGCCTTGCCGAATGCGATGTTCCGCGTGGAATTGAGCAATGGACACATCGTGCTTGGCCACATTGCCGGCAAGATGCGTCAGCACTACATTCGCATTCTGCCCGAGGACCGAGTGGTCGTCGAGCTGAGCCCCTACGACCTCTCTCGAGGCCGCATCGTCTACCGCTACAAGTGAACACACCGACACAAGCTACCTGCGGGTAGCGGAGGTACACACCATGAAGGTCAAGCCGAGTGTCAAGAAGATCTGTGACAAGTGCAAGGTGATTCGTCGCCACGGCAACGTCATGGTCATCTGTGACAACCCCAGGCACAAGCAGCGCCAGGGCTGAATCCTCGCTGCGATAACGCCGGAGTAATCCGGCAGCATCATTCCACACGCGCTTGCGCGACCCTCGGTTCGGAGGCCGGGGCCGGGTGGCTCACCCGGGAGGAGTGGTGACGACCTCCGATGAACAATTTGGAGCATAAACATGGCACGTATTGCCGGCGTCGACCTCCCTCGCGAAAAGCGTATGGAGATCGCGCTCACGTACATTTATGGAGTTGGACGCACCCGCGCCAAGGAGACCCTCGAGGCCACCGGCGTGAGCCCCGATCTTCGCGTGAAGGATGCCACCGAGGAAGACCTCGTCAAGCTTCGCGAATACATCGAGAACACCTTTAAGGTGGAAGGCGATCTGCGTCGTGAGGTCCAGGCAGACATCCGTCGCAAGATTGAGATCGGATCCTACCAGGGACTTCGTCACCGTCGTGGCCTGCCGGTCCACGGTCAGCGCACCAAGACCAATGCGCGTACCCGTAAGGGCCCCAAGCGCACCGTTGCAGGTAAGAAGAAGGCCAAGTAAGGCCGCTAAGTCCAGCGTGGACTTTTAACACACGACTTCGAAGGAACTGAAACACATGGCTGCAAAGACCACTCGTTCCGGCGCGGGACGCAAGCCGCGCCGCAGGATTTCAAAGAACGTCACTCACGGACACGCGTACATCAAGTCGACGTTCAACAACACTATCGTTTCCATTACCGACCCTACCGGTGCGGTGATCTCCTGGGCCTCCTCCGGCCAGGTGGGCTTCAAGGGTTCGCGTAAGTCGACCCCCTTCGCTGCTCAGCTTGCTGCCGAGGCCGCCGCGCGTCGCGCACAGGAACACGGCATGAAGAAGGTCGACGTCTTCGTGAAGGGTCCCGGCTCCGGCCGCGAGACCGCGATCCGTTCGCTTCAGGCTGCTGGCCTGGAGGTCGGCTCGATTCAGGACGTGACGCCCCAGGCATTCAACGGCGCTCGTCCCCCGAAGCGTCGTCGCGTCTGAGCCCCGGAGGGTGGAGATCCCACGGAAATCCACCCCCCACGTCTGGGCGGGATCACACAAGAATACGTGGCCTCGTCCTTACCTTTTCCCCGCAATGCGGGACCCCGATCCGGCGTCATATGGCGGGCGCCGGGAAGAAAGGACTAAGACGTGCTCATTGCAGAGCGACCCATCCTGACCGAAGAGAAGGTCAGCGAACTGCGCTCCCGTTTCATCCTGGAGCCCCTTGAGCCCGGTTTCGGCTACACGCTGGGTAACTCCCTGCGCCGAACCCTGCTCTCGTCGATCCCCGGCGCTGCCGTGACCTCCATCCGCATTGATGGTGTGCCTCACGAGTTCCGGACGATCGAGGGCGTGAAGGAAGACGTTGCCGAGATCATCCTGAACATCAAGCAGATCGTTCTCTCCTCCGAGAACGACGAGCCTGTTGTTATGTACCTGCGTAAGGCAGGCCCGGGAGAGGTCGTCGCAGGGGACATCACCCCTCCGGCCGGCGTCGAGATTCACAACCCCGATCTGCATCTGGCGACCCTCAATGAAAAGGGCAAGCTTGAGATCGAGCTGACCGTCGAGCGTGGCCGCGGCTACGTGTCGGCTGCTCAGAACAAGGATCCCCAGGCTGAAATTTCCCGCATCCCGATCGATTCGATCTACTCTCCCGTTGTCAAGGTGACCTACAAGGTTGAGGCAACTCGTGTTGAGCAGCGCACCGACTTCGATCGCCTGATCATTGATGTTGAGACCAAGCCGGCAATCACCCCGCGTGACGCCGTTGCCTCCGCTGGCAAGACCTTGGTTGAGCTCTTTGGTTTGATGCGTGAACTGAACGAGGAAGCCGAAGGCATCGAAGTTGGTCCCTCGACCACGGACGCCACCCTCGCTGCCGACCTCGCGCTGCCCATTGAGAACCTCGGCCTGCAGTCGCGTTCCTACAACGCACTGCGTCGCCGCGGAATCCTCACTGTTGGCGAGCTTGTGGCTCACTCCGAGGCGGATCTGCTTGACATTCGCAACTTCGGTACGAAGTCGATTGAAGAAATCAAGGAAGCTCTTGCAACCCTTGGGATGACCCTGAAGGATTCTGTGCTGCCCTCCGGCGAGGCTAGCGAATCCGGTTCCATCCACTTCAGCGACGATCAGTCCATCTGACATGCTGCGTCCGATGGACGCATAAATTCCTAGGAGACAAAATGCCCACCCCCAAGAAGGGTGCTCGTCTGGGCGGAAGCCCGGCACACCAGAAGCTGATCCTCAAGAACCTTGCGACTCAGCTCATCGAACACCGCTCGCTCACCACGACCGAGGCCAAGGCTAAGGCCCTGCGCCCCTTCGTTGAGAAGCTCGTGACCAAGGCAAAGCGTGGCGATATGCACGCTCGCCGTACCGTGGCTCGTGTCATCACCGACAAGAACGCCCTGTACACCCTGTTCGACGTTATCGCTCCCGCGCTTGATCCCGAGCGTCAGGGCGGCTACACCCGCCTGACCCGCGTGGGTAACCGCAAGGGCGACAACGCTCCTCTCATGCAGATTGAGTTCTGCATGGAGGCCGTCGAGAAGAAGGCAGTCGTGAAGTCTGCTGAGAAGACCGCCGAAAAGGCCGCTGCAGCCGAGGTTGCAGCAGAGGCTGAGGAAGCTGCGGAGGCTGCTTTTGAGCGCGCCGAAGAGGCTCGCGAAGAGGGCGATCTCGCCAAGGCTAACGAGGCTGAGGAAATCGCAGCCGAGGCCGGCGAAGAGGCTGACGCCGCTGAGCAGGTCGAAGAAGAGAAGTGATCTCTTTCGCGTAAGCGACTTCAAAGGGGCCGGTACCACGTGTGGTGCCGGCCCCTTTGTCGTGCCAATCAACGCCTTCGTTTTTCTTGCCATTTCGGGATGAAAGTCATCGGTGGCGGTAGCCTGTACCTATGACTCGCGAGATGACACTGGCAGTGGATTGTGGCGGGGGGGGGGATAAAACAGGCGGGTTCGGGAAGGTGGCGGAATTAAAGCGTCCGTCCTTGATGGGCAGGGGACAATGGTCGCCCCGCCACAACGGACACCCACGCCCTATCCGCTTCCCCCTGAATTGCTGGTTCAGACGATTGTCGATCTTGCGGCTCAGCTTCCAGAAGCCCATCGCGTGACCGTCGGTATGCCGGGAATGATTCGGCATGGGGTTGTGATTGCTACTCCGCACTACATCACGAAGGATGGTCCGCGCTCGCGTGTTCTTCCCGAACTCGTTGAGAAGTGGGATCACTTTGACATGGGACAGGCGGTCGAGAGCGCTCTTGGCATTCCGACCAAAGTTCTCAATGATGCTGAAGTTGCAGGAGCCGGTGTGATCACCGGACGTGGCCTTGAAATGATCATCACGCTGGGCACGGGACTTGGAAATGCGGTCTTCGACGGTGGGCAGCTTTCTCCACACGTCGAGGTTTCACAGGGGCCGATTCGTTGGGGCCTTACCTACGATGACTATATCGGCGAGCATGAGCGACTTCGCCTCGGTGACGTCCATTGGTCTCGCCGCGTTCGCCGAGTCGTGGATGGTCTGCGCCCCATGTACATGTGGGATCGCCTGTACCTGGGCGGTGGCAATTCAAAACGAATTGTCCCTACCTACCGCGACCGTCTTGGGGAGGATGTGATCATTGTCCCCAATGATGCCGGCATTATCGGAGGGGTGCGCTCATGGGAGCTCTAAATACTTCCCAGCTACGGATTCGTCTGGATCTTGCCTACGATGGCACTTTCTTCCACGGATGGGCTGCACAAGATGGCCTTCGCACTGTTCAGGGCGTTCTCACCCAAGCGCTTTCAACAATTTTGCGCCGTCCTGTAATCCTGACCGTGGCTGGGCGAACCGATGCCGGAGTCCACGCACGCCATCAGGTCGCTCATTTTGATTGCGCTTCTGACGCCTTCAAGTCTTTGATACGAGAATCCGACCGCCCCGAAACAGAAGAGGACCTCATCCAGGCCTGCTGTCGCGCCCTATTGCGACGGGTGAATTCGCTTCTCGGTCGTGAATACATCGAACATATGGTGACAACAGGCGTCAAAGTGCCCCGGGGGACTGCTGATGCCCGTCTCTCAAAAGTAAGCGTGGTATCCGCTGACTTTGATGCGCGTTTCGCTGCGCTTGAGCGTTCCTATACCTATCGCCTCGTCCCCGAGGGGCAACTGCCACTGGCGCGGCGCTGGGATGTGTACGAGGTTGCCCAGACTCTTGACGTCGAGGCGATGAATCGATCAGCGCAGCCTCTTCTGGGAGAGCACGAATTCCTTGCCTTCTGCCGCCCGCGTGAGGGGGCGACGACGATTCGCGAGCTACGTGAATTGTGCATTGTTCCCGAGGCCGGAGGGACCGGGGTCCTCGAGTGTCATGTGCGCGCTGATGCCTTTTGCCATTCCATGGTTCGTTCGCTTGTCGGCGCTTTAATTGAGGTGGGTAGGGGAGCGCGTGAGGAAAGTTGGCCCGCACAGCTGCTTGAGAAGGCCTCGCGCCAAGAGGCGGCCCCGATTGCCCCCGCGCATGGGCTGACCCTGGAATCCGTGAGTTATCCCGACGAGGCCGAGTGGAGCGATCAGGTCCACCGGGCACGCCGTATGCGTGGTTTTGCCTTTGATGGAAGCCTTGAAGAATGGGCCATGGGCGGCAATTGCTGCGCTGGTTGATTCAGAAACGATATGAGGAATAAGCCACACTCTGGTCTGTGCTTTGACCCCGCTGCCTTTTGGCGCATAGACTAACAGGTGCTGTGTGTCAGCTGGACCTTCGGTGCCTTCCCACTCGCCGGAGAAGAAATTCGGCTGACGCCTCGCGGAACCGTTTCATAGCGGGCCGGTGCGTCGAACACTCGATGCTAGGCCCCATGACAGAAAGAATTGAAGGTTACGCCCGTGCGCACCTATTCACCTAAGCCGGCGGATGCCGACAAGCAGTGGTACGTCATCGACGCCACTGACGTCGTCCTCGGCCGCCTGGCGGCTCAAGTTGCCGCTATCCTTCGTGGGAAGCACAAGCCGACGTTTGCCCCTCACCTCGATATGGGCGATTACGTCATCATCATCAATGCGGACAAGGTTGCCCTCACCGGTAAGAAGCTTGACCAGAAGATGGCCTACCGCCACTCCGGTCGCCCCGGTGGCTTGAGCGCAACACGCTATCGCGATCTCATGGCTGAGCGTCCTGAACGCGCAGTCGAGAAGGCAGTCCGCGGCATGCTTCCTCACACCAGCCTCGGCCGCGCGCAGTTCAAGAAGCTGCACGTCTACGCCGGAGCTGAGCACCCGCACATCGGCCAGCAGCCGATTCCCTACGAAATCACCCAGGTCGCCCAGTGAGCGCGTCGCGCTTCTGAGCCCAACGAACTGCACTGAGGAGAACTGTGGCTGAGACCACCGAGATTCTTGAGCTGGATGAGGAAGTTGTCCCCAGCTCCTACACCACAGAGACTGAGTCAGCGCCTGCTGGTGCTGGTCAGTCCATCACCGCGCCCGGCGCGGGCCTTGGCCGCCGTAAGGAAGCCGTTGCCCGTGTTCGCCTGGTTCCCGGCAACGGCCAGTGGACCATTAATGGACGCACTCTCGAAGATTACTTCCCGAACAAGCTGCACCAGCAGCTCGTGAAGTCCCCCTTCACTCTGCTTGATATCGACGGTCGCTTCGACGTGATCGCTCGTATCAATGGCGGCGGCATCTCCGGCCAGGCCGGTGCGCTGCGCCTGGGCATCTCTCGCGCACTGAACGAGATCGATCGTGACGCGAACCGTCCCGCACTGAAGAAGGCTGGCTTCCTGACCCGCGATGCCCGCGCTGTTGAGCGTAAGAAGGCAGGCCTCAAGAAGGCACGCAAGGCTTCGCAGTTCTCGAAGCGCTGATCTTCGCCTTTACTTCGACTCGTGGCTCCACCTTTTGGTTGGAGCCACGAGTCATTTTTATGCAAGCCGGGTAAACTTGGAGAGTTCGATATCGAATTTGGGAGGAACCCCGATGACCAGGTTGTTCGGAACTGACGGCGTACGCGGACTGGCAAATGTTGATTTGACCGCGCCCCTCGCACTGGAACTGGGTGAAGCGGCAGCTCGCCTGACAATTCAGGGTCGCCCGGCCTCGGGACACAAACCAAAAGCTATCATCGGTCGCGATACGCGAATTTCCGGCGAATTCCTCGACCACGCGCTGGCGGCAGGTCTTGCAAGTGCCGGAATGGACGTTGTCCGCGTTGGTGTCGTCACCACCCCGACCGTTGCTCACTTGACGGCCTCGTCCTCGGTTGATCTGGGCGTCATGATCTCCGCTTCGCACAACCCCATGCCTGACAACGGCATCAAGTTCTTTGCGCACGGCGGCTACAAGCTCCCTGACCAGGTCGAGGACCAGATCCAAGAGCTCCTCAATACTCCTTGGGATCGACCCACAGGCGCCGCTGTTGGTGAGGTTGAATACGACGATGACTGGGCAGAAAAATCCTACATTGAGCACCTCATGACCTCTTTGGGAACAGATCTGCACGGCTTGCGTATCGCGGTTGACTGCGCAAACGGTGGTGCTTCTTTCCTTGCCCCCGAAGCTTTCCGTCAGGCCGGTGCTGACGCCGTCGTGATCAATGCTGCTCCCGATGGCCGGAACATTAATGACAAGGCCGGTTCGACGCACCCCGAACAGCTTCAGGCGCTGACCGTTGCCTCCGAGGCCGATTTCGGTGTCGCTTACGATGGTGACGCGGACCGTTGCCTTGCGGTCGATCGCCACGGAAATCTTGTTGACGGTGACAAGATCATGGGCGCACTGGCTGTCCACATGCGCGATGAGGGCCAGCTTGCCAAGGACACGCTGGTTGTCACGGTGATGTCGAACCTCGGCTTGATTCTTGCCATGCAAGAGGCCGGTATTAAGACGATTCAGACCGGCGTCGGTGACCGCTACGTCCTCGAAGCCATGCTCGAGGGTGGATACTCTCTGGGCGGCGAACAGTCCGGACACATCATTGCGAAGAAGTACGCAACTACCGGTGATGGCATCCTTTCCTCGCTCCTGCTCGCACGCATGGTAAAGGAATCTGGACGCGATCTTGCAGACCTTACCGGCTTTATCAAGCGCCTCCCGCAGACCCTGATCAACGTTGGGGGAGTGGACCGTACTCGCGCAACGACCGATCCAACCGTGGCAGAGGCAGTTGCTGCTGCCGAGGCTGTGCTGGGCAATACCGGACGCGTCCTGCTCCGCCCCTCCGGTACCGAACCCCTGGTTCGCGTCATGGTCGAGGCAGCGACGCAGGCGCAAGCTGATGGCGTAGCCTCACGCCTGGCTGACGTCGTCAAGGAGAACCTAGCGCTGTGAACGTCTGAGAGACGTAGGCACGCAGGGTGGGCACCGGTGGGTCCCGCCCTGCGCCTTGTATATCTTCCCTCGACGTGCGAGGCCGTCTGCCGTCCTCCTGTGTGGGGAGTGTGGCAGGCGGCCTCGTGTCAGGGTAAGACGAATCGTCAGATCTTGGCGGCCTCGAGCCACTCTAGCGGGATGCGTGTGAAGTACAGTCCCTGCATCTCGCGCTCCCACAGTAGGCCGAGGGTTCCGTCGGGCAGGATCGTCATGCACTGGTAGACGTAGTGCGCCGGGTTGAAGGTGCGCGACGCGATCCACGTGCGGCCTCCGTCCTCCGACAGGCGAAGGACGCCGCGACCGCGGTAGGGACGCATCTGCGAGGCGTTCGCGAAGACGACGCGCTCGGGGCAGTCCTCCGTCGGCCAGGGAACCGCGTTCGGCTGGCAGAAGATTTCGGTAATCTCCTGCGCAAAGAACACGTCGCTCCAGGTCTCGCCTCCGTCGGTGCTGACGGACGCCGCGACCTTTCCGCTGGGGTGCTGATTACGCATGAGCATCAGGAGCGAACCGTCGGCGCGCTCGATGAGCGTGGCCTCGTGCGTTGCGGCCGCCTCGGTGTCGAGCGTGCGCGAATCGATCTCGCGGCCTTCGAAGATACGCCCGTCGTTGGGGGACTTGCCGCGCTTCCACGTTGCACCACCATCGTCGGAGTAGACAACAGATGCGGAGAAGTGACGTTTGTGGTCCCCGTTGTAGTAGATCGGGATGACGAGGCGCCCGCTGCGCAGCTGCACACCCGTGCCCGGCGAGGTACCGCAGAAGGACATCCATTCTTCCTTCACGTCCTGGTTGAGGTTGAAGGGGCCGGACCAGGTCTCGCCGTCGTCGTCGGAGTAGATCATCTGCAGGAAGCAGGTGCGGGCGGTGAGGAGTGTCTGGTGGGGGTCTTCCCCATCGGCGAGGAAGACGTTGCCCCCGGGGTTTTCCTGGCCGCCCGAGGTGACGGTGACATCGCCGCGCTCGGAGATTCTGAATGGGGCGGTGTTGCCGTCAGCGTCTGTGACGCTTCCATCCTCGTTCCAGGTGTAGGTGGCTCCGTTGGAATCGTGCAGGATGTAGCGGCCCTTCTCGTCAACGCCGAGGCCGGCTTCGGCGTTAGGCTGACCGATCCCGCCGGGGAAGTGGTCGATGAGGACGACGAGGCGTCCGTTTCGGCGATCCTGCACGACGCACGAATCGATGACCGATGCGCCCTTTGCCCCGTGGCCGGGGTAGGTGAGCACCGTCTGGAGGTCTCCCCAGGTATGTCCGCCGTCAAAGGAACGGCGGATCGTGAAGTTGATGGAGTTGGGGGAGTCGTTTGCGATGGTTTCGCGCTGGTCGGCACCGGCAACGACGACCCCGGACTTGAGGGTGATCAGCGAGGGAATCCGGTAGCTGATGGAGTCGTGAAACCCGGCATCAAAGAGGCACTGTGTGTCGAGTGGGGCGACGGAGGAGAGCTTCTTAATCTGTGAATCGTTGAGGACCGAGGAGTAGAGCGCCGCGTTGCGGACCTCGCCGAATAGGCGCGAGCCCGAGGTGTCCTGACCGATGACGACCTCGTCGAGGGAATTGACGGCCGCGAAGAACGCCTGTCCGGGCAAGTGTGCTTCAAGGTAACCGTCCACGTAGATCTGCACCGCGCCGTGACCGACGCGCACGACGACGTCGTGCCAGTGCCCCTGATCCCAGTGGCCGTGTGCGGTGAAAGTGCGCCACTGGCCCCTGCGGCCCAGAACCTTGTATTCGATACCATCCGCTGTGACCGACAGATTGAGCTGCTCGCTGCCGGCGCCGCCGGCTGCGAGGATCGTTCCGTGTTGGCCCGGTCCGCGCACGCGGTAGCGGGCGAAGATTGTGCCGGCGGTCAGCTCAGAGAGTTCGGCGACGTCGTAATCCGACAGGTGGGCGGCGGCGAACTCAATGAGGGGTGTGGGGGCGGGGGAAAGCGCGAGGATCTCTTCTGCGGAGAGGACGGAGTCGTGCGTCGCGAAGGAACGGATCTCGATGCCAGCTCCCGGGGTGAGCTCGAGAGTAGCCTCGGGGCCGCTTCCGGCGGGAGAGAGGTCTGCGCAGGTTGAGAAGCACTGGTAACCGTCGAGGAAGATCTTCGATCCGGCGCTCGTCGCTGTGAGCGCAAGCGAATGCCAGGTGTCGTCTGTGACGGAGGCGGTGTCCTCCAAGTCTAGGGCGAACGTCATTGACGCCGTTGATCCCTCGAGGAAGAGAGCACTGGAACGGATGAACAGGTCCCACCCTGTGTCATCCGCACTGCTGAGCTTGATAAGTGTTCCGTCGATGCGTGCGCGGAACTGTAGAGTCCAGGAGAATCCCGGTTGACTTGCGTCGAAGGTCATGCTTGACATCTTTCTATTAGTTGCTCATTCTGCTTCGCATCGTTACGAAGTGGAGCGTGTGGTCAACCACAAGTATTAAGTTGTCAGACATGTTATCACTGCGATATTTCATTGGCAATACACGGATTGGGTTGGAATTTTGTGTTGACTCTAGAGTGGGTGAGAGCTAGCATTGCAGCAAGTTGTCTGACAACTTACTAATGAGACACATGGACTCAAAGCCCTTCGTTATTCAACGATGAAATTTCAGGAAGGCACTCATCATGAGTACGTCCCCGCTGCAGGCGCTTCCCACAAAGCCCTGGTATCAATACTTGACCAAAGAAGATCGCAAGGCCTTCTTCGCCGCTTGGATCGGCGTTCTGTTGGACGGCTACGACTTCGTCCTCATCTCCTTTGCGCTCCCCGCGATCAGGGAGGCGTTCCACCTGACGCTCGTCCAAAGCGCATCCCTGATTTCAGCCGCCTTCATTAGTCGCTGGATCGGTGGCCTCGTGCTCGGAGCTGTAGGCGACCGCTACGGTCGTAAGCCCGCGATGATCCTATCGATCTTCATGTTCGCTTTCGGATCGATCGCCTGCGCGCTCGCTCCGACCTTCTGGATCCTGTTTGTCCTGCGCCTCATCATCGGCTTCGCGATGGCAGGCGAGTATTCCGCATCTGCTGCGTACGTTATCGAATCGTGGCCCAAGCACATGCGTAACAAGGCCTCGGGCTTTCTCCTTTCCGGCTACGCCTTCGGTGTTATCGCCGCCGCTCAGGTCGACAAGTACTTCGTGACGTGGGTTGATTCAGTGCGCCCTGGCTGGGGCTGGCGAGCCCTGTTCCTGACGGGCATTGTCCCGATCGTCGTCGCCATCTACATGCGGCGCACCCTGCCCGAGGCCGCAGACTGGAGCGAGGCCAAGGAAAAGGGTGGCGACGAAAAGAATGACATGCTCGCCGTGCTCTTTGGTGGGCAGCGCAAGGTCCTCAACTACATCGTCGTTGTAATCGCCTTCGTTGGCCTGCTGCTGATCTTCACCCAGCAGGTGGCTGGTATTGTTGCGGTCAGCTTGATCGGCGTCGTGTGCGCGATCGTTTTCATCTACCTGATCATCCAGTTCGACTCGAATCGTTGGATCATTGGCATCGCGATCATGCTGACGATCTTCGCGTCCTTCATGTACACCTGGCCGATCCAGGGCCTCCTGCCGACTTACCTACACGGTGTTGGTATGGACCAGAAGGTCGTCGCGAACGTCGTGTCCTTCGCCGGCCTCGGCAACGCCGCGGGCTACATTATCGCCGGCTTCGCCGGTGACAAGTTTGGTATGCGTCGTTGGTACGCGATCTCGCTTCTGCTCTCGCAGGTCATTGTCTTCCCGCTGTTCATGCAGGATGGAAAGTATGTTTCTCTTGTGGCGGGCCTACTCTTCTTCCAGCAGATGTTCGGCCAGGGTGTCTCGGGCCTGCTGCCCAAGTGGGTCTCCTCCTACTTCCCGGTCGACAAGCGCGCCGCGGGCCTAGGCTTCTGCTACAACGTCGGTGCCCTCGGTGGCGCGGTCGGCCCCGTTCTCGGTGCCGCAATTGCCGCTCAGATGGGCCTGGGCATGGCGCTGGCAATCCTGTCCTTCGGATTCGCCGCGATCGTCATGGTCTCCATCGGTGCGAATATCCCGCGTCTCCTGCAGAAAGCCGTGGGTCCGGAGTATGTTCGTCCCGAAGATGGAAACGATGAAATCATCAAGGAAGGATGATCGCCATGACACTTCCTTTCGTTATCGGCGCGTACGCGTCGCATCCGGTACAGGAGCTGGAGGCTGACTATTACCGCCTCCTTGCGGATCAGCCGTGGGTGAGCGGCGTCGAGATGCCCTACCCGGGTCAGCTTGCCACCGAAGGCGAGCTCCTGGCCAGCCACCTGGCTGCACACTGGGACTTCAACACGATCACTGCGATCCCCGGCACCATGCAGAACGTGTGGAAGAACGAGAACTTCGGCTTGGCCTCGCCCGATCATCCTTGTGCTCCGGCGCCGACGGCGCGGGTCGCGCCGCCGCTCTTGACTTCACCCGCGCGCTGCGTGACGACCTTGCTGCCCTGTGTGAGCGAGCGGGCCGCCAGCTGGTCGCCCGCGTGCAGTTGCACTCGGCGCCCACGCGCCTGGCCCAGGAGGACGCTTTCAAGAGTTCACTCGCTGAGCTGGCCACCTGGGACTGGTGTGGGGCTCGCCTCGTTATTGAGCACTGCGATAAGTTCGTGCCCGAGCAGAACCCCGAGAAGGGCTTCCTGTCCCTCGAATCCGAGATCGGCATCGCCTCCGAGGTTGGCATCGGTATTCACCTCAACTGGGGACGTTCCGCCGTGGAGGGCCGCAGCGCAAACACTGCGTACGAGCACGTACTCGAGGCTGGCAAGCGTGGCGTCCTGGACGGGATCATCTTCTCGGGCGCAGGCCCGGAGGAAACCCAGTACGGATACTCGTGGATCGACGGTCACCTGCCCGCGCAAGCCGATGAGCCGACCTCGCTCATGGATGAGGCCGAGATCGCTCGCTGTGCGCAGGCGGCCATCGAGGGTGGTGCCAAGTACCTCGGCGCGAAGGTCTGCGTCCCCAAGGATGCGTCTCTCGAGCAGCGCCTGGCCATGCTGACCAACATCTACCGGGCCTGCGGCCTCGGCGATTAATAGCGGCGCCTCTGGGTGCGTTCCCGCATTTTGTGAGCGTGTGGGAGGTGTCCGGAGCGAGGTACAAGTGTGAGGGAGGGGCGGATGCCAGGCGGCATCCACCCCTCCCTGTGTTGTATCAAGCACCGCCCGCCCGCTTCTTTTGCCGGTCGATGGGTCCACGAGCGCAGCGGTTCCCGAGTGATCGTCCACTGCGAGGGTGGTCATGCCCTCGAATACACGGACATCTACTCGCGCATGTAGCCGGCCCTAGAGGAAGTCGCCGCCGACCTCGACGAGAGCGATCCCCACACCGAGGTTGTGGTCCCCACGCACGTCGCCTCGGCTTGAGCGTCGGTCAGCGGTCGGTAGATTGCGTCGACCTCGGCAATATCGATGGGATCGCCAAGGGATGCTAAACGCGAAAGGTCGTTGTGAGTGAGGGGGAGGGGAGAACGATCAGCAAGTTGGTCCCACTGTTCTCGCGAGAAGTAATCGAAGGGAGATTCTTCACTCCCTCCGGCACCGAGCCCTTGGTTCGCGTCATGGTCGAGGCAGCGACGCAGGCGCAAGCTGATGGCGTAGCCTCACGCCTGGCTGACGTGGTGAAGGAAAGCCTGTCGCTCTAAGGACGGGCGACTGAAGAGCGCCAAACCGCGCGAGTGGGGACGATGAGCCGCTCAACTTTCTTTGCTTTGCGCGGCTTTTCGATCGCCGAAATCACCGCCTCAACGGCACCCTGCGTCATTTCGCGCAGCGGCCACTCGACGGTTGTGAGGCCGAGGGCTTGGCTGCTCGCGGGTTCTTGATTACCAAATCCCAGGATGGAAAGGTCTTGTGGAACGCGGCGATCAAGATCGATGGCGGCTTGGAACACGCCCGGTGCCTGCGAGTCATCGGCGACGGCGATCAAGGTGATATCCGGGTTATCTGAGAGAAGGCGTAGGGCTGCCTGGTATGCGGTCGAGGCATCCCAATCGGGAAGCGAAAGCAAAGTGAAACCCGCGCCGAAGGCGGCTTCAAGGGGGAGCTGGCGTGAGTGATTGGTATTCGGTCCTGCAAGAAAAACTGCGTGTCCGCGTCTTTGTGCGCTCAGATGATCGCTGAGGATTTCTTTCACTCCCACGCATTCGTCAATGCTCACGAGAGCGCTGGCTCCTTGGGTGTCTTCCGTATTAATCATCGACATTGCAACGATGGGAATACCAAGGTTTGCCAGAAGCGTGGAGGTAAAACTCTCGGCGGAGGTCGTTTCGCGGATGACCCCGGCTAATTGCGTGTCCCCTAAGACGGAGCGAATTGTCTGCGCGTCTGAGGGGTCATTACTTGATTGGAAGAGGGGAAGAAGCAAATATCCGCGCTTTTGGATTTCGATCATGGCGGTTGTGAGAACCGTGTGAACGACCGGGACGAAGGGATTATCTGGGAGTTCTGCCATGAGCAGCGCGATCAGACGAGAACTGCCTCGCCGAAGTGAACGTGCAGCAGCGTTAGGAATATAGTTCAGGTCTCGCGCTGCATCTTGGACTCTCTGAATTGTTGCCGGTGCGATCTTCACTTCCGGTCCGCGGCCGTTCAGTACCAAAGAAACCGTCGAAGGAGCAACTCCTGCTGCTCGGGCCACATCGGCCCGCGTTGCTCGTTCCATTCTTTCTGCTCCGGATCTGCGATGGAATAAAAGTGCGTTAACACAATAACTATAACGTGTTAGTCTTTGTGTACTGCAAGGAGTTTCAATGTTGACTCACCTGAAAGGCTCATCATGAAAATTATGCCCTCATACGCACCCTGTGTGGGAGCACTTTCTCCTGCTCGTGCGTATCTCGCTGATGATCCAGGGCAGATGAGCCTCGATGGCCGCTGGGCCTTCACCTATCACCGCGTTGATCCCAATCCCGGTGCGAATCCCGAGGAGGCATGTCCCTCTCCCCGCGTATCAAGCGAAGAGACGATCGATGTCCCAAGCCACTGGGTTCTCAGAGGAGATGGACGCTGGGGTGCCCCCGCCTATACCAACGTTGATTTCCCCTTCCCTGTGGATCCGCCTTTCCCTCCGGAAGATAATCCTGTCGGCGACTATTCTCGCCGCTTCACATGCCCCAAGTCGTGGTTTTCGCAGGGAGGGCAGATCCGTCTGCGCTTCGAGGGCGTTGAATCCCAGATCATTGTCTGGGTCAATGGCCAGTGGATTGGAATGGCTCGCGGGTCACGCCTCGCCCATGAATTCGACGTCACCCAGATGCTTGTCCCCGGTGAAAATACGGTGACTCTTCGCGTTCATCAGTTCAGCGCAGGATCCTATCTTGAAGATCAGGATCAGTGGTGGCTCCCCGGAATTTTCCGCTCAGTTTCGCTGCGATACCTTCCTGACTTTTCCATTGAGGATCTGTGGGTCAATACCGATTACAAGGCCGGGCAAGGATTTGCGACCCTTGAGCTCAGAGTGCGCGGGGCGCAAAGCGAAACGCTTGAAGCGAGCCTGGACATCGAAGGCCTCGGCGCCTCGGTGCTCACTCTCTCGCGCGGGGAAGACGGGCGCTACCGGAGTGAAAGCATTGGCCTCGGCAATGTCGAGCCGTGGAGCCCACAATCGCCACAACTTTACGCCGCACGCGTGCAAGTGGTGGGGGAGAGCGGCCGCAAAACGGAAGAACGTCACCTGCGCCTCGGCTTCCAAAGGGTTGAAATCGTCGATGGCGTTCTGCATGCCAATGGGCAGCCGCTGACGATTAATGGCGTCAATCGCCATGAAATTCGTGCCGACGAAGGGCGGGTATTCAGTGAAGAATTTGCGCGCGCCGATCTTGAACTCATGAAATCGATGGGAATCAACGCGATCCGAACCTCCCATTACCCGCCTCACCCGCGCCTTCTTGATCTGGCCGATGAAATTGGGCTGTGGGTTATGCTCGAGGGGGATATTGAAACCCACGGTTTTGAGGGGAATCGTACCTGGATCGATAATCCCTCCGACGATCCGCGGTGGGAAGCCTCCTACCTTGACCGCACCGAACGCGCTTTTGAACGCGACAAGAATCATGCCAGCATTTTCTGCTGGAGCCTGGGGAATGAATCCGGAACGGGACGTAACTTGGCAGGGTCCGCGCGTTGGCTCCGTGAACGCACCCACGGACGCGCCCTCGTCCACTACGAGGGTGACCATGCCATGGAGTACGTCGATATCTACTCGCGGATGTACCCGACACTTGAAGAAGTTGCTGCGGTGCTCGACGATACGGATATGCATGCGCCGGTTGCTGTTCCGAGCCATGCAAGTGCGGCTGTGGATGACGCTGCGAAAGAACGTATCCGCAGCGCTCCCTACATCATGTGTGAGTACCTCCACGCGATGGGGACTGGCCCCGGTGGGGCGGCCGCTTATGTCGAGCAAATGAGCCATCCTCGCCATGCTGGAGGCTTCGTGTGGGAGTGGCGTGACCATGCGCTGTGGCGCACCCTTCCTGATGGGCGCCGCGCTCTTGCCTACGGTGGCGATTTCGGGGAGCTAGTGCACGACGGAAATTTCGTCTGCGACGGCTTGGTTGATGCGCTTTCGCGTCCCTACGCGGGGACCTGGGCATGGATTCGCGCGCTCGCACCTGACGCGCCGATCCTTCAGGGGCGCTCGCAAAAATCGGGTGGCGAGGCCGAGGAACGCTTGCGTGCGCTGGCTCGTTCAGCTTCTTCCCGTCTCTCCTGTGGCGAGGCCGAGTGCAGTGCCGTCTTTGATGATCGAGGGCGTGTGGAGTCCGTGGGCGGGCTTGTGATCGCGGCGGAGATCAGTGTTTACCGTGCACCGACGGACAACGATCGGGGTCGCGGTCCTGTCGATTATTGGGGGATTTCCTCTGATGATTTGGGTCCACTGGGAACGGGGACCGGTCAATGGGGAGTCTCTCACGCCCAGCGATGGGAAATGACACGTTTGCATCTCCTGCGCAGAACCTGGAACGGATGCGCCCGTGAGAACGGAAAGCGGGTGCTTGTCGAACGCTGGGCGCCGCCTGCTGCACAGTTTGGACTTGAGGCTCGCTGGAGTTTTACTCCCGTAGGTGCAGAGGATGGAGGCGCATCTGTGGGTGCTCCGCTGCCGGGCAACTGCCTCGCGGTTAAGGTCGACATGACTCCCTACGGACAGTGGCCCGAGCGCATCCCTCGTGCAGGGGTTCGTTTGTGCATCCCGGGAACGGGGTGGACGGCCTCGTGGGTGGGGGAGACGGATATTGCTTATGCGGATATGCCCGGCGTCAATCCAGATGGGTTTGGGTGCGCTGAACTCGAAGATCTATGGGATGTGGGTGTCAAGCCTCAAGAAGGTGGGCACCGACCGGGACTGAAGGTTCTTGAGCTGCGCGGGGAGGACTGTGCATTCACGATCATTCCTCGAAGCGAGGTGGGGTGGAGCGCCTCGCCGTGGAGTGAGCAAGAGCTTGCCCAGGCGGGACACTGGGAAGACTTGCCGCATTCAGATCGGACTTTTGTTTGGCTTGACGCCATTCAAGATGGCATCGGGACACGCTCGTGTGGCCCGGATGCACGCCCCGAATTCGGTGCACGGATGAATCCGCTGACCATCGAATTCATTGTTTGTGTAACGGATCTATAACAATTGTCCGCTATGCAACGTAAAGCTAGCTTCTCAACGGTAGCCTAGCCTTATCAACTAACACGAGATAGTTAGTGATTCGGTATTTATATCGATCTACGACACGAACCAATGGAGGTTTCGCATGTTGAAGAAAAAGATGGCCGCTGGTGTCATCGCCCTGGCCATGGTAAGCACTCTAGGATTGAGCGCCTGCTCGAACGGCAGCAGCGACTCTTCTTCAAGTTCTGCAAGCGGTGGATCTGCATCGGGTTCAATCCCCAAGCCCGATGTTTCCTGCGATATTCCCGCAACGAATCTCGATGATTCGAAGATCGACACCTCGAAGGTCGAAGGTGAAATCACCTTCCAGACTCAGGGTCTCAAGACCGACTTCGGCGACTTCTTCACCAAGAAGATCAAGGAATTTGAGGACGCAAACCCCGGTGTCAAGATCAAGTGGACTGACCAGGCGGGCGGCGCCGAATTCGATCAGACCATTACCGCTCAGGCAACGAACTGCCAGATGGCAGACGTTGTGAACGTTCCTTCCTCTACCATCCTGGCTCTGTCAAAGTCCAACCTCCTCATGGACTTCGACGTGAAAGCTCCCGGTATTGGTGACAAGTTTGTCAAGACCATTTGGGGCTCGACCGAGCTGGGCGCAAACAAGCACCACACCGCACTCCCGTGGTACTTCGGCCCCTACATCACCACCTACAACAAGGAAGTTTTCAAGCGCGCAGGCTTGGATGAAAACACCTCTCCCAAGACCATGGAAGAGATGTTTGACTACGCTGCAAAGGTCGGAGCGGATGGCAAGGGCGACTACGGTATCTACGGTTCCCCGCAGTGGTACATGACCGCTCAGCTGCACGGAATGGGTGTCAGCCTCATGAACGCTGATAAGACCGAGTTCAACTTTGCTGACAATGAGCAGGCCATCAAGTACGTGACCCGTCTCGCCGAGCTCTACAAGAGCGGTGCGATCCCGAAGGACTCGCTGACCGGCGAACCTGATCCGGGCAAGGCATACGCGGATGGAAACCTCGCATTCGGTACCCCGAACGCCTCCTTCCTCAAGTCCGTCAAGGCAAACAACGCGACCGTCTACAACAACACCGGTGTCGGCCCCTTCCCGACCAACCCCGGAATCAAGCCGGTCTTCGAAGGCCAGTACATCGGCGTGTCCGTCTCGACCAAGAACGCTCCTCTGTCAATGAAGTTTGCCGAATGGATCACCAACGCTGAGAACGAATACGCATGGACCCACGACGGTGGTGCGATCATCTTCCCGGCAGCAACAACTGCTCTTGACAAGCTCGTTGCTAACCCGCCGGAGATCGCAAATGATCCGGTCTTCAAGGCTGCCTACGAGGAAGCCGCAAAGGCTGCAAAGGACGCCGAGGCCTACACCGACGTCTTCTACACCACCGGCGCTGTTCAGGACAGCCTCGTTGAGAATGTGAACAAGGCAATCCGTGGAGAGGTCGACCCCAAGACCGCTCTGAAGACTGCACAAGATCAGATGAACAAGAAGCTCAAGGCTCTGGGCGAATGATCTTACCCTTGTCGGGGCGAAACACTACGGTTTCGCCCCGGCAAAACCCTTGAACAGCACCGAAGGACCTGACAATGTCGTCGCGTACAGGGCGCGCCCCAAGCCGATCTCTTAATGGGGCCGCGCGTTTCCGCCCGGGATGGATGCCGTGGATCTGGATTACACTCCCGGTCTTGGCAATTATTACTTTCTACATCTATCCCTTCATCACAACGGTTTTCGTCTCTTTCACAAAAACAAAACCGCTGAGGAAAATTGGTTCCTTCATCGGGATCGAAAACTACACATACGTTCTGAACGACCCGGAATTTTGGGGTTCTCTTCGTAACTCGCTCATCTACGCCGTCTGCGTTGTCCCTCTAATGGTGCTTCTCCCTCTTCTCCTTGCGCTCCTGGTCAAGTCCTATGTTCCTGGAATCGGATTCTTCCGTGCGCTCTACTATCTGCCGGCGGTTTCCTCGCTGGTCGTCATCTCATTGGCGTGGCGCTACTTGCTCAATGAGAGAGGCCCCGTCAATAACCTCCTGACCTCTTGGGGGATGGATACGGTCCCCTTCCTCTCGAATCAGTGGCTGATCCTTTTCTGCGCCATGCTCATTACCTTGTGGCAGGGCCTGCCCTACTACATGATTCTCTACTTGTCCGCTCTTGCGAACGTCGATAAGTCCCTCTACGAGGCTGCAGAACTCGACGGAGCGGGAAGCGTCCGTCGTTTCTTCACCGTCACTGTTCCGGGCGTCAAAGTCATGATGTTCCTGGTCGCGACACTCACAACCATTGGATGCCTCAAGATCTTCACTGAGGTCTACCTCCTTGGTGGAAGTGCCTCCCCGACAAAGACCTTGACTATGTACATCCGAGACTGGACCGATCCGACATACGGGTCTTTAGGTAAGGGCGATGCAGCCTCGGTTTGCCTCTTCCTCATCACTTTCGGATTCATCATTGCCTCCCAGAAACTCCAGAGGAAGGCTGAAGACCAATGAGTACCGTAGTTTCTTCAACCAACTCAGCCACGGCCTCGTCAAAGTTTGCGAACTGGCGCAAAACTCGCAAGCTGGAGCACCAATCGCGCAACGTCGCATCACGCCAACTCAAAGGCTCTCGCCTAGTCCTGCGTTACATCACGCTGGTCGTCGTCGCGATCCTTATGGTGGGACCGCTTCTGCTTCCTCTCCTCGCGGCATTCAAAGCTCCGGGGGAGTCGGTTTTCGGCCAAGGCGCCACGATCTTCCCGCAGACATGGTCGCTTGCAGCGTTCACAACACTGTTTAAACAAACCGCGATCCTGCGTGCGATTGGCAACTCGGTCATCGTTGCAACGCTGACGGTCGTTTCAAATATCGTCTTGTCCTGCTTGGGCGGATACATGCTCTCGCGACGGGGATGGACCGGTCGTAACATCATGTACTTCGTCGTGCTCTCGGCGATGATCTTCCCCTTTGAATCAATCATGCTGTCCCTGTACTCGATGATGGTGTCCATCGGCACGTACAAGACCCTGACCAGTGTGTGGATGGTTGCCATGATCGGCCCCTTCCAGATCCTGATGATGCGCGCTGCTTTCCTTGGGATCCCCGAAGAAATTGAAGATGCCGCACTGATTGATGGGGCAGGCGAATGGGAGCGTTTTTGGAGGATCTTCCTTCCTCAGGTTCGTGGGACTCTCACGGTCGTTGGACTGACCTCCTTCATCGGCGCCTGGTCCGATTTCCTCTTCCCGCTACTCATGCTGGTCGACAACGACAAGCACACTTTGATGCTCGAACTGACAGCCATTCAAAATTCCGCTCAGGGAACGACTTATCAACTGGTCTTGGCCGGAGCGGTCGTTGCACTGGTTCCTGTCGTTGTAGTTTTCGCCTTCTCGCAGAAGTACTTCTTCCGTGGAATCGAAGATGGCGGATTGAAGTTTTAGATCGATAGAGGTACACACCAATGAGTGACGAACTGAGTGAGGACTTCGCTCCCGATGCGCTAGAAGCTGCAGGTGCGCTGCGTCAATACCCGGATCCAGGGTACATCTGGCCAACGAACCCGCGCACTGTCGCTGCACTTGAGCAGTGGAGGGACCACAAGGTCGGTGTCATCATCCATTGGGGGATCTTCTCTCACATTGGTCAAGATGGCTCCTGGTCTTTGCACCGCCAGCGTTTGGGCGGCTTTACTGACCCGCCTGAGGATTGGAAGGGGACTGACGAGGAGTATCACTCGTGGTACTGCGATCAAGCTCGTTCCTTTACGGGGGACGATTTCAATGCCGAAGAATGGGCCGCCGCGTGCGCCGATGCCGGAATGCGCTACGTCGTCTTTACGACAAAGCATCATGACGGCTATGCCATGTACGACACGGACTTCTCGAACTTCAAGTCGACCAGTGAAGAATCCGGACTTGGTCGCGACATTGTCCGCGAAATCTTCGAGGCCTTCCGTGCTCACGGTATGGAAACGGGTGTTTATTTCTCCAAGGCTGATTGGAACCACCCGGGATATTGGGATCGCGCCCGCACTATTACTGACCGCTACCACAACTTCGACATCGAGAAGCACCGCGCAAAGTGGGATTCCTTTGTTCGCTACACTCACAATCAAATTGACGAGCTCTTGCGCAATTACGGGCGTATCAACGTGCTATGGCTCGATGCCGGTTGGGTTTGCGAACCAGATGAACCGATTGATATCGATGAGATCGCTGAGAATGCACGTCGCCTCCAACCCGATATCTTGGTCGTTGACCGAGAAGTCCATGGGGTGAACGAAAACTACCGAACCCCCGAACAGGAAATTCCGGACGATATTCGGCTCTACCCCTGGGAATCATGCATCACCATGACTCGCGGCTGGTGCTCGATGCGCCCCGAAGAACCGATCAAGCCCATGCGCCACATCATCTCCAACCTGTTGGCGATCGTGTCGCGAGGCGGGAACTACCTCATTGGGATCGGTCCCGACGCGCGCGGAAGCATGTCCACGTGGATTCAGCGCGGCCTCGAGCAGCTGGGTGATTTCTTGCGCATCAACGGTGAAGGAATCTACGCGACTCGTCCGTGGATGGATACCGATACACTGCGTTCGGAAAACGGCTGGTCCTGGTACGCAACCCAGCCCAAGGACAGTGAGTCTCGAGTTTTCTTCTTTGGGATGCCTCCCGTGTCTGCCGTTGACGAGGCCGAGGAGCGTTCTCTCGAAGAAAGAACCTTTGCTTCCTCAGGTCTTGCATCGACGTGGCTTGAGGTCCCCGGGAAGGTACGCAGCGCCCGGATTCTTGGAAGCGAGGAGAGGGTCATCGTCGAGGCGCGTGAAGGATCATCACGCCTCGTGATTCCGCAGACCGATCTGCGCTATGCGGTGGGAGTAGAGCTCACCTTCTGAGCCGCAGTGACTCGACGCGGTGATCCGCACCCTTGGTGAAAATCATCGTTGCGCGCTCGCGGGTTGGGGCAATATTTTCCAAGAGGTTCGGGAGGTTGATTTCTTCCCAAATCGAGCGAGCTGTGGCCTCGGCCTGTGCATCGGTCAGTGAAGCGTAGGTGCGGAAGAAGGAATCCTCGCGGGTGAATGCAGTTTGACGCAGGGTGAGGAAACGATCAACGTACCACTGCTGGATGTGCTCGGCGTCGGCATCCACGTAGATGCTGAAGTCAAAAAAATCTGAGACTGCGGTCGGCATAACGCCGGGTCCCCACTTGGGAGGTTGGAGGACATTGAGTCCTTCAACGATGAGAATGTCTGGGCAGTCTACGACGACACTTTCATCTTTGATGATGTCGTAAACGACGTGCGAGTAGACGGGAGCCTGAACATTACGCATCCCTGACTTCACTGCCGAGAGGAAGGAAATGAGCGCAGGGCGGTCATAGGACTCGGGAAAACCTTTTCGCCCGAGCAGGCCTTTGGAACGGAGAACCGCATTGGGGAAGAGGAAACCGTCTGTCGTGATCAGATCAACTCGCGGGGTCTTTTCCCATCGGGATAAGAGAAAACGCAAGAGGCGGGCGACGGTAGATTTTCCAACGGCAACCGAGCCGCCGATTCCGATGATGAAGGGGACGGGAGATCGGTGAGAGCGCGTAAGGAAATCGGAACGCTCTTGCTCAACGCGTCGGTGTCCTTCCACGTAGAGCTGCAAGAGTGCGGTCAGCGGTCGGTAGATTGCGTCGACCTCGGCAATATCGATGGGATCGCCAAGGGATGCTAAACGCGAAAGGTCGTTGTGAGTGAGGGGGAGGGGAGAACGATCAGCAAGTTGGTCCCACTGTTCTCGCGAGAAGTAATCGAAGGGAGATTCTTCAGTGTTGTTGATATCACTCACAGTGTTAATTGTGGCAACTTCGTGGACTGGACACGCAATCAGAGGTCCTATGCGTCTGAAAATGTTATCTATCGCGCAGCTCAGACAGGGATCTTGCACCTTGTATTTGCTTGCTTGTCCACTAGCCTGAAAACATCGTTACTTGGTTGTGCCAATTGACGCACCAGAAAGTGAGTATGCCGTGATCGACTATCTCATCGCTTTTCTTCCGGCACTTTTCAATGGCTTTATGGCCATTGTTTTAGTCGCACAAGGTGGCGATGATCGGCAGAAGAGTCTCGGTCTTTTGGGTGGCGCGTTCTTATTCTCCCTTTTGGCTACCCCCTTCATTGAAGTGCACTGGACGACGAAGACTCTTGTGATCTCGTTTATCTCGGGACTCCTGTTGGGATTCGGTCAGTACTTGCAGATTCTCTCCTTGAAACTGCTGGGAGTTTCGCGTGCCATGCCAATGACAACGGCTGGTCAGATTGTTTTCATGTCATTGGGTGGCATCATTCTCTTCGGCGAGATGAATCAAGGTTTGGCTCTGGTGTGTGCGCTCAGCGCAATCACCTTGTTAGTTATCGGTGTTCTGTTCATTTCAAAGAGTGAGAAGACTAAAGAAGCGACCGAAGAGCATGTTGATTGGAAACGTGGAGTTCCTTTAGTTGTGATCTCAACGGCCGCCCTCGTGGCGTTCCTTCTCTTGGTGCAAGGCTTTGGCCTTGACGGCCGCTCCGTGATCCTGCCCCAAGCGGTTGGCTATTTGTTGGTCGGCCTCGTTGGAACAATCCCTGCGCTTTCGCCTCAACTTGGCAAGGAAGACAATCGCTGGAGTCTGCTCACTCTTCGCCAACTGATCCCCGGCCTGATGTGGGGTGCGGCTATTCTCCTGACTCAAGTTTCTTCCTCGCTCCTTGGCGTCTCAGTTGCCTTCCCCCTATCGCAGATGGGCGTCATTATTCAGACTTTCGGTGGAATCTTGATTCTCCACGAGACGCGCACGCGTCGTGAGATGCGCTGGACCATTATTGGCGTTGTCATCATGGTTATCGGCGTCATCATGGTGGGCGTTGCTCGCTCCTTCAGTTAGATCAGACGTGCGCCGGATGTCCCCATTGGTTACGTGAAACAATGGGGACATGGCTGAGCAGATTCCTCTCTTTAATCCCCAAAGCGCGCGCGAGTTTCTTTTCGCGCCTTCCGCTGATGAGGATAAATATCGCCGAGGCGTCGTGGGCGTTGTCGCGGGTTCTGACACCTACCCGGGGGCCGGGCTGCTGGCTGCCTTTGCCGCTTCGAACACCGGCGTGGGTATGGTTCGTCTGAATTCGACACGTCGGGTAGAAGATCTGGTTCTTCACTACGCTCCTGGTGTTGTGACTGTGGGCGGTCGTATCCAAAGCGGAGTTATTGGTCCGGGGTGTACGAACGAGCGCTACGACGACTGCCGTGAACTTGCACAATTCTGTATTGACTCCACGCTTCCTCTGCTTATTGACGCGGGTGCGCTTGACTTAGTGAGAGGCCTTGTCGACTATGCAGACACGCATTCGCGCTCCCTTTCGCGCACTATCCTCACCCCTCATCACGGCGAGGCCGCGCGCCTTCTTACTCAGTTGGGCAGTCCGCATTCTCGCGCAGACGTTGATGCTGATCCCGCTGCTTCTGCCAAGGAACTTGCCTCGCTCACGGGCGCCATTATTCTTCTGAAAAGTGCGACTACTGTGTGCTCGCATTTCAAACATGACCAGGGGAGTCGGACGCAAGAAATCGTCTCGATTCCTCAAGAAACCCCCTGGGCTGGGGTTGCGGGTAGCGGCGATGTGCTTGCCGGGACAGTCGCGGGGATCGCTGCGGGCTTCCAGGCGCGAGCTGAGCGCCGACAGGGGGACCCGTCGATTTCCGAGGCTGAATGCGCAACCCTTGCGAGCCTTGGAGCGTGGGTGCATGCCCAAGCGGCTCTTCGGGCAAGCCTGGGTTCGGAAGGGGAAGCGCGCCCTATCCAGGCCATTGATATTGCCCGCGCTCTTCCAAAAATCATCGGTGAACTGTGTTCCTAGTCGCTGAGGGTGCGATACTTGGGGAGTGGAAACTTCCAAACATGGATGCGGATACCCTTCGGTAGCATCCGTTGATCTTGCAGCGTTCGCGCATAATCTTGCCCATTTGCGAACCTGCGCCCCGTCTTCTTTGCAGATGGCGATCATTAAGGCCGATGCCTACGGGCATGGTTTGCTTCCCGTTGCCCAAGCTGCCCTGGGTGCTGGAGCCGATTGGTTGGGTGTCGCTCAATTAGCCGAGGCCTTCGAGCTGCGTGAAGGACTCGATAGCGCGGGGATTGCGCGTGATCGCGCACCGATCTTGGCATGGATTTCCACCAGTGGAAGTGATTTCGAATCCGCGATCCGTGCAGATATTGACCTGTCTGTGTCCTGGACGTGGGTTCTTGATGAGGTCTGTGCGGCGGCACGTCGCTGCGGGCGCCCCGCCAGAATTCACGTCAAGGTTGACACGGGGATGTCACGTGCGGGTTCAACTTTGGCCGATCTGCCGGGGCTTGCCCAGGCTGTACGAGCCGCAGAAAATGCCGGCCTTGTCCAGATAGTTGGCGCATGGAGTCACCTTTCACGAGCAGATGATCCCAGCGTGGCCGGCGAGCAATCTACGCGCCGGCACCGTCAGATATTTGAAGAGGGCTTGCGTATTCTCGCCGAAGCTGGACTGCGTCCGCAGATTCGCCATCTAGCTGCAACCTCAGGGATTTTGTGGCACCCGGAAACCCACTACGACATGGTTCGTGTGGGGATCGGAATGTATGGACTTTCCCCTGATCCTTCAGTCGCAAGCGCTCAGGAACTGGGACTGATACCCGTGATGACGCTGAGCGCTCCACTCACGTCGGTCAAGGTTATCGAAGAAGGGACCCCGGCCTCGTACGGAGGAACCTGGCAGGCCCCGAGCCGTCGTTGGGTGGGTTTGGTCCCACTGGGATACGGAGACGGGATTCTACGAGCGGCCTCCAATGGTGCGCCGGTTGTTGTTGAGACTGATTCAGGTCTGGTGAAGGCACAGATCGTTGGTCGGATCTGCATGGACCAATTCATCATCGACCTGGGGCCCGCTGACGGGCAGAAAGACACAGCTACGCAGAACAGTGGCAATGCGCCCGCCCATGTAGGCGATCGAGCCGTTCTTTTCGGCGATCCGGCCAAGGGATACCCGATCGCAGATGAATGGGCCGCGCATGCGGGCACAATCAACTATGAGGTCATTACTCGTTTGGGAGAACGCATTCCCAGGCAGTACGTGAACGAAGAGGAATAATGACGCAGACACAAACGAAGCAGTACAGCTATCGTGTGAGCGATGCAGAGCAGACTCGCGAGTTAGGTGAAGAGCTTGCGCGTCACTTACGCGCGGGCGACCTCCTCATGCTCCGAGGCGGCTTGGGCGCCGGCAAGACTACCTTCACTCAGGGAATTGGCCGCGGGCTTCAAGTGCGAGGGACAGTTGCCTCCCCGACATTCATCGTTGCGCGCGTTCACCCCTCGTTGGTCGGAGGACCTGACCTCATCCACGCCGATGCCTATCGAATTCGTGACCTCGATGATCTGGAGACTCTCGATTTGGATTCAACTATTGATCAGGCTGTGACAGTTGTTGAATGGGGCGAGGGCAAGACCGAAGCCATGAGTGATGCGCGCCTTGAAATTGAGGTGCGGCGCGCGAGCGGGGGAGAGGCCGCACGTGACGGTGATGTTGTTGACCTCGAAAGCATGGATGACGGTCAACGCATCATCACATTTACGCCCTACTCGCACCGCTGGGACGGTGTCTTTGATGACCTTGCACCACAGTTGCGTGCGAGCGTGGAATAGGATCGACTTATGACCGAATTGTGCATTGATACCTCTGGAGCAACTGCAGTAACCGTCGTCGATGACGGGAAGATACTGGGGAGCTCGAGGAATGAGTCGGGTCGTCACCACGCAGAATCGATTACCCCCTGCGTCCTCGAAGCCCTTGAAGAGGCCGGTTTGCCGACCGACGCCGCAAAGGCCGGTCTTGACGCCGTGTGCGTAGGCACTGGTCCTGCTCCTTTCACCGGTCTGCGAGCCGGACTTGTTTCAGCACGTGTCTTCGCGAAGGCGGCGGGGATTCCGGTCTATGGCGTCTGCTCTTTGGATGTGATCGCCCGCGCTGCTTTGGATCACCTGTCGCCGGACACTCATGTGTATGCATTGACCGATGCTCGCCGTAAGGAACTGTATTGGGGACATTACCTTGCAGAAGGCCCCGATGATGTTCGCTTGCTTGGGCGTCTTGAGGTTGGCTACGCGCGTACCTTGAGTAGTGCCTTGCGTGAACAAGAAGGACTGCTGGTTTCTGATGCGCCGATCCCGGCGCACAGTGCCGATGAACTTGCCGGCGCAGAAATGGGACCGGTTCTTCCTCTAGACCCTTCAGTCATGGTTCGCATTGTCCGAGCGCGCCTGGCTCGCGGTGGAGAGGACCGTTTGGGTACCGAACCCTTGTATCTGCGTCGCCCCGATATTCATGGGCAAGCGCCGGAGCGTATGTGAGCACAGCAAATCCCAGTGCTGCCCCCGCCCAAGGTTTTCAGGAAACGCTAAGCGCCTGCGCGCACAGGCTTGCCCAGGCCTCGGGAGGAAAGCTTGTCGTGTTGGGGCCACAGGACTGGCGCGCAGTTATTGCACTGGAACAGGCGATCTTCCCCGAGGACCCGTGGACGCCTGGGATGCTAGCCGAGGAACTTTCCTCGGGACTGAGCGTCTACTTTGGCGTGTGTGCTGATGCTCCCCAGGGTGAACTTCCTGTGTTGTGTGGCTATGCGGGTGTCAAGATTGGCCTCGATAGCGACGTGATGACCATGGGGGTTCTTCCTGATTTTCGAGGCCGTGGCTTAGGACGCGCGCTGATGGACGCTTTGCTTGAACTTGCACGGCAGCGGGGGAGTGAACGAGTTTTCCTGGAAGTGCGAGCGTCCAATACCCCAGCGATCACGCTGTATGAGCAATCAGGTTTTGAACGTGTCGGTGTCACCAAGGCATATTTCCGAAACCCGCGCGAAGATGCGGTAAACATGCGCCTTGTTTTCGACGCATGAAAATACGAAAAATTATGTTGCCCTAATACGGTGTTTTCTGACAGATTTTGTCGACTTTGTGACGCATTTTCACGGGGCTTCTCCGCGCCGCTATTTCCCTGAAAAATCAGGGTTTTAGGGAAGACTTATCTGACGCTGTGAGCAGATAAGGAGCGCTCGGGCCAGCAGTCCTACGGAAATGACACTCCTTCAGCTTAGGCTTGAGTCATGGCCACAAAAACTGTCGCAACTCGCAAGCGTCGCGCATGGACTACGACCGTTTTCGTCAAGCAACTTATGGCGATCTCCGGCATCGTGTTCGTGCTCTTCCTTCTTTTCCACTCCTACGGCAACCTCAAGATGTTCTTGGGGCAAGAAGCCTACGATCACTACGCACACTGGCTGAAAGAAGAAGCCTTTGTACCGATCTTCCCTCACGGTGGGTTTATCTGGGTATTCCGCGCAGCTATGGTTCTCATGCTGGTGATCCACATTTGGGCAGCAGCAGTGACGTGGAAGCGCTCACGCCGCGCACGTCGCAGTGCGTACGTTGTCAAGCGCAGTGCAGCTGATGCTTATGCAGCACGCACCATGCGTATGACCGGTGTTCTGCTCTTCTTCCTCATCGTCTTCCACATCCTGCACTTCACCACGGGAACCATCCGTACCGGATTCGTCGCAGACTCCACTCCTTACGAGCGCATGGTCGCGACTTTCCAGAATCCCTTGATGGTTGTTGTCTACCTGATCTTCATTGGTCTGGCAGCGCTCCACGTTTCTCACGGTTTCTGGTCGGCATTCCAATCTCTGGGTTGGGTCCGCGGTGGAACCCGCAAGTTCATGGAAGTTCTCTCCGGCTTGGTCGGTGCGCTGATCTTCCTGATGTTCGCGCTTCCCCCGCTGGCGATCGTCGCCGGTTACATCTCCTGACAAGGATATTGAGACATGACTGATACTTTGATTCACGGGCTGTACCGCGAAGGCGACGACATCGCCGATACCAAGGCCCCGCTGGATGTTCCCCTCGCAGACGCTTGGGAAAAGCGAAAGTTCACTGCGGCTCTGGTCAACCCCGCAAACCGTCGTAAGCTCCACGTCATCATCGTGGGTACCGGCCTTGCCGGTGGTGCAGCTGCCGCCTCGCTGGGCGAGATGGGCTACAACATTGACGTGTTCTTCTACCAGGATTCCGCTCGTCGTGCGCACTCCATTGCAGCGCAGGGTGGTATCAACGCCGCGAAGAACTACCGCAACGACAATGACTCCGTCTACCGCCTCTTCTACGACACCGTTAAGGGCGGCGATTACCGCGCACGTGAGACCAACGTCTACCGTCTGGCTGAGGTCAGCGCGAATATCATCGACCAGTGCGTCGCACAGGGCGTGCCCTTCGCACGTGAATACGGCGGCCTGCTCGATAACCGTTCCTTTGGCGGCGTCCAGGTGTCGCGTACCTTCTACGCACGCGGCCAGACAGGTCAGCAGCTGCTGATTGGCGCCTACCAGGCGCTCGAGCGTCAGGTTGCTGCCGGTACCGTTACCGAGCACTCCCGCCACGAAATGGTCGAACTCATTGTTTCTGACGGCCGCGCTCGCGGCATCGTCGCACGCGACATGACCACCGGCAAGCTTGAAACCCATATTGCGGATGCGGTTGTTCTTGCAACCGGCGGCTACGGAAACGTCTTCTTCCTGTCGACGAACGCCATGGGCTGCAACGCCACCGCAATTTGGCGAGCATACCGCAAGGGCGCATACTTCGCGAACCCCTGCTTCACCCAGATTCACCCGACCTGTATTCCGCAGCACGGAGATCAGCAGTCCAAGCTGACGCTGATGTCCGAATCTCTGCGTAACGACGGTCGTATTTGGGTTCCTAAGAAGGCAGAAGATTGCGAGAAGGATCCTCGTGACATTCCCGAGGAAGATCGCGACTACTACTTGGAGCGTATCTACCCCTCCTTCGGCAACCTTGTTCCTCGCGATATCGCAAGCCGTCAGGCAAAGAACATGTGCGATGAGGGTCGCGGTGTTGGTCCGAAGATTGACGGCGTGGCTCGCGGCGTCTACTTGGACTTCTCCGAGGCAATCTCCCGTATGGGCCGCGCAGCGGTCTCCGCTAAGTACGGCAACCTCTTCGATATGTACGAGCGCATCACGGGTGACAACCCTTACGAAGTGCCCATGCGTATCTACCCGGCTGTCCACTACACGATGGGTGGCCTGTGGGTTGACTACGATCTGGAATCAAACCTCCCCGGCCTCTACGTTGCCGGTGAAGCGAACTTCTCTGATCACGGCGCGAACCGCCTGGGTGCATCCGCACTGATGCAGGGGCTGTCCGATGGTTACTTCGTTCTTCCGAACACCATCAACGACTACCTGGCACACTGCTTCAACCTCCCCAAGCTGGATGAGTCCTCCGAGGATGTTGTTGAAGCACTGAACTCCGCTCAGGGTCGCATTGACAAGCTCATGTCGATCAATGGTTCCCGTTCGGTGGATTCCTTCCACAAGGAACTGGGCCAGATCATGTGGGAATACTGCGGTATGGAGCGTCGCGAAGAGGGCCTGAAGAAGGCCATCGAGATGATCCGCAAGCTTCGCGCCGACTACTGGCGTGACGTTCGCGTTCCCGGCAAGTCGATTGGTGAACTCAACCAGTCCCTTGAAAAGGCTGGCCGTGTTGCAGACTTCATGGAGCTGGGCGAGCTCATGTGCATCGATGCCCTGCACCGCGAAGAGTCCTGTGGCGGTCACTTCCGTGCGGAGTCGCAGACCCCCGAAGGTGAAGCCCTTCGCCACGATGACAAGTACCTCTATGTTGCAGCTTGGCAGTGGGGTGGCGAGGATCAGCCTCCGATCCTCCACAAGGAAGCCTTGATCTACAACAACATCGAGCTTAAGCAGCGGAGTTACAAGTGAACCTGACACTGAAGATTTGGCGCCAAAACGGACCCGAGGATCCGGGTGCCATGCACGAATACCAAGTCCGCGGCATCTCTGAGGAATCCTCGTTCCTGGAAATGCTCGACGTGTTGAACGAAGAGCTCTTTGCTCGCGGCGAAGAACCGATCGCATTTGACTCTGACTGCCGTGAAGGCATCTGTGGTCAGTGTGGCATTGTCATTAACGGTATTGCCCACGGCCCTGAGGTCACCACGACCTGCCAGCTGCACATGCGTTCCTTCAACGATGGTGATGTCATCACCATCGAACCCTGGCGTGCGGAAGCATTCCCGATCATCAAGGACTTGGTTGTTAACCGCAGCGCTCTGGACCGTATCGTTCAGGCTGGTGGCTACATTTCGGTGAACACCGGTGCCGCACCGGATGCTAACGGCACTCCCGTTCCCAAGCAGGATGCGGACCGCGCGTTCGAAGCCGCTGCTTGCATCGGTTGTGGCGCCTGCGTGGCTGCCTGCCCGAACGCCTCGGCAATGCTCTTCACCTCGGCGAAGGTCACTCACCTGCACCTGCTCCCGCAGGGCAAGCCTGAGAACTACCGTCGCGTTGTCAGCATGCTCAACCAGATGGATGAAGAAGGATTCGGTTCCTGCACGAACATCGGCGAGTGCGCGGCCGTCTGCCCCAAGCAGATTCCGCTTGATGTCATTTCCACGCTGAACCGTCAGCTGGGTAAGGCAGCGCTCAAGGGCGTGTGATCCTTAAAAGGAATCTTTGCAACACCGGTGTGGGGACGATCCATTAGGGTCGTCCCCACACCTTTTTGTAGGAAGGTCGGGGCGAATGCACCAAGCACAGCAGCGGACTAAACTGGGCCGGGTGAGTGAAAAAGAGCCTTTAGTACTGGGTATCGAGTCAACCTGCGATGAAACGGGCGTTGCGCTGGTGCGCGGCTGCGAGCTCCTGGTTGATCGCACGGCTACATCAATGGATCAATACGCCCGTTACGGCGGAATTATCCCCGAAATCGCTTCGCGCGCTCACCTTGAGTCTTTCCTTCCCACGCTTGATAGCGCCCTTGATGAAGCCGGCGTGACTCTTGACGATGTCGATGCGGTGGCCGTTGCTGCTGGTCCCGGCTTGGTGGGTTCCCTCACGGTTGGTATCTGTGCGGCTAAGGCACTGGCCTCCTCAATTGGAAAACCGCTGTACGGGGTCAATCACGTGATTGGTCACCTTGCGGTCGATAAGCTCGCTGAAGGTCCTCTGCCCGAACGTTTTATCGGACTGGTTGTTTCCGGTGGCCACTCGAATCTTCTGCTCATTAATGACATCGCAACGGATGTTCGTGAGCTCGGTGGAACCCTTGATGATGCTGCTGGCGAGGCCTTCGATAAGGTCGGACGTCTCCTTGACCTTCCCTACCCGGGTGGTCCGCACGTCGACCGCCTCTCACAAAAGGGCGACCCCACTGCTATCCGTTTCCCGCGAGGTCTGGCAGCTGGCAAAGATCAGGAACGCCACAAGTACAACTTCTCTTTCTCGGGCCTCAAGACCGCGGTCGCCCGCTATGTTGAAGGCCTTAAAGAACGTGGTGAGGAAATTCCCGCTGAGGATATTTGCGCGGGCTTTTCCGAGGCCGTCAACGATTCCTTAACGGCGAAAGCAGTTCGCGCTGCACTCGATCACGGATGCTCGACGATCGTTGTGGGCGGTGGCTTCTCCGCTAATTCCCGACTTCGTGCGTTGCTGGCTGAGCGCGGTAAGGCTGCAGGTTTGGAAGTACGCATGCCTCCGCTGCGTTTTTGCACGGACAATGGGGCACAGATTGCCGCCATGGGCTCAGAGCTTGTGCGTGCAGGGGTTGAACCGTCAGATTGGGATTTCTCTCCCGATTCCGGTATGCCCTTGACGCAAACCTCTATGCTTCCCCGGCACTGATTCGTCGGGCAATAATTGCCCGGTGTGATTGGCCAATTCGCGTGGCGATAACGACACCCGGCTGACTCCCCGTGAGTTTGAGGGACTTGCGCAGCACATCGGGTTGAATGTCGGCGCCGCGTTTCTTGACCTCGACACGTCCAATATCGTGTGCTCGAAGTGCCTGTTGAATATTTTTAGCGCGCAGGTTGACCTGGTCGATGACTTCGAATATTGCCGCGAAGGCAGTGGGGATCAACTGCGATGCGCTGAGGTAGGCAATCGATTCGCTGATCAGATGCGCGTCGAGATCCTCGCTGAGCCTTGCAACCATACCCGCGCGAATAACCGCAGAATCTGGCTCGTAGAGGTAGCTCCCCAGCTGCCCAACTATTGCCTGCCGGGCAGGCGAATCGGCGAAAGGTGTTTGGGGGTCCTCAAGGGTACGGACCTCATCGTGGGTGATGACGCATGCTGAGCGCCCTGCCCCTTCGCTGGCCAGGGAAGGAGACCACAGCGCGGCCTCGAGAAGATCTCCATCAACACTGGTCCAGCGCGCGTGGAACTGGGAAGGAATAAGTTCGTAGGGGATACCCGGCGCAACTTTTACCCCTAAGCGCGGGACATACTGCGCCCAAGACAAAACGCGGTCCAAAGAAGGGGACCAATCCGAGGGCGAAGAAATGCGCTTGGAACCACCCTGTTTTCCTGTTCGGCGCGCGGGGTCAGCGAAAAGCGCGTCGAAACCTTCCGCCTCGAAATCTTCAGGACCCAGCGTGCTCACATCGCGTTTCTCAACGCGAGTGGAGGGGAACGAGGAAAGGTTTTCGCGAGCGGCGGAAAGTGCCTCGTCATTGATGTCGTACGAAGTAACCCGCATGCCCGCACGCGCGAAAGCAAGGGAATCTGCGCCGATCCCGCATCCGAGGTCTCCGATATGCGTTGCGCCGGAACCCACGAAGCGCGCGGCGTGCTCGCGGGCAAGAACCCATCGCGTTGCTTGTTCGTAGCCGTCGCGCGTCCACAGCATTGTGCGCGCAAGAGAGCCGAATTTTCCTTCCGCCTGGGTGCGTAACTGCAGTTGAGAGGCGATTGCCGAGGCCGTGGCCGGGTCATCCGTTTGCGCGCGGATTGCCAAACTGAGCTCCATGGGTGAGAGGTGGCGGTATTCCTCGTTTTCTTCCCATTGGGCAAGAAGTTCACGTCCGGGGGAGCAGCAGAGTGGATCAATGGAGGACATGGTCTCTATTGTTGCGGAATTTCAGGGAATTAGAGAAAAGATATGGGGCGTGTGGGAGGCTGAGTGGAGGCGGTAGACAGCATTGGCACTCAGCTTGCTAGAGTGCCAATCGAGCCCTAGACTGAGTGGGTAAGCACACATGCGATCCCAAACCTGACCCCCGCGACGGCAGGGACGGGATGACATTAATCGTTATGAGAAGAAAGGGAGTGCTGAAATGGCTATCACCATCAAGCCCCTCGAAGATCGTATTGTCATCCGTCAGGTTGACAGCGAAGAGAAGACCGCTTCCGGTCTGTACATTCCCGATGCCGCTAAGGAAAAGCCGCAGGAAGGCGAAGTTCTGGCAGTGGGCCCCGGACGCGTTGACGACAACGGCAACCGCGTCCCCGTGGACGTCAAGGTCGGCGACCACGTGATCTTCAGCCGTTACGGTGGCACCGAAGTCAAGTACGACGGCGAAGAACTGCAGATCCTGTCTGCACGTGACGTGCTGGCAATTGTTGAGCGCTGAATAGACGTTCATGCATCCGCGTGATGCATGAAGTGGTGAGCCCGGAGTGAACCTCCTGGCTCACCACTTTTTGCGTTCTGAGTGCAGATGCGTGGCTGTTACTTACTGCATCGGCGCTAACGCTGGCGGTGTTACCGCTGGCGGTGTTAGTACGGCTAGTGATGCTGTTAGCGCTGTTACTCGTCGTGACTGCGCTAGTGGCAATCGCGCTAGTCCTGCTGATCTTCCGAGGGCGTGGAAGAGGGAAGAGAAGCAGAGCGCGGTTTCCAGAGCAGGGCAACAATAGCGCCGATAATGAGTGCTCCTGCAAGGGTGATCACCCATGTGGGTAGTGCTCCAAAAAGTCCCATGATGGATTCTTCCCACGACGCAAGAGTGTCAATGGAGACGATCCCGCCAAGAGGGTTACTCAAGTCGATTTTGAAAATTGTGAGACCCAAAATGATGAGAACCAGTCCAGAGACTACATTTGTCCACGTCGTCTGACGCTTGAACAGAGTTAAGGGCTTCGGTCGCACGATCGCTTGGATACGCCCCGCGGAATGCTGCCAAAGTAGTGCGAGCACCAAAAGGGGAAATGCCATTCCAGCGGAATAGAAAACGACTGCGATAATGCCTTCTACGACTGAACCGCCCAAAGAGGAAGTTGCCAGTACTGCTCCAAGGATGGGACCTGCGCAACCAACCCCTGCAATTCCATAGGTAATACCCAAGAGGTAGACCGCCCATGCGGTATCACGTGACTGAGAAGCCGTTTCTAGGGAACGTACGCGGAAAACAGGAAGATCCAAGGAGAAGAGCGTGATCAGTCCAGCAATAATCACCAAAAGGGCGATGATGTGGGTAATGAAGGCCGAGTGTTCTCTAATCAGCGTGACAACGCTTGATAACGCTGCTCCCAGCGGGATCAGCGGAGTGAGTAAGCCCAGCCAAAATATCCCGCAGCGAGCGATCAATTTCCGCGGAGATTGAAACGCGTAGGAAAAGAAGGCGGGCAGAAGCATGACGGAGCACGGTGCGAGCAGTGTCAATACTCCACCGAGGAATGCAATAAGAGGATTCACTTCTTGAGGTGTTCTGCCTGGTTCTGGATAGTTGCCCGCACGTAGTCGGTATCGCGGAAGCCTGAGATAAAGCTATCGCCAATGAACATGAAAGGTGTGCCTTGGATGCCGATCTTGTAGGCGTCGTTTTGGGCCTGTTTGACTTCTGCCGCCGTTTCGGGATCGTTGGTATCGGCTTGGAAGCGCGAGATATCGGGGACGCCCGCCTTCTGCGCCAAAGCGGTCAAAGAATCCATCGTGTACTCGGGGTGGCCGGATGGGTTGGCCTCGCCATAGGCTGCACTCACGAACTCCCAGAAACGTCCCTGGTTGGCTGCGGCAATGCCAGCCTGAGCGGCAAGAGGGGAAGACTGTGAGATTTGTGCCAGATCGCGCCACTCAATTCGCAAGGTCCCGTTATCGACCAGATCTTGCAATTGCGGTTCGACTTGCTGCGCGAAACGCGTGCAGTAGGGGCAAGAGAAATCAGAGTAAAGCACCATCACGACGGGAGCGTCGATCGAACCCTTTGCTCGCGCGTCATTGGCATCACGACGCTGCTGAGAGTGGATGATGTCGAGTCCCTGTTGATCGGTAACAGTTGGCGCGTAGGATGCTTGGGCTTGCTGTGGGGAAGCGGTAGTTGCCTGTGTTTGCTGCATCGGAGTTGCGCTAGCCGAGGCCGTCGCTTGGGGTTGAGACGTTGACGGCCGGCTGGTCCACCAGACAGCAGCAGCAACAAGAACAACAGCGCATGCAAGAAGAAGAATGGCGATGATTCTCTGCTTGCCGAGGCCTCGAGATTCCATGGGGCACCTTTCGCATTTCGCACGGGATGACGGGGATGGGTTTCAGTCTATTCCATAGAGAGTGGGGAATAGGGGAAGAGAGCGGGGAATAGGGAAGCGGTTGACACTAGGTAAAAGAAACTCGCTCGGGACACCGACCCGAGCGAGTTCGAGGTGACGTTGTGAGGGGGTCAGGAAACTCGACGAATACGACGGCGCTGAATTTCTTCGCGACGTTCTTCTTCAGTCATGCCGCCCCAGATTCCATAGGGTTCCTGAGCTCGCAGAGCATACTCGCGGCACTGCTCAATGACAGGACAAGTTGCGCAAATGGCTTTTGCGTTGGCGGCACGGCGACGACGGGTTGAACCGCGTTCACCTTCGGGGTGGAAGAAAAGTTCCGTATCGAGGTCGCGACAGGCGCCCTGGTACTGCCATTCCCACGCGTCAATCGACGGGCCTGGCAGTCGAGAGACGTCAGACATGAGTACCTCCATTCATTGCATTTCCCTGCGCGAGACGTTCTCGGCGAGAAAGACTGCAAAAAGAGTACCGAATTGTGCAAGAGTTATTCAAGGCCCCTTCAGTGAATCATAGTTGTTTCACAGGAAACTTGAGCCGGCCGAAGTAACGCTGAAAACCGCATTATTACAGGAGATAACGAAATGCTGCAGAAATACTGAAAGCGTAATTTTGTTGCCCGTTACATAGTCGTTCTTAGCTGTCAGCGGACAAAATCTGACCGCTCGACTGGAAAAGGCAAGAAGGAAATCTGACAATCAATTAGGTAGCATTCACTTAGGTATCCTTCAACACGTCAGGAGTGGCCATGCCCCGTGCACAGCTCGTGCCTCCCGCTGCTCACGATGCGCCGCTGACCGTCACTGCAGTTTCTGCCAAACTCGGTGTTTCGGCCTCGACACTGCGAACCTGGGAAAGGCGCTACGGTCTGGGGCCCGGAGAGCGCTCCGCGGGTAGTCACCGTCGCTACCTTCCGGAAGATGTTGCCAGACTGACGCATATGATCGAGCTGATCCAAAGCGGAGTCACTCCCGCTGATTCTGCTGCGATCGTCCTTGCTCAAGATAAGGGAGAGCTGGAGGAAGTTCGCCCCCCGCGTACGGCAGATGAACTGGTTGTTGCCGCACAAGCAGGTGATCGAGACCGTCTTGTTCATCTCATCGAAGCAAGTGTCAGTGAAAAAGGCCTGCTTCATACATGGATGCTTTTGGTCGAACCCGCTTTTGAAATCATGGCTACTGATTATCACGGTGAAATTCCGGGTATCGCAGGTTCGTCAATGCTCAGTCAAGCGATGTATGACGTTCTTCGCGTGATGTCAGAACAACGTCCCGAACCCAAGTTCCCCTCTTCGCCCAGCATCATTATTTTGGGCGATCGTGCGCATCTTCTTCCCGCGCATGTCATTGGAGTCGCCCTGCGGTGGTACGGCCCGAATGTCGTGGTGCTGGGAGCGTGTAGCCGTGGCTGGACTGGTGGCCGCGAAAAACTTGATGCTTTTGTTGAAAATATCGATTCGCATGTCGCTGCTCTTATCACCATGGGACAGGGTGAGGACTGCAAGAACTTCGTCTCTGCGGCAGTTCACAACCACGGAATCGACGTCATCGAGGTGGGAACTCAATCCCCGCGCGTTCTGGACGACCATGTTCTTCGCGTTCGTACGGTCTCAGCGTGTGTTGAAGAGACTTTGGCCTTGCTGGGTGCGAAGGCCCCCGCAGCCTCTGTTCGCTGAGTTCTTTTGCGTTACCTCGTTCAATTACTGCATGTTCTTGCAACGTGTTAGCGTAGACGCGTATCTATTAGGTCGCGCAGGTGCGGCATGCACAGAGGATTAAAGATGACCCCGTGGGAAGATCGCCAGCTTATCGAAGCCTTCGATGAAGAATTCGAAGAACTTGTTCATTTTGCGGCGGGCTCGGTTGTAGATTGCGGTTTCGGGTACATGGATCGCAATGGGGTAGTGGATCCTTCAAAGCCAGTTGAACTGTGGATTACTGGGCGAATGACCTATGTTTTCGCGCTCGCGGCGCTTAAGGGTTACGACTGGGCGATCCCCCTGGTTGATCATGGTATTCGTTGCCTGACTGAAGGCCCTCTGCACGATGCTGAATATGGCGGCTGGTTCTCCGGGCTCGTGACAGAGATTGTTCAGCGCGAGGATGGCCCGCATTGGAAGGCGATTGAACCAGCCAATGACGGTCTGAAGCAGGCATACGCACATGCATTTGTCATCCTCTGCTCAAGCGCTGCAACAGTGCTTGGACGTCCGGGTGCCCGTGAGCTTCTTGATCGTGCGCTGGCTGACCAAGAGCTCCATTGGTGGGAGCCTCAGTTTGGGCGCGTCTGTGAATCCTGGAACCGCGATTACACTCGTGGCGAGACCTACCGTGGTGTCAACGCAAATATGCACACCGTTGAGGCTTACCTAGCTGCTTATGATGCGACGGGAGAGCGTATCTGGCTGGATCGTGCACGTGGAATCTGTCGTTTCGTTGCCGAGGTCGCTGAGCAGCTGCATTGGCGCATTCCCGAACACTTCGATGTCGAGTGGAATATGCTTCCCGATCACAATATCGATCGTCCTTCGGATCCTTTCCGTCCCTATGGCGCAACCCCCGGACATGGGATGGAATGGGCACGACTGATCCTCCACACTCGTGCGGCCTTCTTGGCTATGGGAGAGAGCGACGATTGGATGCTCGAAGCTGCTGAGCAGCTTTTCAACCGTGCCTGCTCTGATGGCTGGGATAAACATGGTGCGGAAGGTTTCGTTTACACCACTGACTGGGATGGGCGCGCGGTTGTGGATACTCGCATGCACTGGGTGCTGTGCGAGGCCGTCAATTCTGCATGTGTCTTAGGTCGCGTTCATGAAGAGGCCGGAGACGACGCGCGTGTTGCGGAGCTGAGTTCTCTGTATGCGCAGTGGGCTGATTGGGCGGACCGCTACCTTCGCGAGGCCACCGGTCGCTGGATCCACGAAGTTGACGCCTCGGGTGTGGAGTCTGGGACGACCTGGGAAGGGAAGGCGGATGCCTACCACGTCGCGCAGATGCTGCTTCTGCCGCAGGTTGGTAATACCCCGTGCTTTGCTCTGGCTTTGAAGGAGAAGGCAGAAGAAGAGGCCTAGTCCGCTTCTGCTCTCACTTTTCTGGGGTGAGCTTAGCCACGCATACTGGGTTTTAGGTCAAACCCAGTATGCTCTGGCCCACTTTCGGGCCTAGACTCTGTTCATGGCAGACATTCACAATGATCCTTTTGCTTTGACCGGACTGACCTACGATGACGTTCTGCTTCTTCCTGAACTGACCGATGTTGTTCCCTCTGAGGTTGATACATCTGCTCAGTTGACGAAGAAGATTCGCCTGCGTATTCCTCTGCTTTCCGCAGCGATGGATACGGTGACCGAGGCGCGCATGGCGATTGCAATGGCTCGCCAGGGCGGTATTGGAATCTTGCACCGAAACCTCTCGATTGAAGAGCAAGCGTCCCAAGTTCGTCAGGTGAAGCGTTCTGAATCAGGAATGGTTGAGGACCCGGTGACTATTGGTCCCGATGCAACCATCGAGGAACTGGATCGTTTGTGTGGCCACTACCGTGTCTCAGGCCTTCCCGTTGTTGACGATCAGCAGCAGCTCATTGGCATTATTACGAACCGCGATCTGCGTTTTGTTCCTACCGATCAGTGGTCAACACTGAAGGTTCGTGACTGTATGACTCCTCGCGAACGTCTGGTGACGGGCAAGGTTGGGACCAGTCGTGAGGAAGCGAAGGCACTGCTTGCGACAAATCGTGTTGAGAAGCTGCCGATTATCGATGAGGACGGGCATCTGACCGGTCTGATCACTGTGAAGGACTTTGTGAAGACTGAGCAGTATCCGAATGCGACGAAGGATGATCGCGGTCGTCTGATGGTCGGTGCTGCAGTTGGCTACTGGGGAGACACTTGGGAACGCGCCTGTGCGCTTCGTGATGCCGGCGTTGACGTCCTAGTTGTTGATACCGCTAACGGTGGTGCTGCCTTGGCTCTGGAAATGATCCGAAAGATCAAGGCTGACTCTTCTTTCGATGGTGTTCAGATCATTGGCGGCAATGTCGCAACAACCGAAGGTGCTCAGGCTCTGATTGATGCAGGCGTTGACGCTGTGAAGGTGGGTGTTGGCCCGGGTTCAATTTGTACAACGCGTGTTGTTGCGGGCGTGGGTGTACCTCAGGTGACTGCGATCTATTTGGCATCTCTTGCGTGCAAGCCGGCAGGTGTGCCTCTGATTGCTGATGGCGGCCTGCAGTACTCCGGTGATATCGGTAAGGCAATTGTTGCCGGCGCGGACACCGTCATGCTGGGTTCGCTTCTTGCTGGCTGCGAGGAATCGCCCGGCGAGGTCGTCTTCACGAATGGCAAGCAGTACAAGCGCTACCGTGGCATGGGCTCTTTGGGCGCGATGAGTTCGCGCGGACGCAAGTCGTACTCGAAGGATCGCTACTTCCAAGCCGATGTCTCTTCGGACGACAAGATCGTTCCCGAGGGCATCGAGGGCCAGGTTCCGTACACCGGTTCGCTCGCTGCAGTTGTCTACCAGCTGGTTGGCGGTCTGCATCAGACGATGTTCTACCTGGGTGCCTCGACGATTGACGCGGTCAAGCGTAATGGTCGTTTCGTTCGCATCACCTCTGCAGGCTTGCGTGAATCGCACCCGCATGACATCCAGATGACGACTGAGGCTCCGAACTATCACTCTTCGGCGAAGTGATTCGTCAGTAGGAAGTCTTTAAGGGCACGGCTTAAAGCCGTGCCCTTAATGTATTTGCGGTGTGTCCTTATTGCAGGGGCCAGCGGCGATCGATGTGTGTCTCCCTGCCCTTTGAACGCATGAAATTCTCAAAGTTCTCTGCCCAGGCTGCGTGGGCTTCCTTCTGGAATGCGTGGATTTCCCGGCAGTCTTTCGATGCGCAGTCCGGATATTTCCGGGCAATAGCAGCCAGGACATCAAGGGTCATGATGACGTCGTATTCAGCAGTGTGTGCGTTTTCTGAAACAGGAACACCGTAAGCCGCTGCCATCAATGACAGTTGCTTCTTTCCTTTGCGGAAGCGCTCAAGATTGCGGTCCAAGACCAGGGGATCGATGATCGGTACCGGTTCCGGGGTCCCAAGTCTGTCACTGAGTGTGGGAAGCGAGTGACGGCGAAGCTCTTCCTCGAGCAAGGTGAGGTCGTAGCTTCCATTGAAGGCAACGACTGGGTAGCCCTGCGCCATGTGCGCTGCCAATGCAGATGCGACTTCGTTGAGAACTTCTTCGATGGCACGCCCATGGCTGCGTGCGTATTGGGTGGTAATGCCGTGGATTTGTGCAGCTGTGTCTGGGATATCCACGCCCGGATCAGCTAACCATGTCGTAATAGTGTCGGAATCCGAGGATCCAGATGCGCCTTCGCTGCGCAGAACCAGAGCCGCGCTGACAAGACGGTCACGATGGGGATTGACGCCTGTCGTTTCGGTATCAAAGCCCAGCCAGGGGAGCTGAGCCCAAGAAAGGGGGTGTGTGTCTGCCATGAATTAAGTGTGCATCAGGGCACTGTCATTTGCGTCCAGTTTTTCAGTTTGTGGCGCATAAAAGTGTCCCGCTTCGACGAAGAAGCGGGACAGAATGGAATTGACCAGTGATCAGGGATGTAGAGGCAAGGGGAAGGAGAAACGCGTGTATGCGCAGGGCATCTGAGCGCGATCTCGTGATCCGAGCTTCCGGGTTGCACGTTCGCCTGTACGGCGCGATACATCCTGACGATTACGGTTTTCCGTGCGTGAACTGCGTCGGAAATCCTTGGTAATGGCAGCTGCTGCCGTCAACATGGTGACCTCCTGCGGATCAAATGACGAACACCGGTAGTAGGTGTATCTATGTGATGACATAGACAGTGTGCCTGTCTGCTTAGCCTGTTTCAAGTGTTTCGTGACGTTGCTTTTTCCCTTTCAGTTCAAGGGAGAATCGTGATTGAGTAAAGGTGAGGAAGTGGTGAAGTTTACCCATGGCCTCCTCATAAAGAGAATAAAATTAAAGTAAAATTTTTGAGCCTTTTGTCATGTGTCCACAGGTGTTAATGATCGAAAGTAAAACCGTATCGCCATGTAGACAATATGTGAAATCGCTTACATTAATTGGCTGGGGAGGCTTCGTATTTTCTATCCCCTGGTGACACATCCGACGAGATTGTGCGACTAGAATGGCGTCATGGCTAACGAGGTCGAAATTGGTCGAGGAAAACGTGGTCGTCGGGCGTATACCTTGGATGACATTGCACTAGTTTCGGCACGCCGGACCAGGGATCCCGCGGATGTGAATGTTGGTTGGCAAATCGATGCGTATCACGTCGACGTTCCTATTATGGCCGCACCTATGGACTCGGTGATGAGTCCCGATACTGCGATCCTCTTTGGCAAACTTGGCGGAATTGGGGTCCTGGATCTGGACGGATTGTGGACTCGCTACGAAAACCCTCAGCCGATTCTGGATGAAATTGCGCAGCTTCCAGCAGATGGGTCGATTGCGCGTTTGCAGCAGATCTATTCTGCTCCCATTCAAGAAGACCTCATCACCGAACGTTTGGAATATATTCGCAAGGCGGGTGTCGTTGTCGCCGGAAAACTCTCACCGCAGCGTACCCAGCGCTACTGGCGTGCAGTTGTCGAGGCCGGGGTGGACCTCTTCGTCATCCGTGGGACTACCGTTTCAGCTGAGCATGTTTCATCGCGTGCGGAGCCTCTGAACCTTAAACGTTTTATTTATGAACTCGACGTTCCGGTGATTGTTGGCGGTGTCTCAACAGATACTGCTGCCCTGCACCTTATGCGTACCGGTGCCGCAGGCATTTTGGTTGGCTTCGGAGGGGGAGCGGCGCATGCAACGCGCCAGGCTCTTGGAGTCCATGCGCCTATGGCAACGGCGATCGCAGATGTTGCTGCAGCGCGTCGTGATTACATGGATGAATCGGGTGGTCGTTATGTCCACGTGATTGCAGACGGTGGGATTGGACGCTCTGGTGATATGACACGCGCGATTGCCTGTGGAGCAGATGCCGTCATGATGGGCGCGGCCCTGGCTCGCGCCGAAGAAGCTCCCGGACGTGGATGGCATTGGGGGTCCGAGGCTACTCACCCAGAGCTTCCGCGAGGACACCGTGTTCGTGTGGGGACCTCGGGGACCTTTAGCGAGATTCTCTATGGGCCGTCAACGCGAGCGGATGGAACGCTCAACTTCATTGGTGCCCTTAAGCGGACAATGGCCTCGACGGGCTATTCGGAAGTGAAGGACTTACAGAAGGCCGAAGTCGTTGTCAGCCCCTACTGGCGCTAATAGATCTGGGTGGTGAACTTGATTGTTCACCACCCAGAATGACAGGTGTTCACCTATGCTGTCTTTTCGGTTTCCGAGCCGAAAGTTGGCGCGTGGGACTTGAGTTCTCCCATCCTGTATGGAAGGAAAAGGGTGGAGAGAAGAGTGCCCGTGAACAGCCATGGCAGTAGAGCCGGCGCTGTAATGACATCGCTATATTCATTGAGGAATGCGCCAAAACTGGGCATTGCATTCATCTGGAAGGTTCCAATCAGAACTCCCAGAGTTACGAATGGAATTGCGAAGTTGTAGGCGATCGCAATCCAACGGATTGACCGTGAAAGTTGGACCAGATTCGCCAGCCTGAGGATCAATCCCGCAAGAGTTAATGCAAACCCAATGATGATGCCCCATGCGAGTGGCTTGGAGAGCCACAACATTGGCTGATCGCTGAACATTCCCTTCAATGAAAAGACGATTCCAAGGGTGCCAAGGAAGAAAAAGACGTAGATCAAGCTATCGAGTGATGATCTCTTCTCGTCGATGATTTTCATAACGTCTCCTTTGAGACGAGAAGGTTGAAATGAAGTGCCGATCTGGCGGTGGCGAAAAATTCGCGACGAAATCACAGGCGGCATGCAGCGATTCTTTGGTGCATCCATGAATTATTATTCTTGAGCTCTTGAGCTCTTGAGCTCTTGAGCTCTTGTCAAGAGTCTTTTATGCAGATTAGGGCATAAAAGTGGGACGCCACGAAGTGTCGTCCGACGAAATAAAAAAGGTTCTGCCTATTAAGCTGCCGAGTCGATCAGCAGAACCGTGACAGATGGGATGAGAAGAATCAATGCCATGACAAGGGCGTAGCCCAGATTGCGCGCATAGGATGGGCCGTCTGCTTCAGAACGGTTCCAGATTGCTGTGAAGGGCAGGAAAATAGCCGCAAGTAAACCGGCTACTAGAACGGTGATACGTAGGCCGGGTATAAAAAGACCTGCGAATAGAAGAAGCGTTACGCAGGCGGCAGTAACAAGTGACTTTCTCACGAAGAAATCATAGGGGTATTCTCAGGACACTCTCAGTGAAAAAGCCTGTGATTTCAGTTAATCGAAAGTGTACTAATCTTCCTGAAGGTTCCGTAGAAGCAAACGTTATTGGGCGTCAGAGGCCTGGTGTGGGAGCAACAGTTATTGGGCGTCAAAGGTCTGGGCAAAGACCGACATGCTATCGCGAAGCTTCTTAATGTTCTTACGGTTCTGCCTCCCCTGGAATGCGGGAGCAAAACCTGTAGCTTCAACGCGCATTGCTACCGATGTGCCCTGCGGGACGGAGAAGGCTGAGATCCAAATCGTTTCACCGAAGGTCAGCATGGACATACCGGTTGTTGCATTAATGTGACCTGTCGTGGGGTCAACCATATGAATTCCCCACCCCAGCTTTTGTATTTCTTGAACCAGCAAAGAAAATGCATTCTCAAATGGAAGCGCAACAATGAAGCCGCCGTCGGTTTGACGTTCGAAAAGTGCCTCCAGAAACCTCTTTCCTTCAAGATTAATGCTTGTATTCTACCGCGCAGAAAAATGTCCCGGTTTGGGGAAACCCTCCAAACCGGGACATAACTACGCGTGATACCCAGCAGGCTTACTTGTCAGCGGCGCTGGGGTGCGTCATATCCGCGGGAACAACCCATGCATCAAACTCTTCGGGCGTGACGAAACCAAGCTCCAGAGCGGACTCGCGAAGCGAGATGCCCTTGTGGTGAGCGTTCTTCGCAATCTTTGAGGCCTTGTCATAACCGATGTGGCGGTTCAGCGCGGTGACCAGCATCAGGTTGATATCCAAGTGGTGCTGAATCTTTTCGCGGTTCGGCTCAATGCCGTATGCGCAGTGAATATCGAAGGAAACACAGGCATCACCCAGCAGGCGGATCGATTCCAGCACATTCCATGCCATGACGGGCTTGAAAACATTGAGCTGGAAGTTGCCCTGTGAACCAGCGAAACCGACGGTTGCATCGTTGCCGAAGACCTGGGTTGCGACCATGGTCATGGCCTCGCACTGGGTCGGGTTGACCTTGCCGGGCATAATCGACGATCCGGGCTCGTTCTCGGGGATGATGAGCTCGCCGATGCCGTCGCGCGGGCCGGAAGCGTACCAGCGCACATCGTTGGCGATCTTCATGAGCGCATCTGCCAGAACACGCAGTGCACCAGAGACCAGCACCAGCGCGTCGTGTGCACCCAGGGCTGCAAACAGGTTCGAGGCCTGCTTGAACTCAATGCCGGTTTCCTCAGAAATCTTCTGAGCAGCCAGCTGGCCGAATGCGGGGTGAGCATTGAGGCCGGTTCCCACTGCGGTTCCGCCAATTGCCAGTTCGCGTGCACGAGAATCCGCGTAGTGAATGCCATCAAGTGCGAAATCGATCTGTGCAACCCAGCCGGAAATAACCTGGCCAAGCGTAATGGGCGTTGCATCCTGCAGGTGGGTGCGGCCAACCATGACGACGTCGGCGTATTCCTTCGACTTCTTGTCCAGGGTGTTGCGCAGCTGCTCAACGCGCGGGTACATCGCTTGGAGCTCCTGGACCACGGCAATGTGCATTGCGGTGGGGAAGGTGTCATTTGAGGACTGGCCGCGGTTAACGTGATCGTTCGGGTGAACGGGAGTCTTGGATCCCATGACGCCACCCGCAAGCTCGATGGCGCGGTTCGAGATCACTTCGTTGGCATTCATATTGGACTGAGTACCCGAACCGGTTTGGAAGACAACCAGCGGGAAATGGTCGTCAAGCTTGCCCTCGATGACCTCATCGGCGGCGCGTGCAATCAGGTCTGCAATATCTTGGGGCAGCTCTCCCAGCTCGGCGTTTGCCAGTGCTGCGGCCTTCTTCAGCGTTCCCAGTGCGCGCACCATAGGACGGCCCCAGACGAAAGTGTTACGGCCGATGTCGAAATTGTGCAGTGAACGTTCGGTTTGTGCTCCCCAGTAACGATCTGCGGCAACCTCAACGGTTCCCATCGAATCTGATTCGGTACGGGTGTTCTCAGCCATGAGTATCTCCTTCACCTCTGTGATCAGGACTGTACCTCTTAAGCCTACCCGTAGAGCTTCAGATTTCAGGGGTCACATGTCCTACTTCGACACCTGAGCAAAAACGCAAGAAAAGTACACTCAGCGTCTGCATAGGGTTAAAGGATGAATCCTGTGCGCAAGACTCTTCTTCTTTTAGCCCCGAGGCCTCGGCCCGACCACTGCGATTGGTTGCCATTGGGGGATTCCTTGGTTGCGGGAAGTGGTGTAGAGAATCAAAACCTTGCCTTGACTCCGAGAATCGCACGAATAATTGCCGATACGGTCAATCGGCCGGTTCACTGGGAGACGCGCGCGAAACTGGGGTCGACGATGCGTCGTGTGCGATGCATTGATGGTAAGTTCCCTTGTGCTTGCACCCAGGCAGCTACGCGTGCAAAAGTGAAGACATGGACTTTCTTGGAATCAGCGGACCCGAAGCGATCATCATCGCTGTGGTGATCCTTGTGGTTCTAGGCCCCAAAGGAATGAGTGAAGCGGCGCGGCGCATCATTGATGTGCGCAGGCGCTACCAAGCGCTCACCGCCTCGTTCAGACAGCAGTCGGATCAAGCGATGGCGCAGCTTCGCGCTTACGCCGACGGCGCCGTGCAAGAAGATCGCGCAGCCAACACACCCCAATCGCCCCAAAATACAGAGCCAGAAGCGCGCACATCTGAAGAATCATCGACCATAGGTCGGGAAGCGGATTTGTAATCGCAGCGAATACGGTTGCTCCCACAACAGCCCAGCGCCAATGCCGAAGGATCTGCCCAGTTGAGGCAAGTCCCAAGGCGTGAATCCCAATAATGATCATGGGAAAAAGGAAAGAAGCACCGATCACCAAGGTCAGAATCACGACGAAGCTGATATAGGAATCGAAATCCAGAAGCGCAGAGGTGCCTTGGGGAAGCTCGGAGAGTAAGAGACTGACCGCGTGGGGGAGGAACCACAGTGCCGAGGCGACTCCCGCAAGGAAAAGAATTGCGCTAGGGATGGCGATCAGTGCGGTGCGTCGTTTTTCCGTGCGCGTGAGAGCGGGGGCGATGAAGAGCCAGAGTTGGGTCAGCCACCACGGAGTCGTCAGGACGAAGCCCGCCCAGAGTGCGAAAGTGATGTGGGTCGAAAAGGGGCCGATGATCGTGCGGAAGTTGATTCCCGAGGCCCCGGCTGAGGCGAGGGGACGCGTGAGCCACCTGGTTGCCGGAGTGTAGAGGAACCACGCGCCGCTTGCTCCGACGAGGATGCCTGCAAGACTGAGCAGAAGGCGCGCGCGCAGCTCGAGGAGGTGGCGCGTCAATGACATATATGCGTCAGAATCAGCCCGGGTCATTGGTTCGCAGTGAAATGATGGTGCGTTTAGCGGGAAATTACTTCGACGAATCCGTGTTTTCCGGCTGAGAGGTAGACGTCTGATCGCTGACGGATGAGGGGTCTTGAGACAGGTCGTTCATTTCTTCTTTGAGGATTTTTGCGCTCTTGCCAATGGATCGCGCCAAGTCGGGAAGCTTTTGGGCGCCGAAGAGTACAAGAACGACGACAAGAACGATGATCCAGTGGATGGGACGCATGTTTTCTCCTTCTTGGGCGGGATTCCTGGGATGAGCCTACACCTCCTTTCGTGATCCCAGCGTGAGAAAGACAACGAAAGGGGACATGCTTAGATAACACAGGTTATCCTAAGTTCGGTCAATTAGGTTATGAATGGTTATCGTAAATCATTCGGTTGGGAGATGAATGTTCCTCGCGAACTTCTTGATTGCCCTGAGAGAGGGCGTCGAAGCCGCACTGATCGTCGGGGTCGTAGCGGCCTACTTGGTGAAGGTTGGACGCAGGAACCTGCTTCCCAAAGTTTGGTTTGGCGTCATCATTGCAGCAGCTCTGCCCTTGAGCCTTGGCGCGATCATGACCTGGGGGCCCTACACGCTGTCGTTCCAGGCGCAGGAAATCCTTGGTGGAACGCTCTCGTTGGTCGCGGTTGCCATGGTGACGTGGATGATCTTGTGGATGAGTTCAAACTCCCGCCAATTTGCGCGCAAACTTCGCGAGGATACAGCAGCACAACTTGCATCTGGCTCAGAGTGGGGAGTTGTATGGATTGCCTTCATTGCCGTGGCGCGAGAAGGAATCGAAACCGCACTCTTCGTGTGGGCAACAATTAAATCTTCTGCTGAAAATGCAATTGCAGCGCCTGCTCTTGGCGTTGTCACCGGCCTTGTGGTCGCCGTTATTATCGGCTGGCTCATCTACACCGGTGCAGCCCGAATTAACCTTTCAATCTTCTTCAATATCACCGGTCTGCTCCTGATTTTCGTTGCGGCAGGAATCGTTTCCTACGGTATCGGCGACCTTCAGGAAGCCTCGGTGATTCCGGGATGGGGAACCCACATCTATGACATCACCGCATATCTAGATGGCTCGGTCTACTCGTGGCTGACGACCTCCTCGTGGTGGTGGACACTCCTGGAAGCAATGTTCAACGTCAATGCGTCCCCGACATACCTCCAGCTCATCGGCTGGCTGCTCTACATCGTCATCATTCTGCCGCTCTTCCTGGTACGTTCCGGGATGGTCGGCGCCAAACACCTCACCCCTAAAGGAGAACAATGAAAACCTTCCGCACACGCCTCGTCATTGGAGTTGCGGCTGTTTCTGCACTGGGTCTGAGCGCCTGCGTCGCTAATAACCCCTCGAGCACCTCGGCCTCGGGAAGCGCGGGTGCAAGCGATGCACCCCTGACCGTGACCATCACAGATGATACCTGCAAGGTCTCTGCCGCAAGCGTGCCTTCCGGTGTCGTGAACTTCAAACTGACGAACAATGGAACGGTTCGCAATGAGTTCGAAATCCTTGCCGAAGACAAGCTCCGCATTGTCGGTGAACGCGAAAACTTGGGTCCCGGAACTTCGGTTGACTACACAGTCACTCTGCAGCCCGGAAAGTACTTCACTGCCTGCAAGAAGAACATGGTTGGCGCGCTGGTTGGCGCCACTGAGTTCACCGTGACCGACTCCGGAAAGCCCGTCGAGGTCAGTTCTAACGAGCAGGCACAGATCGACGCTGCCGTCACCAACTACACCGCATACCTCCGTGATCAGTCCGGTCAGCTCCTGGAGCAAACCAAGTCTTTCGCTGAGCTGTACAAAAAGGGTGATTTCGATTCGGCTCGCAAGGCGTACGCTCCCACGCGCATGCACTACGAGCGCATTGAGCCCACTGCCGAGGCCTTCGGCGATATCGACCCCGCTCTTGACCAGCGCGAAGCTGACTGGCAGGAAGGAGGCGCTGACGGTGAATGGACCGGCTGGCACGCCATTGAAAAGGATCTGTGGCGTCCCAATGGCTACCAGGGCCTGAATGAGGATCAGCGTTCGAAGATGGCTGACAAGCTGGTCGAAGACACTCAAAAGCTCTACGATCTGGTCTACTCCGACAACTTCAAGATCTCTCTGTCAGATATTTCCAACGGTGCGATCTCGCTGCTTGAAGAGGTTGCCACCACGAAGATCACCGGTGAAGAAGAAGCCTTCTCTCACACTGATCTGTATGACTTCGCCGCAAACGTCGAGGGCTCGAAGGTCGCTTACGGCGAGGTTGAAGATCTTGCGAAGGCCAAGGATGCCAAGCTGACAGGACAGATCTCTGATGCCTTCACCGAGCTTCAACACGAGCTGGATAAGCACAAGGATGGTGACGGATACGTTTCTTACGACAGCATTGACGAAGCCGGCCGCAAGGCTCTTGCCGACAAAGTCAACGCCCTGCGCCTTCACTTGGCTCAGCTGACCGCAGCAATCGTTCAGTAATTATTCGAACACAGCGAGTTGGGCGTGGCGCACCTTAAGGGGGCCACGCCCAACCGCATCATTAAAATCCATCTGTCATTTAAGGACCCAGTCATGACTCAGCACCACGAAGCAGCTGAAAACAATGGCAATGCCGACCACGAGGGTACCAAAGAAGGACTCTCGCGTCGCCAATTTTTAGGATTAGCCGGCCTCGGCGCACTTACCCTTGGGCTAGGCGGCACCGGCGGATTCGCTCTCGGTCGCCACATGGGTGATGGCATCGATTCCGATGTTATGAAGAAGACCTACGAGTTCCGTGGTGAACACCAGCAGGGAATCATTACCCCAGCTCAGCAGCAGATGCACACAGCCGCATTCGACTTGACGACCACCAACCGTGACACGCTCATTGAACTTCTCCAAGACTGGACCTTGGCCGCTGAACGAATGACTCATGGCGAACTCGTCAAGGACTACACAACTTCATTGACGAAGGCGCCGGCTGATACCGGTGAATCGATGGGGCTTGGCCCCGCAGGTCTGACCATCACTTTCGGTGTAGGAAAAACCCTGTTCATTGACAATGAAGGTCGAGATCGCTTCGGTCTCGGCGACAAACTTCCCATTGCCCTACGCGACGGTATTCCGCCCATGGCAGCAGAAAAACTCGACCCCAAGCGCGGCGGTGGAGACCTCATCATCCAAGCCTGTTCCGAAGACCCCATGGTCAATCTTCATGCCCTTCACAACCTCACGCGCATCGCATTTGGTCGCGCCACCATGCGTTGGACCCAACTGGGGTACGGACGAACCTCATCGACCTCAAAGTCTCAGGAAACGCCTCGTAATCTTTTTGGTTTCAAGGATGGGACATCCAACATCAAAGCCGAAGACTCTCAAGCCGAATTGGATAAGCACTTGTGGATCCAAGCCGGTGATGATCAGGGCTCGTGGGCTGCTGGCGGGTCCTATATGTGCATGCGCAAGATCAAGATGATGATGGAAGTCTGGGACGAACTGGTCCTGGCTGAACAAGAACAGATCATTGGCCGTGACAAGATCCACGGTGCACCGCTGTCGGGTGGAGAAGAATTCACCTACCCAGATTTCACCAAGGAAGGAGAGCAGGGTAACCCCACCGTTGGATCTTCAGGTCTGGCAATCGCTCCTGATTCGCATGTCGCCATGATGAACCCGAATAACAATTCGGGACGGCGAATGCTACGCCGTGGATACAACTACCTTGAAGGTGTGGACTACCTGGGACGCTTGGATGCGGGCTTGTTCTTCATCGCCTACGTTCGTAACCCGGCTGAAGGCTTCATCCCCGTCCTTTCCAAGATGAAGAGCGATCAGCTGACTGAATACCTTCAGCACCTAGCATCGGGTGTCTACCTCATGTTCCCCGGCGTGCGTGAGAAGGACACCTATGTCGGCCAGAAGCTTTTTGAGTAAGGGGTATGTGATGAGTGACTCGAATCAGACGGACGAACACGCAAACGCAAGCGAGACCCTTCCGATTTCGCAGCGTCCTGCATCTACCGCACCAGGGCACTGGGTTCTCGCAAGAGTCGGAAAGAAAGTTCTACGTCCCGGCGGCTTGGAACTGACTCTTCAGATGCTTTCCGAGGCGAAGCTCACGGGCTCCCGGGTGGTCGAATACGCTCCCGGGTTGGGGCGAACCGCATCGGAAATCCTTGCTGCACGCCCGGCCTCGTACACTGGGGTCGACAAAGACCCGGTTGCTGCCAAACACGTAAGAGAGTTGGTTGGCGCGCGTGGGACGGTTGTGAACGCTGACGCTGCGGCGACCGGATTGGACGCGGGAAGCGCCGACGTAGTCGTGGGCGAGGCTATGCTCACCATGCAGGGAGAGAAGTCCAAGAAAGCCATCATTTCCGAGGCCGTGCGGCTGCTGGCACCGGGAGGACGCTATGCGATCCATGAGCTTGCCGTTCAACCCGATACCATCGACGAGGAATTGCATACGCAGATTCGCAAGGACTTGGCGCGTGCAATTCACGTGAATGCTCGTCCCCTCACGTGCGCGCAGTGGTCGCAGCTTTTGGAAGACTGCGGATTGGTCGTTGATAGCGTTCACACCGCGCCTATGGCCCTCCTCGATTTCTCGCGGAATATTCGCGATGAGGGTTTTCTTCAAACTCTGCGAATCATTCGAAATGTTCTTTCAGATCGAGAGCTACGTGCCCGTGTGCTAGGAATGAGGAAGACTTTCCGCGCATATCAACAGTGGATGTGCGGAGTGGCAATTGTGGCTCATAAGCCACTGAAAGGAGAAGACCATGACGCTCAGTGACGACACAAATCTCGAGGTTCCCGTGCCGATCATGACTGATGTTCAAGACATCGCCTCGATGATCCAGATCAACGAACAGGCCACGGTTTCGCGCACCGTCATGCACTGTGAAGGAATGCGTCTGGTGCTCTTCTCTTTCGATAAGGACGAGATTCTCAGTGAGCACACCGCGGCAATGCCCGTGATTCTTCAGACCCTCGAGGGTGCTCTGGAAATCGTTGCTGATGGCCGCACAGTGATTCTGCCTCCGGGCGATGTTATCCACTTCGGAACGCGGCTGCCTCACGCAGTGCGCGCATTGGAGCCCTCGAAGTTGGCTCTTTTCATGCTCGACTCGCGCGAGCGATCACCAAAGAAGTAAAGTGAGAAAATGCTGATCGGGGCTGGGTTTGTGAGTAACCCAGCCCCTTTCGCATGAGAGATTTAGGCGACGAGGCCGCTGACGGCGCTGTCCAACTCACGCAGCCAAGCCTCGGCGGAGACATCCGAGGGCATACGCCAGTCTCCTCGCGGGGAAAGCGACCCGCCAGCCATAACCTTGGGGCCGTTGGGGAGCGCGCTGCGCTTGAACTGCTGAGTGAAATAACGACGGATAAACAGGCGCTCCCACTTCACGATCTCGTCCAAGGAATACGAAACCTTGTCCTCTTCGGGATAGCCAGCTGGCCAGTCCCCCTGAGAAGCGTTCGACCATGCGTGCTCTGCCAAGAATGCGATCTTCGACGGACGAGCTCCACGGCGCAGCACGTAGTAGAGGTTGAAGTCTTGAAGGTTGTAGGGGCCGATTTTGTCCTGAGTGGATTGCATCTTCTGCCCGGGCTTTGCGGGAACCAACTCCGGAGAAATTTCGGTTCCCAGAATTGATAGCAAGATCTCGCCAACTTCGGGAGAGAACTGGCCGGAAGACACCACCCAGCGAATCAAGTGCTGGATCATCGTCTTGGGGACGCCGGTATTGACGGCGTAGTGGCTCATCTGGTCGCCCACACCATAGGTGCACCAACCCAGTGCAAGCTCTGATAAATCGCCAGTACCCAAGACGATACCGCCCAGGTGATTTGCGAGGCGGAAAAGATAGTCCGTGCGCAGCCCTGCCTGAACGTTCTCAAAAGTGACGTCGTAGTCGTCGTGGCCATCGGCGTAGGGGTGATCGATATCGGCCAGCATCTGCCGAGCGGCAGGGGTGATATCGATTTCCTTGAAGGACACTCCCAAGCTTTCGCACAGCGCGATCGCATTGGTCTTCGTGCGCGCAGAAGTTGCAAAGCCGGGAAGCGTGTAGCCCAGGATATCTGTGCGCGGGCGACCCAAGAGGTCCATTGCGCGAGCCGCGACGATCAGTGCGTGCGTCGAATCCAAGCCACCTGAGACGCCAATGACAACCTTGGGCTGACCAATTGCGCTCAGGCGCTTCGCGAGTCCCGCAACCTGAATGTTGTAGGCCTCGTAGCAGTCCTGTTCCAGCTGGCTTGGATCATCGGGGACGAAGGGGAAGCGATCGACTTCGCGTTCCAACCCCAGATCTGTTCGCGGCGGGTTCATCTCAATGGCAATGCTGTACGGGCGTGGAATCGAGAGTCCGTCGAGCATCTTTTGAGCGTTGTCGGTGAAAGAGTTCTGTCGCGTGCGCTCGGTGCGCAGATGTTCGACATCCACGTCCGCAATCGTGATCTGGGTTCCCGAGGCGAAACGCTGCCCCGCAGCAAGAAGCTGACCGGCCTCGTAGATCAGGGTCTGCCCATCCCAAGCGAGGTCGGTCGTTGACTCACCCGGACCAGCGGCAGTGTAGACGTAGGCGCAAGCACAGCGCGCGGAAGTTGACTGTGCCAGGAGCTTGCGTTCATCGCCTCGTCCGACGGTAATGGGGGAGGCACTTAGGTTGAGCAGCACGGTTGCGCCTGAGAGCGCAAGGAGCGAAGCGGGGGTGACGGGAACCCACATGTCTTCGCAGACCTCAATCCCCACGCACAGTCCCGGAATGTCGGTGACATCGATCGTCACGGAGCCGAAAGGCAATAGGGGAGCGTCACCCGTGTAGGGCTCTGTTGGTGCCCACGGAGCCTGAAGAAGATCGTTGTCAAAGCTCGGTGGAGTGACGAAATGGCGCTTTTCGTAGAACTCGCGGTAGTTCGGAAGATAGGACTTCGGGATGACTGCAAGTGCGCGGCCTCGGTGGATTGCAATTGCGCAATTGTAGAGGGCTGCTCCCTTGCGCAGTGGTGCTCCGACGACGATCAGGGGGAGAAGATCTACGCTGGCGGTGATGATTGCAGTGAGCGCGCGCTCGACCTCATCAAGAAGAACGTCTTGAAGGAGCAGGTCATCGATGGCGTAGCCAGAAACGCACAACTCAGGGAAGAGCGCGATCGATACACCGCGTTCGTCGCAACTTTGCGCGGCTGCGATGATTTCTTCAGCATTGGCCAGTGGCTGTGCGGGATGAACGGGGAGCGTCACTGCCGCCACGCGTGCGAAGCCCTGGTCGTAAAGGGAATGGAAGTTCATGGCTTTCCTCCTGAGTTGCTAGGGCTATTGTCGCCTACTTGGGCGCCTTGCGCCTTCCCGAGGCCGTACCTGAGCTGGCGTGTCTAATTCAGTTCCTTCATGACGCTTTCAAAAGACTGAGCAATGGGGTCGCGGATGATGAGGTCGGCGTCAGCATCGGCGTTCGTTGGCGTTGCGTTCATCAAGACCAGGTGTGAACCCGAGAAATAGTTGAGCAGTCCCGCAGCGGGATAGACGACCAGAGATGTTCCAGCCACGATCAAGAGATCGGCGTGCGCAATCGCCTGAACGGCTCCGCTGATGACTTCCTCATCCAGTGCCTCTCCATACATGACGATATCGGGACGGAGCTGTCCGTGGCAGCGCGGGCAGGTTGGGATTAACTCTTCAAAGGCCTCGGGAATAGAGGAAAGGGGATAGCCGGACCCGCAAGCGGTGCACAGAATGTGCTCCCAATTTCCGTGAAGCTCCCAGACTGTACGTGAACCCGCCCGCTGGTGAAGGCCGTCAATGTTTTGGGTAATGACGCATTCGAGAAGCCCGGAGGACTCCAGCGAAGCAAGTGCCCGGTGGGCACCGTTGGGTTCGACCGGCTTGTGCACCTCGCGGAACCACTCCCAGTAGGCCTCGGGATGGAGCGAGAAGAAATCAATGCTGAGGACCTGCTCCAGGGGGATTGTGCGCTCTTGGAAGTAGAAGCCGTTTGCGCCGCGGAAATCGGGAATACCTGACTCCGTGGAGACTCCCGCACCGCCGAAAAATACCGTTGACGCAGAGGCGCGAATCCAATTCGCAAGGGTTGAGATGTCACTGGTCATTGTGGCTCCTTAGTCCATGGAACCTTTTTAGAATACGCCGAAGCCGGGGTGCACATGGCAGCCCCGGCCTCGTATTGCGATGAAAAGTCGCGTCTAGACTCAGATCAGCGTCAGAGCCTGACGTGCGATTGCCAGCTCCTCGTTGGTGGGAACAACCATGACGGTGATCGAGGAATCATCGGTCGAAATGGTTGTGGGAGCAGAGAAACGCTGGTTGTTGATCTCGTTGTCAATACGCACACCAAAGGGGAGCAGACGCTCGCAAACCTCGCGGCGCAGATCAGCATCGTTTTCACCAATGCCAGCGGTGAAGGTAATGACATCCAGACCACCGAGCTCAGCGGTGTAGGAGCCGATGTACTTGATGATACGGGTGACGTAGATGTCCAGGGCCAGGCGTGCGCGGCGTGCAACCTCGGGGTCCTCAGAATCGGCCATGTGGCGGACTGCGCGCATGTCATTCTCACCGGTCAAACCCTTCAAACCCGACTGCTTGTTGAAGAGGTCATCGACCTCGTCGGTGCTCCAACCGGTCTGACGCTGCAGGTGGAAAACAACCGCGGGATCGATATCGCCGGTGCGGGTTCCCATGACCAAGCCCTCGAGAGGGGTCAAGCCCATGGAGGTATCGATCGGGCGGCCAGCCTTAACGGCGGACACCGATGCGCCATTACCCAGGTGAAGAACGATCTGACGCAGGGCGTTATCGCCCAGCAGGGAGGCAACCTTTTCAGAAACGTACTGGTGAGAAGTTCCGTGAGCGCCGTAACGACGGACTGAATACTTCTCGGCAACTTCCTGCTTCAACGCGTAGGTTGCGGTGTCCTCAGGCAAGCGCTGGAAGAAAGCGGTGTCGAAAACCGCGACGTGAGGAGTATCGGGCATGAGCTCGCGAGCAACATCGATGCCCTTGAGGTGCGCGGGGTTGTGCAGGGGAGCCAGTGCGCACAGCTCATCGATGAGGTCACGAACTTCGTCGGTGATCAGAGCCGGACCGTCGAAGTACTTACCGCCCTGAACGATGCGGTGACCAACGGCCACGATGTTGGCCTCGGCAAGAGAGGGACCGACCTCATCGAAGAGGCGCAGAACTTCGCGCATGCCAACTTCATGATCAGCAATGGGCTCGTTCACATCGACGACCTTCTCGCCGTACTTGTGCTGGATGTGGCCCTCGGATTCGCCGATGCGCTCAACCAAGCCCTTGGCGATCGCATCGCCGTTGTCGGGGTTGATGAGCTGATACTTGATAGAGGAAGAACCAGAGTTAATAACAAGAACGGTGTCGGTCACGACGTGCCTTTCTAAGAATCACATGCGAGGCCGCGGTGTGCGGGGCAATGTAACGCATGGATGAGTGGTCTGATGAGTGCAGTTTACGCGTGGAAGTGATGGAGACGGAATTCGGGGGTGTGGGATTGTCCCCACACCCCCGAGAATTCTCAGCCCTGCGCCTGAACGGCAGTTAGGGCGACGGTGTTGACGATGTCTTCAACCAAAGCGCCGCGTGAGAGGTCGTTCACGGGCTTGTTGAGTCCCTGCAGAACCGGGCCGATTGCGACCGCACCGGAGGAACGCTGAACGGCCTTGTAGCCAATATTTCCAGCGTTGAGCGAGGGGAAGATGAAGACGTTCGCGTGGCCGGCAACGGGGGAGTCGGGAAGCTTGACCGAGGCGACGGCCTCGTCAACGGAAGCGTCAAACTGGATCGGTCCTTCGAGGGCCAGATCGGGGGTCTTTTCCGCGAGCCAAGCGAGTGGCCTCGACAACCGTGTCCACGTCCACGCCCGAACCGGAGGTTCCGGTCGAGTAGGAGAGCATTGCAACCTTCGGATCGAGGCCGAACTGGCGCGCGGTTGCAGCCGAGGAAATCGCGATATCTGCCAGCTGCTCGGGGGTCGGGTTGGGGTTGACGGCGCAGTCGCCGAATGCCCACACGCGATCCTTCAGCAGCATGAGGAAGACTGAAGAAACGATCGAGACGCCGGGAGCGGTCTTAATGATCTGGAAGGAAGGAACGATGGTGTGAGCGGTGGTGTGGATTGCACCAGAGACCATGCCGTCGGCGTCGCCCATGTGGACCATCATCGTGCCGAAGTAGGAGACATCGCGAACCTTGTCGCGAGCCTGCTCGATGGTCACGCCCTTCTTGGCGCGCAGGCGTGCGAATTCCTCCGCGTAGCGCTCCGCGTATGCGGGGTCGTCAACGGAAACGACGGTAGCTGCCGAGACATCCAGGCCAAGCTCCGCAGCGCGTGCGTTGATTGCCTGCGCATCGCCGAGCAGTACCAGATCGGCAATTCCACGTTCAAGAACAATGGCTGCTGCGCGCAGGACACGATCGTCTTCCGGTTCGGGCAAGACGATGCGCTTGCGGTTGGAACGTGCGCGGTCAATAAGATCCGCCTGGAAGGAAAGGGGGGTAACAACCTGGGGAGCTTCCAGTGCCGAGGCCGCATCCAGAGTTTGTGCGTTGAAAGGCAGTTCGAGAACGGGAAGTTGAGTCTTAACGTGCGAGGCGACTGCTGAGGGGAGAGCAACCGCTGCGACGCGAGTTGCGTGCTGACGCGCGCGACGATCAAGAACCTCGATCTCGCGTTCAATAAGTTCGGGGGAGGCGCCTTCGGTATCGAAAGCTGCGATGACGCGAGCGTTGGTCGATGCCGCCACGTCGAGGTTCCATCCCAAGGTGTCGAAAGTCGAAACGGAGCCTTCGGGGAGTGCATCGATCAGGACAATATCCTCTGTGTGGCTGCGGATATCTTCCACGACGCGGGGGAGGGCTTGCTCGGGGTCGGAGGTGATGGCCTCGGAAGTGGAGGTACCGGCGGCGCTCACCCGTGCCAGCGTTGAAGCGGGGACAAGCGCTGCGAAGTCGTCACTGACCTGTGAGGCGGCTTCTGCCTGGGCGGCAATGACGATAAAACGGGTGCTCACGTCTACTCCTTTATATCGGTATGTATTTTTGGCTGGATTGGTTAACAATCAAGTGAGCCGACGGGTCTATCGTAGTCCGCTCATTTAAGTGCGTCGCGCTTATGTCTGCTTTCGCGATACCCTGAAGGCATGGAAGATCAGTCCTCGGGATCGACAGGTGGAGTCGCTACCTTAGTGAGCGTTGCCTTCGTTGTCCTTGCATGCGTGCTGATTACCCTTCTTGCTGTTTTTAATCACCCGCACAAAGCTGTCCTGGTCCTGGTTGTGACGATGTTCATCATGGCGGTGATGCGTGCGGTGTGGCCTGGGCGTCCCTGGTTCGCTTCAAGGCGTCGGTGGGCGGATGTTGGATTGTATGTCCTGCTTGGGGCCGTGATTTGGTACTTCTCGCCCTACACTGCAACGCTGGGGCTCGGGTGAATGTGACGCGGTAGACAAAGCGTCCATAATGTGGTCGATGGTGACTTCTTAGGCGAAAGCTGTCACTCTTGCCAAGTCCGTACTTCTTTATACGAGGTTTGAGCAATGAGAAAGTTTCTTGAACAGAGCGGCATCCTGATCTGGGTGCTGGTAGCGATCGTTCTGGCATTGGTTCTGGGATCTGTCACTATTGGTGATTCCCACATTATGCCGTCGGCACTGGGCGATGTCTTCGTAACTTTCTCTACTATTTTCGGGCAGTTCCTGTCCTTCTCAATTCCGCTCATCATCATCGGCCTGGTGACCCCGGCAATCGCTGACCTGGGTAAGGGTGCAGGCCACTGGCTGGGTCTGACTGCGGCTCTCGCCTACGCCTCGACAATGTTTGCAGGCTTCCTGACCTACGGAGTGTGCGCCTACTTCTTCCCGAAGGTTCTTGTTGGGCAGCTGACTCAGGTCGAAACTCCGAAGGAAGTCCTCAAGACCTACTTCACCATCGAAATGCCTCCGGTCGTTGGTGTGATGACCGCGCTCTTGCTGTCCTTCGTCGTCGGCATTGGCCTGTCCTTGGTGCCTCGGGGCGTTCTGCGCAAGGGCTTTATTGAGTTCCGTGCGATCATCACCCGCTTGATCGAGAACATCATCGTTCCTCTTCTTCCCCTGCACATCTTCGGCATCTTCTTGAACCTCACCTACACCGGCGAAGCGGTTCACATCATGCGAACCCTGATCCGCGTAGTTGTCATTGTTCTGATTCTGGAAGTAGTCATTCTGCTCACGCAGTACTTTGTTGCCGGTGCGGTTGGTCGCGTCAACCCCTTCAAGGCCATCTTCACCATGCTTCCCGCGTACCTGACCGCTTTGGGAACCTCGTCCTCGGCAGCAACGATTCCTGTCACCTTGCGCCAGACCCGAAAGAATGGCGTGTCCGATGCTGTTTCTTCGTTCACGATTCCTCTGTGTGCAACGATTCACCTGGCCGGTTCAACCTCGAAGATTTTCGCTTTCGCCTTTGCGATCGTCTACACCCAGGGCATGACGGTCACCACCACCCAGTGGGTCGGATTCATCTTCATGCTCGGCATCACCATGGTGGCTGCTCCGGGCGTCCCCGGCGGCGCAATTATGGCCGCTACCGGTATCTTGCAGTCGATGCTGGGCTTCGATGATTCTGCGGTTGCCCTGATGATTGCCACCTACATTGCTCTTGACTCCTTCGGCACCGCAACGAACGTGACGGGTGACGGCGCGATCGCGATCATCATGGACCGTCTGACCGGCGGCAAGCTGGGTCCCGAGGGCGATTCCGAACACACGCGTGAGCTGGCCTTTGACGGTATGGCCTACCTGCACAAGGTTTCGGTCGAGGGCGTTGTTAGCCCGGAAGAACTTGCAGAATCTGCGGCCTTGAACGGTGCGACAATCACCGAAAGCCCGCGTTCCTGAACGTTTTTCACCCGGGATCTAGGGTGGATGCAACTGCGTGCGTTAAGCAATAGACTTAAAGAAGTTGTTCACCGATGATCACTGTGGAAATGGAGCACGACTCGTGGAGCAAGTGAGTGTCACAAGCGCGTCCGAGCCCGTAAAGATTGGCGTCCTCACCTCCGGTGGTGATGCCCAAGGAATGAATGCTGCGGTTCGTGCGGTTGTCCGCACCGCGCTGGCACGTGGCGCGCAGCCTTACGCAATCCTTGACGGCTGGGCGGGAGCGGTTAAAGGCGAAGCTTGCATTCGCGAAATGAGCTGGTCGGACGCCTCGGGAATCCTTGCAGAGGGCGGAACCGTTATTGGGACCGCTCGCTGCCCCGAATTTCGTGAATACGAAGGCCGTCACGCGGCAGCCTTGCACATGATTGAAAAGGGAATCGACCGTCTGGTCGTCATCGGCGGTGACGGCTCGCTGTCCGGTACGGAAGAATTCCGTACGGAATGGGCCCAACACCTCAGCGAGCTAGTCGACGAAGGGGCTATCTCTGCGCAGCAAGCGCAGCTGCATCAGCGCCTCTATATTGTCGGCTTGGTTGGCTCTATCGATAACGACATGGTCGGTACCGATATGACGATCGGGGCGGATAGCGCGCTTCATCGCATCGTTGACGCCATCGACCAGATTTCTTCGACTGCAGCCTCGCATCAGCGCACCTTTGTTGTCGAAGTCATGGGACGCCACTGCGGGTATCTACCGCTCATGTCAGCGGTAGCCGGCGGTGCTGACTACGTCTTCACTCCCGAGGATCCGGCACGTGATGGCTGGGAAGATGAAATGGTCGAGCGCCTGAAAGAAGGGCGTGCTGCAGGACGACGTGAATCCATCATCATCGTTGCCGAAGGCGCTACCGACCGCGCGGGTAACCCCATTTCCTCTCAAGACATCGCTGATGCCTTCAAAGAACGTACCGGAGAGGATGCGCGAATCACCATCCTCGGTCACGTTCAACGAGGCGGCGTTCCTTCCGCGTATGACCGTTGGATGTCCACACTCTTGGGCTTTGCCGCAGTCCAAGAGATCTTGAACCCAGCTGATCCCGATGTAGCGACAATTCTGGGTGTCCGCCACAATCGGGTCACTCGAATTCCGCTCATGGAAGCGGTCCATCAGACTCGAGGCGTCAAGGACCTCATTAAAGCTGGGGACTTTGCAGCCGCGCAGGCGGCTCGTGGACGTTCCTTCACCGTGATGGTTGGAATTAACCAGCTCCTGTCGACGCCTCCGACGCTGGCAGAGAATCCCCCCAGCGGATCCGCTAAGCGCGTGGCCATCATCCACGCAGGCGGTCTTGCCCCCGGTATGAATACTGCTGCGCGCGCTGCCGTCAGGCTTGGTATCGCTAAGGGCTGGACCATGCTTGGAATCGATGGCTCTTGGGCGGGACTTGCCGATAATCAGGTTCGCGAGCTGACGTGGGATGACGTTGAAGGATGGGCATTCCACGGTGGTGCTGAGCTAGGAACGCGCCGCCCCGTTCCCACAGTGAACGAGTACTACGCCTTGGGGCGCGCAATCGAACGCAATGAAATTGACGCCCTCTTGGTGGTCGGTGGTCTTAATGCATACCTGGCCGTCAAGGAAATGACCTCGGAGCTCGATCGCTACCCGGCTTTCCGTATTCCCATCGTTCTGGTTCCAGCCTCGATCGACAATAACCTTCCCGGCGCTGAACTGGCGATTGGTACCGATACCGCACTGAATAATGCTGTGTGGGCATTGGATCGTATTAAGGAAAGCGCGGCTGCCTCCAAGCGCTGCTTTGTCGCAGAACTCATGGGGCGACGCTGCGGCTACCTCACGCTCATGTCAGGAATCGCCTCGGGCGCTGAATACGCCTATTTGAATGAGGAAAACACGACCCTGGCAGAGATTGATGAGGATGCGCACCGCCTGCGTGAAACTTTCGAGGCCGGTCGCCGTCTATTCCTTGTTGTTGTCAACGAGGAAGCGGACGCGCATTACAACCGTGAGTTCCTTGCGAACGTTTTCGAGGCTGAAAGTGACGGGCTCTACGACGTCCGTTCCTCTGCGCTTGGACACCTCCAGCAGGGCGGTGCTCCCAGTCCTTATGACCGTCTGCTTGCGACTCGCCTAGTCTTTGCCGCTCTGGGTGAATTGGACAACCAGTTCTCGCAGGGACGTTCGCAGGCTGTCTACATCGGTGACGTGGGGAATGCAATCCAGGTCCGCCCGGTAGACCGAATGTTCGATGATTTGGACATGGCGAATCGTCGTCCCTTCGATCAGTGGTGGCGTGATCTTCGCCCGATTCTGACCGCAGTGTCCATGCAGTCCCAGCCGCGAGAGCTTGAGCCGGTGACTATCATGCAAGCAGAGAGCTTTAATCACTAAGCGGGAAATTCCCGTGACCGTCGATCATCAGGAGAAAGCACGATGAGCGCAATTGACCCGACGACAACCCCCGCTTGGGCTGCACTGGATGAGCATGCAGAAGTGTTCAACCCCGATCTGCGTAGCTGGTTCCAGCAAGACCCAGAACGCGCCCAGAAGTGGACGAAGAAAGTCGGGGACCTGTACATCGATTTGTCCAAGAACCTGATTAATGAAGAGACTCTCAATCAGCTTCTTGAACTGGCAGATCAGACCGAGGTCTTTCCCCTTCGTGATGCCATGCTTCGCGGTGACCGCATCAATGTCACTGAAAACCGTTCGGTGCTCCACACCGCGCTGCGTCGCGGCTCCGATGAGGAACTGATCGTCGATGGACGCAACGTTGTTGCAGATGTCCGCGAGGTTCTAGATCGCCTCTACTCCTTCGCCAACCGTGTGCGCAGCGGAGATTGGGTAGGCGTCACCGGTAAGCGCGTAGCAACCGTTGTCAACGTGGGTATTGGTGGCTCGGATCTTGGACCCGTCATGGCATACGAAGCCTTGAAGCCCTACGTCCAAGAGGGCTTGGAATGCCGTTTCATTTCCAATATTGACCCGACCGACGTGGGGGAGACCACCAAGGATCTGGACCCCGAAACCACTCTGGTGATCGTAGCCTCGAAGACCTTCACCACTTTGGAGACCATCACCAACGCCCATGCGGTTCGTGACTGGTCCTTGAAGTCGCTGCGTGAAAAGGGCGTCATCGGCGATGATCCCGAACAGGAAAAGGAAGCGATTTCCAAGCATTTCGTTGCTGTCTCGACGGCATTGGACAAGGTCGCAGAATTCGGTATCGATCCGGCAAATGCCTTCGGTTTCTGGAATTGGGTTGGCGGCCGTTACTCGGTAGATTCCGCAATTGGAACCTCCCTGGCGATCGCGATCGGTCCTGAGCACTTCGAGGAATTCCTTGGAGGCATGCGTGCAATTGATCAGCATTTTGCGTCGGCAGCGCCCAAGGATAATGTTCCGCTCATCATGGGCTTGCTCAACGTTTGGTATTCAAACTTTTTGGGCGCGGACACCCATGCAGTGCTCCCGTACTCGCAGTACCTGCACCGTTTCCCCGCATACCTGCAGCAGCTCACCATGGAGTCGAATGGCAAGTCCGTGCGTCGCGATGGAAGCCCGGTCTTCTACGACACCGGCGAGGTTTTCTGGGGTGAGCCGGGAACGAATGGCCAGCACGCCTTCTACCAGCTGATTCATCAAGGAACCCGCATGGTTCCCGCAGACTTCATTGCCTTCGCTCAGCCCTCGTGGCCGATTCGCGACGCTGATGCGGATATGCACGAGCTGTTCTTGTCGAACTTCTTCGCTCAGACCAAGGCCTTGGCTTTCGGTAAGACCGCAGAAGAGGTTCGCGCTGAAGGCACCGCAGAAGAACTGGTTTCAGCCCGCGTCTTCACGGGTAACCGTCCCACGACCTCGATTATGGCGCCCGCGCTGACCCCTTCGGTCTTGGGACAGCTCATTGCGCTCTATGAGCACATCACTTTCGTTGAGGGTGCGGTCTGGGGACTGGATTCCTTCGATCAGTGGGGCGTTGAGCTGGGTAAGGTTTTGGCCAAGCAGATTCTTCCCGCAATCGAGGGCGATCAGGCGGTCTTGGATCAACAGGATTCCTCAACTCGTTCGCTCATCGAGTTCTACCGCGCGAACCGCTGATCTTGGACCGATAAGTACGCGTCTGGGGGCCGCGCCGTCAGGCGTGACCCCCAGTGTGTTATCGGGTTGTGCGCCGACGCCAGTAGTCGATGAGACCGATCGTGAGGGCGGGAGCCCACAGGAGCAGCATCGGGGCGTAGGCCGCGACCAGGATGGCCACCTGCCAGCCGTTCATGCCGTCTGCGGGGGCCTGCCGTCGGCAATGCCCAGCCAGACGGAGCCGAACCTGATGATCAGGGTGGCGCAGATGCGGTAGAGCAGGAGGTTTCCGATCCCTCCGAGAACGAGCGGCGGGAGGGACACGAGCGCTCACGCGGGAATGTCTCGCACGCGGTAGGCGATCAGGCCGCCAGCGCAGCACGCGATGCCAACCCCAAGCTGGACGGCCATGGGCAGCCAGTGGGTCGTCCCCCACGGATCGATCACGTGCCCGAGGACGGAGAGGTCTTGCGCCCACTTCGGCATGTCGATGAGGCCGCCGAAGAGGCTGGCGAAGGAACTCCACGCGATGATCGCCCACGCCAGGGACCGCCACCGCGGGGCTGCTCCCACCAGCATCGCGGCGATGCCCACCGCCGCCACGACCCCCGGCAGTTGGGTAAGCGTGAAGACGAACGCCCTGCCGGCAGCGTGGTCCTCACGAACCTGGGTCGCCATGGCGGCCGCCAGTACAGCGCCCGACACGACGAGTAGGACCACTCCTGCGCCGATGGCGTCGGCCAGGGCGGCTATGAGCGCTCGTGTGCGCGGGACCCCACAGGTCAGCGCCGCTTCGCTCAGCCCGCGTTCCTCCGACGCGGCCAGGTTGAGCACCCGCTGGACGACCGCAGTGGCTACGAGGGCCACTATCACAACCGTGAGCAACGTGGTGTACTGGACGACGGGCCGCATCTCGGGGGCGATCTTGTCGATGTAGGCGGTGCTCGACGGGTTGTTGGCGATCAGGTCGGACAAGCCGCCCGACATCGCGCCGAAGAGCGAACCTGTGAGCGCCAGTGCGAAGGCCCAGGCAGCCAGGCGCCGAACGCCCAGGCGCGCGGTCAGGCCCAGCGGGC